>CAKRQV010000004.1 GCA_934394565.1 uncultured Lachnospiraceae bacterium
GGGCCTATAGGGCTCGAACCTATGACCCTCTGCTTGTAAGGCAGATGCTCTCCCAGCTGAGCTAAGACCCCATATCTCCGGCATTTCTCAACCGGACTTTGTTATAATACTACGGTGCGCGAAAATTGTCAACAATTTTTTGAAAAATTTGAAAAATTATTTTTTCTGCTTTACTACGGTTCGCAGTCGTCCTTCATCTCGCTCTTAAATCTTTTACTTGAATGTCTCCACCAACACTTTCTGTTTATGCCATCCTTTTGTCATGCTTAAAGCATACACCGCAAACGGCAAAGCATCACAGTCATACACAAACGGTTCTTCTTTATACAAGCGCACCCTGGTGCCTCCGTCCGCAAGTTCTTTGCCTCTCTTTTCTGCCTTTTCCCAGAGCTTCTGCAAATGTGCATTTTTCTCTTCGCCAAAATCACGAGCCGAATACACGCTTGCGGCCTGTCGCAATTTGTCTGCCAGACATTCTGCCAGTGCGCTATGCCGGTTCTTTTGCAGCATAGCCGCCAGCTGTGCTGCTTTTCGCTTTGATGGTTTCCTGCTGTAATGCAAAAGACATTTTAAAAATGTGCTGTCATGTACCTCTCTGGCCAGTGTAGCCATAACATCCACGGCTTCTGATGATACTTCCCACGGGTCTTCCATCGGCACAATATACTGTTCCGGCACTGATGGATAAAAGAGATAATTCAGCGGTGGAAAATTTTTCAGACTGGAAAGCTTCCGTTCGTCCTCTGTGCAGTATACTTCGCCCAGATATTCATATTTATCCCGCAAAATCGCAATCTGATATTCCAATACCCGAAGATTTTCCTGTCCTTTCACCCAGAAATGACCGATATTTCCGTAATCATACAGATGCACATCCAACGCAATATCACTGAAAAATACTGTACAGACCGTATCTCCCTGATGAATGACCAGAACATATTCTCCCTCTTCACGATCCAGTGAATATGTCAATGACCCTTCATAGTCTTTTTTATACAGGCCACCCAGCCGTGCTTCTTTTAACACCAGAAAGCTTTCCACAGCATCATTCATCAGATAGATGAGACGAAGCGTCCTGTCTTCTGTATGTCCGGTAAAACCGGTGGGGATATCGATCAGTTCAAACTGCTCCTGTTCCAGAAGTTCTGTCAGTTTTTCAAGATGATCACTCTCTGGCATCCCTGCAATCTGCTGCTTTTCCAGAGAAGCACCGGGCACTACAAAAGTCTGCTGTTCATTTTGTCTGCCCACCATATCCATTTCAACCAAGGATCTCCTGCCACTCTTTTTCACGGAATCCAGTCAGTATGTGTGCTCCAGCAATCAGAAGCGGCCGCTTCACCAGCATGCCATTCGTGGCTAACAGTTGCAGTTGTTCGTCTTCAGACATTGTGGGCAGTTTGTCTTTGAGATGCTGCTCTTTGTAAAGCATACCACTGGTATTGAAAAATTTCTTTAAGGGCAATCCGCTGATCTCGTGCCAGTGTTTTAACTCATCATAAGTCGGATTTGCTTCCACGATATGACGGGTTTCATACGAAATGCCATGGGCATCCAGCCAGTTTTGTGCCTTTTTGCAGGTGGAACACTTGGGATAGCAGATAAATAACATGATATGAATCCTCCATTCGCATACTATATATTGCTGTTCAGTATACCACATATCCGGCAGTATCCCTATGAAAACTTGACAAAAATCAGCAAAATCAGCAGATGACAAATCTTGTGGCACATACTATATTGTATCGATATACTATAGAAAAAACGCCACCGGCCTGTTTGTACAACAGTATCCGGTGGCGCTTATCCTACATTTGTTTCATATTCCATACGAAATTTTCTTTTTGTATAAAATCCTTTTTAAGTACAGGGTACTACACAGACACCTGTAACTGATACTTTCGGCCTTCCGCTATCTCGGTTTTGCCGCAAACACGGCCACGGATCTCGGCTTCATATTGAATCCGCCATCGATCCGCACAGCTTCCTCCTCGCTGTAACAGTACTTTTCCTCGTAATCTCCGTATGTGTTCACATACAGATACCAGCACATATCCTCCGGCAGTCTCGGCAGGGTGATACTCACATCGGCCCAGTAGGCGTTGATACACATATAAGTCATATCATCCCGGCCCATTTTCTCGTCATATCCGGCGAAACTCATGCCGATCGTCCGGGCATTTTCCGGCAGATTCACATTGTCAGCATTGACGTCATGGGCATGCACCGGGGCCATGCCACACTGGGCCTCCGGCAGCCGCTTGCGGATAATCTCATGTTTATTACGGAAAGCAATCATATACTGGAAAAATTTGAAAAGCTCCTGATTTTTTTCTAATTTTGTCCAGTCCAGCCAGAACATTTCATTGTCCTGACAATAGCAGTTATTGTTGCCGTTCTGTGTATTTCCAAACTCATCTCCGGCCAGAAACATCGGTGTACCACGGCTGCACATCAGCACAGCACAGGCATTGCGGATCATACGTTTCCGCAGTTTCATGATTTCCGGATCATCCGTTGGACCCTCCACACCACAGTTCCAGCTGCGGTTGTCATTGGCTCCGTCGGTATTGTTCCAGCCATTACATTCGTTATGTTTTTCATTATACGCATACAGATCAGCCAGCGTAAACCCATCGTGACAGGTGATAAAATTCACACAGGAATTATATGCATCGTAATCTGTATCGGAATCCTTTGGCATCACACCATACAGATCTCCGGAACCGGCAATGCTCCAGGCAGCTTTCCAGGATTCCCAGAAATCCCCTTTCAAAAAGCCACGGATGCAGTCACGATAACGACCATTCCACTCTGCCCAGCGTTTATGTGCCGGGAATTTACCGACCTGATACAGACCGCCGGCATCCCAGGCTTCAGCGATCAGTTTACTTTTTCTGAGGATCGGATCATTGGCAATCATCTCAAGCAGCGGCGGGTTTTTCAGCGGTTCTCCCCCCTTGCCACGACCAAGGATGCTGGCCAGATCAAAGCGGAAGCCGTCCACACGGTACGTGATCGTCCAGTAGCGCAGACATTCCAGGATCATCTGGCGTACGATCGGATGATTGCAGTTGAGCGTATTGCCACAACCGCTGAAATTATAATATTCTCCCGCCGGTGTCAGCATATAGTAAATCTGGTTATCGATGCCTTTAAAACTGAACATACGACCGTCAAAATTCCCCTCTGCCGTATGGTTGAATACAACATCCAGAATGACATCGATATCGTTGTCATGAAATGCTTTGATCAGCTCTTTTAACTCATAGCCCTCGCAGTTATGCTCCGGGCGTGATGTATAGCTCGTATTTGGTGCAAAAAAGCTGACGGTATTATAGCCCCAACATTCCAAAAGCTCATGTCCTTCATATTCTCTTCGATTGCTGGTCTCGTCAAATTCAAAGATCGGCATCAGCTCTACAGCGTTGATACCGAGTTCCTTTAAATACGGAATCTTTTCCATCAGTCCCCGGAATGTACCTCTGTGCTTCACCCCTGAAGACGGATCCATCGTAAAGCCTCGGACGTGTAATTCATAGATGACAAGGTCGGACAGTTCTCTTTTGGACAGATTTGCATCGTCCCAGTCAAAGGTATCCTCAACGACACGGGCCCGATAAGCACCTGTCTGCTGTGTGCCCCACACCTGCTGTCCGGTGACAGCCTGGGCATACGGATCCAGTAAAAGCTTTGTCTTGTCAAACAGCAGACCCTTTTTCACATCGAGCGGTCCGTCGATACGATAGGCATATTCAAAATCTTCGATATTCAGATTATAAACAAACATGGAATAGGTGTCACCGATCCGGTACGTCTCCGGGAACGGCAGGATTGCAAACGGTTCTTCTTCTCTCCGTTTAAAAAGCAAAAGCTCACAGCTTGTTCCCATATGGGTCGAGATCGTAAAATTTACACCATTTTCCAACGGATACGCCCCATTAACCATGTAAACACCAGGACGAACCGTATAACCGCCGATTCTGTGCAGCGCTGCTTTTCCCACAATGCTGTGCCCCATTAACATCTTTTCTTTCATATATTATATTTATTTCCTCTACATTTTTTTCCATGCTCTTCCGGTAAACAGAATGAGAATGGGGAAGATTTCCAGACGTCCTGCCAGCATATCCAGGATCAGTACAATCTTTGACAGAGTGCCAAACATCGCATAGTTACCTATCGGTCCGACAAGATCCAAACCAGGACCGATATTATTAAAGCAGGCTACAACGGCTGTAAAGCTCGTTGTCAGTGAGAATCCATCCAGGGATACCACCAGAAAACTTAATATAATGATGATTACATATGCCGCCAGATAGGCATTGACATTGGCCAGGATCTTTTCATCCACTTTCTGTCCATTGCTGCGTACAACCATCACCTTTCTCGGCTGCAGCATCTGACGGATATTTCGTTTCAGACTCTTGCCCAACAGCAGTACACGACTGACTTTGATACCACCGCCCGTACTGCCTGCACAGGCACCACAGAACATCAGGCAGACAAGGATTGACTTGGAAAAGGTCGGCCACATATCAAAGTCTGTGGTGGCAAAACCGGTCGTCGTCATGATACTGGACACCTGGAAAGCTGCATGCCGCACAGTCTCTCCCAGAGTGTCGTACATACCGAAGATATTCCAGCTGATCAGCGCGATACTGCCCAGAAAGATCCCCACATACAGACGCAGTTCCTCATCTTTGAACACACTTTTGATTTCTTTGATCAGTAATAAGTAATAACAGCTGAAATTCACGCCAAACAGGAACATAAACACCGTGCAGACATTCTGCAGATAAGGGCTGTAACTTCCTATACTGTCATTTTTGATACCAAATCCTCCGGTACCGGCTGTACCAAAGGCCGTACACAGAGAATCAAATAAAGGCATGCCGCCGAGCAAAAGGAAAATTATATTTAATATGGTTAATGCAATATACATCACATACAGGATGCGGGCTGTTTCTTTCATCTTCGGCACGAGCTTGCCGACATTTGGTCCAGGGCTCTCCGCACGCAGGATATACATGGTAAATCCCTGCCGCTTCTGTCCTTTTCGGGCAACAGCCAGCAAAAACACCAGCACCCCCATGCCGCCCAGCCAGTGACTGAAGCTTCTCCAGTAGAGCATCCCCCTGGTATGGGATTCTACTTCTGTTAAGATGGATGCACCGGTCGTTGTAAAACCGGATACGATTTCAAACAGGGCATCGATATAATTCGGAATCTCTCCCGACAGAAAGAACGGCAGGCAGCCGATCAGAGCCAGTACAATCCAGCTTAAGCCCACACAGACCAAGCCTTCTCTGCTCTGGAAACGTGTTTCTGCCTTTTTCCCAATGATCCAGAGAATACCGCCGATCACGAAGGCAAGGACAATGCTGATCATAAAGGCAACCCCCGTCCTGTAATCGCCGTCATACAGACATATTCCCAGTGGAGGCACCATAAACAGTGCCTCCAGCATGAGGATTCTGGACATAAAACGTCCAATCATTCGATAATTCATGGTCTACACACCTATTCAAAGATGTCATTCAGGCGTTCGATCTCATCTGCGCCTGAAACGACAAGCAGAATATCTCCTTTCTCATACATGGAATCACCATTGGGAATTTCCGTCAGCGGTCCATGTTTGATGCCGACTAACAGTGTGTTCTTTTTAATACGGATATCCCGAAGCGGTGTATGGCAGAATTTTGTCTGGTCATTGACCATAAATTCCATCGCATCTGCCTTGCCGCCGGCAAAGCTGTGGACAGCCAGCGCGGTACCGGTCTGGTGATCTAACGCATGGACATACTGTACGATCGTATTGCTGCAAAGATCTTTCGGACAGATCAGTCCGCCCAGAGACAGACTGTCAAGCAGGGTGCTGTTTCCCTCGTGGCTCAGCTTTGTGATCACCTGATTGACACCACAATTATAGCCATACATAGAAACGACCATATTGACCTCGTCCATACCGGTCAGGGTTACCAGTGCATCACAGTTTACCAGACCCTCTCCGTCCAAAAGATCACGGTCCGTGGCATCCCCGAAGATAATGTCTGCTTTTGGCAAAATCTTTGCCAGTTCTTCACAGCGTTTTTCATCTTTCTCGATGATATGCACTTTGATGCCTGTATTTAACAGGCGGCTGGCCAGATAATAGCTCACACGGCCACCGCCGCAGAGCATGACGTTTTTGATCTTATGTGTAATAATATCCAGGTTCTTTAACAGATGGGTCAGATTGTCAGTCGGAGCTGTCACATAGATACAGTCCCCTTCCTGCAGGACAAAATCACCGGCAGGTGCAATCATCTCGCTATCACGGATAACACTGCAGACCAGCACTTTACATTTTACAACGGAATTTAAGTCTGTCAGTGTAATGTTCTTTAATTTGCTTCTGGCATCGATCTTCAGCTCGATGATCTCCATACGGCCCCTGGGGAAGGTTTCCCGTTTTAACGATACGGGATATTTCAGCATACGCTCGATCTCTTCTGCGGCCTGCTTCTCCGGATTGATCATCATGGACAAGGCAAAATTACGCCGCATCGCATAGATCTGATCCGCATACTCCGGATTTCGGATGCGGGCAATAGTATGGAGATTTTCATTCATGAAATGTGCTGTCATACAGCACAAAAGGTTGATCTCATCCTCACCGGTAGCGGCAATCAGAAGATCGGCCTCACCTACACCAGCCTGTTTTAAAATATCCATGGTGGCACAGTTGCCATGGACGACCATGACATCGTACTGCTCCTGGGATGCTTCCAGAACATTCTGCTTTGTGTCGACCAGGGTCAGGTCGTACCCTTCGTCTGACAAAAGGCGGGCCAGAGTTTGTCCGACTTTGCCATCTCCTGCTATAATTATCTTCATTCTCTCATCCTCAAACATACATTTTCATACGAAAAAGGGCAAAACGTGTCTGTTTTTGCCCAGTTTTCATATACAGTATATAGCAAAGTGGGGGAAAAATCTACCGGTTTCATGAAAACATGCAGATTTTCCCTCACATAGAGAATATCAATCCATAGCTTTTTTAATAGCTGCTAAAAGCTCATCGTATGTCTCGAAGGCTTCCAGCTCCGGGTGATCCTTTTTGATGGACTCAGTGCTGCGGAATAAAAATCCGGCTTTGCTGGCCTTTATCATACCGAGATCATTGTAACTGTCGCCACTGGCAATGGTTTCGAAACCTGCAGTCTGCAACGCTTTAACTGTGGTCAGTTTTGACTGCGCCACCCGCATTTTGTAGCCTGTGATTTCGCCACTGTCTGCAACTTCCAGTGTATTGCAGAAGATGGTCGGCATACCCAGTTTTTTCATCAGAGGTGCGGCAAACTGGGTAAAAGTGTCACTCAAAATAATGACCTGACAGCAGTCGCGCAATTCGTCCAGAAATTCTCTGGCACCGGGCATGGGATCGATCTTTTCGATGGTGGCCTGAATCTCTTTCAGGCCGAGCCCATGTTCTTTTAAGATATTCAGACGGTATTTCATCAGTTTATCGTAATCCGGCTCATCGCGGGTTGTCTTTTTCAGTTCCGGGATACCACTGGCCTCGGCAAAGGCGATCCAGATTTCCGGTACGAGAACTCCTTCAAGATCCAGACAGGTTACATACATACTCATACTATATTCCTCCTTAAACACTGCATGTGAAACTATGCATTTAAAACATCCAACATATTTTTATATTAACACAGTGCTGTGATAAATCAAACGCAAAATTTCTGACCTTTCGTTTCTCATATCCGGCAGTTGAAAACGTCTGTTTTCTTCTATACATCCGCTCTGCCGTGTATACAGCCATACTGTGCATACTCCTGTCTTACATTTCTTCCGACATTTTTCTGTCAATCCATGTCATTACTGTCTCTGACTGTACAGCCAGAGTCTCACACTCTGCTTCCCAGTCTTTATGTTCCTTACTGGATTCGTTCGCTGGTTCTTTTTCTTCAAGTGCTTCCATCTGTGTATTGATCTGTGCTAAAGCAGCCTTTAATTCTTCCAGTGCCATCCGGGCAAACTCATTCATGCTGTTCTCCTTTTATCCGGTCGTCTGTTTTGTTTTATTTTGACCTTTTATATTTTATCACACTCCATGCCTTTTCCATAGAAAAAATGCTGTGAAACCGTAATTTTTACGGTTTCACAGCACTTCATGATCTTACAGTAAATTTTTCTTATACAACCAGGAAGAATTTCACCAGGAACAGTAAAGAGATCGCATAGGTCAAAACGGAAACCTCTTTTGCTTTTCCTGTGAAAACTTTGATCACGGTGTAAGAGATCAGACCAAGACCAATGCCGTGTCCGATGGAACCGGAAATCGGCATGGAGATCAGCATCAGGGCTACAGGAACGAGCTGGCTCTGATCGTCAAAGTCGATCTTTTTCAGACCGCTTAACATCAGGACACCAACATAGATCAGAGCTGCACTGGTGGCCGGAGCCGGGATGATGGCAGCGATCGGTGCGATGAACATACTGGCCAGAAACAGGATACCTGCTGTCAGGGCTGTCAGACCTGTACGGCCACCGGCTGCAACACCGGAAGCAGACTCAACAAACGTCGTAACTGTGGAAGTACCTGTAACAGCACCTGCTACAGTACCAACAGCATCAGAAAGCAGTGCCTCTTTCATCTGCGGCATATTGCCTTCTTCATCAACCATACCGGCACGGGAAGCTGTACCCACCAGTGTACCGATGGTATCAAACATATCAATGATACAGAACGTGATAACCAGTGTAATCGCTGTAAACCAGCCGATTTCAAAGAATCCCTGGAAATTGAACTTAAACAGTGTCGTAGAAGCCATATCACCGAAAGCCGGGATAAAGGAAGCTGTTGCCAGAGACTCAAACGGATTCGTGCCAAGGAAGATAGCTTCGCCTGCCCAGTAGATCACACAGGAGATAAACATGCCAAGAAGTACGGCTGCTTTAAATCCATGGTGAGACAGAATGATGATGGCAAACAGACCAACGAACATCGTCACTACAGTCAGTACCATCTGGGTATAACCAGTGCCCATATTGGTCTGTGCAAGGCTCGGTGTCAGGGCGCCGAAGAAATCCTTCATAACATAAAACGGTCCGCCGACTTCAGAATATACACCGGCGTTGGAGCCAAGACCGATATTCAGAAGCATAATACCGATGGCCGGGGCAATACCAAGCCGCACACCCAGCGGGATCGCATTAACGATCTTGTCACGGATATTTAAAACGGACAGTACCAGGAATACGATACCTTCGACAAGAATGATGCACAGTGCAGCCTGGAAGGATGCAACATAGCTCATACCTGTGATGGATACGATATTTGCAACAACAACAGCAAAAAAGCTGTTCAGTCCCATACCAGGTGCCATGACGAACGGCTTATTTGCCAGAAAAGCCATGGTGATCGTACCGATCGCAGAAGCCAGACAGGTGGCAAGGAATACAGCGTTCCAAAGCTCCGGACCACCCTCTGCACCAAAACCGGTCAGCAGGTTCGGGTTCAGGGCAATGATATACGCCATGGTCATGAAAGTGGTCAGACCGGCAACCAGTTCGGTGCGGACGGTCGTACCATTTTCTTTCAGTTTGAATAGTTTCTCCATTTTTCTTCTCTCCTCTTTCATAGGATTTAGTAAACTACCCGTCTATCTTAGCACATGTATCTGTCAAATTCCAGTTTACACCCCAAAAAGAAAATGACCCGACGTCAATTTTTTCTTCTGAATATTTATTAGTTTTGCTTATATTTATATCTTCCTATTATACTCTACTGCAATGGAAAAGCTGTGCAGTACCGCTTTTTCACCTACTGCACAGCTTTATTTTATAGTACCCTGTTTTGCTTACCTGATAGCTTCCAGAGCCTGTTTCAGATCAGCAATCAGATCATTTTTGTCCTCAAGGCCACAGGAAATACGGATCAGCCCTGCCGGTACACCAGCGGCTTTCAGTTCCTCATCATTCATCTGGCGATGGGTGGATGTGGCCGGGTTCAGGCAACAGGTGCGGGCATCAGCCACATGTGTCTCAATAGCGGCCAGTTTCAACTGTTTCATGAATTTCTCTGCAGCCGGTCTTCCACCTTTCAATTCAAAGGACACAACACCACATCCACCGTGCGGCAGATATTTCTTTGCCAGCTCATAATATCTATTTGATGGCAATGTCGGGTAGTTGACATAGGCTACCTGCTCCTGTTTTTCCAAAAATTCTGCCACAGCCTGTCCATTTTCTACATGACGTGGCATACGCACATGCAGAGATTCCAGTCCAAGATTCAGGATAAACGCATTCTGCGGAGACTGCACACAGCCAAGGTCACGCATCAGCTGGGATGTACACTTTGTGATAAAAGCTTTTTCTTTTCCAAATTTCTCGGCATAGACAATACCGTGGTAAGACTCGTCCGGAGTACACAGACCAGGGAATTTCTCTTTATGGGCCATCCAGTCAAAGGTTCCGCTGTCTACAATAGCTCCGCCGAGAGCTGCACCATGGCCATCCATATATTTTGTGGTAGAATGTGTGACAATATCTGCGCCCCACTTGAACGGCTGTGCATTAACCGGTGTCGGGAAGGTATTATCCACGATCAACGGTACACCATGTGCATGGGCTGCTTTTGCAAATTTTTCCACATCCAGTACGGTCAGGGCAGGATTTGCAATGGATTCTCCGAAACAAGCTGTCGTATTTTCGCGGAAAGCGGCATTAAGCTCTTCCTCCGTACAGTCAGGATCAATAAATGTAGAATCCACACCCATTTTTTTCAGGGTAACAGCGATCAGATTGTAACTGCCACCGTAAATAGAGGACGATGCCACAATATGGCTGCCTGCCTCACAGATATTAAACAGTGCCAGAAAATTGGCAGCCTGCCCGGAGGATGTCAACATTGCTGTTGTCCCGCCTTCCAGACTGGCGATCTTGGCTGCCACCATATCGTTGGTGGGATTTTGCAGACGGGAATAGAAATACCCCTCCGCTTCGAGATCAAACAGCTTCCCCATGTCTTCACTGGTATCATATTTGTACGTTGTAGACTGGTAGATCGGTATCTGCCGTGGTTCTCCATTTCCCGGTGTATAACCGGCCTGTACACATTTCGTATTAATCGAATAGTCCTGCATTTTTCTTAAACCTCCATTTTCCTACAGAAATATAGGAATTATGTTTCTATATTACACAGAATCTGTACAAATGTAAAGCAACGACCGCTTTCTCTTTTATTTTTCTCTTGTTTCTCTCTCCTTGCCTGGTATTCCGGGGCAAAGCAGACTTAAGCATTCTTTTCCTGTGCAGCAATACCCACTGGACGGTATTCTGTAAAAACAGTCCGCAAAGCCTCATCCAGTGTTTCTCTGGTGACAAGTCCCTCATTTATCAGATCCACTGCCTCCTTACTGCCGGTGATTTTCACCTGCAGACTTCCTTTTTCTCCTTTACTGGTATAATACAGAGTATCCGTCGGAGAATCTATGGACGGCTGGCATGCCGGCTCATCCCTTCCGAAAAAAAGCAGATCATCAATATCTTCCACCAGATCCTCATGCATAAACGATGCATAACTGTCAAAGCATCTCTCCCCCTCTGCCAGCCTGTCCCCGCAATCCCGGTCATGAAAAGCGAGAATATGCTCTACCGGCAGCCGTTCCAGCAGATGATCGATCGGTGCATGGAAAAATTCCGGCAACGCAGTCAAATCCATCTGTGTAAGCACCGTCTTTTGCATCGCTTCATGCATATCCACAGTGCACTGCCAGATACCCTCTCTGTGGTCCGTTGCCACATATGGGCCTGCATCTTCCCGCAGCATATTTCTATCCTGGTTATTTTTACTGTTTTGTACCGTCCACAGCGTATCTTTTTCTCTCTGTATAGGCGATTGAAAGAGTACACCCACGAGACTGAGCCATTTTTCTGTATCTTTTTGGGTTAATTTCTGCCAGATATCCTGCGGCAGGGAAAAGTAATGAGAATTGTCAGCCATAACAGCAAACTGTTCCTGAATTGTATAATGAAGCGCATATAACGGCAGCGAACCAGGTATCAGAATATCACGGACCCATTGTTTTCTACCGGTATTTGACTTCACAGTCGCCAGTGCCGTACAGGGAATGCATGTGCCCTCCAGACGCAGGCGGTACACATCTTCATGCCACGCTTTTGCTCTTTTCAGGTCCATGTGCTCTGGTACACGCTGACTGACCATACCTGGATAATCGTCTGTCTTATCCTTACATGTTTTATCTGTTGACGATACAGGGGAAACTTTTTCTTTAGAAGCCATATGAACTTGTCCTTTCTGGGATGCGGAATCTTTGTTCCTTATTTGATTTGCCATTGTCACTTTAAGGAAATATATGTGAAATGAATTTTATTTTATCATAGTTTTAGCGGGCAGTCAATGATACTTTGAAAAAAATCGACGCTTTGTTTCCCCGGGCAACATAAAAACCCCCATCCGATAGCCAATCGCATATCGGATGGGGGTATAGGGTGTCCCTGCGACAGTCCCTTGTATTGTTTAGTTTACCATCTGAACTTTTCAGCAAAATAAGCCGGCAGATCTTCAATCTTTACACGTTCCTGCTCCATCGTGTCACGATCACGGACAGTAACGGCACCATCTTCTTCAGAATCAAAGTCATAGGTTACGCAGAACGGTGTACCGATCTCATCCTGTCTTCTGTAACGCTTGCCGATGGCACCACGATCATCAAACTCGCAGTTGTACTCTTCAGCCAGCATAGCATAAACCTTTTCTGCACCCTCATTGAGCTTTTTGGACAACGGCAGCACACCAATCTTAACCGGAGCCAGTGCCGGATGGAAATGCAGTACAGTACGTACGTCATTCTTTTCAGCATCCAGGACTTCCTCGTCATAAGCACTGCACAAAAATGCCAGTACCATACGATCAGCACCCAGAGATGGCTCAATAACATACGGGATATACTTTTCGCCCGCAGCGTCATCAAAGTAGGTCAGATCCTGACCGGATACTTCCTGATGCTGGGTCAGATCATAATCTGTACGGTCAGCAATTCCCCACAGCTCACCCCAGCCAAACGGGAACAGGAATTCAACGTCTGTTGTAGCCTTGCTGTAGAAGCACAGCTCTTCCGGAGAATGATCTCTGGCGCGTACTTCTTCATCTTTCAGGCCCAGTGTCTTTAACCAATTCAGGCAGAAGGATTTCCAGTAAGAAAACCATTCAAGATCAGTACCAGGCTTGCAGAAAAATTCCAGCTCCATCTGCTCAAACTCACGGGTACGGAATGTAAAGTTACCCGGTGTAATCTCATTACGGAAAGATTTACCGATCTGGCCGATACCAAACGGCAGTTTCTTACGAGAGGTCCGCTGTACATTCTTAAAGTTTACAAAAATACCCTGTGCTGTCTCCGGACGAAGATATACGGTATTTTTAGCATCCTCTGTAACACCCTGGAAGGTCTTGAACATCAGGTTAAACTGACGGATTTCTGTAAAATTATGTTTGCCACAGGTCGGGCACGGAATCTGATGCTCCTCGATAAAAGCCATCATCTCCTCCTGGGACCAGGCATCCACGCTGCCCTCAAGCTTGATCTCTTTTTCTTCACAGAAATCTTCGATCAACTTATCTGCACGGAAACGCTCATGGCACTCCTTACAGTCCATCAGCGGATCTGAGAAGCCGCCCAGATGACCGGAAGCTACCCATGTCTGCGGATTCATCAGGATTGCACAGTCTACGCCGACATTGTACGGATTGGCCTGTACAAACTTCTTCCACCATGCCTTCTTTACGTTGTTTTTGAGCTCAACACCCAGATTACCGTAATCCCATGTGTTGGCCAGACCGCCATAGATCTCGGAGCCCGGATATACAAATCCTCTGGATTTTGCGAGGGCAACGATCTTGTCCATTGTCTTTTCCATAATACTTTTCTCCTTTATATTTCTACAGCTTTCACTGTATGGCTTACTTGTAAATCACATAAACCGGAGCAGACAGAAGTATTTCCTCCGAGCCTTCATCCTGCACCGCTTTGACCGACCTTTTACCGGTCATCTCCAGCGAACTGGTATAGCTGATAATCTTACCCGGCACCGTGACTTCTACAGGTTCCTGAAAAACCAGTACCGTACAGGTATCATCAAAATTCAGAACCTCCGTACGATCCATAGCCTCTCCGTCCGCATTTTTAAACTCACCTTCCAGCAGATATCCGGCAGCCTGGCAGGCTGCAATACTGCCTTCAAACAAGGGAACACCATTGTATGCGGTATAAGTATCTGTATCAGCATAGGTCATCCGAACAACAATGGAGGAATCTTTTACCTTTATGCTGTCCAGCTGAACCGCAGAACCATAGGAAGCGATATCCGATGTGATCTGTGTTTCTAATTCATTTTTGTCATACTGCTCCTGATCCCAGTCCTCCACGATCGTCTGTGTCAGTCCCCCTTTGCTGTTTATCCGCAGGGTACTGTAATCCGCAGCTGCACCGCAGCCGCTCAATACGGTGGAAAGAAGGAGCACGGGCAGTATTGCTTTTGTAAAGCGTTTCATTTACATTACTCCTTGCTTAATCTTTGCTATTATACCCTTAAACGACGGTCAATGCAACAAAGTTTCCAGGATTTCTTTGCTTTTCAGCCGACGGTCAATGTACAGATCCATATGCCGGTTCAGCACCATCTCCAATTCCCGCAGTACATCCGCCTCCACAGTAAAGGTAAAAAGCTTTGTAAGCGGTACGGATACAATATATTGCAATGTATAGACACAGGACGGACTGATGCGTATACCACGACTTTCTTTTGGCAGTCCCACCGCCCCGGCACAGTCCTTGCAGAGCAGACCGCCCTCTCTGGCATTGTACAAGACAAGTTCCTCCTGACTGCCACAGTGGACACAGGAAAATACGTCCGGATACTCCCCATTGATCACCAACGCCCTGAGTTCAAAGATCCGCCGCACCAGCCGGTCGTCCAGATGGGGATTGGACAGGGCTTTACAGGCCAGATATAAAAGATTCAGCATATCCTTTTCTGCCTTGCCTTCGCGACCGTAATACTCCGCAACATCCAGAAAATAAAAGCCGTAATAGACCCCCGGAAATTCACTGGCCAGCTCCGTAAAATACTGTGTCACGCTGACCTGTGTCAGTGTATATGCCGTACGCCCCTCATAGACTGTAAACTGCCCAAACACAAATGGATTGCAGGCTGCCATCAGCGCACTGCCTGTCTTTCGGGCACCATGGGCAAAGGCTGTGATCTTTCCACGCTCTCTGGTCAGAATAATCAGTCGTTTGTCATATTCTGCCGAAGCGGCAGCAGACAGCACAATGCCTGTCAATGTCAAGGGTTCACTCATAACTGTATCAAATATCCTTCTTATTGTAGCCGAAATTTTTCATCTGTATATCACTGTCGCGCCAGTCCTTACGGACCTTGACCCACAGCTTCAGATTGACCTTCTGTTCAAGCATCTGTTCCAGCTCATAGCGGGCATTGGAACCGATTTTCTTAAGCATAGAGCCCTGTTTGCCAATGATGATTCCTTTATGGGAATCTCTCTCGCACACGATCGTAGCCTCGACATCCACCATACTGCCATCCTCGCGTTCGCGCATCTTGTCCACTGTCACAGCAATGCCATGGGGGATTTCCTCCTTCAGTGCATGCAGGGATTTCTCACGAATAATCTCTGCCGCAATCTGACGCATCGGCTGATCTGTCACCGTATCTTCATCGTAGTACTGTGGACCATACGGCAGAAAATTAAGAATTGTATCAATCACCATGTCCGTATTGATCTTGCGAAGTGCCGATACGGCCAGCACATCATCAAAATGACACAGTTTCTTATAATTTTCCAGGAATCCGGCGATCTCATCCTTTTTCACAGTATCTGCCTTGTTCATTACAAGAATCACCGGACACTTTGCCCTGGACAACTGCTCAGCAATATGCTTTTCCCCGGCACCGATAAAATTGCTGGGCTCCACCAGCCACAATACCAGATCTACATCATTTAAGGTTTTTTCTGCTACGCTCACCATATACTCGCCCAGCTTGTTCTTAGCCTTATGAATACCCGGTGTATCCAGAAAGATGATCTGTCCGCGGTCGCAGGTATAGACCGTCTGGATACGGTTTCTGGTCGTCTGGGGACGATTGGAGGTAATCGCGATCTTCTGTCCGATTAATCGATTCATCAAGGTAGATTTTCCCACATTCGGGCGACCGATCAGCGCCACGAAACCGGATTTGTATTTTTCATTTTCCATCAGTTTAAATTCGTATCCTTCCTGTAATTGCCAGTGAAATTGTTGCCGGATAAAGCGGCAGAGGCATCCTTTGCCACATACAGACCGTAACGCACGTTGCCGCTGGCCGTTGTATTTCTGACCTGTACATTTCTGGCCGAATAGATATAGACACCATCATTGTTGCCATCGGTACGGCAGCCGTTTACCACCACCGGTTTTGTGGTCTGTCCGATATCCAGGCCAAATTTTGTATTATTGTTGGCCGTAATATTGTTCATCTGCCCCGTACTGTTGTCCAGAAGCATAATACCATGCCATGCATTGCCATTTAACGTCATCTGGGATGCGGTCAGTGTCACGCCTCTTCGGCCGCCAATACCATGTCGGCCATTATTGTTGGCTGTACAGCCGGAAATATCAAGCACAGCCCCTGTTCCAAACAGGGATACACCACACACGCCATTATTATCAAAGATACTGTTGCGCACTGTGCCCTTTGCTCCATCAGTCACACCGAGTCCATGGCCATTTTGCCCCTCAGAATTTCCCTTCGGATCGTGTCCGTTTTCCGAACAGCGGGCATACTCCATGGTAATTGCTGTTTTTCTTCCAGAGAAAGACAGACCGCTCCACGCATTGTACATAAACTCCGCATAGCTCTGGGCAGAGCCCCTCACATCCAGCGTACCATTACCACACAGCACACCATACCCCAGATTGCTGTTGACTTTACCGCCGCGCATGGTAACTTTGGCACCATTTAAAATATGTACACCGTAGCCAATCGAATTGTACAATGCTGTCTGCTGCTGTCTGCCATTGCCGGTGATCAGACAATTAGTCAGGGCAGCCGTTCCTTTATTGACATTGATGCCTTCCGTACCACAGCCACTGACTGTGCAATTCTGCAGGCTTGCGCTGGATTTGCTCTGGACATAGACTCCACGCACACCACTGCGCAGAATGGAGCAGTTGGTCGCCTTTAACACCCTGGCACGGCCTCTGACCAGAATACCTGTCCGGGATACATCCGACACCTGCACACCGGACAGCTGTGCCTGCCGTTTGCTGTTCAGCTGAATACCTTCCGCACCACCGCTGATCTCACTGTTTCTTAAGACAAGCTTACCGGAGCCGGTAGCATACAGTGCTGTACTTGCATTGTTGACAAAACTGCAGTTACTAACAGTGGCTGCCCCTCTGTCCAGATAGAAGCCCTGCCTGCGACTGTTGACAAAACACACATTGGAAACAGAAACGCTGGATGCACGCTTAATAGAAAGCAATGCACCGCTTCTGCCCTGCCCATCCAGAGTGATTCCCTTGATGGTCAGTCTTTTTGCACCATTGGCGGTAAATATACTTTTGCCACTCCTGGTCTGCTGCAGTACAACCTTACCGCTTTTTGGCTGAATGACTGTTTTGTTGTCCAGCGCTATGTTGCCGCTGATCTGATAAGTACCACCGGGTATCCTGATCGTATTATACTTTTTCACTGCTTTTTTCAGCTGCGCCGTGATATTCTGTCCGGAACGGACAGAAAGTGTGGTACTGCCACCAGCCAATACGCTGGACGGCATGCCAAGTACCGTTATCAGGGAAAGCAGCAAAAGCGCCTTCCCCATTCCTTTATACCATGTTTTCTTTTCCTTCATACTTTACTCCCCTGTATTTTGCTGTTTACAACAGATTTTCAATCACATTAAAGACATCCTCGTCCTTATGAATCGCTGTCTCACTTCCCACCACGCAGATCTGGTCCTGGCTCATGGCCGAACGCACGATTCCGGTCAACGCACGGATATCCTGATCTGTCGCCTTCAGAACCTCGTCTCTTTCTTTCTGCAGCTGCTCCTGCGAGATGCCGCCAAGCCAGGCTGACATGGAAACCAGTCCCAGCGTATTCGGTGTCATTGGCACATCCATCTCACTTATCGCACCGATCACGTATTTATCCATTGTACGCTCATCTGCTTTGAAATGGCGGACATACTCCACGGCATGATCAAACACGTCAAGTGAAGCTTTCAGATTCGGATCTCTGTAGGTTACCATGTAGCTGCTGCCTGTACGGCCGAAATTACTCATACATCCATAGGCTCCGCCCTTGACACGGATGTTTGTCCACAGATAATCGTAGCCCATCAGGACTTTCAGGATACGGAGGGCACCGGTATAGCGGTAACCATCTTTTGCAAAATTACCACATTTTGCCACATACTGCACCTGCCCGGCTGTGATCAGGGCTTCCCGCACCTGACCAGGCTCCCAGATCTGGGCTCCGGTACATACCGTATCAGTATAAAGATCTTTTTTCAAATCGGCAACTTCTTCTTCCACACCCTGATATCCTTCTTCATCTGCTGTAATGCCAACGATCAGATTTTCCGGACGAAACAGGATTTTCATCAGCTCCTGCAGCTTTTCTGTCAAAGCTTCTTTTTCTTCTTCAAAATGCTCACCGAGATACTTAACAAACCGGGCATATGACACACCGGATACTCTGTCCTGGAAAGCTGTCAGACTTGAAAATCCGGCACAGGCTCTGGATACTGCCGTACCATGCCCTGCAGATACCAGCGATGTCTGCAGTCTGGCTTTCTGTTCATCGATAATCTCACGCAGACGCTTTGTGTCTGTCAGATCCGATGTCAGAAGGATCTCACGGATCATCTGGAACAGAAATGTTTTCTGACTGTACAGACCTTTGGCGCGGATTGCCATAAACCGCTGTCCTTTTTCATATTTCGGATGCTCTGCCACCTGTACACCAAACTGGAGGCCTCCGGAATGGGCATTGATCTCATGGAACAGTTCACTGTAGCTGTAATGTTTCGTACCTGTATATCCAAGCACAGCTTTCAGAAGTCCCATATACGGGATCAGGTCATCCGGCACTCTATCCGCCCTGAACAAAAGCTGCAGGTATACAATCTTGCTTGTAAAGATATCATGCTGTACGATCGTTGTACCGCCTGCTGTATTGACTGTGTTTTTCAGAGTATAGGCTTCCTTTCGGATATCTGAACGTTTCAGAAGCGGGATACATCGCAGATTTTCCTCTGTTTCCGGCGCATCCTGGTACGCTTTCAGTTCTTTTGTCTCTTTAACGATCTGTGCGATCTCATCTTTTGTCAGTCCGGCTTTGTATGCTGCCAGTTTTTCTTCCAGTGCCTTTGTCTGCGCTGCCTCCAGGCCGCGTTTGGGAATACCTGTAATAATCGCCACGTGTGTATTATCCAGGAAATACCGGCGGATCAGTTCTTCAAAATATCCTTCCTCCGCTTTTTTTCTGAGGCTTTCAAACACACAGATCTGACGCAGATACGCAAACGGCATCGCATCATCATACAGCCAGCTGGTAAACATATCTAATCCCAGTATCAGTCCCTTCGGATATGAAGCGAAATCACCCTCACGGAATCTGAATTCATAATAATTGATACCGGACAGCAATGCCTTGTGAGAAATTCCCTCGTTACAAATTTTTTCCAGTTCCTCACGGATCAGCGCGGCAAATCTCTCTTTTTTATGCTCGTCTGCCTCTTTTACTATGACAGAAAAATACGGCTGTGCGATGCTGTCCTCATACTCACCGGATACGTCGCTGCCAATCCCCTCATCCAGAAGACGTTGTTTCAGCGGTGCTCCCGGCGCATCCAACAGCACATATTCCAGAATCTGCATAGCTACATTCAGTTCTACATCACGGCTGTCTCCCACGACCATACTGCAGGTCAGATAGGCATTGTTTTCCAGCGGATCACCATCCAGAACAGGATAGTACAGTTCTTTCTCCACTGGTTTTTCAAAACTCTTCTGCGTTGGAATCTCACTGTTTACAGGAAGCCTGTCAAAGCCGGACAGATATTCTGTATCCATCCACTCCAGTTTTTGTGCCATATCCATCTTACCATACAGGTATATATAGGCATTTGACGGATGATAGTACGTCTTATGGAAATCGAGAAATTCCTCATAGGAAAGCTCCGGGATCACTTTCGGATCTCCACCGGATTCCACACCATAGGGTGTATCTGGAAACAGCGTATTACAGATTTCACGTTCAATCACATCATCTGCGGAAGAAAATGCTCCCTTCATCTCATTATAGACAACGCCATTGAGCTTTAACGGCGCATCCGCATCTTCCATCTCATAGTGCCAGCCTTCCTGCCGGAAAATCTTTTCTTCTTTGTAAATATTCGGAAAAAAGACAGCATCCAGATAGACATGCATCAGATTCTGAAAATCCTGGTCATTACAGCTGGCCACCGGATAAATTGTCTTGTCCGGATACGTCATGGCATTTAAAAATGTATTTAATGAGCCTTTGACCAGTTCCACAAACGGATCCTTTAACGGGAAATTCTTAGATCCACACAGTACGGAATGTTCCAGAATATGGGCAACACCTGTACTGTTTTTCGGCGGTGTGCGAAATCCAATATTAAACACTTTGTTTTCATCATCGCAGGCCACCAGTGCCACGCGTGCACCACTCTTTTTATGACGAAGCAGTATACCTGTGGCACGGATATCTGCAATATCCTCACATTTTATCAGTTCATAGGCTGCCGGGATCTCAAAACCTGGTGTACCTGTTTTCACACTATCCTGCATTATGCTTCTTCCTCCGTTTTGTCCTGCTCTTTTTGTTCTTTTTTCATTTCTGTCTCTGTCTGCTCTTGCAGCTCTTCTTTATCCTGGCAGTTCAGTTCTGTCAGTTTTTCAAAAATTTCTGTATTCCTGGCATACCAGCTTTTAAAGTCCATGCCTGCGGACTGCACCAGAGCACCGATGGACATCAGATATTCTGCCATATTCTGCTGTGGCATAAAGCCAAACTCTTTATCGCCATCCATATGCAGACGTACTTTGCAATACCTTCCCGGCTTTCTTCCCTCCGGTGTGTCTGTCTGTGTCACAAAGATCAGTTGTTCTCTGGGAACCGTGTAACAGCAGCGCTCACAGCCGGAAACCGTGAATGTCGGCAGCACACCGTCACGGAAGCGAAGCTGACGCAGTTCTTTTAACAATACGCTGACAAAGGCCTGCGGATCCAGTACACCTGCAGGACAGATACTGCACCGGTCACCGGGTTCACTTCTCTCCACTGTCGTAAAGGCTGCATCATTCATCATATCCAACGGCTTGTGAACTTCCTCGGCCAGAAGGTTACAGATATACAGATGCAGATGTCTGTCGATCCTGAGTACAATATCCTCGTAATCCTCCACAGCCTTACCCAGCTTTTTCCAGAAAGCGATCGGAACCACACCGCCAAAATGATAACAGTCCACAGCATACAACTCTTCCTGGCTCTGTTTCAAGATACGGGGGCCGCAGGTAAAATTGCCATTACCTGTCTTTTTGATCTCCGCATGCAAAACATCCACATGCGCACGTGTTGCATCATCCAGTTCACCCATGGCTTTCCAGAACGCACCACTATAGTTTTCCCGGGTCAGTCCCGTATTATACAGCTGTACAGCCACTTGCACATAGGATAAAAATCTGCCCGCCTCCGTATTCTGTGCCAACGTAAAAAATTCTCCGTTTTCATCCTGTACCAGCACACGAAACGTGTTATCCGGCTGTGCCACAAAGACCATGGTGCAGTCTGAAGCATCTGCAAGATCCGACTCCTGCCCTGCGAAATAAAATCGCTGAATACTGTGACCACAGCCCTCTGCTGCACGATTCCCGAGGAATTCTCTCGTTTTATCAGCATACGGACGAACATCAAAGGCTTCTCCCTCTGTCATGCCGGACAATGCCGGACAGTATACCTTTACAGTCTGCTTTAGATACGCTCCCACGCAGGAAATTCCGGCTTTATTGGCATCCATTAGCAAACCGTCCAGCGCCTCCTCTGTCAGATTCCACAGACGGACATGGCCATCCTTTGTCAGTGTAGTCTTATTGATCCTGTATTTGCGGATCATGTCCGCTATGAACGCTACCTGCGTCATATCCATTGTTCCAAAAAATTCCAGCTCGACCATCAGCCCGTTACCTGGCTTACGGTAAAAGCCTTCCCGTTCTTCTATCGACATATTTATCCTCTCCGGTCTGTTTCCCTGTATTTTAGATGGTATGTAAAATATCCCTTGCACATCTTTTATCTAACAGACGTTTCTCATTTTTCGGAGTTTTTTGCTAAAAGCGCATAAAATCTCCAATATATCGATTATACAGAATCCGCTTCTATAAATCAATACACTGCGGACATCAAAAAGGCACTCCCTTACGGGAGTGCCCTCTATCAATCGTTGGAACACATGGTCTTTTGACCTTTTATATTTTCAGCTAAAGAGAATTATTTCTCAACACCGTACAGGTTTACTAACTTGTTCAGGTACTCGTATCTCTCCTCGTTGCACTTCTGGTTCTTAGCGAACAGTTTGGCAGCTCTTTCCGGATTAGCACGTTTCAGAGAATTGTAACGAACCTCACCGTTCAGGAACTCATCGTATCCTGTGTAGTCCGGAGCCTTGGAATCCATGCTGAACTTGTTCTCTGCTTCCGGATTGAAGCGGAACAGATGCCAGTAACCTGTCTTAACAGCCAGCTCTTCCTCGGTCTGAGCTTTGCTCATACCTTTCTTGATACCATGGTTGATACACGGAGCGTAAGCGATGATCAGGGACGGTCCCGGATAAGCCTCTGCCTCTGCGATAGCCTTAACACACTGGTTAAAGTCAGCACCCATGGAAATCTGAGCTACATATACATAGCCGTAGGACATAGCGATGGAAGCCATATCTTTCTTCTTAACCTCTTTACCTGCAGCAGCGAACTGTGCGATAGCACCCGGCTGTGTAGACTTGGAAGCCTGTCCACCTGTATTGGAGTAAACCTCAGTATCGAATACCATAACGTTGATATCCTGACCGGAAGCCAGAACGTGGTCAACGCCACCGAAACCGATATCGTAAGCCCATCCGTCACCACCGAAGATCCACTGGGACTTCTTAGCGAGGAAGTTCTTGCTCTTTAAGATATCCTGTGCTTTCTCACATCCGCAGGCTTCCAGAGCAGCAACCAGCTTATCTGTAGCAGCGCCGTTTGTAGCACCTACACTGAAGGTATCCAGCCATTCCTGACCGGCAGCCTTAACGTCTTCTTTATCTGTATCAGCAACCAGTGCCTCAACTTTTGTCTTCAGACCGTCACGCAGTGCTTTCTGAGCCAGCAGCATACCATAACCGAACTCTGCGTTATCCTCGAACAGAGAGTTGGACCATGCCGGACCCTGTCCTTTAGCATTTACAGTGTACGGTGTGGACGGTGAAGAGTTACCCCAGATAGAGGAGCATCCTGTTGCATTGGCAACATACATTCTGTCACCGAACAGCTGTGTGATCAGCTTAGCGTACGGTGTCTCACCACAACCTGCACAAGCTCCGGAGAACTCAAGCAGCGGCTGTTTGAACTGAGAACCTTTAACAGTGTTCTCTTTGAATTTAGCGATAACATCTGTCTTCTCCGGCAGAGTTACAGCATAGTCAAAGCCTGCCTGCAGACCGATGTTCTCTTCCATGTTCTGCATAGCCAGAGCCTTGGCACCCTTCTTGCCCGGGCAGACATTAGCACAGGAACCACAACCGGTACAATCCAGAGCGGATGTAACGATAGCGAACTTGTACTCTTTCATACCTGTCATGTCCATCATCGGCATACCTTCCGGAGCAGCTGCAGCTTCTTCTGCTGTCATAGCTACCGGACGGATACAAGCGTGCGGGCAGACATAAGCACAACGGTTACACTGGATACAATTTTCTGTATTCCATACCGGGATATCTACAGCGATACCACGTTTTTCGAAGGCAGCTGCACCAGACGGTGTAGTACCATCTACATAATCCTTGAATGCAGATACCGGCAGGTTGTTACCTTCCTGAGCGTTAACTGCATGCTGGATGGTATTAACGAAATCAACAACATCTTTTCTGTTGCCGGTAACAGCCTTAGCGATGATATCCTCATCCTCAGCGTTCTTCCAGCTCTCCGGTACCTGGATCTCAACGACCTGTTTAGCACCGGCATCGATAGCATCGTAGTTCATCTGAACGATAGCGTCACCCTTACGTCCGTAAGTAGCCTTTGCTGCAGCTTTCATCAGATCGATAGCTTCCTCTTCCGGAATGATCTGAGCCAGCTTGAAGAATGCAGACTGCAGAACGGTATTGATACGTCCGCCAAGTCCGATCTCTTTACCGATCTTGATACCGTCGATCACATAGAATTTGATGTTGTGCTCAGCGATGTATCTCTTAACCTGTCCCGGCAGATGATGCTCAAGACCTTCCATATCCCACGGACAGTTCAGAAGGAATGTACCACCGTCAACCAGCTCCTGTACCATATTGTACTTGCGTACATAGGACGGGTTGTGACATGCTACGAAGTTAGCCTGTCTGATCAGGTATGTAGATTTGATCGGTTTCTTACCGAAACGCAGGTGAGACATGGTAACACCACCGGACTTCTTGGAGTCATAATCAAAGTAAGCCTGAGCGTACATGTCTGTGTTATCACCGATGATCTTGATGGAGTTCTTGTTGGCACCTACAGTACCGTCGGCACCTAAGCCCCAGAATTTACAGTTGATGGTACCTTCCGGAGTAGTAACAAGCGGAGCACCCAGTTCCAGAGACAGGTTTGTTACATCATCCACGATACCGATAGTGAATTTCTGTTTTGTTGTGTTGTTGTATACAGCTACGATCTGTGTCGGAGTTGTATCTTTGGAACCAAGACCGTAACGACCTGTGAATACCGGTGTGTTTTCGAACTTGGAACCCTTTAATGCAGCAACAACGTCCAGGTACAGCGGCTCGCCCATAGCACCCGGCTCTTTTGTTCTGTCAAGTACTGTGATCTGTTTAACTGTCTCCGGAATAGCATCGATCAGAGCGGATGCTGAGAACGGTCTGTACAGACGTACTTTTACGACACCGACTTTTTCACCCTGAGCTACCAGGTAGTCGATAGTCTCTTCGATCGTATCACATACGGAACCCATAGCGATGATGACTTTCTCAGCATCCTCAGCACCGTAGTAGTTGAACAGCTTGTAGTTTGTTCCGATCTTAGCGTTTACTTTATCCATGTACTCCTGTACGATAGCCGGCATAGCATCGTAGTACGGGTTACATGCCTCACGGGCCTGGAAGAAGATATCCGGGTTCTGAGCGGAACCTCTCTGGCACGGATGGTTCGGGTTTAATGCATGCTCACGGAATGCCTGAACAGCATCCATATCTACCATATCTGCCAGATCCTCGTAATCCCATGTCTCGATCTTCTGGATCTCGTGGGATGTACGGAAACCGTCGAAGAAGTTGATGAACGGGATACGGCCCTTGATAGCTGCACAGTGAGCTACCGGAGTCAGATCCATAACCTCCTGTACAGAAGACTCACACAGCATAGCTGCACCAGTCTGACGACAGGCATACACATCGGAGTGATCACCGAAAATAGAAAGTGCATGGCTTGCGATAGCACGGGCGGATACGTTAAATACACCCGGCAGCTGCTCACCAGCGATCTTGTACAGGTTCGGGATCATCAGCAGAAGGCCCTGAGAAGCTGTGTAAGTAGTAGTCAGAGCACCTGCGGACAGAGATCCGTGTACAGCACCTGCTGCACCAGCCTCGGACTGCATCTCTGTAACCTGAACTTCCTGACCGAAAATGTTCTTTCTTCCCTGAGTTGCCCATTCGTCTGTAGCTTCTGCCATAACAGAAGAAGGAGTGATCGGGAAGATAGCGGCAACGTCACTGTAAGCATAAGAAGCATGAGCTGCAGCGTGGTTACCATCCATGGTTTTCATTTTTCTTGCCATTGGTAATATGTCCTCCTTGATATATTATAAAAATACAGTATTAACCAGATATAATTATAGCATGGTACCTGCAAGTTGTCCATTTTTCGCTAAAAAAAGAGCGTGTGTTCTTTCAAAAAAACACACGCTTTCAGGTAGTTTCAACTAATTGTCAGAATTCTTCTGTTATTGTATTTTATATCAGGCTTTTTCCTCTTTCACCTCGATATGAATCTTCTGCAAAGCCTCTTCCAGCTGTGCTTTTGCCTGTTTCAGGGTTTCTCCCTTCGTGATCACATGGCCAATCCGGTGTGGTCCGACATGAAACGCATGCACCAGATCTCCCGGCTGATAATCAAATTGTACTTCCACCAGATTTTCAGAGGATTCGTTTGTATCCGTCTGTGATACGATCACACCATCTCTGTCACTCATCAACAGCTTGCTGGCATTCGGCATCGCCTGATCACTGGCAAAAGAAACCTTTTCCCCCAGTGCCACACGGATCAGCTTTTCATAATAATCAAAGCCGTAATAAATCGACACCAGCTCTGCCAGGCAGGTAGCTCCAGAACGGCCGCCAAGCTCCAGCACATAGGTCTTACCATCTTTCAGGATAAAATCGGCATTAATCGCACAGTTGTCAAGGCCCATTGCTTCTACTGCCTTTACAAGCTGCTCCTTACAATCTGCAATCACTTCTTCCGGCAGATCATACGGTGCAAAATGGCCGACCGGCACACCGGTATCGCCATGGAATACAAAGTCACCATGTGGCAGGATAAATTCTACTTTGCCATCCTGTACAAAAGCCTGCGCACCAAATTCCTCGCCCTCGATAAACTCTTCCACAAGGAAATAATCCTTGTGTGTGCTTTCTGCCACATACTGTCTGGTTCTTTCAAACTCCTCTTCACTGTCCACTCTGCGAATGCCGCGGCTGCCTGAAGAATCCACTGCCTTAAAGATCAGCGGGAATGTAAGCTCTGCCGCTTTTTCCTTTAAATCCGAACCGTCCAGCTTTACGAGACGGAATCGCGCCGTGCGGACCCCGTACTCCTCATATTTTTCTTTCATACCCAGCTTATTGGAGGCAATCTCAGCCGCGGCAAAGCTCAACCCTTTCAGTCCCAGTTCATCACAGACTTTACCAATCGTGATTACCGCCACATCCGTTCCGGCCGTCACGATACCGTCCACATGTTTTTCTCTGGCGACACCAAGAACAGCCTCATAATCCACGGTATTTTCATAGCAGATTTCATCTGCCAGTGCAAATCCCGGATAGTTTCCCGGAATACTGACAACGATCGTATGAACGCCCATACGTTTTGCCGTTTTGATCAGCGGTACCTGATAGATACCGGCTCCCATGATCATCAGAGTTTTCATTGCTGCGCACTCTCCTTTCCTTCACAGACTTCCCGGACAACATACTGCGGATTGCGGTTGAGGCCAAGGAACATCCTGCCGACATACTCACCCACAAGTCCCAGCACCATCAGATTCATGCCCGAGAAGAAACAGATTGCCACCATCATTGACGGCCAGCCAAGGGCCATCGTCGGAATCATCAGCTTGCGGATCACTACCGTCAGTGCCCCAATGATACCAAGCAAAGAAAAGAAACCGCCGACCCAGGTGGCCATTCTAAGAGGTACAACAGAAAAACCCATAATGTTTGACCAGAGCTTCACCAGTTTTGAAAATGTATAGCCAGATGTTCCGACTTCCCGTTCAAAGTGTTTGATCGGAATACAGCTGATATTTCTCGTTGTCCGTAAGAATAAGCCCTGCAGATAAGCATATGGATTTTTATATTCAATTACAGAATCCCGGACAAACTTACGGATCACCCAGAAGCTGGATGTCTTCAGCTCCTTTGGCTTACCGATCAGAATCCGCACCGACAGATAGTTAAAGTAGCTGCCCAGATTGCGGAAACCGCTGTGCTTTTTCTCCGGATAATAACCATAGACAATATCATATCCCTTTTCCAGCTCTTCCAGCAGATACTGGATCTGGGACGGATGCGTCTGCATATCATCGTCCATGCCGATCAGAAGATCACCCTGTGCATAATTCAATGCCGCCATCAGTGCATTATGCTGTCCTGCATTTTTGGCCAGCAGTACCGCACGGACATAGGGATATTTGTTGCTCAGTTCTTTTAATTTTGCGGCTGTCGCACCACCATCCGGTGAACAGTCATCCACCAGGACAAACTCAAACTCTGTGTGTCCGAGTCTTGTCAGTTCCGCCGCCGTCATCTCCACGACTTTCCCGATGGTCTGGCTTGATTTATAACATGGTATGACTACCGAAATCATCTTTCTTCGTTCCTCCATACAGCTTTTTTAGTATTTTCTCTGTGTCAGATGCTTCTCTATCCTGTCACAACAGTAAAAACATCTGTACACCTGCACTGTATTATTTATCATCTATTATTTTTCTGCATAGAAACGCTGTACGCTGTCAATTACTTTCTGCTGGTCTTTTGCCGTCAGATGATAATACAGCGGCAGACGCACCAGACGCTCACTCTCCTTTGTCGTATAGACATCCTCCCCGGAAAAACGGCCAAATTTCAGACCGGCCGGTGCGGTATGCAGTGGAATATAATGGAAAACTGCCACGATGCCATCTGCCTTCAGATGAGCGATCAGTGCCGTTCTCTCTTCCAGATCCCTGGCTTTCAGATAGAACATATGCGCATTGTGCACACACCCCTTTGGAATCACCGGAAGCTCCACCTGTCCCTTTTCCTGCAACGGTCGGAAAGCTGCATAATAGGTATCCCAGCTGTGCAGACGATCCTCGTTGATCTCATCGGCCAGCTCCAGCTGTGCCCACAGATAGGCCGCATTCAGATCACTGGGCAGATAGGAAGATCCCTTGTCCACCCAGGTATATTTGTCAATCTGGCCCCGGAAGAATTTACTGCGGTTTGTTCCCTTTTCCCGGACAATCTCCGCCTCCTCAATCTTCTCCGGATCACGGATCAGCAGGCAGCCTCCCTCACCCATACTGTAATTCTTTGTCTCATGAAAGCTAAAACAGCCATAATCACCGATGGTTCCCAGCGCTCTGCCCTTATACGACGACATAATCCCCTGTGCTGCATCCTCGATCACAAGCAGATGATGCCGTCTGGCAATATCCATGATGGTATCCATTTCACACGCCACGCCGGCATAATGTACCGGAACGATTGCTTTGGTCTTTTCTGTGATGGCTGCTTCGATCTTTGTCTCATCAATATTCATTGTATCCGGACGAATATCCACAAATACAACCGTTGCCCCGCGTAAAACAAAGGCATCCGCTGTCGATACGAAGGTATAGGCCGGCATGATCACCTCATCTCCCGGCTGGATATCTGCCAGAAGGGCTGCCATTTCCGTAGCATGGGTACAGGATGTTGTCAGCAGAGCCTTGGCTGTGCCGGTTTTCTCCTCGATCCATGCATTGCACTTTTTCGTAAACTGTCCGTCTCCACAGATCTTGTGGGCTTCAACAGCCTCCCGGATATAGTCATATTCTTTTCCTGTAAACGGAGGTACGTTAAAACTGATCATGTTTTTGCCTTTCTTTTCAACTTATTTAAATATTTTTTCTGTCAAGAACTGATAAATACGTTCCGTATTCTTTCCGTCGTGGAATTTATTGATTTCCAGATACCGTCTCTCATACTCCTGCGTACGGAAATAGTCCAGATCAATCTTTCCTTCAGTAAATCCTGGGGCAAGTACATTATGCAGGCCCTCTTCATCCAGCGCCCGGTAACCGATGTATTCCTCAGGCTGCGGCACCAGCGGCATCTGCATATATTCCTCAAACCGCTCCAAATCCGGCTGATAGAATACGACACCGCCCCCCTGGTAAAAGCTGTTGTAACCCACAGAGGAATAATCCGTGATCAAAAGTTTTGCCAGCCCCAGCACTTCAGATATCGGTTTCGTCCAGATCTTGTCCTCGCCAACAGCAGATTTCAGACCCTCCAGCACCTTCGGATGCGGTACGATGATGATCTTATCCTCGTCCACATACTGCTTCAGAATGTCATACACCTGCATCGTGTACTGATAATAGGTCGAATCTTCAAATTTCTCGATAAAGTTTTCATACGGACGCCAGGTCATCATAATGACAATCCTGTCCTCCGTATCCCTGTTGATATGCTTGTACGGACAGTAGTCAAACATCATCATACCTGTGATCAGGTTTCTCTCTAACGGTGTGCCCATCATACGGTTGACAGCCGCACCCTCTTTTTCACTGCTGACCACGATATAGGCCGGCTCACCGGCTTTTCCGACAGAGAATGTTGAACGCGTACCCTGCGGTTTCAGGTAAGTAATGCCGTGTTGCAGGAAAATAAACGGATGTTTACACAGATTCCAGCGCACCAGACGGCTGTTATCATCCATCAGTGACAGATGGATCGGAGCCTCCGTGGACACGAAACAATCCACATTAAAAATCAGATAATAATACTTCCAGGAAAATTTTGCCACCACGTGATGCTTACCACCGATCCTGGCATAATCCGGAGAATTTTTATCTATAATATAGTAACATTTCGCCTTTCCATCCTGATCACAGCGTTCGAACAGCTCATATGTACCCTCTTCTGCTTTCGCCGCCAGCTTTTCATAAAACAGCGCAATCTTCTTTCTGCGCAGCTTACCAAACAGCTTACCGGAATAAAAGAGAACGGCCGTCACCGGGCGGGATTCCTTAAACCGGAAGCCTGCCGTATGCTCAATCTCCTCCATCGGACGTTTGACCAACGTCAGATGGCCGTAATAGGTACGACGGATCTGCACAGCATAGTCTCTGCTATATGTACTCTTAAGCGGCACATAATACTCTTTATTTTCATGCTGCTTTTTTGCCGTATTTCTGAACTTCTTTGTGATTGAATACTTAATGTAGATGCCTTCAACCTTCAGCCATACGCTGAACTTCGTACCACCTATTTTCAGAAGATCCGCAAACTGATCCAGCGGAAACGTAAAATGGCGGAAATATTTCGGTTTATACTTGCCCCAGCGTGACAGACCGCTCTCGCAGACCGGAATATCGTAAGTTTTCAGGTCACTAAGCACATCTATACCAAAATAAGCGCCCTCTACCTTCAGACCGTAATTGTTTTCCGCATACACAAAAGCATCCACACCAAGCGTTCGCTCTGTAAGGCTCATATGACGTACAACCGCATTAAAGCGCACCAGACTGTGGTAAATGCGGTGCCGTCTGCCATACATCAAAAAAAGCTTTCGATGATGGGAAAAGACTGCCAGCATCTCATCCATACGATGCGGATCATCCAGACCATAATATTTTTGATATTCTTCCCTTTTTAACTCATCCTCCGTTTTCAGCGTAAACTCCGCTTCCAGCGCATCCTCATCCTCGTCCTCTTTTTCATAGAAATCATCCGGCAGATGCTCCAGCATAAAAAGCTGACGGTTTTCTTCCGGCAGGATCTCGAAATCCATCGTATGTCTGGTATTCGTTTCCAGCGACAGCAGGTCTATCCGCAGACTGGCAGGATCTCCCTCCCGTGCAACAACCAGCGTCTTTCCTTCCATTGTAAATGTCAATCTGTGCATATTTCTCTCCGTTTTATTTCGCAGGTTACTTTGTACTTTTCACCTTTTTTCTTTTTCGCAGTCCAAAACCGATCAGAATACAGATAAATATTCCTGTACTGATACCGGTGACGATAAGTCCATACCGGATACCCGGCATTTCGTATTGCAAAACAACAGTATGCTCTCCCGGACTGATCTCCAGTCCTGTATACATAATATTCGTCTTTAACAGTGGCACCTTTACGCCATCCACCGTTGCCGACCATCCTTTCTGGTACGGTATGGAAAAAGTCAGAAGCTTTTCTTTTTCTGTCGATATTGTACCACGGATCTGGTTATTTTCCATAACAATATTTTCCAGTGCATCCTCTTTAAGGGCATTCACATCCGCTGCATAGTCATCCATTGGCTGACACCAGAGCATCCAGTCATCCAGATTCAGAATACCGCTGCCCCAGAACTGTAAAGTCACCTGTTCGTGTCCTTCTTCACTGTACCCAAAGTTTATCATATATTTTTCAAAATCCATATGATAAATATTCTCTTCCGGCCGGATGCGATACTCATACTCTCCATTTTCTGTTTTTACACCCAGAAGTGTTGTATCTCTTCCCTCGACTGTCGGCGTCGTCGTACCGGTAAACACGAAATAAATTTCTGCATTTGGTATTTTGTCCAAAACAAACGTCACTTTACCATTATCTGATCCGACGATATCATTGCCATCCCAGCTGACCTCATCCAATATGATCTCTTTTGGCTGAATCCTGTAACCACTGCCTGCATGCTGTGCCACATCGTAAGTGCCTGTAAGGACATCCGTATCCTCCACCACTGCATTCTTCAGCAGTAATTCCTGCCTTTCTTCCACAGGATGTGCCAGAAGTTCATCCTGTGACATCACACGTTCATAACTGTATGCCAACGGTAATGTATCTTCCGTTTTGTACACCGTATATCCTGTACCATCTATGCGTTTTTCGTCATACAGATGATAGCCATACGGAAGAAAAGCTTCCGCGGTCTCATCATCGGTTGATCCATAATATTTTACCGCTGCCAGAGCATTAAGAATCGTGCGATTATTAAAATCACTCTGATATACCATACAGCTTCTGCCATTTCCCATAAGCTGGTCGAACTCAAGAATCAGTCCATTCATTGTACTGTTAAAATATGAAATAGAATTCAGTCCCATGGCTGAAGACGCACAATAATTGTACATACCGATACTTTGCTCTGTCACCCTGTAAAAACTGTCATCCTCCAGATCCGTGCAGGCTTTTAACAGAGTAGTCTCTGCTTCTTCTACAGCTTTTCCTCTTTCCGCATATTCTTCTGTAACCGCAGCTCCGTTGGTGCCAAACAGCATATCTCCATTCATTGCCAGTCCCAGAATCACCAATACACCCATAGCCGCCAGCATCTGCCTGCGTCCCAGTATTCCCACGGTTTCCGCAGAAAAGACAACAATAATATATGTCATCAGAAGCATACCCAGCCCCTTTAACGAAAAGACCGTATCGTATCTGCTGTAAAACATGGTCAGAACAAAATATGGAACAAGTGCCATAAACAATATAGAAAGCTCTTTTTTGGTCAGCGAAGGAATCATAGCTAAAAACTCTGCAGCTGCCAGAGTCAGAACCAGGGTAAAAATATACAGCCAACGATTTGTCACACTGCCAAAGCCGCTCATAAAATAGGCGAATGCCGGAAATAGCAATCCAGCCAGGCAGGCAGCCATGCATACTTTCAGTTCTTTCTTATTTTTACGCAGGTATAACGCAACAATTGCCAGCAAAACTACCGGGATAAATCCCAGCTTCATCCAGTAGCCCAGCCCCTCGCCAGGAGCTATTAACTGAACATACAGATCATTCAGCCAGTCCTTTTTGTAAAACCATAAAGATTCTGCGGAAATATTACCGCTTCCCGTTCTCGCCGATCCAAAATAATTAAACAGCGACGTAAAAATGGTCATGCTTCCCATGCCCACACCCAGAATATAGGCCCCGGCAAAACAGCCGATATACGACCAGAAATTTTTCCAGGTCTGCTGCGTTTTTGGCAGAAACGCGTAGCGCACCAGAAAATACACAGCCAGTGCGATCGTGTTCATATACAGGAAATAATATGAGCACAGCAGAGAGACTGCGATCAAAATACACCCCGGTATCCATCTTTTTTTTCGAATAATCTCTTCCACGGCGATCACCAGCAATGGCAACAGAATAAAAGGCACCATAAACTGGGCATGCCGTGTGCAGGCATACAGCACATAACCGGAAAAACAGTAGATATAGCTGCAGATCCAGGTAATCTTTTCGTCTTTTTTTAAGTATAACAGTAATGCTGATACACTAAGTCCAGACAGATACATACGAAGCACCATCACAAACTCATATCCTGCTTCCATATCTTCCGGTTTAAACAGCGCATGCAGCCAATACAGCGGTTCCAGCTTGACCGGTACACTGTCTCCCATGCCAAGGCTGAAATCGTACATTTTTACGGCAAAATTTCCCTGTAAAAGCTGCGCCACCGTCTCGCGCATATATCTTGCATAATACATGGCTTTCGGAAAGTACTGGGAGATTGCATCCCTTCTCCAGATCAGGCTGGCACCATTCTCCAGAAACGGCAGATACACCAGACTGAACACGACAACAAAACCGATGGTATATGCCACGATATAGCAAAATTTCTTATGTGCCTGACAGAAGCCCTTCACTCCCATCGTCTGCCATACTTTGACCATTCGCAGTACCAGTATCGATACTGCCCAACAGAATATACAAAGCACTGCCGTACGCAGGCTGGAATACTTTTTCACCTGAAAAACGCCGCGCAATACATGCAAAATCAGCAAAAGGATCATCGTTTGCCCAACAGTATCCCCCTTGCTTCTTGCTCCAAGCAATTTTGTGCGCAGTTTTTCGTACCATGCCATCACTTTCTTTTGTCGGACAAGCACCGTCAGAAGCAAAAGGAGTCCCGCAGGGAGCAATACCGCCCAGTAATGCAACGGGAACTCCAGACTTTTCACCAGTGCCGCTCTGTGCCAGCAAATCATCACAATGGTATATACACTTCCGGAAACGATCAGCACCGGATCGGCCGGCCGTTTATGTTCTCCTGCCAGATAGCTTCCCAGCATAAAATACCCCAGATACACCATAAGCGGCAAACAGCGGTAACTATCCCCGCCGATCCACATCGTTAATATCGGATATCGAATCATTGACTGTGGAAAAAACACCAGCCCGAATCCGGCCACAGAAAGAGCTACAGCCAGAAGAGGACTGGACAGTAACCTGGCATACACATTTTTTCCGACAGCGATCAATACAAGTAAAGCTGCAGCCGTGAAAAACACTTCCGAAAACTTCGGCACTGAAACCAGGAACACCACCCGCATCAAATCATCCCAGAAACTCCCCTGATCAATCAGCACAAAACGGCCAAAACCGGTCAGAACATACATACCGTAATACAGAAGGGCAAGCTGGAGCAGTTCTCTTTTTCCTATCTCGTCCCGCAGATACATGGCAGCCCTGTAGCCTGCCACAAAAAAGATCCCTGCCCCTGTCAGACACCATCCCATATTGCCCAGAAGCTGCATCAAACGTGACGTTTTCACAGCAAACATCTGGCATCCCAAGGTCATGGTATAGACAAACAGTAGGATCTCCTCCATCCGTTTTACAGTGTATGTTCTTTCCGTTCTCATCTCTCTCTCCTAAAAAAAGCAAAAAGCCAGTACGGATACTGGCTTTTTGTTAACGTTTTAATATACTAATACCGTTGCTTTCTTCGGCACATTGTTATATACCCATTTTGCAAGACTGTCGGTCAGACGTACGCATCCATTGGATAACGGTTTACCCATAGTCGCATTCAGATACTTACCACCCTTTCTTCGGGCCGGACGTGTATGCATCTTATTATCACCACGGAAATAGGTCAGATATTTGTAGAAGTTTCTGCCGTAATAATGGGCATACTTCTTCTTGCTGACCTGGAACTCGCCCAGTGGTGTATAGGTAGACATCTTACCGGTTACACATCTTTCCGAACGGATCAGCTTCCAATTGCCCTTGGAACCTTCAAATACATTCACACGCTGCGTGTAAGTACTGATCCAGATCAGATATTTTGACTTACTCTTATAGCCTTTGGAATTCACATAGTATTCCTTGGCCTGTGTACTGTAATCATCTTTGGTATAAGACTGGCCGTTAACTCTCATAGCGCCATTGTAGATATAATACTTCTTTCCCTGATAAGATACAAGACTTTGTTTCCAGCGACGGTAAATAATGGTAACCTTTTTACCCGGTTTGATCATGCCCTGCTTTGTTTCATCTTTACGAAACTTCTCGTAAAGACCGGTTTTACGGGTGATCTTTGCGGAATAGTAAATCGGGCGTACAGCCTTTCCGTCGCTGACGGTCTTGCTGCCATATACCAGAGTCTCCGGCCATGATACGCTGTAAAGGAAATTCACATTATCTTCTGTACGGTAAGACCGTACTGCGTATTTCTGCTTGTCTGTATCACCGGCTCCCTGATCTGTAAAGGAGGTAGCCGTTGTTCTTCCGATCTCATCGTATCTGTTTTTGGAATAGTTGTAACGGTATACAACATAACCATTGGCAAGACCACCGGCATACCAGGTCAGTGTGGTCGCACCGTTATTGTTATTTCCGGCAAGACCTGTCGGAGCTTCCGGTACTGTCATATACGGTCTGGCTTCTACTGCATAGGAACGCTGTCCAACCGTCAGCGCACCATTATCATCACGGATTGCCTCTACAGCGAACCAGTAGGACACGCCACTGCGCAGATTATTGACGGTACAGTTTGTAGTTGTCACTGTTGTCAGGACTTCCATGGCACCTGTAGACTGGTTCTGTATATATACACGGTATGCCGTTGCATTTGCAGCCGCTGCCCAGTTCAGCACAACCTGCTGATCTCCCGCTGTTGCGGAAATACTGCCGATACCTCCCGGAATGATCTGCTGTTCAGACTGGACAGCAATAGATGCAGACTGTGTATCCACAGCATTCTGTGCTGCTGCCTCCAGTGGAGCGACTGCAGTTTCTGTACTTACATAATATACCGGCTCGGCATTCTCTTCCTGTGTATATGGTGTAATCTGCACATGCAGATCTGCTTCAACTGCAGCAAACGTACAGGCAGAAGCTTCTTCCAGCGTCTGGCTGTCCACCAGCTGATCATTTTCGTTCAGGAGCTCAATAACATACCCATCACAGTCTTTGTCATTTGTCCAGACAACATCTACCTTGTTATCGCCATTGACAGCAGCAGCCGCACTGGATACCGGTATTTCCTTTTTCAGACTGCACTGGATATAGGATGTCCCTGCTTTATCATATACCTTTATCTGGATCTCCTCCGGCCAGGACTCATCCATGTCGATCTGCGTCTCAAAGACCTCCGCAGTTTTAAATACCTCTGCAAGATCCCCCTTTGTTTCCTTCTTTTCAACTGACAGGGCATCTGCTTTCAGCACCGTACCTTTAGCATCACAGATTTCATATGTATACTCATCCTGATCTGCGAAAGCAGCAAAATCCATAACGATCTTTTTCTGTTCAGCATCGACATGGGCATACAGCATCTTTTCTTCCATAAGAAGCGGTGTATCTGCTTTATCCGGCTCTTTTTCTGTCTCTTTTGCTGTCTCTGCTGTATTCTCTCCCCCTGACAATACCTCAGATCCACCATCGGTAACATCTGCATCCACATCACTGATCACTGAGCCGGCTGTTTCATCTACAACAGAAGACTGCATGGCCTTTTCTATGGTCTCTGCATCCTCCTCTGCCGTAGACTCTGTGGTGCCCTCCTCCACTACCGAAGATGGTTCCGGTACAACTTCACTGGCCATCGCGCAAAGAGGCATTCCTATCGTCTCAACAGCTACTGCTGCAGTCAGTAACGCAGCGATCACTCGTCTCTTCATACTTTCCCTCCATAAATCATATTGTTTCACATTATAGCATTTTAGTACTATATCTGCAACATTTTATTGTCTCCATATATATTCAAGTATACCGCATTTTCTGTTTTCTGGCTACCTCATACTTTCTGAGGAATTCTTAATTTTTCTTTACAAGAAAACGGGCTTCCCCTATAATAATTGAAACAATACATGCAGCAAAAGGAGTACACTATGCGTAAATCAGTTTATTATATGTCACTGGCTCTGCTGGCCATCGGTCTTACCGGCTGTCAGGACAAATCTTCCACAGATCCCGCTGTATCTTCGACTACAGCCTCTCCATCTTCTGTCGTGGCTGTCAGTTCGGTTGTCAGCGATCTGGATCTGACAGACGATACCCAGCCAGAGTTGTCAAAGATCACACCTGTCGAAGTTTTTTCCAATGATACTCTGACCGTTTCGACAGACAGTCTGGATTCAGATTCCGACAATACCTACCTGTTTCTTAATCTGGAAAACAAGAGCCAGAAGGATCTGTATCTGGTCTGTGAAGCCGCATCCATCAACGGTATTATCCTGGACTGTAATGCCAACATGGAGATTGCCGCAGGCGAAAAGCTGTACACCCCGCTGTCTTTCACAAATACGGATTTAAATACAGCAGGCGTTCATACAGTGGCCTCTCTCACTTTCAAGCTTTCTGTCTATGATATGGAATCTTCCGAAGAGCTTTTTGAGACAGATACTGTAAATGTCTCTACTGATAAAGCTGACGGCTTTGTACAGGATCTGAATCTGGATGGACAACAGCTTTATGATGCCAACAATATACAGCTGATCGCCAAGGGTGCAACGCTCGACAGTGACAATTCACCGGTCGTTGTGATTTTGGCTGTCAATCATTCTGATAAGGATATCTCTCTCAGTGGTGAGATTGTAGGTAAAAGTGCCGATACCTGTGAAACCTCCTATAGCTATGAGATCCCGGCTGGCATGGCTGCGCTGACATATCTCAGCTATTACGATGAACTGGGAGATATTGTTGAAGATATTAAGGACATTCCGGTGGTGCTGACTCTTATGGATACTTCGGACTGGTCAGATATTGGAAAGACAGAGGCCCTGAGCTTTAATTCTTCGATCATTGATGCGTATCTTCATGCGGATGATACGGACGAAGATACGGAAAAAGAAAATGTAGTTTCCTACAGTGGAGAAGATGCTGCGGATGCGATACCGCAGAGTTCTTCCACAATTGACGACGCCGCAGCGGACGGGGAGGGAACTTTGCCGGAGGATACGGATGCTGACGGTGATTATGTCGGAATGGATGAGCATGAGGGGGATTATCTCTCGGAGGATGATTACTAAATCACAGGGATATATCTGAGTGACGAAAACGGGGCGCTGCTTCTGCCGTGTGGGGTGGAGGGGTGTCCTGTTTGTTTTCAAACAAGTGCAACGCTTTGCTGAGCTACGTGCCAACTCCAACTAATGCGCTCGCATAAGCGAGCTCACGCATAAGTTTACGTAGGCACGGGATCTCATCAAAGCTAAAAGCGCACTTTGAATCGTTTGAAAACAAACAGGACACCCCTCCACCCCACACGGCAGAAGCAGCGCCCCGTTTTCTGTTCTTGTGAAATTATAATTCGAAGGATGATTTCTCAGGCAGCACACTCTGGAAGGCATCTTTGACAAGCTGGACTTTTTCTTCAAAATTCACAGTCTTGGCTGTGTCGTTGATACAGATCATGGCATCTTTGTGGCCCTTGATGGAATCAATCAGGGTGTAGACGTTCTGATCTTTGATGTGATAGCATCGACCGATCCTGGCAGTTCTTGGATAGAAGTTGCCGGAGGCGAGCTGCCAGTATTTATAGAGCCACTGGTTGACATTCGTCGTGGAACGGATCCTGCACTTACAGGTTTCGTCCATAATCTCAGGTTCAGCTGCCCAGACTTCTTCATAGGTGGATTTCAGAAAGCTGTTTGGCAGATGATGGTAGTAAAAGCCCGGGAACCATGCCCATGGCAAAAGAACCAGCGTACGATACAGATGTTTTGCCCCGTAACGCAGACGGAACCAGTTGCGCCAGTTTTTAAGCAATGCCTGTTTCTTTGGAAAATGGGTGTTGATAACCGCCATATCGTTGCCATTGTACGGGCCTGCACTGTCTTTGCCCCAGTAGATACAGTCCATGGCAAAGGTGTCACAGGGCTTGCCGTCTACAAAGAAATCTTCCGGCTTCATGGGTTTGTTAATAAACATATCATCGTTGAAATACACAAACTGTTCTGCCAGTCCTTCGATCCGATGCAGATTATGCTCGATGGTATGGGAATTGAAGGTGGGCAGATATTCTTCCGGTATATAGTCTTTATGATTGACGATATGCAGCTTCGGATTTGAGGTATCCATCCATTTTGGCAGATGTCCCCAGGTGACAAAGTGAATCTTATTGACCCAAGGGGTATATTTTTCTACGGCTCTAAACCAGTACTGCAGATTATCCCAGTCACGGTAACGGACTTCCTGATCGTCTTCGCCCACCGGTTTTGGCACATACTGATTCTTGACAGCGCGCCACGCCGGATCGTTGCCATCTACCCATATAATCACAAAATCGATTGGTTTTTGTGCCGCATGCTTCATGCTTTTTCCCCACCTTTTCCTTTTTTCGGTTGTTTTATCCACATAAGGCTGTGCAGGTATGCACAGCCGTCCACAGGTTACACTATTTTCAAAACTGTTAATAGTATAGATCATACTATAACAAAACTACGAAATAAAAAGCCACAATATCTATATTGCCTTAATAGCTTCATAATTACGTTTACAGTAGTCTCTGTCATGAAAATAAAAGAAATCATCACAGCGTTTCTGATACTCTTCTTCCATCACATAGCCTCTGTCCATCGTCCTTTTAAGTTCTTCAACAAGACGTGTGCTGTCTTCACAGATTGGGCCGAAGCCATCCCTGTGGTAGTCGTAATATCCCAGTCCCATATGCCCCTCGCGGAACATCTCATAATCAAACTGGTAATACAGCACCGGTTTTCGCATATACGCCACATCCATAGCCACGCTGGAATAGTCGGTGATCATACACAGGGCTTCTTTCATCAGCTGCTGGCAGTCATACTCCGGCCAGGTGGCAATCGTTACATTTTCATTGACTCCGGCAAAATATCCGGCAAATTTCTGCATATTACGGTGCAGATAAAAAACAAGTTTGATATTCTGCGCTTTCAGATCAGTCACAAATTCATCCGTCAAAAACTTTTTCCATGCTATAGCAAACTCAGTCTTATCAAAGCTGTCCACATGTTCCACGGAATGCGTCACTGTATGCGCGATCCATTTCCGCCATGTGGGCATGACCAGAATAAATTTTTCTTTTGCCGGCACAGGGAAAAGATTATCATAGCGGGCCAGCCCCAGCATCTGCACATACCCTTTAGGATAGCCATAGGTATCACGAACAAATTCATATTCCCGGGGCACACTGGTGACGAACATACGCATCTTTGTATTTTTATAATACAGATACGACAGATCATCTTTGATGATGCCGTGTTGCAGAAAAATCCTCGTATTTTTCAACAGACCGGACACTTCCAGTGCATAGCAGACCGCCGCATTGGGCTTTCCGCCTTTCTGGGAACTGATATTTTTAGAAGCCGCCAGATAGTAGATCCAGTGCTTCAGACTGCCATAAGCCACTGTCTGTCCTAACGCAGCCACACGGGCATGATCCGGGGACTTCGGGTTGATCGCATAGATGATCTCCTGTTCGGGATGATGCTCACGGATATATTTAAACAGCCAGTAAGGATTATCTCTGGCCTCCATCTCGTAATCGCAGATCAGCCAGAGATCCTTATGTTTTCGTCTGTAGATCATTGCGATCGGCAAAGCCAGCAAAAATTTCAGGATGTGCAGAAGATCCGACAGTTTTACCATTTTCAATTTCTCCAGTATTTTCTGCTCCATACGATCACCCTCTACTTTTCACAGGCATTTGCCATCTTTTATGCAGTATTTTTCATTTTCAGATCTGCACTTTTGTGTCTCTTATGTTCTCGCAAGCTTGTACGGTTTAGTGTATGGTTTATTTATCCATAAACTCACGGTATTTTTCGAGTACTTCATGCGGTTCACCAAGCATCTTTTTCTTGCCATCGTGCATCCACAGCACGCGGTCACACAGTTCTTCCAGCGTAGCCAGGTTGTGAGATACGATAACAACGGTACGGTCTCTGTTTGAAATCAGAGATTTCATTTTCTTATAACTCTTTTTCTTGAATTTCTCGTCACCTACAGACAGAACTTCATCAATCAGCATGATCTCTGTCTCCAGAATAGCGGTGATGGAGAATGCCAGCTTGGAATACATACCACTGGAGTATGTACGCACCGGCATATCGATAAATTTACCCAACCCGGCAAAATCGATAATCTCCGGCATTTTTTCATGAACCTGATCCTCTGTAAATCCAAGGAGCATACCGGACAGCATGATATTCTCGCGACCGGTCAGATCCTTCATAAAGCCAACACCGATGGCCAGCAGGGATACCGTATGTCCGTGGAGATCGATACTTCCCTCATCTGCGGAAAAAATATTAGCCAGAGCACGCAGCATGGTAGATTTACCACTGCCGTTCTTTCCGGTAATTCCAAGGATTTCTCCCTGTTTCACTTCAAAACTGATGCCACGGACAGCTTCAAACTCCTTTGTCTCTGCATTTTTCATGCGCAGAAGACTCTTTTTGATGGAGTAAGCCTGTACGCTTTTATAACGGATCTTGAGATCCTTGACAGTAATTGCTATTTCATCCATACGTTTTACTCCTCATTAAATGACTTTGACATAGGTATTCTCGCCACGGTAAATTGTGCGCACACCAAAGATAGCCAGCAGAACGGATACAACAAACCACGCTTCCAGCACATGGAAGCCCGGATCCTGGCAGTACATGATGACACGACGCAGATCATTGATAATGCAGGCGATCGGGTTGCAGTTTAACAGGATTGTTCTGTACGGCTTCGGGAAGCTCTGCTCGATGCTGTAGAAAATACCTGTCAGATAGAAGATAAAACGAAGCACGATATTGATGACATTAGACATATCATCAATAAATACACCCAGATGCAGCAAAATGCAGGCGCAGCCAAACGTAAAGATAATACCAATGATCAGAATCGGAATTATGTACACAATACGGTAGCTGATCGGTACACGGTACACAATCATCATCACAAAGGAGATACCGAAACAGATCATCATCTTAAAGCCATTGACCATCATATCGGAAATGATCAGCATGAACTTCGGCAGATAAACTTTAGATACGATCGGTTTATTACGTCTGACCATACGGACGGAACTCTTCATACAACGGTTGAAGAAATCCCAGAACGCCAGACCAATAAAGATATAAATATTGAAATACTGCAGTTTCTTTTTAAACAGCATGCCGAATACAAAAGCATAGATCAGCATGAAACAAAATGGCTCCAGTACCCACCACAGCCAGTTCAGGTAGGAATTGGCCACCTCTGTCTTTAACTGGGACTTCGCCGCATAGCATGTATAATTCCAGTGTTTTTTCACATCGTTTATAAAACGCTTCAACGATATTCCTCCTTATTGTACTTATTTCAGGGCGCAAAAAGGCACACCTGAGGACACTCGATAGGATATTATACTAAAGATACACGAGAAAAACAATAGTTCTCTTCATTTTTCTTAAGTTGTCGTATACTGACAGATATGTTACTATGTATACATCCATTTTATTTTCTACACTACGATTTGAGGAGGTAGATCCTATGTACCCTTATAAGTTTTCCATTGTTATGGCTGCTTATAATGTAGAGGCATATCTTGATGAAGCCATCAAAAGTTTGCAGGAGCAAACCATAGGTTTTGATAATATTCAAGTGATCCTTGTGGATGATGGTTCCACGGACAATACAGCTGCTATCTGTGATTCCTATGCAGCACAATACGATAATATTCTTGCCCTGCACCAGACAAATCAGGGCGTTTCTTCTGCCCGCAACCTTGGTCTGACAAAAGTATCCGGTCAGTTTGTTAATTTTATGGATTCCGATGACAAGCTCAGCGCGGATACATTGGAGCACGTATACGCTTTCTTTTCCGCTCACGAAGCAGAAACGGATGTCACCGTCATTCCCATGATATATTTTGATGGTCAGTCCAATGAGCATCGTCTGAATTTTTATAAAAAGACAACATGTATTGCTGATCTCGAAGAGCATCCTGATTATGTTGCCATGTCCATGTCCTGTTCTTTTGTCCGTGCAGAAGCAGCCAGCACCATTCATTTTGATACACGGCTGGCCTACGCAGAGGATGCCCGGGCACTTGTATCTATTTTACTGGTCAAACGGAAACTTGGCATTGTCAGTGACGCTGTCTACTGGTATCGCCACCGAAGCAACGGCATAACCTCCGCCATGGGCAATGCCCACAATAATCCCGCATGGTATCAGCCGCATCTGGATCATTTCTCACTTGCGATCATCCGGCAATGTCTGGATACCTATGGAGCTGTTCCAGCTTTTGTGCAATATACGCTGGCATACGATCTGCAGCCGCCGCTGAAGGTTGATTCCATCCCAAGCGGCATTATGTCCGAAGCAGAGCAAAAGCACTACCTTGAAACCTTATTTTCGATTTATAACTATATCGATGACAAGATCATTCTGGCACAAAAGCACTGTTTTGCAGAGCAGAAGCTCTTTGTGCTCCGCAACAAACATAAAGAGCTTCCTGATTTTATCAAGAAGAAAAACAATATTCTGCTGACATACAATGGCGAAACCATATACTCCCTGAAACGTTCTCTGGTCACCATAGATTTCATCAAAATCCGTGGCACCCGCTGCAGCATCGAGGGAACAGTCAACTACTTCCCTACAGTTATGCATGAAGTCAGACCCTATTTACTGGTCAATGGGAAAAAACATGCCTGTCGCCCGACAGAGCACAATGAAAACCATTACTGTCTGGATCATCTGGTGCTTACCCGTCAGGGCTTTATCGGCAGATTTGATATTGATCCGAACGATCCGGTGACGGAGATCCAGTTTATGTATATCTATGACGATATGCGTGTCATTCCGTTCAAGTACAAGTTTGGCAAATTTGTTCCCGTGGAAACTACTTTCCCGGAACAGTACGGCATCATCGGAAATTACACGGTACAGTTCAGAGAAAATGCGATTGCACTGGAAGAAGCCACAGAACAGTCCGTTGCAGATAAAGAAGCGCTGTTTTTGTCTGCGGTTCGAAACAGTGGACAGTACAGTGAAGAAGATATTGCACTCCGCACCAAGGCACGGTCGCTTCAGAAAAAGAGTGCTGTCTGGATGATCTGCGACCGCTATGATCAGGCCGGTGACAACGGTGAAGCTTTTTTCCGTTACCTGCGAAAATATCACCGTTTTACTGTAAAGCCATATTTTGTCCTTGCCAAAGGTTCTCCGGACCGTGAACGCATGGAAGCTATCGGTCCGGTCGTTACCTACGGCAGCCAGGAGCATAAGCTTTTGTATCTGCTCAGCCGCTTTATGATCTCTTCCCATGCGGATGACTTCATTCTTCATCCTTTTGCAGAGCAGGATCCGCTGTATAAGGATCTGACAGCCCAGAAAAACATTGTCTTTTTACAACACGGTGTCATCCAGGATGATCTTTCCGGCTGGCTGAACCGTTATAACAAAAATTTCACTGGCTTTGTTACCACGGCCCGCCCGGAATACCAGTCCATCTGTGACACATCCTATGGCTATCCCGCAGAAAATGTATGGTTGACCGGACTTCCCCGCTATGACCGTCTGTATAATGCGCCACAGAAGCAGATCACCATTATGCCGACCTGGCGCCGGAATCTGCTTGCCACCCTGAATGAAGATAATCACTGGGTAGCCCTGCCTGGTATGGCCGACAGTGCATATGTACAGTTTTATAAAGCACTTTTCAGCCATCCGAAATTGCAGGAAACTGCCAAAGCCTGCGGCTATACGATTGCCTTCAAACCGCATCCGGCCTTTACAGATTTTCTGCCTGTATTTGATGTACCGGACAACGTAAAAGTGCTTGGACAGGATGTAACTTACCGTGACGCTTTTGCCCAGAGTGATCTGCTGCTGACGGATTATTCCTCCGTTGCCTTTGACTTTGCCTACCTGCGCAAGCCGATCCTCTACTATCAGGGTGACCGTGATGAGTTTTTCTCCGGTGAACATATCTGTTCTCTGGGGTATTTTGATTACGAACGTGATGGACTCGGCGATGTCACCTACACCTTAGATGAAACCATTGATCAGCTGGTTGCCTATATGGAGTCCGGATGTCAGCTGAAAGACAAATATCGCGAACGCATTGATCATTTTTATGCATTTCATGATAAAAAATGCTGTAAACGAATTTATAAAGAAATCCGCAAAGCCGGCAAACGCAAAGCATAGTTCATTTTGACCCTGGCCGCAAAACTATTTCACCGGATCAGTTTTTCACAGGCGCAGCGACATGAAAACGAGGTGTTTGTACCGCATGCTCTATTGTAATATCCAGTAAAGGTATGCTTACAAACACCTCGTTATTCTTTTCTTTATATCAGGTCATATTCTCCTGCTTCTGTCCCGTCAGCACAGCAAGCTCTTCACTGTGCATTCCCAGAGTCAACATCGGATATAAGAAAGGACACATATACACTGCCAGAGCCTCTGTCAGCCCCGTGACCAAAAACGCCAGAAGTAAAGCCAACAGCAGATTGGCACTCAGATACCTGCGGTTTTTTATTAAATGCATACCGCTGATCCCTGTCCAGATCACAAAAATCACCAGTAAAATAACACCGCCCTGCAGTAACAGGGACAGAATAAAATTGTGCGGATGCACATAGCTGAAAAGATCACTTGGAAACATTTCATGGAAATCAGATCTGGTCAGATAGCCACTGCCTGTCAGAAAATGCTTCTTCAGATATTCAAGCGTCAGATCCCATATCTCTGTTCGGCCCGTGAACGTAATGTCTTTATGCAGTACCTGAACGATCAACGGGGAAAATACCTGCTGTAGTCTGCCTATGACAATACCAAAGAAAAACAGGAGACTTACAATCCAGCCATCAAACAGATTGATGATCTTTGGCATTGCTCTGCTCCTTTTACTACATACCAGTGCAAGCCCTGCCACCAGAAGATATACAATCAGACCCACGAGTGACGTCGCTGATTTGATCCAGCTGACAGTGAAGATACAGGCAATCACATCCACCCATGTCATCTTGTCCAGCTTTCCATATTTCCACAGGCTTCGTAAAATCAGGACTGTCATGATCGGAAGTATCGCCCACGCCTGCATATTCCGATAACCCAGCAGCCATCTGCTCTCCCCGGTCAGTCCAGCCGGGAAAATGAAAATCAGTAACAGATTCACATAAATATAGATGCGAAACACCGCAGCCGCCTCCAGAAGCCCTGTCCCTTTGTATTGAAATGCCAGTTCAATCCAAAGTACCATAGCGATGATCGGCAAAAAGACCTGATAAAACGAAGCTACATTGTGACTGATAAAAAATGTCACACTATAGGTCCACCCCATATACAATGCCAGACATTTTACTCCTGTTGAAAATCGCCCATAACGGACATATATACCAATAATAAACAACGACGCAGCCGTTGTCACAAACTCATATGTTATCTTTGTAAACTTTATATCTCTGGTCAGCATATACGGACCACATACGGCCAATAACAGTAGTGCCAGAACGATTTTATTTGCAAAGAATCTCTCGATCCATATTTTTTCCTGCGACATATTATCTCTTCCTCTTTTCGATACTCAAAGACAGTATACTATACTTCAGAGGCTTTGTCAGCTTTTTTAGTATTTCCCACTCTCTCGCTGATAATATACCGTGGTCTGGCTTTTACTTCCAGATAGATTTTTCCAATATACTCCCCGATCACCCCCAGGCAGATCAGCTGGATACCACCCATAAAGCATACGATACAGATCGTGCTGGCCCAGCCAGCCACTGTATTGCCCAGCATTTCATTGACGAAAGCCCATATCGCACCAATAAAACTCAGAACCGACACAAACAGCCCGGCAACAGTAATCATCTGTAACGGCTTAATGCTCAGACTGGTAATCCCGTCAAATGCCAGCGCCATCATCTTTTTCAACGGATAGTGACTCTCTCCGGCAATGCGTTCCTGCCGTTCATAATACACGATCGCACTCGGAAATCCCACCAGCGGAACCATACCACGTAAAAACAGATTTACTTCCTTAAAATCAGCCAGTTCCTGCAATACACGGGCGGAAATCAGACGATAATCCGCATGATTAAAGACAATATCCGTTCCCATAAATCGTAACAACTTGTAGAAACATTCTGCCGTAAATCGTTTAAAAAAGCTGTCCGTTTTACGGCTGTTTCTCACGCCATACACTATTTCATTGCCACGGGTATACGCTTTGACCATATCCTCCATGGCATGAATGTCATCCTGCCCGTCGCAATCTACAGAAATCGTGATATCGCACTGATCCATCGCTTCCATCAAACCGGCAAGAACCGCATTCTGATGCCCACGGTTGCGGCTCTGACGGATGCCACAATACTTTTCATTTTCCTTAGACAGCCTTGTAATAATCTCCCATGTCTTATCCCGACTGCCATCATCTATAAACATAATGCGGCTTTGTTCAGATATGAGATTTTTTTCTGTTAAAAGAGTTATCTCCTGCAGAAACAGTGGTGCAGTAAGAGGAAGAACCTTTTCCTCGTTGTAGCAGGGGATGATCAGGTATAGGGTTGGTGTCATAACGTTACTCCTCGGAATAATATCACTTATTATGATTTAACTATACAACATTTTCTCTGAAAATCTACACCTAATCAGTTTTTTCTGACATTTGGTTTTCCAGAATCTCTTCGTGACACTTTATGATTCGTTTTACATCAGCTCATTTTATCCCGTAACTCTAAAATAACGGGGCACTGTCTCTGCCAGCCGACAAACACAGTACTCCGTTATCTTCTTTTGACGATATAAACTTATTTATTGCGAGTTCCTCTGTACTTCTCCTCACAATACATACAACGGTAAATCTCTTTCTCCTCATCTGCCAGCACAAACACCTGATCCAGACCCTGCTCAATCGAAGTAATGCACCGCGGATTCTTACACCGGATCACATTCACAATCTTCTTAGGGATCTTCAGATCCTTCTTTGCAATAATCTCCCCGCCACTGATGACATTTACCGTAATATTATGATCAATAAAACCAAGGATATCCAGATCCAGCATATCCACCGGACACTCCACCTTGATGATGTCCTTCTTGCCCATCTTGTTACTGCGGGCATTCTTGATGATAGCTACACAGCAGTCCAGCTTGTCCAGCTTCAGATCATGATAGATTGTCATAGCCTTACCGGCCTTGATATGGTCAAGTACAAATCCCTCTTCAATAGCACCTACATTTAACATCAGACATTCACCTCCAGAAGCGTCAGAATCAGAGCCATACGGGCATAGACACCGTACTGTACCTGTTTGAAATATGCAGCACGTGGATCTTCATCCACCTCCACAGCGATCTCATTGACACGGGGCAGCGGATGCAACACCAGCATATCCGGTCCGGCCAGCTCCATTTTTGCCTTGTCCAGAATATAGAAATCTTTCATACGAACGTAATCGTCCTCGTTGAAGAAACGCTCTTTCTGTACACGGGTCATATATAACAGATCCAGCTTCGGCAATGCGTCCTCAAGACGGATCACCTCTTCAAACGGCACATCTTTTGCACGCAGAACATCCTCTCGAATATAATCCGGGATACGAAGCTCTTCAGGAGAGATCAATATAAATTTGATACCGGTATAACGAACCAGTGCTTCGATAAGGGAATGAACCGTACGGCCAAATTTCAGATCGCCGCAAAGACCGATGGTCAGATTATTCAGACGTCCTTTTAAGGAACGGATAGTTAACAGATCAGTTAAAGTCTGTGTCGGATGCTGATGACCACCATCACCGGCATTGATCACAGGAATACGGGATGCCATGGAAGCCACTAACGGAGCACCCTCTTTTGGATGACGCATCGCACAGATATCAGCATAACAGGATACCATACGGATTGTATCGGCTACACTCTCACCCTTGGTAGCGGAACTGGAAGCTGCATTGGAAAATCCAAGAACTTTTCCACCAAGATTCATCATAGCAGCCTCAAAGCTGAGACGGGTACGGGTACTTGGCTCATAGAAAAGAGTGGCAATACGTTTACCATCACAGGCATGTGCATACTTTTCAGGGTTACGTTCAATGTCATTGGCCAGATCCAGCAGTTTATCAAGTTCTTCAACAGACAGATCCAGCGGACTCATCAAGTGTCTCATAAACTCCTCCTTAATGCGACTCAAATTTACACCGTGTCTTATCATACTCTACTTTGGGGGTTGTCGCAAGATAAAATTAACGGTTTTTGTTGATTATTTTTTAGGCAAACCGCAGTTATTTTTCTCCCCAAACTCCAATATCCATTTTTTATTTTTCAGGCTTCAAACGCTTTCAAACGCTGGTACACTGCACTCACTGGCAGCCCAACAACTGTATTATAGTCTCCCTCAATTGCCTTCACGAAAATAGCCGCGCCACTCTGGATCCCGTAAGCTCCGGCCTTGTCCATCGGATCACCACTGTCCACATAGCTTTCAATCTCCTGCTGGCTCATCGGATAAAATTCCACTTTTGTTTCCTCATAAAAGCTGTCCGTCACCAAAGTACCATTTACATGACGACACAAAGCCACACCGGTATATACACTGTGCTTTCTGCCGGACAGCATCGTAAGCATATGGATCGCATCCTCTCTGTCCTGCGGCTTTCCAAGGATCTTTCCGTCACAGGCCACGACCGTATCTGCACCAATCACCGTAGCATTGCCTTGCCCCCGCTTTGCCACGCATTCGGCTTTCTGTACAGCCAGCTCACAGACCACCTCAGACGGTTCTGTTTTGGTAATCACTTCTTCTATATCACTGACTTCGATCACCACTTCCCGGTGCAGATGTTCGATCAGTTCTTTTCTTCTTGGTGATGCTGATGCAAGCACCAGCAACGGTTTTTCCTTTATCATTCTTTACTTCCCTTATCTATTATTTATTGCAAGAACACATCGGTTATATATACAGGTAACTATTTCATCCCATATTTTCCCGTACAATTACACAATATATGTTTTATGCCAATTATCTGTTACTGTTTGAATTTAAAAACATACTTGTCATGCACCTTCATACGGATTGACACGCTTTGGCACCTCCGGCATCGTCTGTACAACCTTGTAAAAGTCTGCCAGGCCACCGTGCGGATATATTTCAATAAACTCGTCCAGCGGATTTTCCATATAATCCGTGATCAGATACAGCTTCATCCGCGTATTCAGCTTGCGGACGCACATATCCTCCTGCACATTGTTGCCCACCATCATACAATGATCGGCGTCTACGTGGCAGGTGTGGATAATTTCACGGTAATAGGATAATTTTGGCTTGCACCCGCAACAATTATCATACGTTGTAATATAAGAAAAATCCTCCGGCTTCAATCCAACCCATGCCAGCCGCGTCTCAACCGCGCAGGGCGGAAACAGCGGATTGGTCGCCAGGATCAGCTTATAGCCTTTCTGCTGCAGATCGTCAATAAGCTTTCTGGTTATGCCGTTGTCATGTACAACCTCCTGCACCAGCTCAAATTCGTTCCGGTAAAAGTCCTCAATCTGATCCCGGAACACATGCTCTTCATCCGGCACAAACTGCAGAAACGTCTGCCAGAACCGCTCCTCATTCGTCATACTCCCATCATTTTCCATCATGGCCTTCACACCAGCCCACAACCCTTTGACAATCATTTCCCCATCAAAGCCCTGGGGTGCAAAGCGTCCCACCAGATGCTTCATATAACTGTTGACGAATTCAATCTGATCCATCGGAAGCAGCGTTCCGTCGAGGTCAAACATTATGGTATCTATCATGGTTTTCTCCTGTTATTCATGTTCTCTTTATTTTTTCTTATTGTAATGCATCCTGCACAGTTATGCAAACAACTCTTTGCCGTAACTATAGCCTTTTCTTCTCTTTTCCGGCTTTACTTTCTGCTGTCGGTATGTTAGTATGTAAAGTCGAGTGGGTCAGGTGATCGCGGCTGACAATGCCGAAAGGCGTCAGGTGAGGAAAGTCCGGGCTTCGCAGGGCAGGATGCCGGATAACGTCCGGTGGAGGTGACTCCCAGGCCAGTGCAACAGAAATAAACCGCCGGCTTTTGCCGGTAAGGGTGGAAAGGCAGTGTAAGAGACTACCGCCTGGCTGGTAACAGGCAGGGCACATGTAAACCCCATCCGAAGCAAGACCGAATCAAAACGATGCGGCGGCCCGTCGCGTTTTAGGTAGGTCGCTTGAGGCTGTCGGCAACGGCAGTCCTAGATAGATGATCATCCAATGACATAACCCGGCTTATCGATCCACTCCTTACGAAAGATGAAAAGACCACACAGCTGTATTTTTCCAGATATGGCTGTGTGGTCTTTATTTTTCATAACTGTCTCCTCTGTATTCGCATTTTTGTATAAGACAACTAAAACATTAAAACTTTATAAACTTGTTGCATATTTAAAATTTTCTGCGTATACTATATGTAGTAAATAGGCTATATGCTTATCCTGTGGGCTGACACATAAATCCGACATACTTTCCGGACTTCGGGTGCCGGACAGTTGGCTGGCAACGGAAAAACCAGATTTTCTTATCGGACTTCGGGTGCCGATCAGTTGGCGGACAACAGAAAAATCAGTCATCAAAGGAGGGTGTCATCTGCTACGGCAGGCGGACCCTCCTTTTAAACATCCAAAAGAGCTTTTCAATGAAATTGAACCTTTTCTTTTAGAAGACATCTTATCAACACTTTAATGGTTAATCCATCATATTTTCCAAATATATTTCACACATCAAAGCAGCTGCCGCCGATAAACTCCCGCAGGATCGAATTATGTGGTACTTCCTCACTCGGCATGGGCAGGAAGTAGTCGAGAAATTTGAGCAGGCGCACGGCTTCGTCGTACTCCTTGTCCTCTCTTGTCACCTGAAACAGCAGAGGTTCAGCGTACATTTTGAGTACAGCAAGCTCATACAGTAAGGCGGAGTTAAAGATTTCGTCCGCCTGCTCCTGGAAGGGAAAGATATTGTTTTCTTCGCCACGGCGGACAGAGGGCCAGCGGGCGATCGTCTCACGGGCATTGGTGCCACGGGTGCGGTTGTCGCGGACGATTCTTCTGAGCAGACGGCCATCGGTGGTCGGGATGCGGTTGTGCTCATCTACGTTTAACTGCGTCAGGGCACTGATATAGATCTTGAACTTTCTGTCCTGCGGCAGGGAATAGCTGAAGGCATCGTTCAGGCAGTGGATGCCTTCGATAACCAGTACATCATCCGGGCCGATCGACATCGGTGCATCCTTGTACTCACGTTCTCCGGTGACAAAATTATAAGTCGGCAGCTGAACACTCTCTCCGGCCAGCAGGCGGTTCATATCCTTGTTAAACTGCTCCACATCCAGTGCTTCCAGAATCTCGTAATCGTAATCACCCTTCTCATCCCGCGGTGTATCTGCTCTGTTCTTAAAATAATTGTCCACAGAGATCGGATGCGGTTTCAGGCCATGGGCAATCAGCTGGATTGACAGTCGGCGGGAAAATGTCGTTTTTCCAGAGGACGATGGTCCGGCGATCATAACGAATTTAACCTTGTCCCGCGCTGCGATTTTTGCTGCGATCCCAGAGATACGCCCCTCCTGCAAGGCTTCCGATACAAGGAACAGCTGGTTCATCTTTCCCTGACTGATACTTTCATTCAGATCTCCTACAGTGGATACATCCAGCTTGTCAGCCCACTGCTCTGCCTCTTTCTGCACCATAAATACCTTTTCGGACGGATGAAACGGCTTGATATGATCCGGCTGCTTTTTGTCCGGCATCAGAAGCACGATACCATCCTTATAATGGATCAGATTAAAGATCTGCAGATAGCCGGTATGATTGACCATAAAACCGTAGAAATAATCCTCAAAGCCATCCACATTATAGATATTTACCCGGGACACACGACGGTATTTGAACAGCTTTTCCTTATCATACATTTTATACTGATGAAATAGATCCACGGCTTCCTGTGTGCTGATATTGCTTTTCATCAGCGGAAGCTTTTTTTCTACCAGCTTATGCATGTATGCCTTTGTTTCTTCCAAAAGGACTTCATTGATCTCCACATCGCCCTGCAGTGTATAATAAAAGCCATTGTCCACAGCAAAATGCAGAACCACTTTCTTCAGATGTTCCCGTCCGGCTACATGATAAATCGCTTTCAGAAAAAGCAGATTCATACTGCGCTGGTAAGTTTTCAGACCGATCGTATCCTGCATGGAAACGAAACTGATCTTACAGTCCCGGCGCACCGTCTTATGAAGCTCCCGAAGCTTACCATTCACACGGGCCAGAAGTGCCGGAAATTCATGTCTCTGGTTATAATATTCCTCCGCAATCTCAGACAACGGTGTCTCGTAGGGAATCTGTACGGCCTCATCACCGATCTGTACCGTTATCATTTTTCTGTGCATTTCCATCTTGGTCCCTCCCCGGATCTTCTGCCAGCATACAGGTCACACTCTCTTATACAGCCAGCATTTTCTGTACACTGCGCATTTTCTTATTTCCAAAAAATCCCGCAAAACACAAAGGGTTTACGGGATTTTCCTGCCGTTTATGCACTTCTTCATACGATGATGTGCATAAACAGCCTACATATTCTCTTTATAATATGCCAGCGCTTCATCGATCAGACGATCCTCTCCGGCCAGTTCCTCCCGACGGTGTCTGCCCGTCTCAGTCTCTGTGAAGCGAAGCTGTGCAAGCAGCTTTTCGTGCTGCTTTTTTTCTTTTAACAGGTACTTTTCCAGTACCGGATGTCTGCTTTCCAGCAGCAGGCGGCCATATAAAAACCAGATCTGACGGTCATCCGTATTTTCCCCATGTACCGCTTTCAGGATCGGATAATACTTACCATCTTCAAAGATCATATCCTCTTTACAGATACAAAAGCCCTGCTCCTTCAGATAGATCCGCACAGCATCCAGATCCGACTGGGGCTGCAGGATCAGCTCTTTTATGGAAGGCAATACAGCCTGTCCCTCTGTGAGGATTTTTCTCATCAGCATACCACCCATACCGGCAATGACAATGCTGTCCACCTCACCGCTTTGCAGCTGATGAAGTCCGTCACTCAGTCTTGTTTCAATATGCTCTCCCAGCTGATGGATCCGTATATTTTCTCTGGCTCTGTCTAATGGCCCCTCTCTCAGATCCATAGCGATCGCTGATGACACACGGCCGGCTTCATACAGCCAGATCGGCACATAGCCGTGATCTGTCCCCACATCAGCCAAACGGCTGCCCGGTGTAACCATATCAGCCACGGCCTGTAATCGTTTTGACAGCTGCATAGACACCTCTTAATCCAGATAATCCTTCAGCTTGCGGCTGCGGCTCGGATGACGAAGCTTTCTTAAAGCCTTGGCCTCAATCTGACGGATACGCTCACGGGTAACATTAAATTCCTTACCAACCTCTTCCAGTGTGCGGGCACGTCCATCATCCAGACCGAAACGCAGGCGCAGTACCTTCTGCTCACGGTCTGTCAGGGTACTTAACACATCCTTCAGCTGTTCACGCAGTAATGTAAATGCTGCGGCATCTGCCGGTACCGGCACATTGTCATCCTGAATAAAGTCACCCAGATGGCTGTCTTCCTCCTCACCGATCGGAGTTTCAAGAGAAACCGGCTCCTGTGAAATTTTTAAGATCTCGCGGACACGGTCTACGGACATATTCATTTCCTCGGCGATCTCTTCCGGGAACGGCTCACGGCCGAGCTCCTGTAACAGCTGTCTGGATACACGGATCAGCTTGTTGATTGTCTCAACCATATGCACCGGAATACGGATCGTTCTGGCCTGATCGGCAATCGCTCTTGTGATGGCCTGACGGATCCACCATGTCGCATAGGTGGAGAACTTATATCCCTTGCGGTAATCAAACTTTTCAACGGCCTTGATCAGACCTAAGTTACCTTCCTGGATCAGATCAAGGAACAGCATACCACGGCCGACATAACGTTTGGCAATGCTGACCACCAGTCGGAGGTTGGCTTCTGCCAGACGGTTTTTAGCATCCTCTCCCGCCATCTCCAGCATCTTCATCTGGCGTTTTTCCTTTTTCAGCTCTTCTTTTTTCGCATCGTCTGCGGTTTTTAATTCTTCCTCAATCTCTTCGAGACGGGCATGCGCATCTGCACCTGCTTCCATCTGTTTTGCAAGCACGATTTCTTCATCGGCAGTCAGAAGCGGTACTTTACCAATTTCCTTCAGATACATACGCACCGGATCCTCGATGCTGACGCCTTCCGGAACGGAAAGATCGATGTTTTCCACATCAAGCTCGTCCTCTTCCTCGATCACGGCATCCTCATCATTGATCATCAGTGCTTCCGGCTCGTCCATGGCATTCATACGCAGGACATCGATATTGCTCTGCTCCAGAAATTCAAGGACTTCCTCCATCTGTTCCTGGCTAAGCGGAAAATCCTGGAAATAGTCACTGATCTCCTGATATTCAAGAATATTCTTTTTCTTTTTGCCAAGCTCCAGCAGACCTTTTTTCTTTTCTTCAAACTTTACTTTATCAAATTCCATAGATTTCCATCCTTCCATACATTGTTTTTATTTTATCCTTATTCAAAAGAAATATGCAGTTTCTGCTTCTTCGTCCGAAGCTCTTCGAGCTCTTTTTTTTCTTTCAGAAGCTGCATAAAACCTTCACTGTCATTCGCAGAAAGCTCACTGGTACGCTTTTTCAGGCTGTCCTCTTTCATACGAAATATAATATCAGTTAATGCCTGCTGCCTGTCCTCCTGACTCTCCAGCTTCAGCTGGGCATGTAAAACAGCAGCCACCTCTTTCTGCTCTTCCACATCCTGAAAAACATCCAGAATCCCGGCCGGCTCCGGCTTTCCCTTTTCAAACTGGGCAAACAAAAGTTCAGCGATCCTGTGATACAGCGGATTGGTAAAATCGGAAAGCCCGATCACCTTTCGTATTCCCTCATAGATTGAAGGATACGTTGTCAGCCAGGTCAGCAGCAGACGCTGCGCCATATCTGATCCACTGACTTTCATTTTATTTTTCTGTTTCACTGGCTGGGCATCCTCTGTCCGCGGTGTCAGTCCGACGCCCTTTAAGGCCAGCTGATTGACCTGTTTTTTCAGAATCTGCGGATCGATCCTGTACTGTCGGCAAACAGCTTCGAGATAATTGCTGCGCTCCATTTCATCACTGAACCTGCAGAGCTTTCTGGCTATCTCATGGAAAAAGTCTGTCTTGCCCTGCGGATCGTTGATATCATAATTTAACCGCAGCTTATCAATTTCAAACATAAAGCCATTCATGCCGTTTTCCAGACGTTCTTCAAAGGCTTCGGCTCCCTCGGTCTTGATAAACTCATCCGGATCCTTGTACGGCGACAGGTTGATAACCTTTGTCGCCAGGCCGGCATCCTTTAATAGAGGGATCGCCCTGAGTGCCGCCTTCACACCGGCGCCGTCGCTGTCGTAAATGACCAGCACCTCATTGGTAAAACGCTTTAACAGACTGCACTGCTGTGACGTCAACGCTGTTCCCAGAGAAGCTACCGCATTGGTAAAGCCTGCCTGATGCAAGGAAATTACATCCATGTATCCCTCGCAGATGATCATATTTTTCTTACGGGAACTCCGGGCAATATTTAAACCGTAGAGGTTGCGGCTCTTATCAAAAATCATCGTCTCCGGTGAGTTCAGATACTTTGGTTTGGCATCTCCCATCACACGACCGCCGAAGCCGATCACTCTGTTGTTAACATCCATAATAGGGAAGATGACCCTGTTCCAGAATTTATCTGTCATGCCATGCTTCTCGTCGATATTAAAAAGGCCGGAAATTTTTAACAGTTCATCTGGGAAATGCTTACTTTTTAAATACCGGTACAGATCACTGCTATATCGTCCGGCATAGCCCAGGCCAAAGCCCTTCATCGTGGCTTCAGAAAGCTTTCTTCCCTGCAGATACTCCATGGCCGGGCGGCCTTTTTCGGTACGCAGCTGGTAATAATAAAACTGGGCGGCAGCTTTATTGATCGCCAGCAGCATGGATTTTTTGTCAGCTTCCTGCTGTGCCTCCCTGGAATATTCCTGCTTTGGGAGCTCAATACCTGCACGGTCAGCAAGTTTTTCCAGTACTTCCGGAAACGAAGCATTTTCGTATTCCATCAAAAACGTATATACATTTCCACCAACGCCACAGCCGAAACAATAAAACATCTGTTTCCCCGGACTGACAGAAAATGACGGTGATTTTTCATTATGGAAAGGGCACAGCCCAAAATAATTGCTTCCTTTTTTCTGCAATCGGACATATTCGCCGACAACATCGACAATATTATTGCGGGACCGGACCTCTTCAATGATATCTTCCGAATATCTCATTTACGTTATGTACTCCTGTGTTACATGCTTTTCGCATTCTGACAGATGATATTTTGCAGCTTCATATATTTTTCTATATAAAGTACCTTGAAATATCTACAGCTTAATATGTCTGCCATCCTTTCAGCACGAAAATACTGTTATATTTATGTATGCAATACTGATCGGTCATACCGGATATATAATCACAGGCAACCTGTGCAAGGGGCTCTCCCTGATAGAGAAACTGTCTGTACTCCTCGGACATTTCTTCAGGATGCTGGCAATAGTAGGAAAATAGCTCTCCGAGCATGCGGACGGCTTTGTTTTCCTCTGCCTTGACTACCGGACTGGTATACACATCGGTAAACATCAGCTTGCGAAGGTTTGTCATAACCTCTCCGATCTCCGGAGACATCTCCACGTGATCCTTGCCAAGGCTCGTCCGGATCACATCAAAAACCATCGTATTCAAACGTTCCTTGCTGCTGTCACCGAGTGTCATCCGAAAAGTGATGGGAATATCATCTTCACTGATCACACCGGCGCGGATAGCATCGTCCATATCATGATGGATGTAGGCAAGCTTATCACTGAGTCGTACAACCTGACCCTCCAGTGTCGACGGATGACCGGCTGTCTGATGATTTAAAATACCGTCCCTCACCTCTTTTGTCAGATTCAGACCACACCCGTTTTTTTCAAGTTTTTCGACAACACGGACGCTCTGCACATTGTGGTGAAAACCATTTGGACAGCACTGGTCGAGAGCCCGTTCGCCGGAATGACCAAACGGAGTATGACCAAGATCATGGCCCAAGGCTATGGCTTCTGTCAGATCTTCATTTAAGAGAAGTGCTTTTGCTATAGTTCTGGCAATCTGTGAGACTTCCAATGTATGGGTCAGGCGGGTACGAAAGTGATCCCCCTGGGCAGCCAGAAATACCTGCGTCTTGTCGTTCATGCGACGAAAGGCTTTGGAGTGGAGGATGCGGTCGCGGTCGCGCTGATAGGCGGTGCGTATTTCGCATTCCGGTTCTTCTTTGTCTCTTCCTTTTGTATCGCAGCTGAAGGAAGCGTAGGGGCTTAATATCTGTTTTTCTCTTTGTTCTGCCTGCTCACGAATCGTCATCATTAGGGTATGACCTCCTGAAAAAGCACATCTTCTATTGATATTATTTCGTCAAAAAAAGTATTTCCTTTTTTTTTGGTGGGATTTTTGGTGAATTTGTCTGTTTTTTTGTATTATTTTCTACATGAAAGGGCATTGACGGGGGGATTGTGAAGGTCAGGTGAAGATGCACGGTGTCGCGGTATATGTTGGTCCAGCAAACAGTGCAACGATTTGCCGAGCTAACGGCTAACTGCATCTAATGCGCTCGCTAAAGCGGGCTCGCGCATAAGATTCCGTAAGCCGTGGATCTCGTCAAATCTAAAAGCGCACTTTGATTGTTTGCTGGACCAACATATACCGTGACACCGTGCATCTCCACCTGACCATTTACTGTACTGAATGGAATTTACAAATCCCAGATTACCAATTTACACTCTACTTCGCTTACTCTGCACTCTGGGCGGCACTGGTAACTTCAAGAAGGATATCTACTACACGGGTGCCATCGAATTTGAGGTATAAAAGCTTGTAATCATCAATACGGTAGCATGTCTGACCATCGCGGTTGGAAAGCTTGTAGCCTTTGCTCTGGAGGTAGTCGGTGGCGTCTGTCTGCAGCATACCTACGAAGATGTGGTAAAGACTGTAGGTGGTTTCGGCACTGATTTCTACCTGATGGATAGTATCGCTGACTCTGGTAATACGGATGGCTTTATCTGTGGTCTGGTATACGGTGTCATCGGAGCCGGATACACTTAAGGCATCGAGCTGTTTGACGAGGCCGTCCATATCCTGTGCATAGGCAGACAGGTCGATATGGCTCAAATCGGATCCGAGTGCTTTGTCTACATCAAGACCAGGGATGGAGGAAGCTTTGTCATCTTCCCGCTGGGTACTGCTGTTTTGTTTACGCTCATCTTCTTCCTGCTGTGCCCTGACAAGCTCGGCCTGGCGTTCTTTTTCGGCCTCGGCTTCGGCCTGTTCGGCTTTTACTTCGGCTTCAGCTTTGTTTCGCAGATGCAGGGAATAGCCGCCAATCAGCATAACACCGCACAGAAAGGATAAAATGGCGACAAGTATCATAGTCGTATTGTTACTGCGTTTTTTCATCATACTTCTCCTGTATTATACGGTCACAGATCAGATATGACCTGCGATCTTGTTCAGATCAGCCAGAAGGGCGGCACGCTGCGATTCGTCCTGCCAGTCCTGACAGTAATTGGAAGGTTCATCTGTCACAAAAAGAAGGGCTGTGCTGCTGTAGCCGGGAGTCAGAAAAACTCTGTCGCTGACTGTTACCCCAAGCTTGTCGGTCGCATCACCGAGCCATTTCAGCAGGACGGACTGCTCACTGAATTCGCATACACCGTCCACACCCGGTTTTACCATGAGAAGCTTTTTGCCCGGATGCTGTTCAGCGATCTGCTGTGCCACGGCAAGCAGGGCATCGTCCAGACAGAGATTCATCAGCAGCCCCTGCAGATAGGAAAGCATCGGATCATCCAGATCCTGGGCGAACTGATCCAGCTGTCGTCCTACAGTCACAAGACAGGGATAGACAACATCACCTGCTTTGCATTTACCGGTAAACACGGAGGATGTCATCATTGCCCCTTCGGCCTGGATCTGATCCGTTTCTGCACCGGTAAGTTCTACGCTGGTATATGCAGCAGCCGGATGCAGTACATCTTTCTCCCGGATCTGTTCAAGCAGATCATCCACATCATCCTCATACATATCTGCACTGTCTCCCGGAAATCGGGAAAGCAGGCGTTCTTCATCTATTTCTTTTCCAAATGTATCAAGTACAATCATACACTGGCCTCCTGTATATCACATTTCTTTTCCAAATACATATGGTCAGTATAGCATGACCTGTCCTGTTTTTTCAATCCCCGTACTTTGCCAGCGTCTTTTTCAAATAAGCGATATACTCCTGACGCACATCTTCTGTACGGACTTCTACGCCGTCCCCGAGACCGGCCAGCCAACCGAAAAACTGCGGACTTACATTAACAGTCACCGAGCAGGAAAAATGCTCCGGATCTACCGGATGAAGAAAAACATCCGTACCAAAACGGTCGATCATAACCCCCACCAAATACCTGGCACAAAGAAGCGTCACCGTCTTTTTCATACCATGAAACATGCCAAATGTCTGTCTTGCATACTGCGCCATATCAAACTTTTCAAAAAGCTCCCGCCCCTCGCGCCGTTCTCTGGACAGCATCATCCGCTGGATCTTGTCTACCCGGAAATGCTTGATCTTACCGGCGGCGGCATCGTAGCCAACGAGATAATAGTTCTCATCATCCCATGTCAGCGCCCATGGACTGATCGTATAAAACGCGCCGTCATGCTTTAGCTGCAGCTTCTTTTCCACAGTCCACTCGGCATACTGGAACCGTACCATGACGTTTGCTGAAATTGCCGCATGGATCTGATCAACAATCTGAAATACATTCTCATTACCGCTCTTGACCCTATTGGTCACATACACCTGGCGCTGCAGCTGGGAAGCTTCATAATGGCTGGTCAGACGCTCCAGCTTGTGGATCAGCTCGTCTGATGTCTTTTTCGTCACCAGCTTGGATGCCTGCACCGCATCTACCAGAAGCTTTAACTCCGGCAATTCGAAATCACGGCTCGCCAGATAATACCCTGCCGGCTTTTCCCGCTTATACCGGATATCCATGCCGTCCGCTTTGAGGATCTCGATATCGCTGTACACCGTCTTTCGCTCTATATCGATATTGCAACGCTCAAGAGCTGCTATGATTGCTTTTACGGAAAGCACATGCTCTTCGTCCGACTGTTCTTCAAATAACCGTTTTAAAATAAGAAGCTTGATCTTCTGGTTTGTGCCTCTGGCCATCCTACTTAATCCTCCAGATACTCTCTGTATTCACTCTCACAGGCGAACAGCATATACTCGCCATCTACAAATCCCATATATCCTTCTGAAATCGCATACCCCTTCATCGCTATACCTCCACGTTCGTTTTCTGTAGTATAGCGGATATTGAGTACAATAAATTGGTCTGTAATTCAAGTTTAGCACAAAAAAGGAAGCAGGTGAAGAACTTTCTGTGCGATAGTCCGTAACGAACAATATCCCCGTCTATGGCGAGGATATGTTCAATACTTATATGCTGTAATCTGCTTCTTTGCCTGCAAACAAATGCAAACATATATAATGGTAAAATTATCTTTCTTTATATCCTTTTTCTCTTTACACAAAAACATTAGTATGTTATAGTTCGTATGCATAATTCTATTTATATAGTTTTTAATCAATCGACCATCTCACCCATACAATTCATTTAAATTTCCATACACATTTTCACCTATACTTTATACTTCGCCATTGACGCACGTGTTCACACGTATTATATTTAAAAGGAGCCTAATGAAAACACAGGAACTGCTAAAATTACTGAAAAGGAACAAATGTAAACTTCTACGGAACGGAAGTCGACACGATATCTGGTACAGTACCATAACCGGTAAACAATTTTCTGTTCCCCGGCACAAAGCCGAGATTCCGCCCGGAACTCTCAATAACATTTTAAAAGATGCCGGACTTCACTGAGCTTTCAAAAATAGAAGGAGTAAATATTTATGTCAAAATATGTCTATCCCGCAATTTTCACACCCGAAGCCTCCGGTGCATACTCTATTGAATTTCCGGATGTTGAAGGCTGTTATACCTGTGGAGATTCTTTGCCGGACGGTATAGAAATGGCTGAAGACGCGCTTGCGCTGATGCTTTACGAATACGAAAGAGATGGCCGCACTATTCCCGAACCATCTCCCACTTCCGCACTTTCCTTACCGGAAAATTCATTTGTGAACTATATTATGTGCGATACATTAAAATACAGAAAAATGCATAACAACAAAGCAATCAAAAAAACACTTACCATTCCGGAGTGGCTGAACGAGCTTGCCGTGAGCAACCATCTGAATTTTTCACAAATTCTGCAGGATGCACTGAAACAAAGATTAAATCTGTTTTAATGTGTCTCAACAACATTTGACAAAAACCCCCGTCTTCTGTAGAATACACTACATTGATTCTAACGAATACAGGAGGTTTATGATCCATGAACATACAGGCCATGCTCCAGCTGAAAAAAGCCTGGGCAACGTTTACGAATAATCATCCGAAATTTCCGGGATTTTTAAAGGCTGCCCAGGGAACTCTTCGCGAAGGCACGATCCTTGCCTTTACGATCACCACACCGGAGGGTAAGACGATTGAATCCAATCTGAAGCTCACCGCATCGGATCTGGAACTGATGCAGACGCTACAGCAGATGCAGAAGTAATGTATGGACTGTCACACGAGCAATGCCCATAAATTACAGCGTCTCTTTATAAAATGACACAAAAAGTCCGGAAGCCCCGTACACATTTTACCGTGCACGGGTAACTTCCAGACTTTTTTTATCATCAGCTACATTTTTCTGTATGTTATTTTTCTTCCTGATAGGCATACCCGCCTTCGATCGCATGGATCAGATCCACGATCAGCGTATTATACGGTGTCGGCACACCATACTGCTTGGCCTGCTCCCAGATTGACCGCATTATGCTTGCTTGTGCCAATGATGACATTCTCCTTTGACACATACTTCTCAATCTTCCGGTCATTGCCGGCACCGTTCTGCAGCGTCATTACCAGCGTGTCCGGCTGAAACAGGGTCGCATTCTGCGCCAAAGCCTCTTCTGTGTATGTTGATTTTACAAATACAATAACCAGATCCATATGCTCTTTTACTTCACCGGATGCTGCCGCTTTCACCGTTGTAAAAGCCCTCTTCGTTCCGTCTTTCTCAATAATCGTGATCCCATGCTCACGAATAGCCTCCACCTGCGGCAGATAGCTGTCCACCATCGTCACCTCATGTTTCGTACTCAGATATGCTCTTATCAGACTCACAACCATGCTATTAATTGTAACAAGGGTGGAAAACTTAAAATTAATATTTTTCACCCTTTGTTTCACAGAAATACCTTATTCATAATAACATTATCAGCAATATCAACTAAAAAAACAAACTCATTCATAGCAAAAGCGATGTCAATCTGGAACAGCTCCCGCTACGACATCTATATTCTAACTTTTCCTCTGTTTTCTCTTTACATCCCCACTCTCCCATGCTATAGTACCTATACAACCAAACACATTTCATTATTACAGGAATCTCTTCCGGTCACTCGACCATCTGAAATCCCCTGTTTTAACAAAATATCGGAGGATTCGTCCTGTAATGGCACCTCCGGTAATCAAAGGAGGTAATTTTCACGGCAAAAACATCTTTAAAACCTGATATTGTGCTCAAAAATTTCTGGAAGAACAATGCGCATTTTGCAGATCTTTTTAATGCCGCTCTTTTCGATGGACAGCCCGTGCTTGATCCTGCCGTATTGCAGGAAGCTGACACAAACCTGTCCGTTGTGGTATTGAACGAAGGTCAGGAGCAAAACTTTCAAAGAGAATTTGACGTAGTCAAAAAGACGGTTCATGGCACAGACTATGTTCTCTTTGTGCTGGAAAATCAACAAAATGTCCATTATGCCATGCCGGTCAGACAAATGTTTAACGAATCACTGGCCTACTACAGAGAATATGCAGACATCGCACTTCGAAATGAAAAAGAAGGACACTATGCATCCGGTGCAGAATATCTCTCAAAATTCAGAGAAACCGACAAACTGCATCCCATTGTCAGCCTGTGCATCTATTATGGGGATGCCCAATGGAATGGTCCGCTCACGCTCCAGGACATGCTGCAGCTTCCTGAGCATTTGAAGCATCTGGTTACCGACTACAAATTGCACCTTGTCCAGATTCAAAACAATGGTCAACTGAAGTTCCATAACGAAGATGTCAAAACTGTGTTTGAGCTTTGCAGCTTACTCTATGACCACGATATTAAAAATCTTAAAACACTTTATCAAGACCGTACCGTGCGTCCCGACCTCGGCATCGTTGTCGGCTCCATTGTCGGTTCGCAAAAACTTATAAACGCTGCTACCAAAGCAGCCAGAAGAAAGGAGACTATATCTATGTGGAAATCTTTAAGAGATTGGGAAACCGAATGGGAAATGCGGGGAGAAGCCCGGGGCAAAGCTCATGGCGAGCGTATTGGAGTATTTAAGGGTATCATTTCTACATATAAAGATTTTGATCTTTCGCAATCTTCTGCTATTGAAAAACTCGTGAGTAAACACGGACTTTCTCATAAGGAAGCGGCTGACTATGTACAACAGTATTGGTAAACCCGCTTCGAAGATAGCAGCCATTAAAAAGTCCGGTACATACGATTCACTCGTAACGCAATAGTAAATCATAGAAGACTTTTATTTACCATGGACTTTCTGTCCTTCATCGTTTATACTATCCCTGGACTCATGCTAAAGCAGGAATACATTATATTACATTTAGCTATTAGTGAAAACGAACCGCCTCCTGCCCTTTATGTTCAAGGATTGAATACGGTTTTCATCAACACATTTTTGTCCTGTAATTCAAAAAGCTGTTGCCCTGCAGACACATTCTTCTGCAAAGCAACAGCTTCTTTTCACCTCATATGTTCAGTTATTCAATGAAATTCCCTGACATCTTATTTAAAGTAAGCCACACCGGACTCAAAGATCTTGATATCCTGTTCGCCATAAATATTAATGGCTACACCATCGCCACGACGCTCGCTGTGGGCCATCTTACCAAGGACACGACCATCCGGGCTGGTGATACCTTCGATAGCAGCGTAGGAACCGTTGACATTCCACTCTTCGTCCATGGATACGTTGCCTGCCGGATCACAGTACTGGGTTGCGACCTGACCGTTGGCAAACAGCTTGTCGATCCATTCTTTGCTGGCCACGAAACGTCCCTCACCGTGGGATGCCGGGTTTGTATACACTTTACCGACCTCGGCCTGTGCCAGCCATGGGGATTTGTTGGTCATAACCTTTGTATACACCATACGGGAAATATGGCGGCCGATGGTATTGAAGGTCAGTGTCGGTGAATCGGCTGTCTGTCCTTTGATCTCACCATACGGTACGAGTCCCAGCTTGATCAGCGCCTGGAAACCATTACAGATACCCAGTGCCAGACCGTCTCTCTCGTTTAACAGCTTCATAACAGCTTCTTTGATCTTTTCATTCTGGAACGCTGTCGCAAAGAATTTGGCAGAACCATCCGGCTCATCACCTGCGGAGAAACCACCCGGGAACATAATGATCTGGGCATCGGAGATCTCTTTTGCAAAAGCATCGACGGATTCAGCGATGTCTGCCTCGCTTAAGTTTTTAAATACACAGGTGCTTACGCTGGCACCGGCTCTCTCGAAGGCCTTTGTACTGTCGTATTCACAGTTCGTACCCGGGAATACCGGAATAAATACCTTCGGCTGTGCCACTTTATGCTTGCATACATAGATCTGGCCACCGGTATACAGCGGACTATCTACTTTATCAGTATCCAATACGGCTTTTGTCTTGAATACTTTTTCCAGTGTACCTTCCCATGCATTAAGGGCATCTTCTTCGGAAATAACTGCATCACCGTAAGAGAAGGTCTTATCAGCCGTAACCTCACCGATCAGCGTATAGGTGCTGGCCAGTCTGGAAACATCCTCCGGGGCGACTTCCAGAACCAGGTCACCAAAGCCCGGTGCAAAGAAATCTCTCGGATCAAGATTATGCTCAATCTTTACACCAAACATATTACCGAAAGCCATCTTGGAAACAGCAGCGGCAATACCGTGACGATCCAGCGCATAGGCGGCTTTGACACGTCCGGCCTGCATATCGGCATGTACGGCATCGTACAGAGCCATGGTCTTTTCGTAATCTACCAGATCCTTGTCTGTCTTCGGCAGGCGGATCCATACGAGCTTATCTCCCGCTGCCTTAAATTCCGGTGTAATCACATCCTGTACCTTTGCCACGTCTACAGCAAAGGAAACGAGTGTCGGTGGTACGTCAATATCATTGAATGTACCGGACATACTGTCTTTACCACCGATGGACGGCAGACCGAAGCCAATCTGGGCATCATAAGCACCGAGCAGTGCGGCAAACGGCTGGCTCCATCTGGTCGGATCCTCCGTCATACGGCGGAAGTACTCCTGGAATGTAAAACGGATCTTTTTATAATCACCACCGCAGGCCACGATACGGGCGATGGATTCTGTTACGGCATAGATTGCGCCGTGATATGGGCTCCAGCTGGATACATACGGATCAAAGCCGTAGCTCATCATCGTTACGCTGTCGGTCTTTCCGTTCATCACCGGCACTTTGGCCACCATGGACTGGGTTTCTGTCAGCTGATACTGACCGCCATAAGGCATCACTACGCTGCCGGCTCCGATGGAACTGTCAAACATCTCGACCAGACCCTTCTGGGAGCATACATTCATATCAGCCAGCGTTTCCAGCCATTTTGCACGGACATCACCGACTTCTTCCGGACGGATCAGTACATTGTCCTTCTCGGCCGGAATTTCTACAAATACATCTGTCTCCTGATGTGCACCGTTGGTATCCAGAAATGCACGGGACAGGTTCACAATCTCTTTACCTCTCCAGGAAAGTACCAGTCTCGGCTCCTTAGTAACGACGGCTACCGGAACAGCCTCAAGGTTCTCTTCTGCAGCAAAGCCTAAGAATTTATCGACATCCTTCGGATCCACAACAACCGCCATACGTTCCTGGGACTCGGAAATGGCAATCTCGGTTCCGTCCAGACCGGCGTATTTCTTCGGCACTTTGTCAAGGTCAACCCGGAGACCGTCAGCCAGCTCGCCGATGGCTACGGATACACCGCCGGCACCAAAGTCGTTACACTTTTTGATCACATGGGCCACTTCCTCACGGCGGAACAGTCTCTGGATCTTGCGCTCGGTCGGCGCATTACCTTTCTGTACCTCTGCACCACAGGTTTCGATGGAGGATGTGGTATGTACTTTGGAAGAACCGGTAGCACCGCCACAGCCGTCACGACCTGTGCGGCCGCCCAGCAGAATGATGATGTCGCCCGGATCAGATGTCAGTCTCTGTACGGCACGTCTCGGAGCAGCACCCATAACGGCACCGATCTCCATACGTTTTGCTACATAGTTCGGATGATAGATTTCTTTCACATAGCCGGTAGCCAGACCGATCTGATTACCGTAAGAACTGTAACCTGCAGCTGCACCACGTACAAGTTTCTTCTGTGGCAGCTTACCTTCGAGGGTCTCTTTGACAGATTTTGTCGGGTCAGCGGCACCTGTCACACGCATAGCCTGATATACATAGGTACGGCCGGACAGCGGATCACGGATCGCACCGCCAAGGCAGGTGGCAGCACCACCGAACGGCTCGATCTCGGTCGGATGGTTATGGGTCTCATTTTTAAAGTTGATCAGCCACTCTTCTTCTACTCCATTGACATCGATCGGTACCACGATGGAGCAGGCATTGATCTCATCGGATTCTTCCTGATCATCCAGTTTGCCCTCGCTTTTCAGCTTCTTTGCACCTAAGAGCGCCAGATCCATCAGGCAGACAAATTTGTCGGAACGACCTTTGTACAGTACATCACGGTCAGCCAGATATTTCTTAAATGTACCCTCGATCTCTTCACGGTAATCGCCCTCACCGAAGGTGACATTTTTCAGCTCTGTGGAGAAAGTCGTATGACGGCAGTGATCGGACCAGTAGGTATCAAGTACACGGATCTCGGTCATGGACGGATCACGCTTCTCTTCGTTTTTAAAGTAATGCTGGATATGCTGGAAATCTTTGAAGGTCATAGCCAGTCCCAGAGAACCATAAAGCTCTTTGAGTGCATCCGTAGCCATATCGGAAAATCCGTCAAAAATCTTTACGTCGGCAGGCTCGTCAAATTTCTGGATCAGGGTTTTGGGTTTCTCCATGCCTGTTTCACGGGAGTCTACCGGGTTGATGCAGTGATGTTTGATGGCTGCATATTCTTCTTCTGTAATATCACCCTCGATCACGTAGGTTACAGCGGTGCGGATCACCGGCTGGGCACTCTGGTCAAGGAACTGCACACACTGTACAGCGGAATCGGCACGCTGGTCAAACTGTCCCGGCAGAAACTCTACGGAAAATACTCTTGCGCCATCGGCTACCGGCAGTTCTTCCAGATAGAGAGTATCTACGGGCGGCTCAGCGAATACGCACTGGCAGGCCTTTTCAAATGCCTCATCGGAAAGATTCTCCACATCGTAACGGATCAGTTCGCGGACACCGGTTACATCTTTGATGCCCAGATAGCTGCTGATCTCATGCTTCAGCTCATGTGCCTTTCCGGCAAAGTCCGGCTTTTTCTCTACATAGACACGCTTTACTGTACTCATTGTACTTCCTCCTGTGAAATCATTCTATATATAGGGTTCTTGAGTTACATAGCTCATTTGTCCTCATTCTAACACAGCTCTTTTCATTAGTAAAGATAATATATGGTGTTTTATTTATTATTTATACTAATTTCTGTTATTTCTGTATTGGCAGATTGTGAGGGTGTCAAAAGCCGGAATCCCGGCATCCCACCGGATAAGGGTATGGATGCCGGGATTCTGACTTTTGAAACTCGTCCGTTTTTCACATAAAAAGCAACTTAAATTTCAGCAATAACCTCTACTTCCACCAGCAGATTCTTCGGCAGTGTCTTTACAGCCACACAGGAACGTGCCGGTTTTCCTGTGAAATATTTGCCGTATACTTCGTTAAATGCAGCGAAATCAGCCATATCTGCCAGGAAGCAGGTGGTCTTTAATGTTTTCTCATAGCTTGAACCTGCAGCTTCAAGAATCGCACCCAGATTTTTCATAACCTGCTCTGTCTGGGATGTGATATCGCTGCCTACAACCTCACCTGTGGCCGGGTCAAGAGCAATCTGTCCTGCGCTAAACAGGACATTGCCTGATACGAAGCCCTGGGAATACGGTCCGATAGCTGCTGGTGCTTTGTCTGTACTGATCTGTTTCATTGTCGTACCTCCTGATGTAATAAATAAATGTATGATACAGCTACAGCCCCTTTCCCTTTTATAATAGGGAAAACTGCAGCAGACTCATCTTTGTTTTAGAGTATAGCACATCTTTTCTTAAACACAAGATATCGTTTCTGCTTTCTCAGACATGTAATCTGCGAATGATCTCAAATACCAGATCACACTGGTTTACGAACGGTTTTAAGTGCTGGAAGAAGACAACACCGTCTGTCGGTGATGCAATCGTCTCCCGTACACTTCCTTCATACGGATCCAGGATCAAGGCCATCGGCTGACCGTGGCTCACCTCGTCCCCCGGCTTGATCAGAGAGCGGAAGATCCCACTCTTTTCTGTATGGATCTCGGTCAGTTCATCCTCATGGATCACACTGGCAATATAGCCACCGTGACAGTTGTATTTCAATACACCCATTCGTGTCAGGAAACGCAATACCGCACTGACCGCCATCTGGGCGGATTCTTCATCGATATTGTCGGTATCATTGGTGTAGACGGAAAAAGCATTTGTCCCATTGTTCTGCCAGTTGTAATTCAAGGTTGTTGTGTCGTACGGTCTCGGCTTTCTGAGCACAACATAGGGCAGACCAAAGAGATTTGCCAGACTGGCACTGGAATGTTCCGTCTCCATCATCCGCACATGCGGGATAAACTGCCCCGGCATATAAAAGCTGGCAAACTGGATCCCATAACTGTAGCCCTTAATACACTCAAAAACACCGGCAGCGATACGCTCCGTTGTGCCGCCGTCTGCAATACCCGGAAATTTCCGGTTGATATCTGTATTATCCACAGCCCAGAACCGCTTGCCGATATTCATGGCATAATGATTGACACTGGGGATGATCAGGATCTCATTATTCTGTGTGATATGTCCGTGTGCTTCCAGATCTTTTAGTTTCTGTACCAGAAGAGAACAGACATACAGCTGCTGGATTTCATTTCCCCGCAGCGCACCTACGATACAGGCTGTTTTTTCTCCATAGCCAAAACGGTAACCGGTGACCTTCAGATCATCACGATATGGTGCTTTCAGGGAATATAATATTTCTTTTCTCATACGTTTTTATCCTTCAGAATACGATACATCAGTGCACCATGGTATACGATCGGGTACTGACGCACCGTGATGATTTTTCCGTTACAGGGCGCATTGATCACCTCTTCCACCGTTCCGGTCAGCGCATTGACGATTTCACCGATATGCTGTCCCTCTCGAATATACTCTCCGATATCCACAACAGGCATAAATACACCCGAAGCTTCGGCATTGGCATACGCCACATTTTCTGCATGGGCGATATCCGGTTTGCGCACCAGATTTGTCTCGCCCTGCCATATGCCCTCCTGCTTCATCACATGCAGGATGCCCTCTACGATCTGATCCCCATAGGTCTTGTCGATCCGCATACCACTGCCGGCCTCGATGGCAAGTGTCGGAACGCCAAACATATTCAGACTGTGGGCCAGTGTAGCCTCTTTAACTGTGGCACTGGCTGCGATCCAGACCAGATCAGCATTAACCTGCACGGCAAAGGGGAGCAGCCTTGCCTCGTCCTTCTCCTGCATGCGCACCTGCACGATCTCTTTCAGAAAAATGTCACTGGCATGGACATCAATGCACAGATCTGAACCGATCAGATCATCCATCAGCTTTGCCGCCATATATTCTGTCATATTTCCCTCAGTACTGCCGGGAAAAATATGGTTCATATCAATGTCAAACTGGGGCAGACCACGGTTGATGGAATCGATACCCAGTGGATTGATTGCCGGGTAAATGTCCAGAATACCCGTCAGCTTTTCCGGTTCCTTATGAATCCTGCGCTGCACCTCATACAGCACATACATGCCCAGAAGCTCGTCGCCATGGATACCGGTAACCAGGGATATCCTTTTCTCTCTGCCTGTTTTTTCTATTGGCTCCAGTCTGTTTTTCTGGAGCACCAGCTTCTCATCCACAGGAAGCTCTATGGATGCTATTGTTTCTATCATCTATATATCCTCTTTTTTATCACAATACTATGGTAAAGTATTTTTCCTACCTATAGTACTAAAAAGCCGCTTGCCTGTCAACAAACAGAATGGTATAATAGACACACTTATAAGGAGTACTAATAAAAATGGATGTAAATTATGAATTATATAAAGTCTTTTACCACGTCGCCACGACCTTAAGTTTTTCCGAAGCTTCCCGCCAGCTCTATATTTCCCAGTCCGCTGTCAGCCAGTCTGTCAAAACACTGGAAAAAAAGCTCGGCACCCCGCTTTTTGTCCGCAGTACCAAAAATGTCCAGCTGACACCGGAGGGCGAGACACTGCTGCGCCATATCGAACCGGCGATCCAGCTGATCCGCCAGGGCGAAAATAATATTCTCGAAGCCGGCAGTCTCGGCGGCGGCCAGCTCCGTATCGGTGCGACAGACACGATCTGCCGCCATCTGCTGATTCCCTATCTGAACCGCTACCACAAGGCCTATCCGAAGGTGCATATCCGCATCATCAATCAGACCTCTTTAAAATGTGTGGATCTCCTTGAAAGCGGCCAGGTGGATCTGATCGTCACCAACTACCCCAATTCCCGCATGGGCAACCGCGAACAGATACATGTGATCAGCGAATTTCATGATGTCTTCACCGCCAGCCGCAGTCACTATCCGCAGCTGGAGGGCCGTGAAGTCTCTTTAAAAGAGATACAGGAGTATCCGATTCTGATGCTTGACCGTCACAGCACGACAAACGAATTTCTCCACCAGACCTTCCGCAAAGAACAGCTGGAACTGGTGCCGGAGATCGAGCTGGATTCCAACGATGTCCTGCTGGATCTGGCCAATATCGGTCTGGGGCTTGCCTTTGTTCCGGATTACTGCCTGCATGAGCAGGAAAAACTTTTCCCGATCCATCTGACCGAAGAAATGCCCGCACGTAAAGTCGTACTGGTCACTGCAGGAAATGTGCCACTGACACAGGCTGCCCGGGAATTTCTGCAGATGTTTACCTGATATCGCATCCATGCCCTGCTGACACTGCAGGCCATAGACTATAACACGAAATCTGTTATATTTTCGTAAAAACGGCATTTGCATATGTCTGATATTTTCTGTAAACTATAACACAGGATAGATTCTAAGGAGGTTTAGCCATGACAGACTATGAAATCATTACCGAAAGCACTACACCCTGCGGCGGCTCCGCCCATGCCGTAAGAGAGATTATTGAAGCCACCGCCGAAAGTCCGGAGGCTTACGTGAAAGAACACGGCCGCTACCCGATCCAGGACATCCTCACCAACGAGGATGGCGACACCGTGATCATTACCGGTGACGAAAACGGCTACATGATCCGGTATACATTCACTGCATAAAGCACTTTCTGGATGTACAGCATATGTATCCTGCTGTACATCCTTTTTTGCTATGTATATGGAAATAATCCATGGAATCCTTCTGATTGATTATGCTGTTTAAATATCGCCTCTTTACTCTTACAGTACATGTACCAGCTCATATCTCACTCTATGTCACCGTGCTATACAGTTCCCATCCATTTTCATCATATTTTTATCATGAACTTACATTCAGTTTTCTGGCCCGCTCCCATACCTTTGCTTTTTTTTCCGTACAATCAACGATATACCCACTCCCGTATCCCCTCCCCCGGCTTGCGCACACATGTTCTGTCTGTTACACTGGAGTACATTGTTAGTATTTTATCAAAACGAGGTTTACGATCATATGGAAAAGATTAAAAAAAGAATTGTCACCTACTGGGATGAGCGTGCCGAAGAGTTTGCCGCTCTGCGCATCAAAGAGCTGCGCGACGATATCAGTCAGCGATGGGAAAAAGAAATTTTCAAATATCTGCCGGAAGATAAAAATCTGAAGATTCTGGATATCGGCACAGGTTCCGGCTACTTTGCCCTGCTGTTGTCTCAGATGGGCTATCATGTGACAGGGATCGACCTGACCGAAAAGATGATCGAAGAAGCAAAAAAGACCGCCAAAGTTCTTGGCAGCGATGCACAGTTCCTGATCATGGATGCCGAAGAACCGGACTTCCCGGAGGAAAGCTTTGATGTCATCCTGACCCGCAACCTGACCTGGACACTGCCGCACCCGCGCAAAGCCTACAAGGCATGGAAAAAGCTGCTCAAAAAGGGCGGTATCCTGTTAAACTTTGACGCCGATTACGGTAAACAGCAGATGAATGCTTCCGCAGAGGAGCTGCCCGCGCATCATGCCCATCAGCAGATGAGCCAGCAGATGAAGGATGAATGTGAAAATATCAAGGAAAGCCTGCGGATCAGTGGAAACGACCGTCCTGCCTGGGATCTAAAGACCTTAAAGCAACTGGGTTATCATGACATTCAGGCCGATACCACCGTATCTGAGAGAATTTATCTCGAACAGGATGAATTTTACAATCCGGCACCGTTATTTGCCCTGTTTGCCCATCGTCCGTAATCTCACTGTATAAAAGCGGGCATATCTGCTTTTGCACTCAAAACTGGTCCACCGGACCAGTTTTTCATATGCATGACGTCCGACAATATCGCATGCACCAGGTATAACGCACCAGAAAGGAAGCTCATGGAAATCCGCCAGTTACAGTATTTCGTAGAAAGTGCCCGCACCCGTTCTTTCAGCCAGGCCGCCCGCACTCTCTACACCAGCCAGCCAAATGTCAGCAAAGCCATCCAGCAGCTCGAAACTGAGCTTGACACTGCTCTTTTCACCCGCAGCTTTGGCGGTATCGAACTGACCGAAGAGGGCAAAATTGTCTATCTCTATGCGGTCAATATTTTGCAGAACGTTGACCGGATGAATGAGCTTCTTGAAGAACACAGACAGACGCATCCCATATCCGACTGATACTAAAGGCAATGCCCGCCATTTTATTTTGGCTGTCTGCATTGTCTTTTTATATGTTATACTATGTTTGTTTGATAATTTTCATTGTCTTACCAAAAAAGTCCGTATTTAACTGCCATGCATACCAGAAACTGATCCAGAGGATCACTTTTGCGTGTGAAGTCAACTTGGCATCCATAAAATTCAGAAAGAAGTGACCCTACTCTATGAAACGTATTGATTTTGAAAACGGTTCTCTTACCGGAAATATCTTCCGGGCGGCTCTGCCAATGCTGGTGGCGCAGTTTTTGAGCCTGTTATACAATATCGTTGACCGCATCTATATCGCCCGTATCCCCGATGTCGGAACAACCGCCCTGGGAGCTGTCGGCTTATGCTTTCCGATCGTTATGATCATCACTGCCTGCAGCAATCTCTTTGGCAATGGCGGCGCACCGCTCTTTTCCATTGCCCGGGGCGAAGGTAACCGTGAAAAGGCCGGCCTTTTGATGAATATATCTTTTACCATGCTCCTGGTCTGCGGTATCTGTCTGATGATCCTGGGCCTTGTCTTCGCCCGTCCGATCCTGTTTCTGTTCGGAGCCTCCAAAGATGCCATCGGATATGCGTATCCCTATCTGATGATCTACCTGCTCGGCACGGTTCCTTCCATGATCGCCACCGGTATGAATCCCTTCATCAATGCCCAGGGATACGCCACAACCGGCATGCTGTCTGTTGTCGTCGGTGCCGTTGCCAATCTTCTCTTAGACCCGCTGTTTATCTTCGCCTTTGGTCTCGGTATCCGGGGAGCCGCCATCGCCACAATCCTTTCACAGGCTCTCTCTGCCCTTTTTGTACTGTACTTTTTACAGCACAAGGCAGAATACAAAGTCCGTCTGCTGACACGCCGGGAACTGCCTGCCTGTCGTAAAAAAGCCGCAGACATCATCAGCCTCGGCACCGCCGGCTTTATCATGCAGCTGACCAACAGTGTTGTATCCATCTGCTGCAACAACATACTGTCCGTCACTGGCGGTGACCTCTATATCTCTGTCATGACCATTATCTCCAGCGTACGTCAGATGGTTGAGACCCCGATCCACGCCATCACCGAAGGCTCCTCCCCGATCATCAGCTACAATTACGGTGCAAAACGTCCCAAAAAAGTCTTCCAGGCCGGTGCCACCATGGCCGCCATGGCCCTCGTTTACACCCTCCTGGTCTGGTCCGTGATCATCCACGCCCCTCACTTTCTGATCAGCATCTTCAGTTCAGACCCCGCTCTGATTGAAGACACCGTGCCCGCCCTGAAGCTGTACTTTAATGCCTTCATCTTCATGCTCCTACAGTACGTCGGCCAGACCATGTTTAAATCTTTAAACAAAAAGAAGCAGGCCATCTTCTTCTCCCTGCTCCGCAAAGTATTTATCGTCGTCCCGCTGACTTACCTTTTCCCCTACGCCCTCCACATGGGCACCAACGGCGTCTTCCTCGCAGAACCCGTCTCCAACGTCATCGGCGGCAGCCTCTGCTTCATCACCATGCTTATAACAGTTCTTCCAGAACTCAAACGCATGTCCACCTCAAAAAACTAACCCCTTTCGCCATCAGCGCCGCTCCCCCACCTACCGTCCCTTAAAAGACAGGCTGCGGCCGCTGGCCCCCTCCGACTGCTGTGCTGTTGGTGAAAAACATAAAGCCCGGGCTTAGTATAGCTTGGCTTCTGCGGCCAGGTTTCTGTGGGGCAGTTTCCGCATCACAAATGCGGAAACTGAGGATGCCTGAGCCGGATTTGCATCAGCAAATCCGGCGAATCATCCGGTACCCACAGAAACCTGGTTGCAGAAGCTTAGCTATCCTTGCCCGGGCGTCCGTTTTTCACCAACAGCACAGCAGTCGGAGGGGGCCAGCGACCGCAGCCGTCCATCCCTCACTCACTCTTCCCTGTTCCTCAACCGTTCCAACCTCTCTTTAATTCTCTCTTCATACCCAATCTCCGTCGGTTCATAAAACCTCTCCCCACGGATCTCATCTGGCAAATACTGCTGCTTCACAAAATGCTCCGGATAATCATGTGCATACTTATAGCCGACACCATGTCCCAGCTTTGCCGAACCCTTATAATGCGCATCCTGCAAATGCACCGGCACCGTCGTCTTTTTCGAGCGCACACTCTCCATCGCCGCAAAAATCGCATTCGTGCATGCATTACTCTTCGGTGCACCCGCAATATAGATCGCCGCCTGCGAAAGGATCAGCTGGGATTCCGGCATACCGATCCGCTCCACTGCCTGTGCCGCCGCTGTAGCCACCACCAGCGCCTGCGGATCCGCATTCCCGACATCCTCCGCCGCACAGATCATCATACGCCTTGCAATAAACTTGATATCTTCCCCCGCATACAGCATCTTCGCCAGATAATACACCGCTGCATCAGGATCAGACCCGCGCATACTCTTGATAAATGCCGAGATCGTATCGTAATGCTGATCTCCCGTCTTATCGTAACGTACCACACGCTTCTGGATACACTCCGACGCCGTCTCCAGATCAATGTGGATCAGTCCGTCGTCACTTCTTGGTGTTGTCAGCACCGCCAGTTCAATTGCATTCAACGCTGCTCTCGCATCACCACCGGAAATATCTGCGAGAAAATGTCTCGCATCCGCATCTATCACCGCATGATAACTGCCCATACCGTTCACTGTATCCGTCACCGCACGATCCAGTAATTTCTCAATATCTCCAATTTCCAGAGATTTCAGTTCAAAAATAACTGACCGTGACAGCAAAGCGCCATTCACCTCAAAATACGGATTCTCCGTCGTTGCACCGATCAGAATGATTGTACCATCTTCCACATACGGCAGCAGATAATCCTGCTGTCCCTTATTAAAGCGGTGGATCTCGTCGATAAACAGGATCGTCTTTTTGCCATACATGCCGAGTTCATCCTGCGCCGCTTTTACCGCCTCTTCCATATCCTTCTTGCCGGCCGTTGTCGCATTTAGCTGGGTGAACTTTGCACTCGTCGTATTGGCGATCACCTTCGCCAGTGTCGTCTTACCTGTTCCCGGCGGTCCATAAAAGATCAGGGAGCTCAGCTTATCTGCCTTGATCGCGCGGTACAGCATCTTTCCCTCACCGATGATATGCTGCTGTCCTACAACCTCTTCCAGTGTTTTCGGACGCATTCGTGAGGCCAGCGGTGACTCCTTTTCCAGTGTTGCTTCTTTCATATAAGAAAACAGATCCATATCTGCCATATATCTTCTCCTTTAATAAAACACAACTGTTTAATATAAGTACATCTGTTCTATTTTATCAAAAAAAAAGAAGAAAAGGAACCTCCACTGGAGCTTTCTTTTCTGTGCTGTGAAAAAAAGGAACCTCTTCCACCCGGAAAGAGATTCCTCATCATCTTCGTATTTACTTATGCGATTTTGCTTTTAGCAAGCTCAGCCAGTGTAGCGAAGCCTTCTGCATCGTTGATAGCCATGTCAGCCAGAACTTTTCTGTTCAGATCAACATTAGCCAGCTTCAGACCATACATGAATTTGCTGTAGGACAGACCATTCATACGTGCTGCAGCATTGATACGAGCGATCCACAGCTGTCTGAACTGACGTTTTTTCTCTTTACGTCCAGCGTAAGCTGTTGTCAGAGCTCTCATAACGGACTGTTTTGCTACTCTATACTGTTTGGATCTGGCTCCTCTGTAACCTTTAGCCAGCTTTAATACTCTGTTATGTTTCTTCTTTGCGTTTAAACCGCCTTTAATTCTTGCCATTTCTTAATTCCTCCTGCAATCTCAAACTTACATGTACGGTAAGATCTTCTTCATGTTCTTAACGTTTGTCTCGTCCATAACGATATCTTTTCTAAGATTTCTCTTTCTCTTGGTGGTCTTCTTTGTTAAGATATGGCTCTTGTAAGCTTTATTTCTAACGAGTTTTCCTGAACCTGTTACTTTAAAGCGCTTTGCAGCAGCTCTGCTTGTTTTCATTTTTGGCATGACACCATTCCTCCTTAAACTATCTAATCTATTTTTTTTAACGTTTTTCAGTTAAAAACATACTCATGCTTCTGCCTTCCATCTTCGGGGCTTTCTCTACAGTAGCGATATCGGAAAGACGGGATGCAAACTCATCCAGAATCACCTTGCTGCTCTGTACATGGGCCATCTCACGACCACGGAAACGAAGTGTGACCTTTACACGGTTACCCTTTGTGATAAACTTGCGGGCAGCACTTGCCTTGGTGTTGAGATCGTTCTCATCGATGTTCGGTGAGAGGCGAACCTCTTTGATCTCTACTACCTTCTGTTTTTTCTTGGCTTCTTTCTCTTTTCTGGCAAGCTCATATCTGTACTTACCATAATCGATGATCTTGCAGACCGGCGGCTTTGCTGTCGGGGCGATCTTTACCAGATCGAGATTAGCCTCCTGCGCCATCTTGTACGCATCACGGGAAGACATGATTCCCAGCTGCTCTCCTGTCGCACTCACAACGCGAACTTCTCTATCGCGAATCTGTTCGTTAATCATTAACTCGCTAATGGCCGTATACCTCCTAACAAAATAAAAAAGCAGATAGTCAGACTATCCACTTATCCAGTACTGCAATCCTTGCATCTTATGATTGCTTTCCCTATAAACCCGAGTCACATCTGTAGTGTGCTGAGGTGAGAGTGGATACTCTTCTTTCTTACATCTTTGATAGGATACCATGCTTATGTAACTGTGTCAAGAGTTTTTTTAACTTCTGATACAGTTTCTTATCACAAGTGTTACAGTTCACAGTTTTTTGCGAACTGTAACACTTGCGGCAGTTCCTGTCAGTTCTTACAGGATAACAGGCAGACACCCGTTTTGTCAATCTTTAGCCGCAATTTCTGCAGCGAAATGTCTCACAGACCGTATCCTCACAGCGATCTGCACAGGCTCCGTCAATATTCACCTCGTTGGCAGTACATTTGCAGTTTTCATTGTACGTGCATCCTTCAGCCTCGCAGTCTACATGAATACTGCTGCAGCCGCAGCCTCCGGTCACGGAATTGACCGCCGTACCCTCGGCTCTGTCACGGAAGCTGTCACAGCAGGTTTCGTCTGCCACTCTCGCTTCACGGCCACCGATGCGGATGTCACCACGGGAGCAAAGCTCATCCTTGTTGTAGACACAGTGCGTTACCATACAGTTTAATAACGGCATAATAAAGTCCTCCTTTACAGAATTGACGCAGTGGTTTTGCTAAACCAGAAGCGTTCTTCCTTTATTATGCGTAGCCACAATTCGTACTATGCACTGTCTTTTTTATTTTTCTGTTTTCCGGACATTTCAAACAAGAGTTCAAATGTATTCCATCTGTCTTCAGAAAATGCTTCCTGTTTTCGCCCTTCCTGTAAAACCGGCATCATGCTTTTTGGCTTTATACACATATTTGCAGCCGGATCTTTCACCGTATTCCCTTTACCATATCTTTCGCCAGCGCAATGCCTTCCCGTACCATAAAGTGCAATTGCATCAAAGAGTGGGATTTTGCCGCAATGCCGCAGGCCTTTGTAAATCCACATCTCTTTGCCAGCATCACACCGCGATACACATGAAAATTATTGGTTACGATTCCAATATGTACCTGTCCGGTCTCTTCCGGGATCAATGCCTTGCTAAACGTCATATTTTCCAAGGTTGATGTCGATCTGTCCTCCATGATCAGCCGGTCTGCGGATACATCATGCGCCACCAGCCAGTCATACATCGCCTGTGCCTCTGTCAGATTTTCCCCCGGTCCCTGACCCCCGGACAGCACAGCCTTTGTCTCCGGATTTTCATCCAGATACGCCTTCGCCGTTTTTAACCGATCCTCCAACGCCCGGCTCACACGATCCCCACGCACCTGTGCCCCCAGCACCAGCACATACTCCAGCTTTGGCTCACCCTTTGCAAACATCTGCGAAACGATCAATCCTTCCATCACCGCAAAAGTGAGTGCCCCTGCCAGCAACACACAGCCCAGCACAATCTTCACACCATGCGGCAGCTGCCACAGCCACCGGCCACTCCTGTGCATCCGCAAACAAAAAGCCGCACCCAGACACAGCACCCCTGCCACTGGCCAGATCACCAAAAACGAAGCGCCAAAGCCTGCATATATACCGCAGGCCAGAAAATATCCAAAACAAAAAATTCCCAACAAACTCAAAATCACTTCCATACGCACCATTCACCTCCAGCCAAAGTCAGGTCTGCTTCGCGATATTGCAACGAACAGAAGGGGCTATGTGTATTAGCAAATGATCAAAGTGCGCTTTTAGCTTTGACGAGATCCACTGCTTACGAAATCTTACGCACGAGCTCGCTTTTGCGAGTGCGTTAGATGCAGTTAGCAGTTAGCCCGGCAAAGCGTTGCACTTATTTGCAAATACACATAGCCCCTTCTGTTCGTTGCAATATCGCGAAGCAGACCGTCCGTCCTTACTTATTTCTACCACAACACTTCTTATATTTCTTTCCGCTTCCGCACGGACACGGATCATTCGGGAATACTTTTTTCGGCTTTACAACTGTACCGGACTTTTTCTGCTCCAGATACAGCTCTTTTTTCTTCTCCGGTGTGAAAATCTCATCCCACATCGGCAGCTCATACAGCCACTCTGCCTTGGCATCTACCATATTCTTATACAGCAGTTCTTTATCAAAAGCCAGGCTGACAACCGTATCCTCTTCCATCTCTTCGATCGGATTCGGAACCTTCAGGCTGTCGTTGATACCATCCAGAAAACCTGTCATGGCAAATACATCGATATTATATTTGTCAGCCAGCTCTTTCACAGTACCCTTGACTTCCTCGTCCGGGTTTGTTAAAAGCTGCTCATAGATACCCTTTTCAAGCAGGAAATAATTCTGCCAGAATCTCTGCAGAGCTCCTTTATCTGCATTCTGATCATAGGCTTTGTCACGCCATGTCTGTAATAAACTCATGATTCAAACATCCTTTCGTCTTTGCGTGTATAGCACGCACTGTGGTCATTATATCCGATATACCGCCAAATTGCAACGAAAACTTACCCTGTACATCCTGCCGGCCCTACATCGGTACAATCTGTTCTTTTTTATACGTTTCCCTGAATACCCGCGGTGTCATATGATAATGCTCCTTAAATGTCCGGTGGAAATAGCTGGCGTTTTCATACCCGACCGCTGCGATCACATCGTTGACCGGCAGATCCGTGTCACACAAAAGCTGCACTGCCTTGCTCAGACGTTTTCTCAGCAAAAGCTCTGTGAAATTGTATCCCGTCTGGGCTTTGATCATGCGGCTCAGCGTATGCATCGGCTGATGCAGAGTCTCACACAACGTTGTAAGGCTCGCCGTCCGGTACTGCTGCTCGATATAGCTTAACGTCGACATCAACAGCATATTGTCGTAGCGGTTTGGCACACGCATCTCCACATACTGTGCCGATTCCACCAGATGCATAAACAGAAGTCCCATCGTCGTCTGGTTGATCAGATTATTCTGCTGCTCCCCGTTGATCAGGGACACGATCATATTTTCCATCAGATTCTGGATCTGCAGCACACCGGCCACCTTAAAATGCAGATACTCGCCTTTTTCCTGGTTCTGCCGCAGGATATTGACAAGAAAATCGGCCAGAACATTGTCCCGGCCGATCATCGCACTCGCCACATCAAAAAATTCCGGAAGAACGATAAAGTTGACCGCCAGATCATCCTCGCCCGATGGCAGGATCTCATGGTGAGTATACTGGTTGAGAAAGAGGATCTCCCCGGCTTTGACGACTACATGCTTATCCCCGATCACATTGACAACCTCGCCCTGACACACATAGATCACTTCTACATAGGTATGTCTGTGGGAAGGAAAATGCACAAAACGGGTATGCTTGCGCACGGTGATCAGCTGTCCCCGCTCAAGCATCTTACGGCTGTCGATCGTAAACTCTGTGCCCGTGGCATAGAGCTCCTTTTCCACCTGTGCCCCATCTTCCAGAATTTTCTTTTCTTCTTCCGTTATTTCCTTCATCTGTTCCAGCAGTTGCTGCTGCACGTTTATTTCCTCCGTATATGTTCTTCCGTCTTCAGCTTTTCCTGCAAAAACGGCATCACGCATATAGCTCTATTTTTTATCCAGCATAAACATACTGAAATACAATACTCTTGTATTGCCGCACCAACATTCCAGTCCGGCGGTTTTTGCAAGCTTTGTCACATCAATACAGTAGGCTGACAGGCAGGAAAATACCCTGTAGTCCCTCGGACACGGCTTTCCGATCATCTGCATGCAGACCTTTTTACAGAGCTTACATGGCCCGGCCATCATGGCATCCGGCTCCATGCCCATTTCTTTTAATGTATCCAGTACATTAAAGGAAATGGCATTGTGTTTTGCCTTGGCTTCGGCTGTTTCTTCTGTGTTCATAACATCCGAAACCTCCCAGGCCGTCTGTACAAGCAAAAGCCGGCCATACTGCATGACCTTTGCCTGCATCTCTTCGGGAGTTCCACAGTACGGCGGACACGAATAATTGACATCGTAATTGCCGCACTTGTCCTCCTCACAGTATTTCCGGAACTCCGGATCAAACACCAGATCTTTCGTATCGACAAAGGCGGTACGATAGACACCTTCTACCTCAGATACTGCATTTAAGATCTGTGTATCCTCCATCTTAGTTATCCTCTTCTTTCATTGTATAAACAGCACGCTTACGGGCCATCTCATCGGATGCCAGATACTCATCGTAGGTGGTGATCTTGTCGATCAGCTGACCGCCCGGCATGATCTCCATGATACGGTTGGCGGTCGTCTCCACCAGCTGGTGGTCACGGCAGGCGAATAATAAAACGCCCGGGAATTTCTTCATACCATTGTTCAGTGCTGTGATAGACTCCATATCCAGATGGTTGGTCGGCTCATCCAGAATCAGAATGTTGGCGCCGGAGATCATCATCTTGGATAACAGGCAGCGTACCTTCTCACCACCGGACAGGACACGGACTCTCTTCACGCCATCCTCACCGGCAAACAGCATACGTCCCAGGAAACCACGGACATAGGTGGCATCCTTGATCTCGGAATACTGGGTCAGCCAGTCAGCGATCGTCAGGTCGCTGTCAAATTCTCTTGTGCTGTCCTGCGGGAAATATGCCTGGGAGGTGGTTACGCCCCATTTGTACGTACCTTCATCCGGCTCCATCTCGCCGGTCAGGATCTGGAACAGTACGGTCTTGGCACGCTCATTGCCACCGACAAAAGCAACCTTATCTTCACGGTTTAATGTAAAATTCAGATGATCAAGGATCACTTCACCATCGATTGTCTTAGTCAGGTTTTCCACCATCAGGACATCATTACCAATCTCACGGTTCGGACGGAAATCGATGTACGGATATTTACGGCTGGACGGTTTGATCTCGTCAAGCTGGATTTTCTCAAGAGCTTTCTTACGGGATGTTGCCTGCTTGGATTTGGAAGCGTTGGCAGCAAAACGGGAGATAAACTCCTGCAGCTCTTTGATCTTCTCCTCTTTCTTACGGTTGGCCTCTTTCATCTGTTTTACCAGAAGCTGGCTGGACTCATACCAGAAATCGTAGTTTCCGGCATACAGCTGGATCTTGCCGTAGTCAACATCTGCGGTATGGGTGCAGACTTTATTTAAGAAGTAACGGTCATGGGATACAACGATAACTGTATTTTCAAAGTTGATCAAAAACTCTTCAAGCCAGTTGATCGCATCCATATCCAAATGGTTGGTCGGCTCATCGAGAAGCAGGATATCCGGATTGCCAAACAGGGCCTGTGCCAGCAGGACTTTAACCTTTTCACTACCTTTTAAGTTGGCCATCTGTTCATAATGCAATTCAGTCGGAATACCCAGACCATTTAACAGCATCTCTGCGTCTGTTTCAGCTTCCCAGCCGTTCATCTCGGCAAATTCGCCCTCCAGCTCACTGGCGCGGATACCGTCTTCGTCGGTAAAATCTTCTTTTGCGTAGATGGCATCCTTTTCTTTCATGATCTCGTACAGTCTTTGGTTACCCATGATGACCGTATCCAGTACGGTATAGGCATCATACTGGAAATGATCCTGCTTTAAGAAAGACAGACGCTGTCCCGGGGTGATCGATACATCACCGCTGGTCGTCTCCAGTTCTCCGGAAAGGATCTTTAAGAACGTAGATTTACCGGCACCGTTGGCACCGATGATACCGTAGCAGTTACCCTCGGTAAATTTGATATTTACATCTTCGAACAGGGCTTTCTTGCCCAGTCGGAGTGTGACATTATTTGCTGAAATCATAGCTGCGTTATTCCTCCTGCATTTAAACGTTGTATGGTCACTTTGCTCTTTTTATTCTTCACACAACAAAGCACATAGGGTTGCCATGTGCTTTTGTCTTTTATATGTGCATATTTTTCCGGACTGCACAGGCAGCCCCACTACATTTTACATAAAACACCCTGAAATGCAAGGAAAACTTGCGTTTTTCTACATCAAAGGCGCAAATATCTTCAGAATAAAGCCCAGAAGCTTATGTTTTGTACTGATCGTCTTCATATACTCCGGTGTTACCTTCAGGCATTTATCCAGGGTATCCTGAAAATCCGCCTCGATCCGGTCAATCTCTTCTGCCCTGTATAAAAGCACCGCATTTTCAAAATGTAAAAACAGGCTGCGGTAATCCATATTGATTGTACCCACTACGGCAGTCTCATCATCGCTGACAAAGACCTTTGCATGGACAAAGCCCGGCACATATTCATAAATCTCCACACCCTCACTGATCAGATATTTATAATGTGTCCTCGCCAGTGCAAAGGCATAGATCTTGTCCGGAATATGCGGCAGGATCAGACGCACCTGCACGCCACGGCGCACCGCATCACACAGTGCTGTGATCATATCATGCTCCAGGATCAGATACGGTGTCATAATATGCACATATTTTGTTGCCTGCTGAAGAATATGCATATAGACAAACTTACCCACCGGTTCGCCGTCCAGCGGACTGTCGGCATACGGCACAACAAAGCCCGGCTGTACAAGCTCTGCTTTTCTCGGATAAATGTCAAGATAATCCACATAATTATTCTCGTAGCCGTCCAGATCCCACAGCTGCAGAAACATCATCGTAAAGCTCTTGACCGCATCGCCCTTCACCATGATCGCGGTATCCTTCCAGTGGCCGAAGCGCTCCTTTTTGTTAATGTATTCATCGGCAAGATTCGTTCCACCGGTAAAGGCTGTCTCACCGTCAATGACCAGTATCTTACGATGGTCTCTGTTGTTTTGGTACGTGGTCAGCGCCGGTTTGATCGGAGAAAAAACCTTGCACTTGATGCCAGCTGCTTCCAGACGCTTTGGATAATCATGGGACAACGACGCAAACTGCAATGTGCCATCGTACATCAGACGCACCTCCACGCCCTCGGCTGCCTTATCCTTTAAGATCTCCAGCACATGATCCCAGACCTCACCGTGTTCTATGATGAAAAACTCCATAAAGATGAATTTTCTGGCTTTTTTCATTTCTTCCAGAATCGCCGGATACCAGTCATCCCCCAGTGGATAGTAGGTCAATCCATTATTTCTGTAGGTTGGAAAACCGACTCTTTGCAGATAATGTGTCATACCGGCCATCTGCGGATTCTGTTCACAGATTTCCTCCTGTATTTCCCGATCCTGTTCGGAAAAGCTTTTCATCCGCTCTGTCTGGGCAATAACCTTCTTATTCAGGATACGTATACCGGGCTGCATCTGTACAAACAGATACAAAAGCCCGCCAAATACCGGCACCAGAAGGATCATGACGATCCATGGCATCTGGATCTCCGGCGTACCGGGGCGGTTTAAGATTCCCATGACAATAAACAATGCCACCAGACTGTAAGCCGCCATTGCGTATACGACATACCTGTACAGAAACAGACTGGCAAGCACAAGTACCAGCGCCTGTACTGCAATCAGAAGAAGAATGACCGTTGTACGTCCGAATAACAGCTTGACAGCACCTTTTTTACCCTGTCTGGCTTTATCTTTTACTGTCTCCGTAAATTCCTCGGTAAATTTCTTTTCTGTATTTTCTTCCACGCCTTACCTCTCTATTCCTCTGTTTTTCCTTCCTGTACCATAGAAAGGAACATCTCTTCAGAAATGATCTCCACGCCCAGCTCCTTTGCCTTCTTGTTTTTGGAGGAATTGGATGTCAGATCGTTATTGATCAGGTACGATGTCTTCTTTGTCACGCTGCCGGTCACCTTGCCGCCCAGCGTTTCAATCTGTTCTTTGAGTTCGCTGCGGTTCGTAAAATGCTCCAGCGATCCGGTGATAACAAATACCTTGCCTGCCAGCGGCTGTTCCCCGGCTGCCTGCGGCTTTTCCAGCTCCACTTCCGCCAGCAGACGGTCAAATTCCGTCTGATTCTCCGGCTTTGCAAACCATGCGCAGTATCCGGCAGCGATCACCTCACCGAGCCCTTCGATCTCACTGATCTCATCCGCCGCCGCATGGCGTATCTTCTCCGGTTCATAGTCAAAATGCTTGCAGATCAGCTTCGCATTGGCCAGACCGACGTTCGGGATCCCCAGCGCATACAACAGCTTCGGCAATGTCGTATGGCGGGCCTTTTCGATACTTTCCATCAGACGGTCATAGGATTTCTGGCCGAAGCCATCCATCTCTACAATATCGTCCCGGTGTATGGAAAGAGCAAAAAGCTCAGAAAAATCATGTAAAAAGCCACGGCCGATAAATTTCTCCAGCGTAGCCTCGGACATACCGTCGATATTTAACGCATCCCGGCTCACAAACAGGGCAAACGACTTGATTGCTTTAGCCGGGCAGGCCGGATTCGGACAATACAAAGATTCCACATCGTTGGTCTTCTGGATCACAGTCCCGTGATCACAGGCCGGACAATGCTGCGGGATGTTTTTCACACCGCTTCGGGTCTTGTTTTCCGCAATCTGCGGGATAATCATATTCGCCTTGTAGACCTCGATCGTATCGCCGATGCCAAGCTCCAGCTGCTTCATGATACTGATATTGTGAACGCTTGCGCGGCTGACTGTCGTGCCCTCCAGCTCCACCGGCTCAAAGATCGCCACCGGATTGATAAGGCCGGTTCTCGAAGGACTCCATTCGATCTCCAGAAGCGTCGTCTCCCGGATCTCATCTGCCCATTTAAATGCCATCGAATTTCGCGGGAATTTGGCTGTGGATCCCAGCGACTCACCATAGGCAATATCATCGTACAGTACCACAAGACCATCCGACGGAAACGGGTTTGTCCGGACTCTCGCCGCAAAATCATCCATCGCCGCATCCAGCGTATCAGCTGTCACCAACGTGTATTCTACAGTCTCAAAGCCCTGCTCCTTCAGCCACTGCATCTGGCGGGCATGGGAATTTTCAAAATCTACACCATCCGCACGTACAAGGGAAAAGGCAAAGAAATGCACATTTCTCTCGGCTGTAATCTTATTATTCAGCTGGCGCACAGAACCGCTGCACAGATTTCTCGGATTCTTATACCGGGCATCCACATCCGGGATCTCGCTGTTGATTCTTTCAAAATCAGCGTAAGTGATCAATGCCTCACCACGCAGCACCAGCTCACCGGTGTAGGCGATCTTTAACGGCAGATTATCAAATACCCGGGCATTATTGGTAATATCCTCGCCGACGATACCATTTCCTCTGGTCACCGCCTGTGCAAGCACACCATCTCTGTAAGTCAGAACGATCGTCAGACCGTCCAGCTTCCACGACAGCATCGAAGGCTGTTTTCCGATAAACGCTTTTAATGCGTCTCTCTCCTTTGTCTTGTCCAGAGACAGCATTGGACGCTCATGCTCCACCTTTGTCAGCTCATCCTGCGCCTCGTAGCCGACCTCCATCGTCGGACTGCCTGCCAGCACGATCCCGGTCTCCTTTTCGAGGGCCACAAGCTCATCGTAGAGCTTATCATACTCAAAATTGCTCATGATCTCCGTATCGTCCTGATAATATGCTTTTGACGCCGCCTTTAAGATCCCGGCCAGTTCTTTCATTCTACTCTGTTTGTCCATTAAGCTCCTTCTGGGACAGTGAAGAGGAATTCTCTAAAAGCTTCATCAGCCCATTAAGCTCTTCACCTGTCACCTCACGATATTTGCCCACCGGCAGTTTTCCCAGTGTCAGATTCATGATCCGCACCCGTTTTAACTTTTTCACTTCGTAACCAAAATATTCACACATCCGCCGGATCTGCCGGTTTAACCCCTGCGTCAGAATGATGCGGAACGTGTATTTGCCCACATATTCTACCGTACACGGACGGGTAATTGTGTCGAGAATCGGCACACCGATGCTCATTTTCTCAAGAAAATCGGCATCTATCTCCTTATCCACCGTGACCACATACTCTTTTTCATGACGGTTGCCCGCCCGCATGATCCTGTTGACCAGATCGCCCTGGTTTGTCAGAAGCAAAAGACCCTCACTGTCCTTGTCGAGCCTGCCGACCGGATATACCCGCAGCGGATATTTCATAAAGCGTACCACACTGTCACGTTCCCTTCGCTCCATCGTACAGACGATGCCCCGGGGCTTGTTCAGCATCAGAAGTACCTTTCGTTCTTCCTTGCGGATCGGCTTTCCATTGACGCGGATATCGGCTGTGGGAGATACCTTACTGCCCATTTCCAGGATCCTGCCATCCACCGTCACTCTCTTTTGTTCGACCAGACGGTCGGCTTCCCGCCGGGAACATATGCCGGCATCACTCAGCAGTTTATTGATTCGGATCAGCTCTTCTGCCACTGTTTTTCCCCTTTCTCCTGTCGTCGTATTACCCTCTGTGGTAAAAAAACAGGGGCTGCCAAAAGAACAACCCCCGCTCGTATCCTGTTTATTCGAACATATCCCATCTGACATAGGCTGTCTGGCCATTGTAGTCGATCTTGACCCATTCAGCCTCTGAACCAGTCTTTGTCACCTTTGTACCAGCGGCAAGCTGACCCAGTTTTGTCGATGATGTACTGGCTTCAGCACGTACATTACAGTTCTGCTTGATCGTCAGTTCTGTGCCATCTGCCTGATTCAGCGCATTGGATGCATTAGATGTCTGCCCTTTGGTATTGAGATAACTGGACAGGCTGGTATCTGCCGCCAGAGCCGCATCGTATGCCGTCTTTGTCGTCTGCATCAGCTGTGTCACACCGGAGGAAGCATTCTCCGCTTCGATGTAACTCTTGACCGTCTCTGTCATGGCACCGCCTGCGATGTAATAGGAACCATCCTCAGCTGTGCATACATACAGTTGGCTTAAGCCCGGCAGCTGCGTATTGAAATTCTTGTACTTGTAATTGTAAGCGGCATATACAACGTATGTACCGTCCTCCGGCCCTGCGGCTGTATATACCTTGATATCGGAATAGGACTCGATATCGTTCTCACTCTCGATCTTTGTCTGATCATCTGCGGAAAGCTGATCGGTCAGGACACGCACGGTCTCCACATCCTGTGCGGCGATGGCCTGATAATAGGACTTGATCAGGGTAAGCAGACTCTCATCTGTCGACTCCTGGATCTCACCTGTGGCCGTCTGCGCGGCATCACCTGTGGAGGATGTCTGTGCAGCATCCGTATTGGATGTATCGGTCTGTGAGGTTTCCGCTTTGTTGTCTTTCTTACTGCTCTTGGAGGAGCCACCGGATACTGCACGGATCACCGTAACCAGTAAAAAGATCACTACGATTCCTGCCAGTCCCAGAAGGATATATCTGAGATTATCGGATATCCACTCTCTGATGTCGTCTAACATGTGCTACCCCCTCTTTTGTCAAAAGCAGACCTGTGCATTGCTCTATAGTCTGCCAGCATACGCTGTACTTTATATCTCTATATAAAGAAAAAGCGCGTCTGGAGGGATTCGAACCCCCGCCACGCGGTACCGGAAACCGCTGCTCTATCCCCTGAGCTACAGACGCCTGTGCTTTTATGGCTTCTCACCCAGCACTTGATATATGATACCACATTTAGACCGGGTTGTCTACGACAATCAGGCAGTAATTTTTATTAAGAATGTTTAAAAATATTTCATTTCCGGTATCTAAAAAAACAAAGAAGCTGATCTCACCTTTTTCAGATCTGCCTCTTTATTTTTTCGGTATAAAGTGCCGGAACATCGTGTAGATTACGATCAGCACCGCAAACATATACCCCATCGCACCCAGTGCCGGTATACCGAGGAGCTTTGGTTTCATATCCGTCGTGCAGATGATACTCGAACTGATCAGGAGCGCCATGACCCAGAGCCCCATGACAATATTGCGGATCAGACGGTGCAGAAGCTTTGACAGCTCCGTCGTGGCCTGCAGATCCATGGTCACCTTGGACTGTCCACGCTCCATTTCCTGTAAAAGCTTTGACAGCTGCGCCGGGATGCCGATTGCACCATGCACGGAACGGTACACTTCCTTTCCGGAAGTTTTAAGTTCCTTTTTCCAGTCAAAATGCTGCCACATATGCGACTTCATCCGCGCTGCAGCGATCTCCACCATATTGATCTCAGGACTGATATCGGCCAGCACGCCTTCCATCTGGGTCAGCCCCCGGGCCAGCATCGTCAGGCCATGAGGCATCGAGATCTTGTTTACCTTCATAACCTCCATCAACTCCTGCATAAGGACGGCCACATCGATCTGTCCCATCTCGAGACTGCCGTATTTGTCGATCAGCTTGCGGATATCCCGGTACAGCTTGGCTGTATCCGGCTCCCCGCGAAACTCACCCAGCACCAGCACGGCATCCTGGATCATGCCGATATCATTCATGGCGATACCCTGGATCGCCTTGCCCAGCTGCAGACGGTCCCGTTCGGAGAGCCGCCCCATCATGCCCATATCGATCCAGACGATCTTACCGCCGCGTACACGCACATTGCCCGGATGGGGATCGGCATGGAAAAAGCCATCCTCCATGACCTGCCGGATATAATTGTCCACCAGCTTGCTGCCGACCTCCTGCAGATCGTAACCGTTATCGGTCAGGGATGCTTTGTCATCTACGGCAAAACCATCAATATACTCCATCACCAGCACATGCTTTGTCGTATACTCCCGGTACAGCTTCGGCGTTGCCACAAAGGCCACGTCTTTATTGTTGCGGGCAAATTCCTCCATATTGGCAGCCTCGGTGAGGAAATCCATCTCCTCCTGTGCCACCGTCCACATCTCATCAAGCACCATGTCAAAATCCACCAGTTCTTTGATGCTCACCGGTGGAAGCAGCTTGACTGCCTTGTGCATCATGGCGATATCTCTCGACATCAGTTCATAGACACCCGGACGCTGTACCTTGACAACTACGGCTTCTCCTGTCTGCAGAACGGCATGATGTACCTGCGCAATCGAAGCCGCCCCCAGTGGTTTTTCGTCCAGTTTTTTAAAAATCTCCTGCCACGGACAGCCAAAGGCCTGCAGCAGTACCTCTTCCACCTGGGAAAAAGGCATCGGTGCCACATCGGAACACAGCCGCATCAGCTCATCGCAGTACTTCTTTGGCAGAATGTCCGAATGCAGGGACATGATCTGTCCGAGCTTGATATAGGTCGGTCCCAGCTCCTCGAGGATCAGCCGGAGCTTTTCCGGAGTCAGTCCCTGCATGATCTTATGTTTTTTCAGCACCGCCGTCATTTCCTTCAGGCGGGAACTGTAGCCTTTTTCTGTCGTTTTTTCACTGTCCATCCTGTGTGGCTGCCTTTCACTTTTTGTTGCCATGCATAAGCAAAAATGATCCGGTGGGGCATTTTTGCTTGTCCAATATACCTAACGTCAGTTACGCTTCTTCCTCTGTCGGAGCCTCTTCTGCCTCTTTTTCTTCTGCAGTTTCCGTCTCTCCATCCGCTTTTTCTGCTGCTTTTGCTTTCTCTGCGGCGGCCAGCTTTTCTTTCAGCTCTGCGATCTGCTCCGGTGTCATTTTGTCAAGCATGGCAGCCAGCGCTTCCTGTGTGGGAACTTCTTCTGTCCCGCCAACGGTCTTTTTCACGGTCTCTTTGATGTTGTGTTTTAATTCCTGATTGAGCACTTTGCCCTGTTCTACGGTCTGCTGGCCTCTTTTTGCCATCTCGTCAATGATCTCTTTTGACTTTTCAGCCGTCACAGCGACTGTTCCAATACCTGCCAGTACAACTTTCTTCAATCCGTCTGTTAATTTTTCCATGGTATGTACTCCTTTCGCTTACCAGCCAAACAGCATTCTGAGGAATAAAAGCCCCTTCGGCACAAAAATAATCAATCCGGCGATCGCCGCCATGATCGCAGCGATCAGGACAGCTCCTGCCGCTGTATCTTTGGCGATTTTTGCCAGTGGATGGAACGCTTCAGTCACCATATCCACCACAGCTTCCACGGCCGTATTCACCAGCTCCAGCGCCATCACCAGACCAAACAGTGCCAGACAGATACACCACTCCGTTACTGATAATCCCAGTACCAGTCCGGCGATCACGACAAGAAGCGTCACTGTCACATGGATCTTCATATTGCGTTCCTTGCGGATGCAGGTAAAGATTCCCTCAAATGCATAGCCGAAGCTTTTGGTGATCGGTGGTTTTTTCTGTTCTGCCATAGCTTTTGTCCTCTTTTTCACTGGTTTTTATAGCTGTATTGTACCACTTTACAGGCTGTCTTCATAGCAACAAACACAGCAAAATGTCTGAATTTTATTTTACAGATTCCCTGTCAAATTCATACCGCATCTCATACCAGCTGGCACCACCGTGTTCCGAGTCAGACAGCCCGATCAGACGATATCCAATCTCAGTATAAAACGGAATTTTTGCCTCCTTGCAGGTCAGGATCACAACCTTTTTCCCCCGCTCTTTAGCACTCTCGATCATATGGCGCATCAGTGCCGCACCGATGCCCTGTCTTCTGTATTCGGCACGTACATTCAGTCCGAAAATCTGCTGGCAGATGCCATCCGGCTTATGATTTTTCAGATCATGGTAAGCACTGTCCGGCAATGCAATCTCATCAGAACATGCGCCATTGACAAATCCAATCAGTTTCCCATCTTTTTCAGCCACAAAAAAGCTCTCCGGAAATGTTGCCATACGTTCTTTTAAAGCTTCCGGTGTTGCTGCTTCTGCTGCCGGGAATCCCAGCTGCTCAATCTCTACAACTTCCTCATAATCTTCCGGTCTCACATTACGAATTGTATACTCCATTTTTTCTCCTTCACCGTATATTGCCAAAAGGGGCAGACCCGGCTGCCCCTTTTTCTGGTACTTGTCCATTGCTATTTTACTGGATTTTGTCCACAGTGTAAAGATATTGTGGCCGGATGGATTTATCCTTTTGCCACAACTGACAGCATACATGTGTCTCTGTCATAATAGTAGACCGAATCAGAGAGAAATTCCTTCCGTTCAACAACGGTACGATTGGCACTCTTTACGATTTCCTGTAATTCATGGGGAGTATACTGTCCCGAATCGGGAACCAGAATCGTTTCATGAATACTGCTGGGCAGTATATAAAAAGAAGTGTTTAATACATCAGCCACATGGCGCTGCAGTCCGGGATAAAACAGAGCATATGCACCATAATATTTCTCCGTATTGGTCATAACATACAATGGCAGTTTTTCATCCTCGGTAAGTGCCGGTGCATACTGCATATACCGTTCCTCCTCCAGCAGGCGGATCAGATCATCGATATGAAACAGGCTTGCCGGAATTTTCTTTGCCGTGTTGGCCTTACCCAGCGCCAGAAGCTGTTCGCCGGGAATCCCCCAGTACTCAAGAATCCGGTTGTCAATCAGTACCGTGCCGGCACCGTCCTGTTTTTCGTTTTCAAGGACATAGTAGCAGACAATGGCAAGATCCAGGATATTCTCATGTGGTACTCTGGTCAGTTGCTTTTCATTTAACTCTGCATTGATCACCCGTGCATAAATATGCTCACTGGCTTTGGCAAAGTCATGGAAATCCGTCAGCTGTTTATCAATCCATGCCGTCTCTTCGCAGCAGATTGCCAGAAGCCGTTCGGCGAGATCCTCATAATCCACCGGCTGACCATCCATATGTTCATACATATCCTCCAGAAAAACCGCCGGAACAACACTGCTGCCTTTCTTTCGTAAAATCAGCCCCTCTTTGATGATCCCATTGTTTTTCGGAACAGGTTCCGTATAAAAGCTCACCTCCTCTCCCGCCTGTGCACGCAGTGCTGCCAGCAGACTTCTTTTGAATGCTTCATAATTCATACATTCACCCTTTCTTGTTTTATATTAACGTTTAGAACGTCCGTAAAAATAGAGTTTCTGCCTATTGCAGATCTTATATATGTCAATAATGGTTTATTTGAAATAGCTCCCGAACGGGAAATGAATAACGATATTACTCTGATTTGGTAAAAGATACTGTATATATCCGCCCGGAGGAAAACCTCCGGGTGGAAAGCTTATACGATATTAAACACGGGACAGATATTCGCCTGTACGTGTGTCGATCTTGATCTTGTCGCCCTGGTTTACGAACAGCGGTACGTTTACCTGTGCGCCAGTCTCAACGGTAGCCGGTTTGGTAGCACCCTGTGCTGTATCACCTTTGAATCCAGGCTCTGTATCTGTGATCTCCAGCTCTACGAACAGCGGAGCCTCAACCATGAATACACTTCCTTTATAGGAACATACCTTACACATTTCGTTCTCTTTAACAAATTTCAGAGAATCACCGATTGTCTCGGAATTGATTGCGATCTGATCATAAGTATCCATATTCATAAAATAATACAGATCACCGTCTGCATACAGATACTGCATGTCCTGTCTGTCAATATGAGCAGCCGGGAACTTTTCTGTCGGACGGAATGTTTTCTCAACTACACCACCACTGATAACATTTTTTAATTTAGTTCTGACGAAAGCAGCTCCTTTACCCGGTTTTACGTGCTGGAACTCAAGAATCTGGACAACATTGCCATCGATTTCCAGTGTTACACCATTTCTGAAATCACCTGCTGAAATCATTTATATTTCCTCCTTAATATTCACATGATAAGCTTTAGTATATAATATAATACCATACACTTTTTTTCAACTTTTTTTTCACTTATTTCCAAAATTAGATGTTTCCGGTCTGTTTTTCTTATAAAAATGCAATACAATTTTTTCCAGATAGCGTTTCAGTACGATCTGGATCTCTTCTTTAGGATGAATCGGATCCACGAGAATCGTACGGATGCCAGTGCGATTGGCACCATAAACATCGGTAAACAGCTGATCACCGATAAAAATCGTATTGGTACGGTCCGTATGCATCAGCTCCATGGCCTTTTTATAATTTCTGGTCGATGGCTTATGTGCATTTTCTATAAACTGAACACCTACGCAGTCATTGAAGCTTTTTACGCGGCCAATCTGGTTGTTGGAAAGCAGACAGCAGGAAAATCCGATTTTTTTCAATCGTTCAAACAGTGCTACCGCCCTGGCATCTGCAGGTGCACCATGCGGTACAAGAGTATTGTCGATATCAAAAATCACTCCCCTGTAGCCATCCTCATACAGTTTTTCGAAATCTATATCGTATGTAGATGCCATCCACTCTCCGGGATAAAACTTTTCAAACATGCACATTCTCCTACATCTGATGGTATGTTGCGAGGAAATCACGCATTTTATCCATGGATTCCCTTAAGACAGTCTCTCTTGGCAGATACACGATGCGGAAATGATCCGGCGCCCCCCAGTTAAAACCGCTTCCCGGAACAAAAAGGACGCGTTTTTCCCTCAGAAAATCCAGCGCGAACTGTGTATCGTTTGTTATATTAAATCTTTTGACATCGATTTTCGGGAAAATATAAAACGCCGCCTTTGGTTTAACTGCGGACAATCCCGGAATGTCATTAAGAAGCTTATAAATAATCTCCCGCTGTTCATAGATCCGGCCGCCCGGCACGATATATTCATTGACACTCTGATAACCGCCAAGTGCGGTCTGGATCACAGACTGTCCCGGTACATTGGAACACAGACGCATATTCGACAGCATATTCAGGCCCTCGATATAGCCCTTTGCCACCTTCTTATTTCCGCTTAAGATCATCCATCCCACACGGAAGCCACAGATCATATGAGACTTTGACAGTCCGCTGAAAGTCACGCAGAACAGATCCGGAGCCAGAGATGCAATAGATACATGTTCTTCCCCATCCATGACGAGGCGGTCATAAATCTCATCCGAAAAAATGATCAGTTCATGACGTCTGGCAATCTCTACGATCTGCTCGAGAAGTTCTCTCGGATACAGTGCACCGGTCGGATTGTTCGGGTTGATGATGACGAGTGCCTTGGTACGGTCTGTGATCTTTGACTCCATATCCTTCAGATCCGGATACCATTCAGACTCCTCATCACAAATGTAGTGTACGGCCTTTCCACCAGCCAGATTGGCACAGGCTGTCCACAACGGATAATCCGGAGACGGAATCAGAATCTCGTCTCCATCATTTAACAGCGCATTCATCGACAACTGGATCAGCTCACTGGCACCATTTCCGGTATAGATATCCCTCATCGTGACATTCGGGATATGCTTCAACTGGGCATATTGCATGATTGCTTTTCGGGCGGCAAAGATACCATGGGAATCCGAATATCCCTGGGAATTGACGATATTGTCGCGCATATCAAAGATCACTTCTTCCGGTGCGGTGAAACCAAACGGTGCCGGATTGCCGATATTTAATTTCAGGATCTTCATACCTGCTTCTTCCATGCGGGCCGCCTCATCTACCACCGGTCCACGGACATCATACAGTACATGATCCAGTTTTGAAGATTTTTCAAAAGTTCTCATATTTTTTCACTCCTCTTATACAGCTTTCAGGACTTTTTGGTTACCAGTCCTTCCAGCTCCTGCATAAATGTATTGACATCTTTAAATTCACGGTATACAGACGCAAATCGCACATAAGCCACACCATCCAGATCCCGCAGATGATCCATCAACACTTTTCCGATCCGTGCGCTTTCAATCTCACGGTCAGACATGCGAAATATCTCATTTTCCACAGAATCTACCAGACGTTTGATCTGTTCCGCAGATACAGGTCTCTTATAGCATGCCCGGACAACTCCAGCCTCTATTTTTGAACGGTCATACTGTTCTCTTGTCTGATCCTTTTTAATAACAACCAGTGGTCTCGTCTCTACTTTCTCATAGGTCGTAAATCTGCGACCGCAGGAATCGCACAGACGTCTCCTGCGGATTGCTGTATTATCATCTACAGGACGGGAATCCAGCACTCTTGTATTATCTTCCTGACAGAATGGACACTTCATGAACTACCTCCTAATGCATCGGCGCAGGTACGATATCCGTACCATATCTGCCTTCCAGGAACTGTTTGAAATAGGTCTCGTCTTTTCTGACCTTTTCCCCGTTTTCTTTGACAAATAAAGCCAGCGGATACAGGCGGCTCTCTCCCTTTGGACCGCAGTCGGTAATCCAGATCTCATCACGTCGCAGCACACTGTTGGCCATTGTCGGCATATCATAGGAAGTACCGATCAGCTGAGCTCCCTTTACATTGACACTGCGATCAGTAAACAGCTGCAGAAGAAACTTAAACGCCTTGGGATGAAGCTTCTGATTGACATCGTCCAAAAGCAGTGTTGCTCCTGTACTGAGGGCATCTGCTGCCAACGCATACAGGCGCATCAGCTGCTGCAGTCCCTTACCCAGCTTTTCCATCCCCAGCTGCATCTCCCTGATCATCACAAGAATACCTTCTTTTGTTTCCTCGATTCCGGTGATACCGCTCTGTACATTCGCAAGCATCTGCATAAACAGCTCCCGCCTGGCATCATCTGCCAGTGCAGTATGTATCAGCTCATCATCAAGCAAGGAACAATCCGTTACTTTCAGCGACATGATCATATCCTCGACCTCATTCAGGAGCATATTCGTACGGATCTGTTCCAGGACAAAGGACAGCATCGGCTTTTCATCTTTTAATGGAGATACATCGATATGATCCAGACCTTCCCCCAGGAAAACCCCGTCCTTGTCACGGTCAAAAACGATCGTGTATGTCGGTTCAGACAGTTTTCTGGCAAATAATGTTTCCTCTGTAACATTGCCGTTTAACAGCTTGAGAATATATTCGTACTCCCTCTCCTCATTACGAAGCACCAGATCAAAGCTGGTCGGAACGCTGTCCGCACCGTAAAAGCTGCAGCTTTTTTTCATCATATGCTCCGGGTCACTGATCAGCTCTTTCAGATAGACGATAGCTTCCAGTACCGTACTCTTACCACTGCCATTGGCACCATATAAAAGAGATACAGGCAATACAGCGCTGCCATCAAGCTGGCTGCGGATCAGTGTCTCCGGAAATTCTGTGATATTGGCTTCCAGAAGTGAAAGATCTGCCGCCTGGCGCAGTGCCCTGAAATTGCTGGTAATAAACTGAACGATCATTTGTACTCCTCCCATATATCGTTTATCGTTTGTTGCAACATAGATTATATGCAGTATACCACACTTTATCAGCACCCGCAATCTATCAAGAGATTTTTTCTCATTGCTTTTATATTGTTTTGTGACTGTCTCTTACAAAGCAGTCTTCCTCCACACATACGAGTATAATATCTTCCCCGATCTGCCGTATACATTCCCAGGGAATCACATACTGCGTCTCTCTTCCGAACAGACAGCAGATTTTTCCCGGTCCAGGTACCACGATTGCCGTAATTTTTCCACATTTCGGGTCGAATTCTATGTCTGCGACAAATCCCAGGCTGGCACAGTTTCTTGTGTTGATTACTTCTTTTTTCTGCAATTCCCGGATACTCATCATGCACTCCGTTTTTTACAGTATATGAAAAAGACAGGATGATGTTCATCCTGCCTTTCGTTCAGTATTCTTTTAGATTCTGTCACGCCTGGACAGCTCACGCTTTGTTTACCTGTGTTTTTTGGGTCCATAGTAATTCCACACACCATGCAGTGCATACCGTATAAAGGAACAGATACTCTGCACGGGTGACAGACCTGCTTTTTTATATACACCAAAGGTCATCGCTGCCGAATGCAGCTTATTTCCGGATTTCCCTGATGTGCTTAGTGTATATTCCAGATAGGGAACATCAATTCCTGCGCAGGTATTGTATTTTTTCAGGATGCGAAGCCATGTCAGATAATCCTCATGGACACTGTCACAGGCCATGGGAAATTCTCTCGCCACACTGGTTCGTAACAGGACAGAACTACAGGCGATATGATTACAGCCCAGAAGTTCTCTGTAGGTTACGCGTTCTGGCATATGAATGACCTGTCCATGCTTTGGGTTACCCGGACATACCAGTCTCCGGGCCGTTGAACAGATCACATCGTCTGTCTCTGCCAGCCGTTTTAACTGTGCGTTGAGCTTTCCCGGCAGCCATGCATCATCGGCATCCAGAAAAGCCACATACTCACCCTTTGCCATAGATACCCCTGTATTACGGGAAGCAGCTACCCCACTGTTTCTGTCATTTCTGTGGTATCGGATCTGCGCCCTGTCCATATACGAACGCAACATGCCAACCGTGTCATCCGTCGAACAGTCATCGACAACAATAATTTCTGTATCTGTCTGCTGGGCAAGGGCACTGTCTACAGCACGACAGACCGTTGCTGCTCCATTATAGACAGGGATCACCACTGAGATCATAGCATCATTCTCCTTTGTCCGTATCATCCTGCAGAGCCGTCACCTGATCATCCTGCACGCCTTCGGATGTCTCTTTCTGAAACAGGATACGGAAGGTCATAAACATCAGCTTGATATCAAGCCAGACGGAATAATTCTGAATATAGAAAAGATCCAGTTTCAGTTTATCATACGGTACAGTATTATATTTGCCATAGACCTGGGCATAGCCGGTCAGTCCGGCCTTGACCTTCAGACGATAATAAAACTCAGGAATTTCTTTTTCATATTTGCGCATGATCTCGCGTCGCTCCGGACGGGGACCTACGATTGACATATCGCCTTTGAGCACATTAAACAACTGCGGGAGCTCATCAAAATGCAGATTCCTGAGGATTTTGCCCACCGGTGTAATGCGGGAATCATGTTGAGTTGCCAGCTGTGCACCGTTTTTCTCGGAATCCATACGCATACTGCGGAATTTGTAAATCATAAAGGGCTTACCACCGATTGTGACACGCTCCTGTTTGTAAATAACAGGACCATGGTCATATACTTTGATCATAATTGCACTGATCAGCATAAAAGGCGAAGCGATAACAATACCCACCAGAGAGATCACGATATCAATTGTACGTTTGAAGAAAACCTGTTCAGCTGTCAGTCCCATATTTCGTGACAGTAAAAGCGGTGTATCAAACAGATGAATACGCTCGGATCCTTTAATCAGAATATCCGAGATCTTTGGTGTCACATAGCAACGGACAGAATGGGAAAAACAGTATTTCAGCAGTCGATTTCTGATAGCTGAAGGCAGATCCCAGATAACTACAGCTTCGTATTCGCGGATCATGCGGTATACGGTCTCTTCTCCGGCTTCGTTGATATTGACTTTTGCACAGATATCATATTTATCGTTACGTTTATCCACTTTTTTCACAAAGCTGTCGGGTTTTCTGTCTCCATAAACCAGAAGCATGCGGTGTGGTGGATACAGATGGATATATATTGCTCCGGAAAGAAAAATCCATACAATAATGATGGCTATATCTGCCAGCTGCACAATCAGCATCGGTGTAATGCTTAAGAACCAGCGATGAATCAGAACAATCTGCAGATATACGATAATATTAGCACATATGCTGGAGATCACCAGTGCATAAAAGATATCCAGTTTTTTCATGAAACCTACGCGCAGACCGCCGCTCAGTTTCGCAAACATAAATATAACAAGGGCGTAGATACCGATCAGGGTATAGTTACCTCGTCTCCAGAAGGGATTTTTGATCTGTCCGCGGTAGCTGCCATACCAGGCTGCGGCAAAAACAGCCGTGACGGCTACCAGGAAGATGATCCCCAGTAAGAAGGCGACGATTCGTTTAAAATATTCTCTTTGCTTCATCTTTCCTCCGGGGCATATAAAGGCCCCATGTATGCTGTATTTTACATGATTTTACATAATGTATATCTGCCTTATTCTAGCAATGAGGGTTTTGTTTGTCAAGAAAGGGGGCGGTTTTTTCACAGGTTATACAGGATTTTTCAGATAATTTTCAGATAATTGGGCAGGATTTTGTGGATGACGGACGAAAAAATGTGTGTGCGCGGGTGGGAAGGTATATCTTTCCCCTGCGCTCCGGCTCCGTCGGTCCGAGCCTAAGGTCTCGGACTCTTACTCGCTAAAGTCGCTTTGGTGAAAGATATACCTTCCCACCCGCGCACACACATTTTTCCTGACTATGGAATTATGGTGGAAACAGTGATGGAGTGGATATACGGACGGCTGTCTGTATATCCACTCCATCGTTATTTTCTATAGAAGGAATCCTATGTATTTACTATTTTTCGATATGTTTCTTCGCATCGAAGAAATCTTTGGTTTCTTTTGCTACGACACCGCTTAAGGCGAACAGGGCGATCATGTTCGGGAAGGCCATGAGACCATTTACGATATCAGCAAGAGTCCAGACGGCGCTTACAGTGATGAAGGGGCCGGCGAAAACCATGAGAATGTAAATCCAGCGGTAGGGTTTCAGGACTTTTTTGCTGCCTGCGAGGTATTCAAGGCAGCGTTCGCTGTAGTAGTCCCAGCCTAAAATAGTAGTAAAAGCGAAGAATACGAGGCAGATCATCAGGATGAAGGATGATACTACTGGCGGAAACGGTAAGCCGTTCTGGAAAGCGTAGGTGGTAACCTGGACACCTTCGAGACCTTCCACCTGCCATGCGCCGGTGAGGACGATGGAAATACCGGTCAGGGAGCAGATGATGATGGTGTCGATGAAGGTACCTGTCATACATACGAGACCCTGACGTACCGGCTCGTTGGTCTGGGCTGCTGCCGCTGCGATCGGGGCACTACCAAGACCGGCTTCGTTGGAGAAAATACCACGGGCTACACCTTTCTGCATGGCAACCATCATGCTGCCGACAGCACCACCGGTGATGGCCTGCGGATTGAATGCACCCTGTACGATAGTTACAACAGCTGCCGGTACTTTTGTGATGTTGCAGATAATCAGTATAATGGCAAATACGAAATAGATAACAGCCATAAACGGTACAATAACCTGGCTTACATTGGCAATACGCTGGATACCGCCGATAACAACGAGGGCTACAAAGAAAGTAACAACTACGGCTACGATGATGGTTACTAACGGGTATGCGCCCAGTACCGGAAGATTGACCATAACGGCCTTGTCCGGGTCAAAGAAGCTCTGTACGGCTGTGGAGATACCATTGATCTGGGTGATTGTACCGATACCCATGATACCTACAAGTACGCCAAAGAAGGCGAACAGCTTTGCCAGCCATTTCCAGTTTTTGCCCATACCTTTTTCAATATAGTAGAATGGACCGCCAAGACTGTGATTGTCTTTGTCGATGACACGGTATTTAACAGCAAGCAAACCTTCGGAATACTTTGTTGCCATACCAAGGAAAGCGGCCACGATCATCCAGAATAAGGCTCCGGGACCACCGGCACATACGGCTGTGGCTACACCGACGATGTTACCTGTACCGATCGTAGCACTCAGGGCTGTACACAGGGCACCAAAGCTGGTGATCTCGCCCTCACCGCCTTCTTCATTTTTGATCATCCACTTGAGGGCCAGCGGCAGACGGCGGATCTGGATACCTTTTGTCCTTAAGGACAGTAAAAGTCCGCCCAGCATGATCAGTACCATCAGCGGCACGCCCCATACCAGGTCATCGATTTTCACGATCCAGTTGTTGATTGTGTTCCACATTGACTGTTCCATTTTTTCTCTCTCCTGTCTGTTTGTTTTGATGGGATCATACCTTATATATATAATCCCGGATCTCTCACACCCATGCATATTTTTTCCAGTCTGTCACCAGCATCTGCCTGTGCAACAACTGTTCGTGTGATAAGACGTTACAGTTCACAGGTTCTCTGCAAACTGTAACATTCACAGCCCTCATGCAAATTTGCTTCGCAAAAAGAGGGCTGCTCACACCAGAATCACTTTCATACGCATCTGAACAGCAAGTGTTCAGATGCTGAGTGAACAATAACGCTAAAACTGCATTTCATCTTATTTTCAAAAAATATGCAACAAAAAGAGCCCCTGTACTATGTATGGGACTCTCATAACAAAACAACATACAGAACGCCTGTAAGCATTCTCTGTCCTTTCGCCTGAGAGATTCACACACGGTCACCCATGTGTCTTGCACCTTCGGCCTCCGGTCTTCCCGGATGTCTCCAGAGATACGATCCATTCGCAGTTTCCACCTGAACTAGGCACCTGAGAGTGTTACTCCTTCGGCGGGTCATACGACCACTTTCCTGCAAACTTCGTCTCGTAAATGTTCCACTTGCTACTATAGACATTTTTCCGTCAGAAGTCAATAGATTTTCGTCCACGCTGACGTACTAAAGTAAATACAATTTCAAACACAATCTATAGATTTTTTTAATTATATGCATGAGATTACCAATTAGTTTTTCCTCCCGCCCCTGTTATATTCTCAACACCCTTTACCAGCTTGGATTTTTACAGTAATAAAACCCTTTACAATCTATAACAAAAGGAGATACTATTATGGCAGAAAGAATTACCGGACACAGGCTTTTTGTGTCCAGGTTTTTTCATGCGGCATTTATACTGCTGGTATTCTTACTTTTTTATTCTGAAGAAACAAGAGGATTAACACATGCATACAGTTCAGGTAAAACATACCGTTATCGGTGAAGGCCGTCCAAAAATCTGTGTTCCGATCATCGGCACAACAGCCTCCGCCATTTTTGAAGAAGCCAAAAAGATCACTACGCTTCCCGTTGATGTCGTTGAATGGCGTGCAGACTGGTTTGAAGATGTTTTTAATACAGAAAAAGTCATCGCCACAGCAAAAGAGCTGCAGAATCTGTTACAGGATATTCCTGTTCTGTTCACCTTCCGCACCTCCAGAGAAGGCGGCGAAAAAGAGATCTCCCCAAAAGATTATGCTGCCCTGAATATTGCAGTCGCAGACAGTGGTTACATAGATCTGATCGATGTCGAGGCATTCACCGGAGATGAAATCGTGACAGCTATCATTGCACGTGCCCATGATGCCGGTGTCAAAGTGATCGCTTCCAACCATGATTTCTTTAAAACACCGGAAAAAGACGAGATCGTCCGCCGCCTTCGCAAAATGCAGGAGCTTGGTGCAGATATTCCAAAGATTGCCGTCATGCCGACCTGCCGCCAGGATGTGCTGACACTTCTCGGTGCTACGCTGGAAATGCAGGAGCATTACGCCGACCGCCCGATCATCACCATGTCTATGGCCGGAACCGGTGTTGTCAGCCGCCTCACCGGAGAAAGCTTTGGCTCTGCCCTCACCTTCGGTGCTGCCTCCAAAGCCTCCGCACCCGGTCAGATTGGTGTGGAGCAGCTGAAACAGGTGCTTGATATCATTCACAGCAGCTTATGATCCATATATAAGAAAGAGGAGGCTGTCGCAAAATTGTGAACTTTGATATGCTCCCTTCCAGGCAGGCAAGTGAAATAACAAAAACTTGTCATTTAGAAAGGAGCATATCAATTGAAATGATTGAGCGACAGCTTCTTTTATTTTGCTTCCTGTTCGGCCTGGAATTTCTGATATGCTTCGGTTGGCATTTCCAGACCTGTATACAGCTTGTAGGCTTCCGCACCCTGCCACAGCAGCATGCCTTTGCCTCCGATTGCCAGTTTGCAGCCGGCTTCTTTGGCTTCTTTGACCATTCTGGTCTCTTCCGGATTATAGACAACATCTGCCACAACAAGCTCCGGATGGAACATGGATTTATCGATCAGGGTCACTTCCTCATGCGGCTTCATGCCAGCCAGTGTACCGTTTACGAGAATGTCTGCTTTTGCGATCTCTTCTCTTAATCTGTCCTGATCTTCCATTTTATACACATGGACTTCACAGTCCGGTGTCTCTTTTTTCAGCTTTTCTGCTGTAGATTCTGCACGTGCAAAGAACGGATCATCCGGATTAAAAATGGAAATCGCTGCTGCACCATCCAGCGCACACTGTACCTGGATTGCTGTTGCCGCACCGCCGGCACCAAGAATGACCATTTTTTTACCTTTTACATCTACGCCGTGTTCTTTCAGATTGCGTACAAAGCCCACACCATCTGTAATATGCCCGATCAGCTTACCATCTTCATTCACGATCGTATTAACTGCACCGATAATACGTGCTGCCGGAGACAGCTGATCCATATGTTTTGCCACCTCATTTTTGCAGGGCATCGTCACGTTGGCACCTCTCATCTTAAACAGACGGATAGCGTCAAGAGCTGCCACAACCTGATCCTCTTTGATATCGAATGCCAGATATACGTAATCCAGATTATGGTAACGGAAGCTGAAATTGTACATTGCCGGAGACCCGGAATGTCCTACCGGGCTTCCAATCAGTGCCATTAATCCTGTTGTTCCTTTGATTCTCTGTTCCATTTTATGTTCCTCCTGCATTCTTTTGTTTCTCAGACTGCTGCCTGATATTATACAATACGACATGATCGCCATATCATTTATTATAAATAGAAGAAAACATCTGTTACATTTAAAGTGCTGCAGCCACCCCATAGGACTCTTTTGTCGCATCCAGTGCTTTTCTGGCCCGGATGGCATCACCGGTCACATAGGTTTCCTGCACAATATCACTGATCGCATCCGCACCTACGGTATCCCTGTATTCGATCACCGTCATCGGACCGATGTTGATTGACTGAAACATTGCTTTAAATTTCATAGAGTATTCTCCATTTCTCTTATCATACCATATATACAACGTGTACAGATATATTTTTTCCTGTACATCTGGAAACTGGCTGCCCGCACAGTATCCCTGCAGACTGCAGCATAGCATTCAAATCCTACGTCATCGAACAGACCAAAAAGGGCTGCTCATACAGGACAAGCTGACGCTTTTTGTTAAACCAGCCACAGGCAATGGCTCCAAATCATACGGGCATTACGAAAAAAATGGCAATAGACAGCATACACTCTGTCCATTGCCACTTTTTTCTGTGCTATACGTTTGCAAACTTATTATTTTCCATCCATGGTCCGAAGACTGTGCACCAGTTCCTCACAGATTTCCAGCTCACTCTTTCCATCGGTCTCGATAATAATATCCGCTGCTGCCTCATATTTCTCACGACGTTTTTCCATCAGTTCCGCAATAAAAGATACATTTTTATTATTCTCGATCAGCGGACGGTCATGATTGTCCTTGACACGCTCAAGGATTGTTTCCGGTTTGGCAGTCAGAAGTACAACTCTGCCGTTTTTCTTCATTTCCACGACATTGCACTCCCGCATCGGTGTACCGCCACCACAGGAAATCACCACATTGCTTCTGGACTGCATCTCCACAAGAAGCTTCGTCTCCAGTTCACGGAAATACTCTTCCCCATAGGTTTCAAAAATATCGGAAATGCTCATGCCCTGTCTCTCAGCAATGATCTGATCCATCTCCACGACATCCATGGCAAATACCGTTTTCAGAAAGTCAGAGATCGTAGACTTACCGGCTCCCATAAAGCCGATCAGGACAATATTGTAATTGAACAGTTTTCTGGCCTGAATGCGCTTGCTGTTGGTACGGATGCAGTCAAATACATCGGCGATCTCTTCTTTATGCCGTCTGCCTTCCATTCTGCCTTCCAGCCATTCCTTCTGCTTTGTCTCCTGCTCCGGCTGCAAAATCTGCAGACCATTCGCCTCTTTACAGGCCATAATATCTTCTACAATCCGGTTACGCATGATCAGTGCATCCAGAATGATCTCATCGCACTGTCCAAGACTCTCTCGCAGTATATCCAGCTGACTCATACTCTTCTTCCCCTGTCTTTCTTGATCTTTTTATTTTCGCGCAAAACTATGTATTGTATTATAGCAACGCTTTTTTCAGATAACAACCCTTTAACGTATAAAACTCTCTATCTGTTTCATACATTTTTTCTATTATTCCACGAACATTCCCGCCGCATCCAGGTGCATCATATCCTCCGGGCGGATCTGCAGCTCCAGACAGATTTTCAGAAATAATTCCATCGAAATGCCTGTATGCATATGAAACGCTTCAATATTGCTGATGTGTGTCCGGCTGATATTCAGTCTCTTGGCCAGCTCTGCCTGTGTCAGTCCCCGTTCTTTTCTTACCATGGCAATCTTCAAGCCAAGTTCACGGGAAAATTTTTCTATCTCCTTCATGTCTTTCTCTCCTGTCTCTTTCACGATTTTCCCTGTTCCAAAACACAGTATATCCTGTCCCGTATCCTTCTGGCAATATTCTTTTGTATCACAGATCGCAGAAATATCCTTTTGCAGTTACCAAAATATACTCACACTGACTGCTTATTTCTCTTTTCTTACCTTCCCACAAACAGCAGATGCCGCCGGACATGATATCCGACGGCATCCATATGCTCAGTTTAATGGCAAAATCTGAGGTGGAATCAGATTTTATAAGCTTATTCTTAGAATAAATGGAAGTTTACGATCAGTGCTGCGAATACGATAGATACCATGGACAGCAGCTTGATCAGAATGTTGATGGACGGACCTGATGTATCCTTGAACGGATCACCTACGGTATCACCAACAACGGCAGCTTTATGGCAGTCACTTCCCTTACCGCCAAAGTTGCCAGCCTCGATATGTTTCTTGGCGTTATCCCATGCACCACCGGAGTTGGACATGAAGATGGCCAGCAGGAAACCTGTTGCCGTAGAACCGGTCAGCATACCGATAACACCATTGTAGCCCAAGATCAGACCAACAACGATCGGTGTAACGATAGCCAGTACGGACGGCAGGATCATCTCATGCAGAGAAGATGTTGTACATTTTTCTACGCAGGTAGCGTAGTCCGGATCTGCCTTGTATTCCATGATACCGGCAATCTCTTTAAACTGACGACGTACCTCGATAACGATACTCTGTGCGGCACGGCCTACAGAATTCATGGTCAGAGCTGCGAATACGAACGGCAGGCAGGCACCGATAAAGATACCAACCAGTACGGTCGGATTCATAACTTCCAGATTCAGCTGGATATCAGCACCGCCAACGGCCTGTACCTGCTGTACATAGGAAGCGATCAAAGCCAGAGCTGTTAAAGCTGCGGAACCGATAGCGAAGCCTTTACCTGTAGCAGCTGTGGTGTTACCCAGAGAATCCAGGGCATCTGTACGCTCTCTGACTTCCGGATCCAGACCGGCCATCTCGGCAATACCGCCGGCATTATCTGCGATCGGACCGTAAGCATCTGTAGCCAGAGTGATACCCAGTGTGGACAGCATACCTACTGCAGCCAGTGCAATACCGTAAAGACCCATGTTTGCATCTGCGAAACCACCGGTGAAACCGAAGGCACACATGATACAGATACCGATGATGATGACCGGAGCCATCGTGGACAGCATACCAAGACCGATACCGCCGATGATGATCGTAGCTGCACCTGTCTGGGACTCAGCAGCCAGATTCTGGGTCGGTTTGTATGTATCGGAAGTATAGTACTCTGTAAAGTGACCAATCAGTACACCAGCCAGCAGACCGGATACGATCGCACCATAAATACCCATGTTACCGGAACCGAAGATGAAGTATACCATCGGAATAGCCAGGATAGCGATCAGGATGGCACTTGTATTTGTACCACGGCTCAGTGCTTTTAACAGATCTGTCTGTGCAGTGCTCTCTCCTGTCTTAACCAGGAATGTACACAGCATGGAGCAGATGATACCAACGGCTGCCAGAAGCAGCGGGAAAGCTACAGCAGACGGTGCAGAGATCGTTGTAGAACCTGCAAACGCTGTGTAACCCAGTGCACATGCGGAAATAATAGATCCGACATAAGACTCGTAAAGGTCAGCACCCATACCAGCAACATCACCTACATTATCACCAACGTTATCAGCGATAACAGCCGGGTTACGCGGATCATCCTCCGGGATACCTGCCTCTACCTTACCAACAAGGTCAGCACCTACGTCGGCAGCCTTTGTATATATACCACCACCGACACGGGCAAACAGAGCCATGGCGGAAGCACCCATACCAAATGTCAGCATAGCGCTTGTGACAGCACCCTCATCCAGTCCGAAGACAACCTTCAGGATCAGGTACCATGCAGAGATGTAGAGAAGTCCGAGACCTACTACAGTAAAGCCCATAACGGAGCCTGCGGAGAAAGCGATGCGCAGACCTTTGTTTAAACCTGTCTGACATGCGTTTGCTGTTCTTGCGTTTGCTCTTGTGGCGATGGACATTCCTACATATCCGGACAGACCGGAGAAAAATCCACCTACAACGAACGCTACCGGTACGAACCAGGTAAGCATTCCGAATGCTGCCATGATGCCTAAAATGACGAACATGACTACAAAAAATACGACCAGTACTTTGTACTGACGTTTCAGGTAAGCCATGGCACCTTCACGGATGGAGGCTGACAATTTTTTCATTTTGTCATTACCTTCATCGAATGCCAGGACTCCCTTAGCTTTGACGACGGCAAAAAGCAGGGCAAGAATAGCGCCTACAAGTGCCACCAATGCTAATGTGTTATCCATTGTAATGTCCTCCCTCTATTACATGATACCTTATTATATTACCTTGTTTTTCATTTGACAATTCCTTAACGTTTAAAATATTGTATTTTTTTCAGTTCTCACTTGCATATTTCAATCATTATTCGGAATTTTTTCTTATAAATCTGTTATGTATTATGTATCCATGAATTTTTCTTTTATGTCTCCGTCATTTTCCGTCATTTTCTTTGTTCACTATGTACAAATACAGACGCAGTTTTTTAGCATCTTGCATGGCACTCTTCTTCATTTTTATACTTTATGATAAAATTTCATCGTTCATGCTCACGGTCACGCATACATCCGGCAGTTATTCGGCTGCTCATGTAAACAGGAACTTCTTTCTTTTTTCTTTTCCTCATGCTATAGTGTAGCTGAATGTTTTTATTCTCAGGAGGTTTATGATGAACGAACAGGAGCTTTTTATAAAAAAACTGTCCGGTATTGATACATTTGCTGCCGGAAAGGACGGCATACTGACAGAAACAGAGATCCAGCAGTATTTTGACGGGATCGCCCTCTCTCCGGAACAGTGGGAAATGGTGTATGGATATCTGCAGTCTAAACATATCCATATCGCAGGCAGAAAGACAAATCCGCAGATCGTGCTGCAACCGGAGGATCTGAGTGCCGATACGGATGCCCCGGTCATCGAGGAAGATGAAGTTTTTCAGATGTATCTGGAAGATCTGAAAAGTATTGCTCCGGCAGCTGACGGGGAGGAACGGCATTTGTTTAGCCTCGTACAGCAGAAAAATGCGGATGCTGTGAAACGTCTGAGTGAACTGTACCTGTATACGGTGATGGCGATTGCAAAGGAATATGCGAAGGGTTCTCTGGCGATCGGGGATCTGATCCAGGAGGGGAATCTTGGGCTTTTGACGGGAATTTCCATGCTGGCAGAAAGACCGGAGGATGTCTCGGAAGGGGATTATCTGGTTGGATCGATCCGGGAAGCAATTGAATTGTATGTATTGGAGCAGGGGGATCAGTCGCAGATCGGGAAGAAGGCAGCCCAAAAGGCGGATAAGATGTTAGAGGCGATCAAAAAGCTGGAGGATGAGCTGGAACATAAGGTGTCGAAGGAAGAACTGTCGGCATTTATGGAAATTCCGGTGGAGGAAATTGATGAGGTGATGCGGCTGTCGGGGAAAGATTTAGGATTGTAGGATTTTTAGGACGGACGCTCGGAAAGAGGGACCGGGGTGTCCAGGGTGTATATGCTTACTGCAAACACGTGCAACGCTGTCAGGAGCTAATCGTTAACTCCGACTACCGCGCTCGCTAAAGCGGGCTCGCGCGCAAGTCTACGTAAACGATGGATCTCCTGCCAGCTAAAACCGCACGTTGCATCGTTTGCAGTAAGCATATACACCCTGGACACCCCGGTCCCTCTTTCCTCGCTGGTTATGAAGTGTGTGGGCGAGGATTTGGGATGAAACGGGTTGGGATGGCTGTTGTGCTTTTTAGGGGGGATGGCTATTCGGGAGACTTTGCTGCACAGGGCGGCTGCGCCTGCTGTGCGGTTACTTAATCATTGTTGGTGAGGGGATTTTGTTCTTTGGGTGAATTTTGTTGTTTTTTGATTGTCTGCTGCTCTGATTTTTTTACGAAAGCTCGGCGATCTTGGTGACGCCGACGTAGATGTCCTGGATACGATACCAGGTGGCGTAATCGGTGACTCCGGTGGCGGGGAGGCCGAAGATGCGTTGGAAGGTTCGGACGGCGTTTTGGGTGGCTTCTCCGTAGATGCCATCGACAGCTACAGTAGGGACGGCTGGATAGCCGGTGGCTATGGCGTTTAATTGTTCCTGCAGCTGACGGACTTTGAGACCTGAGGCACCGATAGTGAGGTTGTAACCGGGCCAGGAGGCCGGGATGCCTTCTATGGTTTCGGCGGTGTTGATGTAAAGGTTGTTTCCGTAGTAATAACGGAGGATCTGGATGGTGGTGTAACCCTGGTCGGCGAGGGATTTGCTGCCCCACTGGCTCATCCAGTTTGGACAGGTGACGCGTTCGCCATCGCAGTACTGGGTGAGGATGGGCTGTTTGACGTTTGGGCGGGACAGGTAGCTGCCAAACTGTTCGTCTACGAGACGGCTGACGTTTTCGAAGTAATTGCGGCCGTTGATCCATTTATGGTCATAGGCGGTGGATGAGGTGATGGTGAAGTCGTAGCCGCGGTTTCTGTACCATTCTGTGTAGACACGGTTCAGAGTGAAGGACATGATGGCGAGGATATTGGCACGGATGGCGGCTTCGGGCCAGGTGGAGTAGATTTCGCTGCAGGCCACATTTTTGATGTAGTCACGATAGGTGACGTAGTAGTTGGCGGCGGTGCTGTCGGAGGGGGCGCCATCGTGGACGATGATGTATTCTGGGACGACGACACGGCTTAAAACAATCTCACCGGTTTCGTTGACGGGTTTTATTTCTTCTTCAGGGATTTTGGCAGGATAATCGCCGTAAAGGGTATGGGCACCTATGACGAAGCGGACAAAGTCTTCGCCCTCGGTGATGGGAATCATGGCAATGGGCTGGATGGATGTTGTGTTCTGGAAAAGTTCGCTGCCGCTGACATCAACAGATTCGTAGCCGGAAGCGATGACACGAACCGTATATTCTGCATAGGGCTGCTGTTCCTGTTCCGGGGACAGGCTGTAACTTTCTGGCGGTGTTTCGAGTTCGATCAATGCTGTCTGACCGGATTCATCGGTGGTCAGCTCGGCCACGATACTATCCGGCTCGCCGGTGAAGGATATCGTGACACTGGCTCCACGGATCGGACGGTTATCGATTCTCGATGTGACCTGTACATAGAGCTGGCCCTTGTTCTCAATTTCAGTCTGCATGGCTTTCCAGAAGCTCTCTTCTGACTTTCTATCTACACTGTCTTTAAACATAGCGGACTCCACATGCAAAAAATGGCTTCTTCCTATTATATTATACAGAAAACCGTTTTTATGCGCATGGAATTTTCCTTTACCTAATATGAAATGCTGAAAGGTATATTTACAGCTCCTTTGTTTTTCCGGTAACAAAATGTCAATAGTTTTTTAATCACTTTTCTCAAAAATGGAAAAAACAGAACGTATAGTTTTTGAGGTGCCCCCCTTAAAATACAAAAGAGAAACTTTGATTGAGGTTAAAGATTTTCTTCGTAAGCCGCTGTATGTCGCTTTCGGGCAAGGCAAAAGCGCCGTATTGCTACGACGCTTTTGCTTTGCCCGGAAGATGGAGCAAAGGAATGCTATTCCATTATCTGTTGTACTTTTTCTTTCTGCTGACAACCGTTGTGCCAATGGCTGCACCACCGCTGACAAACAGCAGGGTAATCCACAACACAAGGTTACTGGTGTCACCGGTCTGCGGAGATTTGGAATCGTCTTTCAGCTTCGCCGTTACAGTGTCGGCTTTTTTGATTTTCTTTGTGCCATCCTTGTCGCTGAAATACTTACCGCAGCCTTCGCAGTACCAATACTCGATATTGCCGTTGGCAGCCTTGGTCGCTGCCTTTGCATCATGGTGTACAAGATCATGACCATTTGGATCAACATCTCTGGTTTCAACCGCCTGGCACACAGTACAAGTGCGTTTTTCACTCCCCTTATCAGTACAGGTCGGAGAGGTCACTGTCTCCCAGTCACCAAAGCTGTGTCCTGTTGCTGTTATCGTTTCACTGTCCTTTACTGCATCACATTTGCTGCAATGAATGGACTTGCTGCCGTCTGATTCACAGGTTGCTTCTTTGTCAATCGTATAATCTCTTTCCCAGCTATGACCTGTTGCCGGGATTTCTGTATAGGTGGTGTAAGCACAATTGTTGCAAGTATCGTAAGCATCCCAACCGATAGCGATGCAAGTTGCCGTCTGTGCCTCATGATGTACGAGGGCATGACCGTTAACAGGGATCGGCTCAGTGTAGGTATGGCTGCTGTCATTCTTGCAGACATAAGTGCGGACGCCTTCTGTGGTGCAGGTGGCTGCTGTCGTCACAGAGCTTTCGTAGCTGTGTCCTGCTGCTGTTATCGTTTCACTGTCCTTTACTGCATCGCATTTGCTGCAATGAATGGACTTGCTGCCGTCTGATTCACAGGTTGCTTCTTTGTCAATCGTATAATCTCTTTCCCAGCTGTGACCATTTGGATTGATATCTATGGTTTCTACCGCCTGACATGCAGTACAAGTGTGTTTTTCACTCCCCTTATCGGTACAGGTCGGAGAGGTCACTGTCTCCCAGTCTCCAAAGCTGTGTCCTGTTGCCGGGATGAAGCTTCCTTCATAATGTTTGCATATCTTGCACTCGTGACGTTTCCACCCCTCTCCTGTGCAGGTTGCAGGGACATCTATCACATAATCATTCCAAATGTGCTCGCCAGAATTTCCCTTCTCATTACAATCAAGACAATTCTTCCAATGCTTGCCGCTATCCTTACTCCATCCGGATTTCCAGTTATGTTTAGCGGGGATTTCTTCCCTTTTCGTTCCTCCGCATTCTGTGCAGGTATATAGCATCATCCCAGTCGTTGTGCAGGTGGACGGGGTCATAATTACACCGCCATCCCATATATGTTTATTACTCAGAGCAAAACCATACCCGCATATAGCACATGATCCATGCACATAATGCTCCGAAGAATCACGATACTGATACGTCGCAGTAATCTGGCCATTTTGGCACTTGGGACATGGCCTCGTTTCCGCAAACACCGTTATAGGCATAAAACTGAGCACCATGCATAGAATAAGTAGGATACGGAATAATCGTTTTTTCATCTTGTTTCCTCCTTTCCGCCGTCCTTCGACAGCTTAAACTCATATTTCATTTCCAGCATTGCAAACAGCTTATGTATAACCTCTGTGGCGATTGCCTTGATATCCAGCGACTGAATAAAGGCAAGCACCTTTGCCTGCTCTTCCTCCGGTATCCGATACACCCGCATTGCCGCCGTCAAAAAGCGGCTGAGCTTGCGTTCCAACGGAAAATGAATATCACATTTTCTCGCCATATAGCTGCGCATCAGTCCTGCCGTGCCGATTTCCATCTCGTAAAAGTCGCTTTCGGTATCATCGGGAAAATTCACGCCGAAAATCTGCTTCAGCTCTGCCGTGGTATGCAGGTAAATATATTCCGATGTTTCGGGCAGGGAATAGGCTTCAATGTAGATTTCACGCAGATTCTCATTCAGTTCAGTCAATGTCAGTTGGATCGCCGTTTCCACAGCATAGGCATAAACAGGAGGTAGCTTGCTGTCTGCAATGCTTCTTGCCACACTGAACTGTCCGCCGAACATCGTTTCGGTCAATTCCAGCAAAACTCTGTCCTTGGTAGGAAACAGATTCAAATAGCTTCCCCTTGCCACACCTGCTTCGTCCACAATCTGACTGACAGAGGTGTTTTTATACCCCTGCTCTAAAAAGAGACGGACGCATACGGTCAGTATTTTCCTCTTTGTCTCACTGCTGTCTCTTCGCAAATATACCACCTCTTATCAATCGTATTAGTATATATACTAATATATCATATTAAGTACAAACAGGCAAGCAGCATTTGATTTTCCCGGGAGTTTGACAGTTGAATAATTTAAAAGCAACCTGCTGTTGCCACAATCTGTCTATAGGATTTAATCCGCTCTCTTTGGCCATGACTTTTTAATAGGAATTTGTCTTGCTTTTTCGCCTCTTTTGTTTGCGCTTAAGTCACTGCACAAATAAGCTCTTTCTAATCCATCTGACCTGACATTTACGTTTCCTCAACGCCTTCATTTTTCAGTCCCTATCATTTCCATATCTTTCCCAAATGAACAATTTTCTGTATTCTCATATTCCGATCCATCAATACAATATCCGCCAGATACCCCGGTGCAATTTTCCCATACACATCATCTATCCCTATTGCTCTTGCCGGATTTTCCGTTGCTGCCCGTACTGCATCTTCCAGCGGAATCTGCATCTTTTGCACACACTGTACCATGCAGTCGTATAGATTCGTTACGCTTCCGGCGATCGTGTCCGGACGCTCTGTCAATACGGCTTCTTTTTCTTTCACTGTAACGCTCTGACCGCCCAGCTGATAGACACCTTCGGGAAGTCCTGTGGCTTCCATGCTGTCAGAAATCAGAATTATGCGGTCTGCACCAAACATTCGAAATGCCATGCGCACAGCGGCCGGGTGATTGTGGATACCGTCTGCGATCAGCTCTGCGTCTGCCCCGGCCTCCACTGCTGCCAGGATTGGTCCCGGCTCTCTGTGTCCGATATCCGGCATAGCATTATACAGATGTGTCAGATGAGCGGCTCCTTTCCCGAAAGCTTCTTTGGCCGTTTCGTAGGTACAGCAGGTATGCCCCAGTGAGATTTTCACTTCCCTGTGGCATTGTTCGATAAACGCCATGGCTCCGTCAGTCTCCGGTGCCAGATCCAGCAATCGGATCAATCCACCGCTTCGTTCCTGCAGCCGCCGAAACATTCCCATATCTGCCAGCTGAATATATGCCGGATTCTGCGCCCCGGCTTTTTTCCGGCTGATAAATGGCCCCTCCATATGGATACCGACCAGATCAGCACGCATCGTATCATCCTCTGTGCTCTGCATCTGATTTGCTACGTCATGCCTTTGTGTATATATCCGGGCTTTGTCCATGATATTGCCAAGGATTTCCTCGCTGTAAGACATCGTAGCCGGGCAGATGGCAAGAATGCCATGTTCTGCCTCATACTCTGCTATCTTTTCCAGTTCATCCACCGTTGCCGTACAAAAATCATGCCCCACAGCCCCGTGAAGGTGTATATCCACAAGGCCCGGAATAGCATAAAGCCCCTCTGCATCAATCTCTGGTGAATCTTCCCTGTGAACATCTGCCGCAGACAATCCAGCCGCTTTCTCCTGCATACTACTCTCACATGGCGTAATTTTTATTATATGCTCATCTTCCACTTGTATATCTGCTTTTTCAAATTTATGGTCTTTGGTATAGACCATGGCATTTTTGATTTGCATTCTCTTTGCCCAACTATTTCATCTTATTTTCATAGTCTTGCAACTCATGAAAAATATTATCTACAATAACTGTGTTTCCATCCAATCGATACATCATAAAATATCTATGAAAAAGAAAATTGATTCTTCGATATCCCAGTGCTTTTAATCTGGGGTTTTCACATAGTTTCAAACTTCCGGCAACGCTTTTCAAACTCTGCAGCGTAACCGAAAAATCATCCATTACACTTTTAGCTGCCTGTCTGCTTTTCTTATCCACAAGCAAATATCGGATGTATCGTTCCATATCATTTTCCGCTTCAGCCGTCACAACGATTTCATAATCCATATTTGCCCCTCATCTCAGCCACGAACATATCCGCCGGTTTGTACTCTCCCCTTGCGGCAGCTTCTCTGGATTTTTCAAGTTTTTTTAACATCATATCCTCTGACATTGCACTGTACGGGTTATGCTCTACTTTTTTTATTTCAAAAGGAAATCCATTATTTGCAACCGCCTGCGTTAAAAAAATACGGATCGCTGTCGTTGTATCTGTTCCCAATTCTTTAAATAACTGATCCGATTTACTTTTTAATTCATCATCAACACGCACTTGTATTGTACTGGACATTGTATCATTCCTCCATTCTTTTTTATACACAGTATAATATTCTGCAATTGCTTTTTCAATACATTTGTATTGCAATCACATACTTTTGTATTAGATAAGCAAATTACAAAATATATAGTAACCTGAAATGAGATAAAATAGTAAAAAAATCACACCCCAACACTTGATATAGAGCAAAAAAACAGACATTCTATCCTTACAATAAAATGTCTGTTCTATATATTCATTTTTCACTTAAAACAGCTTGATCACATCATGCACACTGACATACAAAATCAACAGCATCAGCAATGCAAATCCCGCAAAGTGGATCCGTCCTTCAATCTCCCGGTTGATGGGTTTCTTTCGAATGGCCTCGATGACCAGAAATACCAGACGGCCGCCGTCCAGGGCGGGGATCGGTAACAGATTCATGACGCCAAGGTTTGCCGATAACAGGATCATCATATTCAGCATCGTAGCTACTGTGGCCGCAAGTCCGTAGGATTTGCTCTCTTTATAGGAAGTATCGATTGTGGTCACGATACCCACCGGGCCGGAGAGCTCGTTGACGGATACCTGACCGGTCACGAGCATTTTCAGGCTCAGGATTGTGGTCTTGATCCAGTATTTCATTTCCATAAAGCCGTATTTCAGCGTAGCCGGCACACCGCCTTTTTCGTAGGCTCCATTATAGGTAAAACCAGTCTCTGCATAGGTCGTTTCCTCCGGTGTAACTTTGGCCGTTTTAACTTTACTTCCCCGTACATAGCTGATCTCTATCTCGGAACCATCCAAAGGATGCTCCTGCATATAAGCCTGCAGCTCCGCACCAGAATTGATGACTGTGCCATTGATCTCGCAGATCACATCCCCGGCCTGCAGTCCGGCTTTGTACATGGCACCGTTTAAGGTCACAGAACCAATCTGTGCCTCGTTTTCATCCTGATAGTAGGTAAAGCCCAGCATGTAGCGCACCTGGCTGTCCGGCGTATAACGAAGGGTCAGCTTTTCGCCGTCACGTTTCACTTTGACTTCGACTTCTTTGGTGCTGACACCCTCGATCGACAGATAGGTATACAGATCATTCGTAATAGACGTACCATAGCCGTCAAAAGAAGTGATCAGATCGCCCTCTTTCAGTCCGGCTTTTTCAGCGGCGGATCCTGCCGTCACAGCAGTGACTGTCGGCAGACTGTAACCGGTCATCCCCACAACGACCACCGAAATCACAAAGGCCAGAATAAAGTTAAACAGCGGGCCTGCTGCCACCGTAGCGATCCGTCCCCAGATTGGTGCGTTATTAAAAGAGCCCGGACCTTCATTGGCCTCGTCTTCACCTTCCATCATACAGGAACCGCCCAGCGGCAGTAATTTCAGACTGTAGACTGTGCCACCCTTTGTAAAACTGAAAAGCTTCGGTCCCATACCCAGGGAAAATTCCAGTACTGTGATCCCACTCAGCTTTGCAAACAGAAAATGTCCAAATTCATGAAACAGAACCAGCACACTGAAAATAATAATTGCTAAAATAATGCTCAAACTTAAAATGCCTCCTGCCGTTGTTAATATCAGTACTCTCTGACCAGATAACCTGTTCTATCTGCTGTGTACTATTGAAAATTTCTGTCAATATATGCGCAGATATTTTGTCAGATCAGTGTCTTTCAATCCATGCATCCACAAAATTCTCTGCTTCTTTTTCCGTCTCCAGGATCTGCTCCAGATCCGGATCAGCGATCACTCTATGGGCAGCCATCGCCTCTTCGATCAGTGTATAAATATCCAGGAAACGGATCTTTTCATCCAGAAATGCCGCTACTGCACGTTCATTGGCTGCATTAAAGACTGTCGGCATCGAACCGCCCTTTCTTGACGCTTCCATGGCCAGCGGCAGTCCCTTGAATGTCTCCATATCCGGCACTTCAAAGGTGATCTCCGTCAGCTTTTTAAAATCCAGACGCTCTCCCGGCAGATACCGTCTCTCCGGATAATACAGTGCATACTGGATCGGCAGCTTCATATCCGGCGTACCCAGCTGTGCGATCACAGCACCATCCACAAATTCTACCATGGAATGAATAATACTCTTTGGCTGTACCACGACATCGATATGATCCAGATCCATGCCAAACAGCCATTTTGCTTCCATCACTTCCAGTCCCTTATTGACCAGCGTGGCAGAATCGATCGTGATTTTACGTCCCATCGCCCAGTTCGGATGTTTTAAGGCATCCTGTACCGTGACTTTTTTCAGATCCTCCGTCTTTTTGCCTCTGAATGGGCCGCCGGAGGCTGTGATCAGCAGGCGGCTCACCTGTCCGCGATTTTCGCCATGTAATGCCTGGAAAATAGCACTGTGCTCGCTGTCCACAGGAAGGATCTGTACATGATATTCCTCAGCCAGCGGCATAATGATGTGTCCCGCTGTCACCAGCGTCTCTTTGTTTGCCAGCGCGATATCCTTTCCGGCTTTGATGGCCGCAACGGTCGGGCGGATACCGATCATACCTACGATCGCTGTCACAAGGATTTCGCTCTCTTCCATCCTGGCAAGTTCCAGTAAGCCATCCATACCGTAACTTACCTTTACCGGAAGATCCCCGATCCTTGTTTTCAGATCTGCTGCCAGCTTTTCGCTTCCCATAACCGCCAGCTTTGGCTTAAATTCCCGGATCTGCTTTTCCAGAAGGTCAATATTGCTGCCGGCACTAAGGCCCACAACTTCGATATCTTTATTTTCTCTCACTACATCCAGAGTCTGCGTACCGATCGAACCGGTAGAACCCATAATAGCTATTTTTCTCATGTTTTTCTCCATTCATTCAAGGCACTTACAAATGACAGCAGCCACATGAAAAGCTTATGTTTCATTCAGCCACATCTCATCCTGTGCACAAACAGGATAGCCTGTAAATACGACTATCCTGTGTATAAATTCTAAAAAAAGTATAAGTATTATGATTTTTCCCTGTGTATCAGAGTACCACACACAGGAAATAAATGATCGGTGCTGTAAAGATCACGCTGTCAAACCGGTCCAAAATACCGCCATGTCCCGGAATCAGTGTGCCGTAATCCTTGATTCCCTGATTTCTCTTGATCGCGGAAGCCGCCAGATCGCCCACCATGGAGATCAGACCACCAACTGCACAGATCAGCGCATATTCCCAGATCTCGCCATTTGTCGCCGCTGCATAAATACCGCCAAGAAGCGCCGCACCGACAACACCACCGATCGCACCCTCTACAGACTTCTTCGGGCTTAATACCGGTGTCATCTTATGCTTACCGATCAGCTTGCCCACACAATATGCACAGGTATCGCAGCCCCAGGAAGCAAAAAAGATCAGCCATACATGTAAAGCACCGCCCTCCAGACACCGTGTCTGGAAAATAAAGGACAGCATCACGCCCACATACAGGATACCAAACATCGCCGCCATGATCTGCTCCGCATGGAATTTCGGGTAGGTGAATACATAGACAAACATAATCAGTACCAGCGAACCCAGAAGCTCCATCAGCTGGAACTCCGGTGCAAACCACAGACACAGATAATATCCGATGATGCCCAGATAACCGGCGATTTCCAGTGCCGTAAAGGAATCCTCCCGCACCTTCATCACCTTATACAGCTCCTGCATACCGATCAACGATACAGCCAGAAGCGTCATAAACAGAATGATACCGCCGGAACAGATCGTCAGCAGTGCGATCAGCACCAGCACGATACCACTGATCAGTCTCGTCTTAAACATATTACTTCACCCCGCCATATCTTCTGTCTCTGTGATTATACTGACGGATTGCATCCATCAGTTCCTCCCTGTGGAAATCCGGCCAGGCTACGTCTGTAAACACGAACTCCGTATAAGCCAGCTGCCACAAAAGATAATTGGAAAGCCTCTGCTCACCACTCGTACGGATTAAAAGATCCGGATCCGGCAGTCCCGCCGTATCCAGATACGAAGCGATCAAATCCTCCGAAATTTCTCCCGTGATCTTCCCCGCACGCACATCATCTGCAATCTTATTCACAGCCCGCTTGATTTCATCCCGGCTGCCGTAATTTAACGCAATCTGGAAAAAATTCTCATTGTACTGTGCCGAATACTCCTGCACCTCGCGGATACTCTCCTGAATATCCTCATCAAATGCCGTAGGATCTCCCAGCACCGTGATTCGCATATGATTCTTGTCCGCCATCTTCTTACACTTCTTCAGATACTGGCGAAACAGCTTCATCAGCCCATTGATCTCCTCTTTAGATCGCTTCCAGTTCTCCGTAGAAAACGCATACACCGTCAGATACTTGATCCCGATCTCAATGGCCACATCACTGATCTTCTCCAGATTGTCACATCCCTTCACATGCCCATACGACCGCGGCATCCCCTTCGCCCTGGCCCACCGACCATTCCCATCCAGAATAATCGCCACATGCTCCGGAATCTTTAAATCCTTATCATCTACCATTCTTATCTCTCCATATTTTAGTAAAACAGATCCATTTTCACTCCCTGTTTTCGCCAGACAGAATCATTGACTGTTTTCCTCATTTTAACGCGAAACAGTCCAGCCGACTTTCCGACAGACGCTCATCTGTCCATATGTATGCAAGCGACTTTCCCGAGCAAGAGTCCGAGACCTTAGGCTCGGACCGGCGCAGGCGGAGCGCGCAGGCATACGGACAGATGAACGTCTGTCGGAAAGTCGGCTGGACGTCACTCTTCTATCAAATTAAACAGTCATGATCTCCTTAGATTTCAATTCTGTCATCTCATCTACTTCTTTGATGTATTTGTCGGTCACCTTCTGCACCTGATCCTGCATATCCTTGATTTCATCCTCAGATACATCGTCCGACTTACCCAGCTTCTTTAACATATCATTTGCATCACGACGGATATTACGGATCGCAACCTTGGCAGCCTCCGCTTTCTTCTTGATTTCTTTAACCAGATCCTTACGACGCTCCTCGGTAAGCTCCGGGAACACCAGACGGATAGATTTACCATCATTTGTCGGGTTGATACCCAGATCAGATGTCATAATGACTTTCTCGATCTCACGGATCATCTTGCTCTCCCACGGCTGGATCTGGATAATACGCGGCTCCGGTACGGAAACATTGGCTACCTGCTGGATTGGAGACGGTGTACCATAATAGTCTACCGTCAGTCTGTCCAGTACATGCGGATTGGCACGTCCTGCACGGATGGCGCCGAACTCAGATTCCAGATTGGCAATCGTCTTTCCCATCTTGGTCTCATATACTTTGATTTTCTCGTTCATTACATCGTCCTCCTTAAAATGGGCCTGTCAGTCCACAGTCCTCTATTCTACGGTCACCCTTGTACCGTTGATATCACCTTTTGCTGCACGCACAATGCTGTTTTCCTCATTTAACAGGAATACAAGCATCGGCATCTTGTTCTCCATACACATGATGGAGGCAGACAGATCCATAGCTGCCAGTCTCTGGTCGATAACCTCCTGAATGGAGATTTCATCATATTTCCTGGCCTGCGGATTTGTCTTCGGATCACTGTCATAAATACCGTCGATGGCTTTAGCCAGCAGAATCGTCTCGGCCTCGATCTCAATCGCACGCAGTACTGTCGCCGTATCGGTGGAGAAATACGGATGTCCCGTACCACCGGCAAAGAATACCACCTTCTTCTGCTCTAAGGCTGCTACAGCGGCATCCTTGGAAAACAGTGTTGTAAATGCACCACAGGTAAACGGTGTCATAACCTCTGTCTGCATACCCACAGAGCGGAAAATCTCAGATACATAAATGCAATTCATGATTGTAGCCAGCATGCCGATCTGGTCAGCCTTCGGACGGTCGATCGTCTCGCTGGTACGTCCGCGCCAGAAGTTACCGCCGCCGATCACGATACCGACCTCGATACCCTCATCAACCAGCTGTTTTACCTGTTTTGCAACGACAGTTACGGTCGGCTCGTCAAAGCCTGTGTGTTTTTCTCCGGCGAGTGCCTCACCGCTTAACTTCAGTAATACTCTCTTCATACGTTAATATCCCCCTGCATTATAATTTACATAATACAAAAATATTGTAGATTGCCCGGATTGCCGTCTCAAAATCATTATTTTCCACACCGATGATGATATTTAACTCACTGGAGCCCTGATCGATCATCTTGACATTGACACGGGCATGCGCCAGTGCGGAAAAGATACGGCCTGCTGTACCACGGGCAGATTTCATACCACGGCCTACAACAGCGATCAGTGCCAGATCAGCCTCCAGAGAAACATGGTCCGGATGAACGGCTTTCTGGATACCGGTCAGTACCTTCTGCTCATGCTCTTCAAATTCAGTCTCATGTACCAGAATTGTCATCGTATCGATACCGGACGGCATATGTTCAAAGGAAATCCCGTTTTCTTCAAATACCTGCAGTACCTTGCGTCCAAAACCAACCTCGGCATTCATCATATCTTTCTCAATTGTGACAGAGGCAAAGCCCTTTTTGCCGGCAATACCGGTGATGATATAGTCGGACTTTGTGCAGGTGTCACCAACGATCATCGTACCCTTGTCTTCCGGTGCATTTGTATTGCGGATATTGATCGGAATACCTTCAGAACGGACCGGGAAGATTGCATCCTCGTGGAGCACGGACGCACCCATGTAGGACAGCTCACGAAGTTCTCTGTAGGTGATCACCTCGATCGGCACCGGATTATCCACGATACGCGGATCTGTCACGAGACAGCCGGAAACGTCAGTCCAGTTTTCGTACATATCAGCTTTTACTGCACGGGCTACTAAAGACCCTGTAATGTCGGAACCACCACGGGAGAATGTACGGACAACACCGTTGGCATCGGCGCCATAGAAACCTGGGATGACCGCATACTCCTGCTTATCCAGCGCATCAGCCAGCAGACGGTTGGTCGTCTCATTATCGAGTGTACCATCCTCAAAAAAGCGGATCACATCTGCCGCATCAACAAAAGCAAAGCCCAGATACGCTGCCATCACCATACCGTTTAAAAATTCACCACGGGATGCCGCATACTGGATACCTGCTTTATCTGTAAAATCTTTTCTGATCTTTTCAAATGCATCATCCAGCGAAAGGCTCAGAGAGAGACCATCAATGATCTCCTGATATCTGGCTTTGATCTGTTCCAGATCTTTGGAAAAATCCTCTTCTTTTTCTGCTTTCGCATAGCAGCCATACAGCATATCTGTTACTTTGGTATCAGAAGAAAAACGCTTGCCCGGGGCAGACGGCACAACATAACGTCTGCTGTCCTCCGCACGGATGATCTTTCCTACCTTTTCAAACTGTGCTGCGCTGGCCAGCGAGCTTCCGCCGAACTTTACAACTTTTTTCATAATATTCCTCCCCAGACGCCTATCAGCTATGAGAAACACGCTTTGCGAGTTTCTCATGGCTATCGCGGCAGTCGCCAAGGTCTCGTGCAAACCCAGACTTTGGCTCGTTGCTCGCGTAAAAAAACAGCCTGTTTCCTTTGTATATAGAGATCTTAAAAATCCTATAAATTTTATCATCTAACTTCTTGCTTGTAAAGTTCCGAAGCTAATTTCTATGGGAAAAAGGCTGTTTTTATGAAGAATATTCGATTAGATAAGCTGCGGATCTCCCTCTGGAGAACGGAGGCTCTGCTTGATATTGGCCAGTACGGTCCTGTAGTCCTTCTTTGTAACAATGGCAATTTCCGAAAACAGGACTTTCTGTGCCGTAAGAAGAGTTGCTTTATCCCGGCTGCCAAGAGGTTTTTCAAGGTCTTTTTTCATCAGCATACGGGTCATACGTGCCATCTTGTACGGATCTCCCTCTTTCATGATGCCCAGCATCCATTCCTGCCTGGCACCGATATCACTGATCCACTCCTGTTCATCATGAAGGATTCCTTTAAATACCTGCTGCATCTCCTCGCTGGAAAGCAGTTTTCTGAGTCTGGCCCCTCTGTCCGGATCCTGCTTAACCGGGACATATACGGTCGTCTTGCCATCCGGCCAGGAACTGAGCTGATAATAGCTGACACGTTCTCTGCCCTTTGGCATCTCTACGATAGATTTAACTTCACACACGCCCTCCATGGAATGTACCACATAGTCGCCTGCCTTTAACATTTGTTCTCCCTCTCTTTTTCAAACAAAAACGATAGACCCTTTCAATTGTCAGATTTCATCAGAACTGTACATAAATTATAGCTTAATTTTGGAAAGGTGTCAAATTCATTTTGATTTTTCAGGCAAAAGAGCGTATTTCGTCAGGTAGAATTATGTAAAGGGATACTGCTGTCCAATAGCCAGGAAAATCCCCGGCAAAAGAGCCAGGACAGACATCTTTTTATCACGGCTTTTAAAGATATATTCCGGATGGTGAGCGCATAACGACAGAGCCACATGCCGGCACGCTGCATCGAAGCGCTGACCAAATGACTGTTCCCGGCAGCCAAGCCTGTGATTATACAGCATGGCATAGCTCATGGGATTTCGCCGTTCCTGCCGTCTCTCATACAGTGTTTTGCTGCCACAAAGATATTCGCCGCGGCACACAGCCTGTGCATACCAACGCATTCGGTATCCCTGCATTGCCAGTGCATCCAGGGTAAGCTGTAATGGCGTCTCAATTTCCCCCGAACAGGATAACAGTGGATATTTCCGCAAAATGTCGGTTCGTATCACATCAAAGCGCTCCGTCTCCAACCCATATTTCTGCCGTTCCAGACAAGTGGCATCTACATAACCACGGATACCAATCCGCGGTTCTTTTTTATACAGGGGGCGCCCGTCCAGATAGCACTTGGCTCCACTGACACCGATCAGGAGCTCATTTCCCTGGATCTGCGCCAGCCAGTCCAGAATACATGCCATAGCTTCCGGCTCCAGAAACTCCTCTGCCTCCAACAGACAGAAATACTCCCCTCTGGCCACATCTAATGCCATCTGTACTGCCTGCATTCTTCCATTTTCCTGACATTCTGCCACCTGAATCACAAAAGGTTCTGTGCGCCCGCGCCAGCCGGATGTCAGCATCCGAAGCTGTCCCTGCCTCTCCTGATCCATGATCAGCCATTCAAAATGAAATCTTGTCTGTGCCAGCAATGTTTCATATACATGCGGCAGCAGATATGCCCGGTTTCTGACAATCGTACAGATCGTTATGCGTGTTTGGTTTCTCATATTGATTCCTCTTCCTGCGCTGCTGTTTATGCAGCTGATACCGAAAAATGGGAAAAAGCTTCCGGACCATTTTTCATTTACACAGCAACAAAAACATCTGACAGCCTGTCCGTCAGATGTAATAGTATCTATGCAGCAGAAATAAAGAGTATGCCCGCTTTTATGCAAAACCGTACGACAAAAAGTGTCATCAAAAATGAGCTGTTACATTATTTTTCCATACATATACGAAAAAGCTGTTACACATGCTCACCATGCATAACAGCTTTTACTTGAAGATCCGTTTCTTACTGAATATGTAATTTAATAAGATCACAATCACATTGGAACCGCTCTTAACCAGAAGCTCCCAAATCCGATCTGAAAATACCGCCGAAGGCGGGCCCGTCATTTCTACCAGTACTACAACAATAATCTCATCAAAAATACCGGTCAGAAAACGGTAAAAGAAAAATACACCGAACTCCTTCCATACATTATCCGAAGTGCTTTTAAATACCCAGAGCCGATTCGTTGTGTAGGCAACCAGCACACTGATCAGCCATGCCAGCGCATTGGCATACTCCGTAGGTACATCGAAATGCCGAAGTGCCATAAACGTACCAATATTGGCAAAGACTGTCACTACCCCAAACAGCGCATACAGCACAAACTCTTTCAGGTCCGGATACTTGCGAAATTTATTTCTTGTCCAGGCAACCATACTGTCTCATCCTTGTCTATTTTTGCTTATCCCCGCTGCAGTCCATCGTGCACTGCACAGGAAAACGCTTACTAAAGACAGGAGTATACCTTATTTTTACCCTTTTTGCAAGAAAACTTTTTTCATATCTACAATATATTGCTATTTTCGACTCAACAATCAACATTCCCCGCAAAACTGTATGGATATCTTCTTTTGCTGCCAGTTAACGTCTGCGCTTTCTGTCTTTCGGAGAGAGCAAGTGTATGATTGCCAGCACAACCGCCCGCACCACGGCAAATATGATAAACAACACCATAAAGCCCACAAGGCCAAATACTATATCCGCAAAATCCATCGTTCCTGTATGGGTAATCCCCTGGCCGATCTCAATGGCAAACGTAATAACGATCATCAATGTAAACACATAGATCCACGCAATCACCAACACATGATTCTTACTCAGCAGCTTAAACAACGGAAAAATCACAAACAGCATCAGCATCCCCAGAATACCGATAACCCAGAAATGCAGTTCCTTATCCGTCATGACCGTCTCAAAAGAATCGTTCCATGTCATAATACCATTATGGATCCTGGTCACAATCTCCACGATCCCGTACAATATTTTCTCCATAGTCTGTAACGCCTCCATCCGTCTTTTCGACTGCGTTGCATTATAGCACAGCCCCGGCGTTTTGTGTTAAGGATTCACGCTATTTCACACTTTCTTTATAATCTCATCTGCCTTTTCACCGTCAGAAAGTCCCCGGTCATCACCTGTCTTTCTATTTTTTCGCACACGCCGTACAAGCAGTACAATGCCCACCAAAAGCACACCCAAAACAGCCAGAATCGGCAATTCGCCAAGGATAAACAGCACCACATTCTCACATCCGTTTCCCAGTGCTGTCAGACTCCCCACAAATCTGTCCTTCAACCTGGTCAGAAATGTATCCTTCTCCGTTGCTGTCACCCGTGTCACCTCATATGCACTCAGCTCCAGTGTACTGTAATCCACCTGGTTCTGCATCACCTTCAGCCGTGAGCTGTAACTTTCCAGCTGATACCGCACCTCCGTCAGCTGATTCTGGATCGCCAGCGTCGTATCGATCGAATCTGCTTTTTCCAGAAGTCCCAGAAGTGTCTGCTGTTCCGTCTGCAAAGCCTCGATATGTGACTGGACATCCACATATTCCAGCGTCACATCCTCCACGCTTTCCGACTGACTCCTCACTTTGGCATTGCTTTTTGCCGTATCTGTCAGCTCATTTCTTTTTTCTGCAGGTACACGGATCGTCATATAGAGACTTCTGCCACCATTTTCGGCATCTCCGGAAACTTCCGACTGTTCAATATATCCACCCAGTTCACTGACTTTCTGACGGACTGCATCTGCATAGGCATCAAACTCTGTCGTATCCACCGTCAGACGGCTGGTATACACAAGCTTCTGCTGTGTCGTTTCCGTGTCGGAAAGTTCATCCGCTGCCTTATTTTCTAAAGCCGCCCCTGCAGAAGCTCCATCCGCAGCCGCCGCTGTTTCCGTGCCATAGCCTTCTTCGGCACTTTCCTCATACGCGCCATCCATCTGGGCACTTTCCGCTTCTCCGGCCATATCCATCATTGCTGCCTTTGAAGACCCCATCCGCCAGGAATCTGTCACCGCCGCACCGGCGCCAAAGGCAAGCACCAGAGCCAGACACGCTGCCACCACCTTCATAAACCGTCGCCAGTGCCATCTTTTTTTCTTTGTTCCCTTCATATCGATCACCTTTTCTTTCTTATCCACCATGTCCGCCATAGCTTTCAGAAAACCCGAAGAAAACGAATGCTGTGTTCTGATCTCATCCTCCTTCGGAACCTGCATGGCTTCCTTTTCCATCTGTTCTTCCAGTGCCTGTTGTAAGATGTTCCCTGCTTTTTCTGTCATTTTGCACCTCCTGTCTGTGTCAGTATGGCCTGCAGCTTCTTTCTCGCTCTGAAAATCCGGACATTGACCGTCTTTTTTGTAATGCCAAGAAGATCTGCAATCTCCCCGTCTGACAGTTCATGCAGATACTTATATTCAAAAACCACACGATAGATCTCATCCAGCGCTTCAATCGCCTTACAGAGCTCTTCGTAACTTTCCCGGCAGATACAGATTTCCAGCGCATCCTCTCCCTGGATATCCGCTTTTGTCTGAATATCCTCTGTCGGTTCCTCGGTGTGTTTTCTGAGTATATCCAGGGCTTTGTTTTTTGTGATCGTTGCGAGAAAATTTCGGGTAGATACGGCATCCGGATTCTGTATCCTGTCCATATGTCTGGTCAGGGCAAAAAACGTTTCCTGTACCGCATCCTCTGCCAGCATGGCATCCTTCAGCCGTTCATTGGCCAGATACCACAGAAAATATCTGTACTTGTGATACACCGCCGAGAATTTCTGCTTATCCTCGTCGGTATCCAGCATAGCCATATACAGTATCATGTGTATTCCTCCGGAGTTATGTGACGTTTTCTCTTGTGTTACATCTATAATAACGTATATTTCTTTTCCGTTACTACAGCTTTTTGTATTTTTCTGCTGTTTTTTTCTCATTTTTCTGCTACAATGGCATACCGAAAGGTCAGGTATACATATGGAAAATCTTATTTTCAGTTTAAACGCCACCGTTCCCATTTTTCTTCTGATGGTTCTTGGTTTCGTCCTTCACCAGATCGGATGGATTGATGACGTATTTGCTTCTAAAATGAACCGTTTTGTCTTTCTGGTCCCTCTGCCGGTGCTTTTGTTTGGCGATCTGGCCTCTGTGGATTTTTCTCAGATCTGGAACCCGAAATTCATCATTTTCTGCTTTGTGGCCACATTACTCAGCATTCTTCTGGTATTTCTGCTTTCCGGTTTCTTAAAGGACAAGAGTCTCCGGGGCGAATTTATCCAGTCCTCCTATCGCAGCAGTGCCGCACTGCTTGGCATCGCCTTTATTGAAAATATCTATGGCAACTCCGGCATGGCTCCGCTGATGATCATCGGCAGCGTACCGCTGTATAATGTCATCGCAGTCATCGTACTCTCCATCTTTACACCGGAAAACAAGGGTAAGCTGGACAGATCCGTTGTCAGAAAGACTATACACGGCATTCTCACCAACCCGATCCTGATCGGCATCGTGACCGGTCTGCTATGGTCGATGTTCAGACTTCCCTACGGTGGTATTTTCCAGAAAACCATAGAAAATGTGGCCCACACTGCCACCCCGCTCGGTCTCATGGCCATGGGAGCTTCCTTCGATATTCATAAAGCTCTGGGCAAACTCCGGCCGTCCCTGTGTGCTGTCTTTATCAAGCTCGTCGGTCTGTGTGCCCTGTTTCTGCCCATTGCCATCCACTTCGGTTTCCGTGAAAGTGAACTGATCGCCATTCTGGTCATGCTCGGTTCTGCCACCACCGTCAGCTGCTTTGTCATGGCAAAGAACATGGGGCACGAAGGCACTCTAAGCTCCAGCGTCATCATGCTGACCACCCTGTGCAGTGCCTTTACCCTGACAGGATGGCTGTATATTTTAAAAACATTGCAGCTGATCTGATATATTTTCACAAAAAAAGCGGGACAGTCACATCACCGTGAATATCTGTCCCGCTTTTTCTTCATTGGCCAGTACACAGTCAAACCACGCAAAACGTCCGGCCGATGCATACTGATCGATACTGATCGATACTTTTCTTTTACGGATGCTTTAAAACATTGCTATACAATATCTCCTGTTTTACTCGTTCACGTAACAGCCAACAATTTCACCGATATACATCGTATGGTAGTCACCATCGCCGTACCATTTGTCACGAACCTCTTTTGACATGCTCTCCAGCGGAATATCTGCCTGGTACATCTTTTTGCAGATCAGTACACATTTGCTCTGGGCAAAAGCCGGCTGTCCCTCAACTTCTTCTACTGTAAATCCAACCTCAGCAATCTTGTCTTTGTCGCGGCCAGACACAGAGCCCAATACTCCCAGTTCCTTTTTACAGCCATCAAAGAGGCTTATTGTAAAGTACTCCTGCGCATCGACAAATTCTTTGGTATAGCGGCTCTGGCGAATATAGGCAGTGACAGTCTCCTTTCCCCAGAGCACACCCATGGCTCCCCAGCTGGCAGTCATCGTATTGACTTTGCCTTCCGGATTTTTTGCTGAAATCAGCATCCAGTTTTTGCCAATCTCTGTAAATACATTCTGCTGTAATTCATGTACATCTTTTTTTACGAACATTTTATATTCCTCCTGTTGTCATTTTTACGCTTCACAGCGTATTGTATCTGTTTTACTTACCTGCAGCTTTCAGATCCGGACAGACGCAGCAGCTGTTTTTGCCGGAATGCTTGACTGCATACAGAGCATGGTCCGCACACTGATACAATTCCATGTAGGCAGTTCCACAGTCCGGCGAAAGTGCTATACCGATGCTGATACTTAAACGCTCCGGATATCCCGGAAAAGTATGACCGATGACCTCCTCGCCAAGCACTTTGGCCCTTTCTTCCGCCACAAAGCTTTCTTCAATGCCCTGCATCAGTACAACAAACTCATCGCCACCGATCCTTCCGATGATATCATTCTCCCGGAAATACTCCTGCAGTATTTTACCGAATTCTTTAAGAACACTGTCTCCCACTGCATGACCATAGGTGTCATTGATATGTTTAAAGTTATCCACATCTATGATCAGAAATGCGTGTTGCCCCTTGTCTGCAGGATTGTGAAGCAATCGATTGATTTTTTCCTCGGTGTTCTTTTTATTGTAAACACCGGTCAGTGCATCTGTCTGCGCTGCACGTTTCAGCAATATATTGCGTTGCGTCACAAAAACGCCAATATAAATCAGCATCACGCTGACTATAACCAGAAAACCAAGGATCAGATTGACCTCATAGTTTTCGATAAAACTGTAAGACTCCTGTGCCACATCCTCTGGCAGTACGTAACAGATCATCCAGCCATTAATACCTAGCGGAGCGTAGGACATATACTGTCTGGCACCATCCTCCTCAGGATTCTGCATAAGAACAATCCCCTTATGATGTTTTGCAAAGTCCGTACGCACCTTATCCAGAGAGGCAGCACCTGTCATAATCTTTTCGTCATAGTATGTAAAGAAATTATCACCGTACGTCAGCTTTCTGTAAGGGCCTGTACCATCAAACCCTACGATCTCTCCCTTGGCATTAACAATCAGGCTGTAGCCCTCTCCGTCAAACAGATCATTTAACAGCAGCTGACTGATAGAAGTCACATCATAGGAGCCCGCCAGTACACCGATGATCCGATTATCCTTTTGTACCGGTACCGCCAGAACAATACGGATATTCTGATTCACACTGCTCTCCAGAGGTTCGCTGAGCGCGCGCTCTCCGGAGAGTGCTTTCTGGAAATACGCACGGTAACTGACATTTTTCTCTGTACCATCACTGTAATGTGCCGTACCATCCGGCTCCATTAAAGCCATCAGTTGTATATCTGCATGGTCATCCAGCGAATCGATCAGCTGCAGAGTTTTCTCTGTGATCAGTTCATCCTGGTCTGCCACATGTTCCGCGATACTGGTCAGATATTCATAGTGGATATCCAAAAGAGAACGCATATGTTCACACTGCTTGGATACATAATTTTTAAGCGTCTGTCTGGTATACTGATCTACCGATGCATTCAGCCCTTTAAAGAAAAAAAACAACCCCGCAGCTGTAGCCAGCACAAACGCCAAAAACGGAATCAGATAGCGCCGGATCTGATTTTCTTTTTTTCTATGTTTATATCGAAATTTGATACGCTCTTCCCCCTGACTATATTATTTCACTTATTATATCATAATTTTTTGCTGTTTTATGGTGTTTTTTATCTTTTTTATCTGTGCATATTTCTTTATACAATACAGCTCTGCTTTTCGATACTTTTATGTTTCCTGCTGCAAACCGGCAATAAACAGTTCAAAAAAGTCGTCCTGTCCGGAAAGTTTCGGAGAATTTTCTCCACCACCATTTGTACTGCGCTTCATCGCCGCATGAAACTCTTCGCCTGCGCAGATCACTTCCATCGGGTAAAGCTCATAGCCCACTGCCCGTGCAATCCTGCAAAATTCCTGTAAAGGATTGACTGCTGCAACGCTGTTCAGAAGCTGCTGCCTGAGAACCGGATCTGTATACGCCTGATGCTGCAGAGCGTCAAGCTGTTCTACCGTCGTCATAATATTCCCTCCTATGTACTTTTTTTCAAAAGGAAGCTATATATTTAATATTATACCACGCTTTTCTTCCTGTTAATGCAAGAAATAGTTATCTTTCTCCTGTTTTCCGGTACTGACAACATCAAAAATCCCTGATATTGTTTTTTCCGTTTTTCAATGGTACAATGCAGATATTTACGAATACATGGAAAGAGGTCTTTTATGCATACAAAAGAAAGCTATGCCAATCCCATCTTAGAGGGATCGATCACGAAGCAGATCCTGCTCTTTTTCTTTCCCATCGTCTTTGGCACATTTTTTCAGCAATTATATAATACAGTCGATATGATCATTGTCGGTCGCTTTGTCGGAACTGATGCACTGGCCAGTGTCGGAGGATCGGCAGCACAGATCATCAATCTGGTCATCGGTTTTTTTACCGGGCTGTCCGCCGGCTCCGGTGTGATCATTGCGCAGGCCTACGGCGCAGGCGATAAAAAAAGGCTGTCCGATAATATACATACAGCCTATGCCTATGCCATTGTCGGCGGTATCCTGTTTACAATTGTCGGGATTTTTTCTGCAGCACCATCCCTGACCGCCATGCACAATCCAACAGAGCTGATGACAGATTCCGCGTTGTATCTGCGGATCTATTATGGTGGTATCCTTTTTGTGCTGATTTTTAATATCGGTTCAGCTATCCTGCGTGCTCTGGGGAATTCCAGACGACCGTTATATGCCCTGATCGTCTGCTGTTTTCTGAACATTTTTCTGGATATTGTCTTTGTTGTCCTGTTTCATCTCGGCATTGCCGGTGCTGCGCTCGCCACAGTGCTGTCACAGCTTGTCAGTGCTGTTCTGGTGACTGTTTTTCTGATGCGCACACCGCAGGCTCCCCTTGTCCTGTCCCGGATCCGCTGCCACAGACGTTGCCTGTCTGCCCAGCTCTATGTCGGTATCCCGGACGGTTTTCAGACAGTCATGTACAGCTTTGCCAACCTGATCATCCAGGCAGCCATCAACGGCTACGGAACATCAGCTGTCGCCGCCTGGGCTGCCGAGGCCAAAATTGAGGCATTTTTCTGGATGGTCAGTGGTGCCTACTGTGTCGCTGCCACGACCTTTACCGGACAAAATTACGGAGCCGGAAAGTACGAGCGCATACAGAAAGGTACCCGGATCTGCTTACTGCTGCATCAGGGTACCTGTGTGATGATCAGTCTGGTATTTTTTATCTTTGCCAGACCGCTTATAATGATCTTTACCAGTGACCCGGAAGTTATCCGTCTTGGCATACAGGTTCTGCATCTTATAACGCCTTTTTATGCAGTCTTCAGCTTTGTGGAGATTCTCTCCAGCGTCCTGCGAGGCATGAACGATGTGATCATTCCGATGCTTCTGACACTGTTTGGTGTCTGCATTTTAAGGATCATCTGGACACTTGGCGTCGTGCCACTGCATCCTGGGATCCCGATGCTGTGTGCAAATTACCCCATCACCTGGATCACCACATCCCTTTTGTTTATCGGCTACTATCTTTACCGGAAACGTCACGGACTCTATGCGTCAGCATCTTCAAACACGTGATTCTCTGATTTTTTCTTAACTATGAGAAACACGCTTTGCGAGTTTCTCAAGTTATTGCGGCAGTCGCCAAGGTCTCGTGCAAGCACGGACTTTGGCTCGTTGTCCGCGTAAATAAAAAACGACAGGTACCGCCAGATGTTCTGACAGTACCTGCCTTATCTTCTTACTTTATATTGTTTTCTATCCTATCAGTTCTGTATTTATAATTTCCCACAGACAGCTGTTGCCTTGCCATTATAAATCTATTTTTTCCAGATCCTCCGGCACAAACAGATGGCCATGATAATACTGCCGCCCTTCAGCTGTATACAGCTTCTTGCGATGTCTGATATTCTTATCCTCCGTATGATACAGGATCAAATGCTCCACCTCCAGCGCTTCTGCCAGCTCACAGGCATCCTTCACCGTGGAATGATGTTTCTCATACGGAGAGAAAATATCTGCTTCACCGTACAGGCAGAAAGCCTCGTGCAACAGCCATGTGCTGTTTTCAGCATACTTCTTCTCGCAGGGATTATATGGTTCGTCACCACAGCAGGTCAGCTTTTTACCCTCTCCCATGTTCATGGTAAAGCCAAACTGTTTTGCTTTTGTGGAATCAATATCAAAAAATGTCACAGCTTTCCCGAGGATTTCTCTCGTGTCTCCATCTTCTACAACGTCCAGATGCAGTCGGTCTCCGAGAAACCTTGTCTGTTTCGGCTGCAGCAGTTTTTCCGCCAGTTCCCGAACCAGACTGATCACCTCATCATGTCCGTAGATCGTAGCCTCGCCCTCATACGTGCCCTTTGCCATATTCTGGCAGATCAGCCGAACCATCCAGACAATCCCCAACAGGTGATCGATATGCTTGTGCGTCACAAAAATATCATGAATATTCTTCCAGTCAATCCCCGCCATTTTCAGCCGGTGCAGCACCTCGTTGCCGCCACCTCCATCAACCAGAAAATGTCTGTCCCCGTCCGAAATCACAAAACACGTATTATAACACTCCGTCACCAGCGCATTGCCTGTGCCTAACATCGTTAATTTCATATACCCTCTCCTTACTGTACTTCAAAATCAGGCAGCAGACTGGATAGTAGCGGTGGCAGAATCTTTTGGAGTCCATGTTGCATAAAGAGAAGGTGTGATGACACTTGGTTCGCAGTTGACCAGAGGATGTGGGCATCTGCCGCATACCAGGCGGCAGATGAGGGTGTCCTGAGCTGCGTTTGCATCAGCAAACGCAGCGAATACACCCGCTCCCACATCCGGCGGGAAGCTGCAAACCTGGTGTCATCCACCTGAACGTCTGCAACATGGACGCCAAAAGATTCTGCCACCGCTACTATCCAGTCTGCTGACGTCCACCCTCATTCTACACTACTCTTCTATAAATTTCCAGAGATCTTCCGGTGTATCCGCAATCCACTCAGCCCCGTGTGCTTCAAGGAACTCCCGTCCCCGAAAGCCCCAGCTCACACCGATCACCGGCATCCCGGCATTTTTCGCTGTCTCCACATCCACATCGGAATCCCCGACATAAATTGCCTGTTCTTTCGTCTTTCCCAGCGTCTTCAACACTTCGTTCACACTGTCCGGACACGGCTTTCTGCGAATTCCTTCTCTTTCACCGACCACAAAGTCAAACATCCCCGGAAAATACTGCTCACACAGATCCTGCACAGCAAAATCCGCTTTATTGGATACCACCGCCGTCTGGCAGCCCTTTTCCCGTACCACCTTTAAAAATGCAGGAATCTTCTCATATGGTTTTGTATGATCCGCACAGTGCTCACCGTAATGCCGCTTAAACGTCGCCAGAACACGCCCTGTCTCTTTCTCCGGAGTTCCTGCCGGTACGGCCCGCTCAATCAGCTTTCCGATCCCATTGCCGACAAACCGGCGCACCTCATCAAGCGTACGCTTCGGAAATCCATGGAAATCCAACGCATAATTGGTACTTTCTTTCAGATCCTCCAGTGTATCCAGAATCGTTCCGTCCAGATCAAAAATCAGCAGATCGTACTTCATTCTTCTACCTCCATCGCTGTATCTATAATACCATAATGTTTCTCGATCGCCGCATTGCAGCGTTTCATATCCCCGTTTTTCAGACCTTCCAGTATCTCCCGGTGTACAGCTCCAAGCTCCTGCCGCAAAGCTTCCGATACTCTTCGCAGACACCGGTCGATCCATTCCCGGTAGACCTCCACAACAGCATCCATGATCGTGATCCAGAAGGTATTCTTTGTCTCACAGATCAGGTCATAGTGAAAGGCCCGGTCCCTTTCAATCTCATCTTCGATCGTTTCCGCAGGTGTATTCAAAATCTGTTCCAGTCCTGCACACCAGTCCTCCGGTTTCTCCATCTCATATATTGCTGCGCAGGCTGCCTTTTCCATATGTTTTCGAAAGGCACAGATATCCCGCTGACTCGTCGTATTGATCGCCAGCATCATATAGATCATCTGCTTTAAGGCCGGGCCAAAATTTCCCGCCACATAATTGCCGGAGCCCTGTCGTCTCTCGATCATACCCATGGCCAGAAAGATGCTCAAAGCTTCCCTGGTTGAATTTCGGCTGATACCAAGCGTCTCTGCGATCGCACGCTCCGTGGGAAGTTTATCCCCCGGCTTTGCCGTTCCGTCAAGAATCAGACGGTATATGTATTGAAATGCTTTCTCGTATTCCTGTCCGCTCAAATCATCCGCTCCTTTTTACAGAAGATTGGCAAATACTGAAGCGGCAACCACTGTCAGCACACCGGCCACAGCGATTGCAAGACTGCTGATCGCACCTTCGACCTCGCCCATTTCCATTGCTTTTGCCGTACCGATCGCATGGGAAGCCGAACCGATCGCCAGTCCTTTCGCAATTGGATGCTCAATCTTGAATATCTTGCAGATCAGCTCTGCAAGAATATTTCCCAGCACACCGGTAATAATGATAACCGCTACTGTAATTGTCACATAACCACCCAGTTCCTCAGATACACCCATTCCGATAGCTGTCGTGATCGACTTTGGCAATAGGGTGACATATTCCTGATGATTCAGTCCAAGAAGCTTTGCCAGCACAAAAACAGTCACTACACTTGTCAGGACACCGGCACCGATACCAAGAAGCATCGCCTGCCAGTTTTTCTTTAATAATTCCAGCTGTTCATACAGGGGCACCGCCAGACAGACCGTTGCAGGCGTCAGAAACCAGCTCAGATAATGTGCACTCTCATTATAAGTATCATAGTCTACACCAGACACTGCCAGTACAGCAATACAGATGGCAATCGCAATCAGAAGCGGATTAAAAAAACCAAGTCCCGTTTTCTTTTTGAGCAGATCGCCCACCAGATAGGCAACGATACTTAAAGTCACACCAAAAAATACACTGTCAGTCAGCAGACTTTGCATCTTTTTTTCCTCCTTTTTCCTGTCGTTTCAGTACAAACTGGGCGGTATGACCACTGACGATCATAACGGTGATGATCGTTACAACAGTGATGATAGCCACCGGGATCAGCAGAGGTCTTAAAGTATTCCAGGATACCATTAATCCCACACCTGCAGGAATGAACATCAGGGGCATAATTTCAATCAGAAACTTTGCCGTATCCTTTACATCATCCAGTTTCAGCGCTCCGGTAAGCAGGGCTGCAAACATCAGCACCATGCCGTAGATACTGGCCGGTACCGGCAGCGGCAGCACATATTTTAAGAACTCACCGATAAATGAGATTGCGATAATGATCACAAACTGCTTCACATACTTCATTTGTTTTCTCTCTCCTGTTATATAAATTACCTGATAAAAGAAACCTCCACTGGAGCTTTCTTTTATATGCTATGGCAATCAAAAATTATCCTCTGGATCATTTGCCATACGCACAGTAAAAAATTGGTAGTACCAAAATTGGCACTACCAATCATTATAATCCGATCTTTTGTTCTGTCAATCCATTATCTGCATTTTTTGACAAATATCTGCGCTGTTTTCTGTGCATATTGTTCTGTATCTATCACACAAATGACTCTTTAGCTGCAAAGGAAAATTGCAACTGCATCTGTACAGTTACAAACAGCACATTTAATCATGCCTCTGCTCTGTATTGTGGTAATTTTCACAGAAACGTGCAGCGAAGGACGGTTTCTCTCCTCCGGCATACAAGTGAGACTGATCACCATAACTGTTGATACGGAAAACAGCCATACCCTCCCGGCGTTCCTCGGTATAAATCGTTGTCACGCTTGATGGTGCAGCACTCATAAAATGCCAGAGCGTCATAGGCGACACATTCATCAGATGACTCAGCAATACACACTGTAATCCAAAATGACAGAAAAATACCAGTGTATCCTGATTCTCCTTTTCCACCCTGTAGGCTTCTCCGTCACGCACATAGCCATGGGCAGCCAGCACCTGATCAAAATTACGGATCACCCATTCATATTCCTCACGCACATGTCCGGCTTTCATGATCTCTGTATCACACCATCTGGCCGGATCTGCATAGGCAGGATCTGCAAGCCAATCCTGGGGCAGCCAGTCCCAGACAATCATTTTCTTTTCTGTAACATCCGGACGCATGATCTGAGGGGAAAATTCCCGCAGCCATTCACAGGTCAGTGCTGTCTTTCCCAGTTTCTTCAGCGTTGGCTCCGCGGTACGCTGGGCGCGTCCCATCGGCGATACATAAATATAATCCAGTTTTTCTTTTTTCAGTTTTTCCGAAAGCAGCTCTGCTTCACGGAATCCCTTTTCTGTCAGGGAATCATGGTCATAATCCGGATCCCCATGTCTGACGATAAGTAATCTCATAATAATCCTCCTCAGGAAACGTTTTGTCTCTACGAATCCGGCAAAAGTGTAGCATATATACACTAAAAAGGGAAGCACCCTAAGGTACTTCCCTCATTATTACTTACATATTCTGTTTACTAACAACTTACGAAGCCTTTAAGATTAGTCGTAAAGGTTCGGAGCGATGCTCTCGTCGTTGATGTTAGTAGAATCATACCAGTAACCAGATGTCGGAACATCCTGCAGTTCCTGTCCGTTAGCTGCTGCTGTCAGAGCGTAGATTGCGTAGTAACCCATCATCAGCGGAGACTGTGTAACAGCGCCGTAGAATGTGCCATCTGTAACAGCTGCTTTGATGATAGAACCAGCATCGAAACCAACACCAAGAACATCACCGTTAGCGAAGTCGCTACCAAGAACGTTCAGGTTAGCGTTAGCTGCCAGAACACCCTCTGCGGAAACCTGGTTGGAACCGAAGATACCGATTACGTTATCTTTGGAAAGGATTGTCTGAGCCTCTGTGGAGCAAAGCTCTACAGTTGTCTGAGCCGGTACGGCAACCTCGATAACAACGTCTGCAGATGCAGCATCGCCGTCAGCGCCTTCAGCACCGTTTACATAGAACTCGTTACCGGATACAGCAACAGTCTTGCCATCAGCTTTAACCAGTTCGATCATCTTGTTGATGAAACCTAAACCACGCTGCTGGATGTTCTGAGCTGTAGCATCCTGGTTAACCTCACCGATGATAACCTGGCCATCAGCATTAGCGATAATGTCTTTCAGAGCTTCATACATATGATCAGCTGCAACAGAACCAGCCTGAGCGTTGTCTGTAGCTACTGTACAAACTACGGAACCTTCCGGAGCGTCAGTAACACCAGTATCGAAGCAAACTACCGGGATATTCTTGTCTGCACATGTCTGCAGAGCATCCAGTACGGAGCTTGTATCACAAGCTGCCAGACCAAGACCCTTCGGGTTGGTGTTGATAGCTGTGTTGATCATGTTAACCTGATCAGCGATATCGGACTCGGAGTTCGGTCCCTGTGCGTTAAATTTAACACCCAGCTCATCAGCTGCCTGCTGCATACCTTTAACAGCTGCCTGCCAGTATGTAGACTGGAAGGATTTAACCATCATCGGGAATTCGTAAGCTTCATTAGCTGTCAGTCCATCGAACTGTTTTGTAGCATCATCGCCTGTCTCAGCTGCTGTGCTGGAAGCTGCCGGTGCTTCAGATACCTCTGCATCAGATGCTTCTGCTGTAGCGGAGCTTTCCGGTGCTGCGGAAGCTTCCTGTGTTGCGCTGGAAGCCGGAGCTGCAGAGCTTGCCGGTGTTGCGCTGGAGCTGGATCCGCATCCTGCGAACATTGTTGCAACCATTGCTGCACTCAGAACGGATGCTAAAACTTTCTTTTTCATGTTAGTGTTCCTCCTTGGATCTTTTTTTTGATCTTTTCCTTTTTATATGAAATGTCAAAACTAAACGTTTCGCCATCACATATCCACTCATACGTTACGATTTCTAACGCTCTCTTATTATTGCACCTTGCACATCCATTTGTCAATACTCTTTGTGTTTTTCGACAAATTGACGTTTTTTTAAGGAATATTTTAGTATATTTTACCCAGATTCTGGAAATAAGTTCTGCTTAAGTTCGAACAGTTAATATTTCACTTTGTACAAATCCGGCACAGGATCACCATATATACTCTCACAAGTTTAAATATACTATAACAAATTCCGCACTGAAGCCTTCTTTTATAGGTCAGGGCAACCATGAGAAACGCGCTCCGTGAATTTCTCAGGTTATCGCGGCAGTCGCCAAGGTCTCATGCAAGCATGGACTTTGGCTCGTTGCCCGCGTAAATAAAAGAGCAGATTCCCGGATAGCATTATACAATGTATCAAAAAATCTGCTCTTATAATCACCTGCAGTTTATTTTGACTTATGCAACAACTGCACGTTTCCGTTTCATAATATCGATCAGTACGGCAAAAATCAGTACCAGACCGGTGATGATCTGCTGCCAGTTGGCTTCCAGACCGATGTACGGAAGACCTGTCTTTAACAGCATGATAACAAAGATACCGGCAAAGGAACCAAGTACGGAACCGTAACCACCAGATGCGGATACACCACCAACGAATACACCACCGATGGCATCCATCTCAAGTCCGGCACCTGTACCAGGCTGTACAGTCGGTGTTACAGCTGCATATGCGATGGCTGCAAGACCTGCGAACAGACCACAGATAACATATACCATAACATGGTAGAACTTGACATTGATACCGGAAAGTCTTGTAGCTTCCTTGTTGGAACCGATAGCGATCGTGTAACGGCCAAATTTGGTATGGTTCAGGACGAACTCCATAACCAGTACTAAAATGACCATAAGCAGAAGACCGATCGGGATACGTGTAGCGCTACGTCCGGAACCGAAGGTCAGCTTAAAGATAGAATGGAACCATCCACCCGGCTGTCCTGTTGTCGGCCACGGTGTGGCACTGAAAAGGGAACCAACACCACGGGTAATCATCATAGTACACAGTGTTGCCAGAAACGGTGCCAGATCCATCACACCGATCAGAATACCGTTTAAGAGACCGAAGATCAGTCCCAGAGCAACACAAACGAGCATAGCAACGACGATCGGACAGTTATAGCTGCGGACCAGTGTACCACCGATCAGCGCATAACAAACCATACCAGTACCGATGGAAAGGTCAACACCGGCTGTGATCAGCGGGAATGTAACACCAATGGCCATCAGTGTGTCATAGTATGAGAAATCGAACATACTAAGGAACGTCGTGTATCTTCTAAACTCCTTGCTCAGCAGAGAGAAGATGATAATCAATGCAGCAATAACCAGACAAACAATGATTCTCTGGTCGCTTAACAGGCTTTTTTTCTTCTTTGTCATGACTCTTCTCCTCCTTAATCCTGAATATCTCTTGTGGCCTTATCCATGATATTTTCCTGTGTAGCCTCGGCAATGTCGATCTCACCGGTCTTCTTACCTTCACACATAACAATGATACGGTCACTCATACGGAGAATCTCTGTCATTTCTGAAGAAATCATGATAATGGATTTACCTTCAGCTGCCAGTCTATTCATTAACTTATAGATCTCATTCTTGGCACCAACGTCAATACCACGGGTTGGCTCATCGAAGATCAGGATCTCACTGTCACGAACCAGCCATTTAGCGATAACGACTTTCTGCTGGTTACCACCGGACAGGTTGACAACAAGCTGATCTGCGCTCGGTGTCTTAGTTGCCAGCTCTTCAATATACTTCTGGGTGATTTTTTTCTCTTTACCCTTATTGATCAGAAGGCCGGAGGTATACTGTTCCATGGTGGCCAGTGTTGTATTCTCGACGATAGACTTCTGTACAACGACACCGTAACGTCTTCTGTCCTCAGACAGATAACCGATACCGGCTTTAACAGCATCCTGCGGACTGTGGATGGTCACTTCGTGAAGCTGACCGTCTTTACCCATAACAGAGATCTTGCCGCTGGTCTTCGGATCTGCACCAAACAGTGCTCTGGCTGTCTCGGTACGTCCTGCACCCATCAGTCCGGAGAAACCAAGGATTTCACCCTTATGCAGCTCGAAGCTGACATCCTGAACCATCTTGCCGGCATTTAAGTGTTCTACTTTCAGAACGACCGGTGCATCCTTCGGAACGGCACTCTGGGTCTTCGGATCCTCGTAGATAACACGGCCAACCATCATATTGATGATATCCTCTTTGGAGCTGTCCTTTGTGATCAGAGTACCTACATAGCCACCATCTCGCATGACAGTAACACGGTCTGTAATAACCTTGATCTCATCCATACGATGGGAGATATATACGATACCCAGCTGTTTTTCACGCAGGTCACGGATAATTGTAAACAGGTCTGCGATCTCTTTTTCAGTCAGGGCTGCAGACGGCTCATCGAAGATGATAACCTTTGCTTTGTGAGAAATAGCTTTTGCGATCTCACACATCTGCTGCTTACCTACGGTAAGGTTGCTCATCTTTTCTCTCGGGTTGATGTCGATATTCAACTCTTCGAACAGCTTTTTGGACTCTTCGATCATTTTCTTGTCATCGATCTTGAAGCCCTTTTTCGGCTCACGTCCGATGAAGATATTCTGTGCTACGGTAAGGTCGCCGACCATGTTCAGCTCCTGGTGTACGATAACGACACCGGCATCCTGTGCTTCACGGGTGCTGTGGAACTCGGTCTCTTTACCTTCATATGTAATAGTACCGGAATCTTTCTTATAGATACCTGTCAGAACTTTCATCAGGGTAGATTTTCCGGCACCGTTCTCTCCCATCAGAGCATGTACTTCACCGCGTTTTACTTCGAAGTTTACATGATCCAGAGCATGTACGCCCGGGAAAGATTTGTCAATGTCTTTCATTGTTAAAATAACTTCGCCCATTCTCTTCTCCTTTCCGATTAGTTCTTTCTGCGTCTTGCGGATACGTCGGCATATACGGCTACGATTACGATGATACCGGTAATGATCATCTGCTGACCTTTACCAAGACCGAATGCCATGATACCCTGCTGAAGAAGTGAAATGATAGCCACACCGATCACAGTACCACCGATAGAAGCCAGACCGCCGACCATGGATGTACCACCCATAACGCAGCCTGCAATGGCCTCATTGTTGTACTGATCGCCGTAACCCGGCTGAACTGTTGTGTATGCTGCTACGAAGAACAGAGAAGCGATACCAACTAACAGACCACAGATTACATAAGCCAGCATCTCCCACTTCTTGGTATTAACACCGGAAAGACGTACGGCCTCACGGTTGGAACCAAGGCAGAGAATGTAACGACCAGGTTTGGTATTGTAAAGAACGATACCACACAGTACAGCAGCTACCAGGAATACGACCAGACCTACCGGAAATCCCTTGAAGGATACGATATTTCTGAACCAGCCATTGACCGGATCAGCACTCTGCGGCCAGCTGACAGACTGTGTCTTTGTGAATACGGATGCAATACCCTTGGCAATATTCATGGAAGCCATGGATACGATGAACGGCGGTACGGACATATACGCTACCAGCCATCCGTTGAAGATACCGAAAGCCAGACCGATCAGTACGCTGATGATCATGGAAGCTACTAACGGTACGTGGTAAGAATTCAGGCAGTAACCTGAAACCAGTGCGCAACAGAACATAACCGGTCCGATAGAGAAATCGATACCACCTGTTGCAATTACGAAAGTTACACCGAGTGACAAGAAGCCAAGGAAGTATACATAGTTCAAAGTGGCTGTAATACTCTCCGCTACCGGGAACTTAGCACCCAGTGCAACTTTGAAGACTATGAACATCAGGATCAGGATACATACAAGAAGGATCCTGTTGAGTCCCAGCTTCTTTACGATTGGATTTTGTTTGATCTTTTCCAATTTTCTTCCTCCCAACATTTTTTTTGGTGTGCCGCAATATAAAAAGTCACAGTATTTCGACACTCTGTGACACATTTACACTGGACAACTTTCACAAAAACGTTTTCACTCAAAACGTTTCGCGTGTAATGATTATACTATTTAATCTTGGAATTGTAAACGCTTTTCCGCATTTTTGTCTGTCTATTTTTTAACAGTGGCAAACGGCAGCTCCATAACGGAATTTCCCTCAAGAAGTTTTGTCTCAAGGACAACATGTTCCACCTTATCTGTTGATTTTTTCTCGATGCGTTTCAGCAAAAGTGCCGCTGCCGCCACACCCAGTTCTTCCATCGGCTGTGCCATGACCGTCAGCTGCGGATGCAGAATGCGTGGAAGCAAAAGATCATCAAAACCCACAACGGACATTTCATCCGGGAGCTTCAGACCTGCTTCATTCAGCGCCATTACAATGCCAAGATTAAAATCGTATCCCGTGGAAAATACCGCTGTCGGCCGTTCTGGCAGATCCAGCAGTTTTTTCATCAGTGAGTAACCGGCTTCTACAGAATGTGCATCCAGGAAAATATACTCCGGATTGATCGTCAGTCCCTCTCTGTGCATCACATCAAAATAAGCCCGGTTACGTTCCACATGGGATAAATGCGATTCTGAACTAATCAGTGCGATCTTTTCATGATGCTTTTCGGTCAGACATTCCAGCAGCTTCACCGAAGCCTCATAATTGTTGACAGTTACGACATCGTAACCGCCTCCCTTTACATCTCGGTCCAGGAGGACAAGAGGTATATGTGCCTCTTTTGCCAGATGAAGCGCTGTCGGCTTTGCTGACACCGGAATCAGAATGATACCATCCACTTTCTTATTGATCATGAAGCGGATATTTTCTTCCTGCAGTGCTTCACTGTTATCTGAATCGCAGATCAGTACACCATACCCCTTTTGCCGCAGATAATCCCCCACATGTTTGATCATCATACCTGCAAACAAAGCTGCCACACTATAGCAGATAATACCAACGGTATGTGTTCTGTTCGTCACCAGACTTCTGGCCATCTCATTTGGCTGATAATGCAGCTTTTCAACGGCTGCACGGATGCGCTGGGCATTCTCCTCGAGTACTTTTCCTCCGTTTAAGTACTTTGAAATCGTGGCAAGAGAAAGCCCTGTTTCTTCTTTGATATCTTTAATTGTTGCTGCCACTGTAACTTCCCCCTTTGCAGTGTGGCCTTTTGCCTACAGCATACCCGTCTCGCCTGCTTTGTCCTTTGCCGGTTCTTACCGGTAAGCATTCTACAGCTCGAAACGTTTCACCCTTTCATACACAGTTTTTGCATTATCGTCCTCATACCATAGCTTTGCAGCTTTTACAGTTATCCCGTTACATACGCAGGATCTCATGCAAGCACGGACTCTGGCTCGTTGCCCGCGTAAAAAGAGGTGCCATCCTGTCAGGATACACCTCCTTATATCTGCAATGTCCGCTATGTGCAGTCGATCACAGAGCTTTGTCTGCCTGCGGGTTTCCCCACTGGTTTACCAGAGCTTTGTATAAATATGTTTGATCTGCTCCTTTGTGACCGGACGCGGATTTGTTGCGGTACAGCCATCTTTCAGAGCATTTTCAGACATCTCATCCAGTGCATCGAAATATTCTACAGCACTGATAGTTTTTAACTCAGAGATCCGCATCGGAATTGCCATTTCTTTCATCATAAACTGTGTCCAGTTTACAAGCGATCTGACACCCATAACCGGGTTGTAACTGGAAAGACCCAGTACATGTGCTGCAGAAGCATATCGCTCTACAGCCGGCAGATACTCTTTCTGGCTGCGGCTGGCATGGTTGATATCCGAATTGAACTCAATAACATGCGGCAACAGCATCGCATTGGCCCGGCCGTGCGGGATATGGAATCTTGCGCCCAGCTGATGTGCCATACTGTGATTGATACCCAGAGAAGCTGTATTGAAAGCCAGACCTGCCAGGCAGGAAGCTACATGCATCTTCTGACGGGCATGCATATCGTTACCGTCATAGTAACATCTGGTCAGGAACACACTGCAGATCTCCAGAGCTTTCTCAGCAAGAGCTGCGGAAAACTCATTATGCTGTGTGCTGACATAAGATTCCAGCGCATGGGTCACAACATCCATACCTGTATCTGCTGTGATCGTCGGCGGTACACTGGCCACCAGTTTAGCATCAAGGATTGCTTCATCTGCTGTCAGGCTGTCTGATACGAGCGGGTATTTGACCTTGGCTTCTGTATCGTTGACAACAGCAAAAGAGGTAACCTCGGAACCGGTACCACTGGTCGTCGGGATAGCGATCAGACCTACTTTTCCGTACGGATTGATCTTTAACGCAAATTCACGGATCGTCTTTGAGGAATCGATCGCCGATCCGCCACCGACAGCGATGATCGTATCCGGCTTGTAGTCAAGGAATGCCTTGACACCGGCTGTAATCTTATTTAAAGGTGCATCCGGCACAACGTCGCTGTACAGTGTATACTGTTTTCCGACGGCGTCCAGATGTACGGTGATCTGTTTGTATAAGCCACTGGTATATACAAACGGATCCATGATAATCATAATCCTGTTATAGGGAATTTCTCTGAGGTGATCCAGGGCGTTTTCGCCGAAATGGATCGTCGTAAGCATCTTAAAAGTATTCATGAATATCCTCTCACTAATTCTGAAATATCCGCATTAATTAGGATAATAGCAACGTATACCCTGTTCCGTAAAAAACTGCAGCCATTCCTCTGCTGGCTCTCTGTCTGTGATCACACCACTCAGCATACCAAAATCACCGACTTTGCAGAATGCTCCCTGTTCAAACTTGGAATGATCCACTACAAGATAAATCTCCCTCGCTGAACGCAGCATTGACTGCTTCACCTGGGCAAAGGCTTCCTGTGAATCCATAAACCCACGGAAGATATCCAGTCCTTTGCAGGACAGAAACAGTTTATCTGCACAGTAACGCTCAACCCCCACCTGGGCATTGTATCCCAAAAGAGCAAGGTATCCCTCTTTGAGCTTTCCACCCGTGGAGATTACAGACCATCCCGGCATCTCAGCCAGTTCGAGAAGAACTTCAATGGAATTTGTCACAACGGTCAGCCTTGCTTTCTGTTTCAGTGCACGGGCGATAAAAACCGCTGTTGTGCTGGCGTCAAGCATGATCTGATCATCATCATCCACAAGTTTAGCTGTCAGCTCGGCAATTTTCTGCTTGGCAGACACGTTTTTGTTTTTACGGATCCCAAAAGGCATATCAATGTTGCTGTTTTCATTGAGCACAGCGCCGCCATAGCTTTTGATGGCAAACCCGTCTGCTTCCAGCTTTTCGAGATCTCTGCGGATTGTTTCCTCTGAAACTCCAAACTGGCGGCTCAGTGAACTGACAACAACCTTTTTATCTTCCTGCAGTTTTTCGAGTATCAGATTTCTTCTTTCAAGTGCAAGCATCTGTCGCTCTCCTTTCCTGCAGCTGCCTGTATACGGCAAAAGACCGGTCACAGGCCGCCCTTTGCCATCTACATAGTAAGCAAATTATTATAAAATAGAATTTGCGATTTTCTTGTCCGGATGGGCAATAACGGAAGAATCCAGATACATACCCTTCGGTCCGACAACAGTCTTGGCACGCTCGATGGCTGCCTCTACTGCGGAAACCTCACCGGTCAGCAGCATGTAGGATTTACCACACATACCTTTAGCGATACGAAGCTCGATCAGCTCTACAATGGCTGTCTTAGCTGCAGCATCGGCTGCCTCGATGATAGCGGCTACATCATAAGTCTCAATGATACCCAGAGCACTGATGTCATCCACATGGGAAGCACCATAAATAGCCGGGAAGATGGATTCGTGAGGATTACCCAGAACCATACTGTCGATCAACTGTGTTTCATACTGTGTGCAGGCTGCATCTACAGCTGCTTTAACAGCACTCAGGTCACCGGAAACGATAGCAATATATTTACCGGGACATACGGCCTGTGCTTCTACAAGCTCAACCTCTGCTGTCTTTACCATAGCATCTGCTGCGGTAATACCTGTAGCTATGGTCTTAAATTCAATCATACCGATTGCCTTACTCATCTTGTGCACGTCCTTTCTATGCTACGATTACGATAGTCTGAGCATTGACATCTGCGACTCTGCCGCTGATGGATGCATGAATAGCTACGCTCAATGCCTTGTCTGCCGGTTTGGCGATCATCTGGCCTGCAGTGACCATATCACCCTTGGCTACAACAGGCTGTGCCGGAGCACCGATGTGCTGGCTCAGTTTCACTGTAACCTTCTTAACCGGTACAACTTCATCATCCAGCGGAGCTGGCTTGTCATACTTGGTCAGACCCAGTCTTGCCATCAGTCTTTCTTCCGGAACCTTGCGGTACTCTCTGCTCTCCTGTACCGGTTTTGTTGTTACCTGCGGCGGTTTCACACCATTCTTACGAAGGGCGCCCTTGAAATCAGCCATCAGAGAACGCGGTGCCAGGCTCTGCGGGCAGGCAAACATCTCGCATACACCACAGGAACAGCAGAAGAAAGTATTGATGTACGGATTGGTGTCTCTGAAATCCTTATTGGATGCCGCACGCATAAATTTATGCGGCTCGATCGGATGACCCAGATTGTGTCTCGGACACAGATCGGTACACATCTGACACTGGCAGCAGATGGATGCTGCTCTCTTCATGTCGATAGATGCTTTTCTTCTCTTTTTATTGACAATAATGTGATCGTTCGGAAGAACCAGAACAGCGTTTGTGGTCTTTGTCACCGGCATATCTGCACTGCCGATAAAGCCCATCATCGGACCACCGACAAAATATACCGGATCCTTCACTGTAGTCACACCGGCCAGTGCTACGACTTCACCGATTGTCGTACCCAGCGGTACACGTACAGTTACCGGGTGCTCTACCTCTGCCACTACGGAAACCAGCTTGTCCGTTACCGGATGGTTCTTTTCTACAGCACGGTACACATTATAAATAGTTTCTACGTTAAATACGGCAACTCCCTGTTCGATCGGAAGTCCGCCCGGACGTACAACACGTCCTGTTGCTTCATAAATCAAAACGACCTCATCACCCATCGGATATACTTCCGGCAGCTGATGGATCTTAACCTTCGGGAACTCATCTATGTAAGTTTCCAGAGCCTTGACTGTATCTTTGTAAGACTCTTTAACGCCGATGATCGCTTCGTCTGCACCAACAACATCTGCTACCATGCTGAAAGTCTTCATGATTTCATATGCATGTTTTTCCAGCAGCTGTCTGTGGAGTTTCAAAAGCGGTTCACATTCGGCACAGTTCAGAAGAATTGTATTTGCTCTCTCGTCCAGCTTGGCATAGGTCGGGAAACCTGCTCCACCGGCACCAACGATACCATTCTCCTGCAAGATATTTTTTAATGTATTGATATCCATGTTATCACTCCAATCCTGCTCCGTCGTCTATGATACCAACAATAGCCGCATCTATCGGTGCTGAATCAAGTCCACAACCGATTCTGGCTGCACTGCCCTGTGCTACTAACACAAATTCGCCTACACCGGCACCAATGTTGTCAATGGCCACGATTTGATTAAGGCTGCCTTTCATATGCTGCACCGGCTCTACGATCATAAATTTCTGTCCAATCAGATTGTCGCTCTTTCTTGTAGAAACAATACTGCCTACTACTTTGCCTACAATCATCTCATACCTCCATGTGGTTATCTGCACTAATAGGGGCGAAATAATTTCCGCCCCTCTATATATTACTTGAACATTCTTACTGTATCACCATGTTTGATACCTGCGGCATTGGCCTCATCTGTATCAATATGCATTTCCAGTGTGAATGAATCGTCCACACGGATCTTAACGTGGTTGAATGTTGTACCTCTCTCGTTTTCTGCCTTAACGCTGACGATATCACCATCTTTTACGCCTGCAGCAGCGGCATCTGCCGGAGACATATGGATATGTCTCTGTGCCACGATACATCCTTCATTGAGATACAGCACACCTTTCGGACCAACCAGTGCGATCGGTGCTGAACCGGCGACATTGCCGGATTCTCTGATCGGTGCTTTGACACCGAGTTTTAATGCATCTGTCTTGGAAATTTCCACCTGGGAAGCTTTACGGCACGGTCCGAGAATGCGGACATTCTCAATGGCACGCAGTTTCAGTCCAACAAGTGTTACCTGCTCGTTGGATGCAAACTGTCCGCCCATCAGCTCTTTTTTCTTTGTGAGCTGATATCCTTCACCGAACAGTGTTTCCAGGTCTGCCTGCGACAGATGTACATGTCTTGCGGATACGCCTACCGGAACGGCAAAGCCCTGCTCGGACGGAGCCTGCTCCTGGATCGCTTCCATTACCAGTCTGGTAATTAATTCGATATCCTGATTCTGCATGTTGACACCTGCTTTCTCTTTTTATCACACAGCGCAGTACGGGTCATATGTAAGTACTGCGCTGCGGTTTTGACTGTCAAATTCTAGTCAGTAAGACTTATTTTACAGCCGGCAGGATCTTCTCAACATCCTCGTGCGGTCTCGGGATTACATGTGTAGCTACCAGCTCACCAAGTCTGGATGCTGCGTTTGCACCAGCTTCTACGGAAGACTTAACAGCGCCTACATCACCACGTACCATAACAGTTACAAGACCGGAACCGATCTTCTCTGTACCTACCAGGCTAACGTTAGCTGCTTTGCACATAGCGTCTGCTGCTTCGATGTTTGCTACTAAACCTCTGGTTTCAACCATTCCTAATGCTTCCTGTGCCATTTTTCTTTCCTCCTTGTGGATTATCGGGCCATCGCCCACATTTTTAACAATCTTGTCTGCCGGTGCAGTGGATGCAGCAGCAGTTTTGGCTGCAGTCTCCTGTTTAGGAGCTGCTGTTTTTCTTGCTGTTACCTTTTTTGCTGTGGCTGCAGCACCTGTACGGGCTGCAGCAGCTTTTTTAGGGGCAGCTGCTTTACTGGTTGTCTTTTTAATTTCCGCCATCTCGTGTCCCCCTATTTCTTCCACCGTTTTGCACTTCGCTCAACGATACGTACAATTTCTTCATGGGGACGTGCTATGACTGCGTGACAAGCAGGTTTTTTGATGCACTTCTCACAAGCGGCATCGATTGCCTGCTGAACGGAAGACACATCACCCTCGATGATCAGAGTTACCAGGCGGCCACCCATCTTACGTTCCCAGCTGGCAAGTACGACGTCCGAAGTCTTGCACATAATATCCAGTGCATCCATTGCTGCTACGACACCGGGTACTTCAAAAAAGCCATATGAATTTCCCATGATTCCTCCAACGATGTTTCAGAAATTAGATTCTCGGAAGGATCTTCTCAACATCCTCATGCGGTCTCGGGATTACGTGTGTAGCTACCAGCTCACCAAGTCTGGATGCTGCTGCGCTGCCAGCCTCAACAGCTGCCTTCACAGCACCTACATCACCACGTACCATAACGGTTACAAGACCGGAACCGATCTTTTCTGTACCAACCAGAGCAACCTCAGCTGCTTTGCTCATAGCATCTGCTGCTTCAATAGCTGCAGTAAGACCTCTGGTCTCAATCATTCCTAATGCTTCTTTAGCCATGTTTCTTTCCTCCTGAACAATGGTTTACTATATTCGTCAAACTTTGTCAAGACAGCTGATCTTCAGCATTTTTTCGCAGTCCTCTGTAGGATTTGCGATCACATAATGCTGCACTACACCAGCTTCCCGTTCTGCAATTTCCCTGCCCGCTTCCACAGCAGCCGTCACATCTTCGACGGAACCGCGGAACTTTACACAGATGATCAGCGGAACAGGCATTTTATCTGCATTTCGTGCAGGTTTGTTTTTATCAAATATTTCGAGATGAACATCTGCAGCCTTGCAGCCTGCATCTGCAGCCTGAAAAGCCGTCGTCAGTCCGTACACCTCTAATAATCCTACAGCTTCTGCCATACTATCACCTGATTATCCTATCTTATTTGTTTACGATAGCAATCTTTAAGCCCTTCATGGAAAGGTTTGTCTCCAGGGCTTCATTGATCTGCTCAAGCGGGAACTTATGTGTGATAAGCTCTTTCATCGGAAGACCGATAGCCTGTGCTCTCTTGAGGAAATCAAATGTTGTCACGTAATCTCTCAGTGTGTATACCCAGGAACCAACCAGGTTGATCTCTTTGGAACACAGATCGAAGTGCGGATTGATCGTAGCATCTCCACCATTGATGAAGAAACCAAGTTCGCAAAGTCCGCCGCCATTACGGATGAATTTGTAAATATTAGCATGAGCCTTCGGGTTACCAGTACACTGGAAAGCGAAGTCTGCCAGGTGTCCGCCGAAGGCATCCTTAACACCCTGAGCCAGAGCTTCGATACCCTGATAATCTGCAAAGTTAACGGATGTTTCAGCACCCATTCTCTTGGCAAATGCAAGTCTCTGCTCGTTGCCGTCGATAGCTACGATATTCTCGATACCCATAGTACGCAGTACAGAGATACAGATCAGACCGATCGGTCCGCAGCCCTGTACAGCTACACGGCTGTTGAATTTCAGGATACCCGTTGTCTTAGCTCTCTCTACAGCATGTACAAGTACGGCACACGGCTCGATCAGGATACGGGAATCCAGATCCAGATCACTTACATTGAAGAAAGTGGAACCGAAGCTGCCGCCTCTGATAAAGATGTAATCAGAGAACCATCCGTTCAGATGGATATCATCATCCGGGAGCAGTCCGTATACATCAGCGCCACCAACGTTTTTCTTGTTCAGATCAAACATGGTGATTTCCGGATCGTCTTTGAAGATCATACATGTAACGATCTTGTCGCCGACTTTGACCGGTTTGCCTGCTGTATCTACTTTGACATTTTTACCCATGGCAACGATCTCACCTGTACCTTCATGTCCCAGAGCAACCGGGATCAGTCCGAACGGGTCAACCTTGAACTCATGAGCATCTGTACCGCAGACACCACAGCCTTCTACTTTTACAAGGATATCATCATCACCCAGAGCCGGGATCGGATATTCCTTGATCTCAAAATGTTTCAGTTCTGTAAGGACAGCAACGTGAGCTGTCTTCGGGATACCGCCCTGTGCTGCCGGAGCTGCTGCTGTGGTAGCTGCCGGAGCTGTGCCTGCCATATCTGCCAGGACCTGTTTCACGATATCTTCAATATTGATGGAATTAGCGTCCATTTTAGTTCCTCCTGTTTAGCGAATACATAAGCTGTCTGTCATTACACAACGTCTTACCTTTGCAAATGTCTTTGCGCTTGTAAGGCCTTCACCTGTACGGCTGGCAATAGTGAATGTACAGATGCTCTCACCGCCAAAACCAAGTGCTGCATAAGACGGTCCGTTCTTAACGAGGATCGCTGTATCCAGCTCACGTGCGTATTCTGTGATACGGTCAACGTTCTTGGAATGGATATGAGCGGAATGGCGGTTGCCATGCTCCAGCCATTTGGCTGTCTCAACGCCCTCAGCAAAGTCGTTTACGCGGACAATACCGAGGATCGGCATCATCAGCTCTGTTGTGATCAGCGGATGCTCTTTCTCACCGAAGAAAGTGATGCAGCGGATATTGTCCGGAACATCAACACCGATCATGGACAGCAGGACTTTAGCGCTTCTGCCGACACATTTACGATTCAGCTTGCCGTTTTTCAGAACAACGTCTGTCAGCTGTTTCTGCTGTTCTTCGTTGATCAGGTAGCAGCCCTGTTCATTCAGCATGTAGTACATCAGTTCATCAGCGATAGAAGAAACGGCCACGATCTCTTTCTCAGCGATGCAGGGAAGGTTGTTGTCGAATGTACATCCGTTTACGATGTCCTCTGCTGCTTTACGGATATCTGCTGTCTCATCTACAAGTGCCGGCGGATTACCTGCACCTGCACCGATGCCTCTCTTACCAGAAGAAAGAACAGCTGTTACAACTCCCGGGCCACCTGTCGCTGCGATGAGCGGGATGTCCGGATGTTTCATCATGATAGCGCTGGTCTCCATGGTAGGCTTCTCAACAGTTACAGCGATATTATCCGGACCGCCGCACTCGATGGAAGCTTCGTTTACCATATTGATTGCGTAGATAGATGTCTTGATAGCAGCCGGATGCGGGTTGAATACAACCGTATTTCCAGCAGCAAACATACCGATTGTGTTACAGATAACTGTCTCACTCGGATTTGTACACGGTGTGATAGCACCGATAACACCAAACGGGCCTTTCTCGATCAGAGTCAGTCCGCGGTCACCGGAGTAAGCTTCGGTCGTGATATCCTCAGTTCCCGGAACCTTCTCAGCTACCAGCTGGTGTTTTAAGATTTTGTGCGGTACGTTACCCATTCCGGTTTCGTCCACACCCATGCGGGCCAGAACTTCTGCATTTTCTCTGGTTTTTCTGCGGATAACAGAAATAATCTGCTCTCTCTGGTCCATAGACATTCTGCGTACTACCTTCTGTGCCTTTTTGGCAGCCTCGATAGCTTCGTTCATGTCCTTAAATACACCGTGATTTCCGGTCGGTGCAGATGCCAGCTGCATCTTTGCCATAACCTCTTTCACGATATCCTGTACCATACTTTCATTTACTGACACGAGTTTTTCCCCCTAGTCTTACTGAAGACCCAGCTGAGCCATAACTTTCTTTGTGATAGCAGCTACCAGATCCGGATTTGTAGCATTCAGGTCAGAAGATACGCTGCCTGTGCATGTTCCCAGTTCGCTGACCGGTGCTTTGTGGCAGTTACCGCCGCAGTTGTGGCAGTTCTTCTCGCCCTTGTTCTGGCAGAGGTTTGCCGGATGTTTGCCCGGAAGACCCATCTGTCTTCTGATCTCGTACAGTTTCTCAACAGTTGCCTGATCGAATTCCTTCGGTCCGCCCAGCATCTTTGACTGATATAAAAGCTGTGCGTAGAACTCTACAGATTCCATCTTCATGTAAGCAGCCAGAAGGTCTGTGGAGTATGTCAGAGCACCATGGCTCTCCAGCAGAACTGCATCGAAGTACGGCAGGTATTTCTCAACGTTATCCGGAATCTCCATTGTGGACGGTGTACCGTACTCAGCGATCGGAACGCAGCCAAGAGCGATAACAGCTTCCGGCATGATCGGCTGTGTCAGCGGGATACCAGCGATAGCGAAGGATGTAGCATACATCGGATGTGCATGTACTACAGAACCAACGTCCGGTCTCTTATCATATACTCTCATATGCATTTTGATCTCGGAAGACGGTCTGAATCCCGGGTTAGCCTGGATTACTTTACCTTCTTTATCAACTTTGCAGATGTACTCCGGTGTCATGAAGCCTTTGGATACACCAGTCGGTGTGCAAAGGAATTCATTGTCGTTCAGCTTTACAGAGATGTTACCATCATTAGCTGCTACCATACCTTTGTTGTAGATTCTGCGACCGATCTCACAAATTTGTTTTTTGATTTCAAATTCGTTTTGCATTTTCATTTCCTCCTTGAAAATAGTTGGTTTCTTTTGAATCTATTGACATTATACCCGCCTTGGGGGTGGGTGTCAATTCATGTTATGTGGTTTTGTGGCTTTTTAGCTATTGGTTTTGTTGTTTTCTGTTGTTTCTTCTTTTTCCCATGGCATCACATCGCCGGGCTCGCGCAGATGTTCGAGAATATCTGCGATCCCCTCACCCCGTTTGGAATCCACACGGAAGATCGTTTTACATCCGGCAAGCCTCAGCCAGCGCTCGGCGCGGTCCGGATCTGCTTTTGGATGATTGATCTTTGTCACGATTCCGATCACCTCACGGTTACACATGCAGGTGATGCACGGTGGATATAAGCAGTAGGGTTCAATTGAAGAACAGAGAAGGCCAACCACATCGCCTTCATAGGAATACAGTGCCAGCGCATGTCCCAGCTTGGCTGTCTGGGCATATTCCCCCGGTGTATCTATGATCACATCGAAGTTGTTGACATACTGTGTTTTGTGGTAATGGATCTTTTCTCCTTTGAGGGCCTGGGTGAGCGTCGTCTTGCCAGCCTCACTGCGCCCCATCAGCACGATCTTTTTCATGATCAGGTTCTCGTGACCGGACAGACGGTAAAGCCAAGTGTATTGCCCACATAGTCAAGAATCGCACTGACAGAAGCTTCCACTTCGGAAACTGTACCTGTAATGATCAGGCTGCCACTGAACCGATCCACAAACCCAAGATCGATACCGGAAGATTTGACGGCGATATCACCCATGATGATCGCAGTCTCTGCCGGACTGACTGTCAGAATACCGATCGCCGATTTGGCGTAATCGATGGAGGGATCCAGTCCCAGTTTCTCATACATGATCCTGTCCGGATTGGCAATGATATGCGCCAGAGAGATCTGTTTACCGGGAACAAGTTCCTGGACGATTCTCTGTTTGAGTTCAGGGCTCATGTTATCTGTGTATCCCATGTATTTTCCTCCTGCGGCGTATCGCCGCGTTTTGACCGGTGGGATCAGCCGCCGATCTGGCATTCGAGATCCGATACCATCTCGACTGCATCTTTGAGCATCTGCATATGGTCATTTTCCGGCGGTACGATCTCATCCATCTTATAGACACGATCGAGACCTATGTACTTGTCACTGCCCAGTCTGTGATAAGGCAGCAGATGGATCTTCTTCACACCCGGAAGCTGGTCGGCAAATACGGCAATGTCCTGGATCTCTTTCTTCGTATCGTTGAAGGTCGGGATCACCGGAACACGGATAACCAGATTGGTCATGCCGGATACCGCTACCTTTTTGGCATTTTCCAGCATCGGATCGTTTCTGGCACCGGTAAAGGCTTTATGTTTTTCGGGGTCAGTATGTTTGATATCCATCAGATAGGTGTCCAGCCACGGCAGGATCATCTCCAGATTGCGGAAAGGGCAGCAGCCCATACTTTCCATCGCTGTACCGATACCGGACATCTTGGCCGCCTGAAGAAGATCTCTCGCAAACTCCGGCTGCATCGTGGACTCTCCACCTGACAGTGTCAGTCCGCCGCCGGTCCTGCGGTAGTAGGACCGATCCTTTTCGACCGTCTCCATGACCTCGGCAACTGTTACGTCACGTCCTATGACTTTTGTCTCCCCCTGTACCCGCATTGTCTCGATTTCCCGGGACTGCGATTCGGGATTACAGCACCACTGGCAGCGCAACGGACAGCCTTTTAAAAATACGATCGTACGGATACCCGGACCATCGTGGACTGAAAACCGCTGGATATCAAATATTCGACCTTTTGTATCCAGATAACCCATAGCACAACCTCCGTGATTTTTTCTCATAGTCAGGACAGCATAACAGACTTTATGCTCGTTTTACATTATAGCTTATAGGCAGTGCAAAGTCAACAATGAGCGCATAACTTTCCATTTTGTTTTTATTGTTTTATGTGGTTTTAAACGTGGTTTTTTCACTTTTATTTTTTGTTTCCTGTGGTTTCTCCCTTCATCTATTGACTTTTTTCACAGTTTGGCGCATACTCATATTCAGATATTTATCAAGTATTTTTGCAGGAGCATCTACCTATGTATTATGCTGATATTCACACACATTCCATTGCCAGCGGACACGGTACACAGGCTACCATTGCTGATCAGGCCAAAGAAGCTGCAAGACGCCATCTTACGCTTCTCGGGATATCCGACCATGCCCCCTCTACGATGTGTGCAGGCACCGTATCCTATTTCCGCAGCCTTTCCATGGCGCCCCGTATGCGTTGTGGTATAGAGCTTTTATATGGTATTGAATTAAACATTTTGGATTATACCGGTCACGTGGATATGGACCCAGTGACGCTTTCCGGTCTGGATTATGCCATTGCCAGTATGCATCGTCCCAATATTCATCCGGGAACCTGTGAAGAAAATACAGCCGCCTATATCGGCGCCATGAAAAACCCTTATGTTTCCATAATCGGTCATTGTGATGATGCCCATTTCCCAGCGGACTACGATGCCCTGGTCGATGCTGCCGTCCGATATCACGTGCTCCTGGAAATCAACAACAGTTCGCTCTCTCCTGAAGGCTACCGCGGCGATACCCGTGACAACGTCCGCCGCATCCTGACCTTGTGCAAACATCGCAATCATCCGATCCTTTTATCCAGTGACAGCCATGGTCCGGCGCATATCGGTGATTTCACCTGTATCGAACCATATCTGAGAGAATGTGATATCCCCGATTGCCTGATCCTGAATACAAACCCCACAGAGTTAAAACGTTTTCTGCTGCATGGCTGATGCCTGCAGCAGTTTTTTTACGCAGGCAATGAGCCAAAGTCCGTGCCTGCACAAGACCCTGGCGGCTGATGCGATACCCACGAAAAAATGCAGCTCTGCACATTCCCATGGTCAAAAATACCGCACAGACGCTTTGTCTGTGCGGTATATATTTTGTTACATATAGTTCTCTTTTATACTAATATCCGACTTTTGTGCCGTTTTTCTTCATGTAACCAGAGATTCTCTTGGCTTTGTAATCTTTTGCTTTTGCAGAATCAGAGATTGCCGGATCAGTCGGATCGTACTTCACTTTGGAAGACTTGATCTTGATCGTAGATGGTTTACCCAGCGGACCCGGTGTCTTGGCGCTGCCCTTAACGATCTTAACCTCTGTACCTGTACCAGCATGGTCATAAATCCATTTGGCATCAGCAACCGTCATACGGATGCAGCCTGCAGAGGCCGGAGACCCCAGTTTATTGTAGCTCTTGTAGTTCAGCGCCTTGTGGGATCTGCTGCCTACAGCAACCGCATGGAAATACACATTTCCCACAATATGAGTGGCCCATCTGGCATATACTGTACTGCCATCCGGCTCATGCATCGGTTTCAAAGAATACTTCACTGCAACGCCATTGGAGCATACCGAATATGTACCCAGTGGTGTGAAGGATGAGTTCAGTGTCAGGCCCTTAGATGTGCTGTTGTTGGAAACATTGCGTCCGACGGATACAGCAAATGCTTTGACCGGAATGCAGTAGCTTCTGGTTTCGGTATCATAGGCATATACTGTTGTCACGCCTGCAGCTCGGTTCAGCTCGATAAAAAGACGGTTCAGGCTGACCTTGCTTGTCAGATCTGTCAGTTTTTTGCCATTTTCATAATAGAACTTGTAGTCTTTGCCATTATATTTTTCATATACCCAGCCGTTTTTCTTACTGCTGTTGCCGGTATTGCTGTTATTACTGTTATTATTTCCGGAACCTGCGGAAATGTTTTCCACGTTAAAACTGAAATTGCTGCCAACCTTTTTGCCCTTGATCTTGACACGCACATACGCTGTACCTGAATGTTTCAGCTTTGACAGGTCGATTGTTGCGTAATAATAGCCGTTTTTCTTTTTGGCTGTATATTTCTTTTTATCATCCTGTCCCTTTGTCTTTGACCATACTTCAAAGGTCACTGTACCCTTCTTTGACGGATTATACACAATAAATGTCTTCTTTTTTGTACTGTAATCCTTCATCTGGAAGAGGTTCTTCGGATTAAAGGTATAGGTACCGTTTACTGTACCTGTCAGACCATTGGTCAGAACAACGTTGGCACTTAATGTATACTGTCCACGGTAGAAATTATGGTTGTTGGCATTCACAACCGCCAGGTAAGTACCATTAGCCTGTCTTGCAGCTGCATAGGTATAGCTTACATTTGTCTTGCTTGTGGCAGTGACTGTTACACTGGCAACATCAGCTACATTCTCAAGGCCTGTAACTACAGCATTGAAGGTTGCCTTTGTACCGTTGGCACCGCTGCCTTTTACAGCCATAGCTGACTGTGAGATGTTAAAACTGCCGTTAGCCAGCTGCACCGGTGCTCCTGATGTATTGGTTCCCTGAACCATATAGAAGTACTGTCCGGTTTTCTGGGTCTGCAGATCAGCCAGCTTGATATCTACTGTCCAGACTTTCTGTGTCTGATCGTAAATCATGGCAAAAGAATTCATCTTACCCATACCATCTGCGCCATAATATACCTGGGCAACGACATCCTTTGTCACTCCATGGTCTTCAACATGGGCAGCCTGAATACGAACAGTATCCTGTGTCGTGTTAACAAGCGCCTGTGTCGTGCAGACATCTGCATGTACGCCTGTCACAGAAAGCACAAAAGTCAGCATCAGCATCAATGCTGCTGTCATCAGACGACCGGCAGTTTTTGATAAACTGTATTTGTTTTCCATATTTCCTCCTCTTTTACTGCTAGTTGGTTACCGGTCATATGATAGCACAATATTTTCAAAGTTTCCATTGTTTTTCCTTTTTTTCATGATTCTTCATCATTGTATCTTAATTGTATCTACCAGTTTTTGCTTTCTTATCTTCACCAATCCTTTTTTTCATTTTATATCGAAACACAATCCAGTGAACCAGCTTTTCCATATGTACGCAATAGCAAAACAAAACGGGTGAATGGAAAACCATTTTTTCCGATCACCCGTTTTTATACTACCTCTTTTCCATTGTGCTGTCTGAAAATACTCTTTTGTATATCTCTCCTTCCCTCCTTTTTTCTAGCTCAGGTACTGCTTCATATGCCGCAGCGCATGTTTTTCCAGACGACTGACCTGTGCCTGGGAAATCCCGATTTCTCTGGCCACTTCCGTCTGTGTTCTGCCTTCAAAAAAGCGCAGATCCACAATATGTTTCTCCCGCGTATCGAGTCGCTCCATAGCCTCTTTCAGAGACAGATCCTCCACCCAGTTTTCCTCACGGTTTTTCCGGTCACTGATCTGATCCATGACATAGAGTACGTCGCCTCCCTCGGTGTAGACCGGTTCATACAGACTCATCGGTGTCTGCATGGCATCCAGCGCATAGACGATTTCCTCCCTGGTAAGTCCCGTATCTCTGGCCAGCTCATCCAGCGTCGGCTCCTTCTGTTCCATCTTCATATACTGTTCTCTTGTACTGATCACCTTGTAGGCCATGTCCTTCAGAGAGCGGCTGACACGCACACTGTTATTGTCCCTGAGATACCGGCGTACTTCACCAATAATCATCGGAACCGCATAAGTACTGAATTTCACCTGCAGACTGGTGTCAAAATTGTCGATTGCCTTGATCAGACCGATACATCCGATCTGAAACAGATCATCCGCATTTTCACTGCTGTTGGAAAAACGCCGGATCACGCTGAGCACCAGCCGCAGGTTCCCTTTGATATAGTCTTCTCTCGCCTCCTTATCACCCGCTTTGACTCTTTCCAGCAAAGAAGCCTTTTCAGCTTCACTTAATACAGGTAAACGGGACGTGTTGACGCCACAGATTTCTACTTTACGCAATGCCATAAAAGAATCCTCCTATCCATTGGATAGTAAAATGATTCTCATTTCCGGCATTGAATATACGATGCGGCCGAAAATTTAAAAAATAATACGCCTTGACAGGCGTTTACTGGTAACGGGCAATATCCTTCTTAAGCTGTTTCATGATTCTCTTTTCCAGACGGGAAATGTACGACTGGGATATGCCAAGAATATCTGCCACTTCTTTCTGTGTTTTCTCCTTCCCATCCGGCATATTGATGCCAAATCGCAGACAGATGATTGTCTGTTCCCTGCTGCTGAGTCTTGCAATCGCCCCCTTCAGCAGGCGACATTCTACTTCCTGTTCCAGATCCCGGTAGATCAGATCTTCATCTGTTCCCAGAATATCAGAAAGTAACAGCTCATTACCATCCCAATCCACATTCAGAGGTTCATCGATCGAAACTTCCATGCGAAGCTTGCTGCTTCTTCGCAAATGCATCAGGATCTCATTCTCAATACACCTCGACGCATAGGTCGCCAGCTTGATCTTTTTCTCAGGATTAAACGAATTAACAGCTTTAATCAGACCAATCGTACCGATAGAAATCAGATCTTCCGTACCTACACCGGTATTGTCAAACTTCTGTGCAATATAGACCACCAGTCGTAGATTGTGCTCGATCAGCTGGTTTCTCGCATCTTCATCCTGTGTATCGTGAAACCTCCTGATCATCTCCGCCTCTTTTTCTGTCGATAACGGTGCCGGCAGTATGTCGGTTCCTCCTATATAACAGATTTCACCTGTTTTCTGTATCTGTATTCTTGTAAATCCAGGGAAATATCCCCTTGCACGTTCTCTGCCGATTGCATATCCTGCCATGCTCATTCCTCCCTTTTTCGCAAAACATCCGGATTCAGTATAATCTGGTACCCATGTCCAAACAGCATAGTACTGTCTGCCACAGCAATATGCGGATGTATTGTTTTTCTTTTGCTTCTGTTTTTTTGTACAAGCAGATATTCTGCCGTAAAAATAAGTGCCACACCATCCGGCCTTCCCAGACTGCAGAATGCCAGATAATGCAGGTCGAGTGCTTCGTCATTCACCCCATCCCTGAGATATCTGCGCATTTTTTTGTATAGTGCGGGAAGCTGTCGTTTCATCACAGTTTTATCCAATACACATACCGGATACTTTTCCTCTCTGTCATACAGACAGTTTCCAGTATCCACAAGTGCCTTAAGCCAGACTTTTTCTCCGCAGACAGCCAGACAAATATCATGAATCGGTCTGTGCAGGTCAAAACCCCATCTTAAAGCCAGCTTATACCTGACACTGTCAAAGAGACTGTTGCGCTCTTCTTTCTTCTTCCACACCAGCCATAGTCCCGCTGCTGCCAGAAAACCTCCCATCAAGGCCAGGCTGCGGTATCTTCTTTCGCACTGCTCTCCTTTGGTTTGCCGACTTTTCTTTACATACAAAAAGCACCTCACCATTTCCACGTCAGAATACTTCTGTTGTCCAGATGCATTCCATTATAGAAAGGGTGAGGTGCTTTATTTGTCAAAACAACGCACTCACACAGAAAAAAAAATCGACAGATTTCGCAGACATTTGTCAGAATCAGCGCAGCAGACTCACACCATCTGCACAAGCCATACATTGCTTTTCACCATATGATAGCCGATGGTTACTTTGATCAGTTCGGTTGCCTGTACCAGGAAATAGACACTCACAATACCCAGCCCTGTGAAATGTGCCAAAACAAAAGCCAGTGGCACAACAATAACCCAGGTAAAGACAGAATCAAACAAAAAAGTAACCAGTGTCTTACCTCCTGAACGCAATGTAAAATAAGAAGCATGGCTAAACGAGCAAAAGGGCATAATTACAGCCAGGACGGCAATGAAACGCGTTGCCAGTGTCTTTATTTCGGCAGTCGTATTATAGATTCCCGGGAAAAACCGGCCAAGCACCAGCATTAAGCATGCCGTGGCTGTACAGCAGAATACGCTGAATACAATCATTTTATTGTCCGCATCTTTTGCTTTTTCCAGTTCTCCGGCACCCAGATACTGCCCTACCACAATGCTGATGCAGCCACCAAGCTGTATATAAATAATGTTGAATAGATTGGCTATTGTCGTGGCAATATTCAGCGCAGCGACAACTTCCAGTCCACGTATTGAATAGCACTGTGTCGCCACTGTCATACCGGCAGCCCACATCACTTCATTGAGCATCAGCGGAAATCCTTTGATCATAATTGCCTTAAGTTCCGCTTTTGGGATTCCAAAGCCTGTGTATGCCCCGGTCAGATATTTATTCTCTTTCCTGTGACTGTGTGCCCACAAAATAATAATGAGTGCTTCTATATATCTCGCCAGCACCGTAGCCAAAGCTGCACCTGTCACACCAAGTTCCGGAAACGGGCCAATACCAAAGATCAGGAAATAATCCAGAACAGCATTGCTCCCCACAGCAGCAAAACTTGCCAGCATTGGTATCATAGTCTGCCCGGTTTCTTTGATATTTGTCGCATACGACTGATTGACAGCGAACGGTATCAATCCTGCAACCATGATGCCCAGATACCTGCGTCCATACTGTAAGGTTGCCAGGACTGCTCCATCTCCTGTCCTGTCTGTCAAATACAGGGAAATGAGGTCTGTTCCTTTTGTCACAAACAAAAGAATCGCCAGACCAGTCACAAGCAGCGCAGCATACAGCTTGAATCTGAAAGAATACATATGGCCTTTATGATCGCCCTTCCCATAATACTGCGCGCCGAAAATACTGCCAGCTGAAACGACCCCGAAAATAGCCAGATTAAATACAAAGATCAGCTGATTTACGATCGCCACACCCGACATCTGTTCTGTGCCCAGCTGACCGACCATAATATTATCAAGGAAATTAACAAGATTTGTAATCGCATTCTGCAGGATCATCGGCAAAGCCAATGCCAGATATCGCCTGTAGAATTTTGTATCTCCTATATATTTCTGTCTAAAGTTTTCTATCATTATTCCCTCTTTTCTCTGCACTTCCTTTATCGCAAAAAAACAGAGCGGCACAGCCTGTAAAATGACTATGCCGCTCTGTAACCGTTACCGATCTACTTTATACTGTAAATCGTGTTTATCTCTTATTTTTTAAGAAATCCGGGATCTGGATATCCTTTTTTTGTACATTGCTGGTAATCGGTGTTGCTGCCGGGATGGAAAATGTCGGCATGTTAAGTGTCGGAGCACTCTGCTTTGCCTGCGGCTGTGTTGCTGCAGTATCTGCCTTTTTCTCCTCAGCTTTTTTCTTCATCGGTGTATTGTCCTTGACACTGGCCATCTTGGCAGTTGCATCATCAAGGCCTGTAGCAATAACTGTGATTCTGGCTGTATCCACAGCTGTATCATCATACATGGCACCAAAAATAATATTGGCATCTTCACCGGCCAGATCCTGTACGTAACTTGCAGCATCATTGGCATCCATAAGGGAGATATCACCGGAAATATTGATGATAACGTGGGATGCACCATTAATTGTTGTCTCCAGAAGCGGACTGGCAACGGCCTGCTGTACAGCTTCAAGAGCCTTATCATCACCTTTGGCCTCACCGATACCGATGTGAGCCACACCCTTGTCAACCATAACGGTCTTGACATCGGCAAAGTCGAGGTTGATCAGTGCCGGCAGATTGATCAGATCCGTGATTCCCTGTACAGCCTGCTGCAGAACCTCATCGGCTTTCTTTAAAGCTTCCGGCATCGTAGTACGACGATCTACGATCTCCAGTAATTTATCATTCGGAATAACGATCAGTGTATCTACACTGGCTTCAAGCTTTTCGATACCTGCCAGGGCATTGCTCATACGGGTACGTGCCTCGAAACGGAACGGCTTTGTAACAACGCCGACAGTCAGAATGCCCATCTCTTTGGCAATACCGGCAACAACCGGAGCAGCACCTGTACCTGTACCGCCACCCATACCACAGGTAACAAATACCATATCAGCGCCTTCCATAACCTGGCGGATTTCTTCCATGCTCTCTTCTGCAGCCTTTTCACCGATTTCCGGCTTTGCACCTGCACCAAGACCCTTGGTCAGCTTCTCACCGATCTGTAAAACAGTCGGAGCCTTACATAATGTCAGGGCCTGTTTATCTGTATTGATACCGACGAACTCTACGCCGCCGATGGACTCCTCTACCATGCGGTTGACAGCATTGTTACCTGCGCCACCTACACCGATCACTATGATCTTTGCTGAAGACTCAGCTTCATTTGTCATAATCTCTAACAAAGTATTTCCTCCTTTTTCAACTGAAAGTGTTACAATTTAAAACCCCTTAGGGCAAAAAAATCCCTTATAAAGTCATATACGTATATATAATACATTCCGAAACGGCAATACGCAACTCTTTTTTTATTTTTTTACAGTGTTTTCATATTTTCATATTTCTCCGCTGCAGCCATATTCTGAGGATCCTGCACTGCTTTTCAAAAGATCTTGCCGGAATTGACAGCAGAGTTTTTTCATCGCTTCCATTACCTCTCCCGATGAACTTATCCAGTGCGCATAGCTTCATTTGTAAATGCCCATCGGATCGTTTTTTCACATACAAAGTGACATAAAAGCAGCCTGAAGCATATAAAACGGTTTAACACCATTCGATATGCTTCAGGCTGTTTTATGTCTGTTTCTTTTTTAATTTTCCTGTATCACTGCAGATTTCCAAGCACAGGCTTGTCGATCTGGATACCGCCGGAGCCGGAAGTTCCGGTACTTCCGGACGGGTTCTGTCCGGTCGTCGTGCCAGTGGTTGACTGTCCGGCCGTTCCAGTCGTGGTACTGGTACTTCCCTGCGATGTCGTTCCGCTAGTTGTACCGGTCGTTCCCTGCTGCGTGAGATCTGTCGTGTCCTGCCCGGCCGTACCGGTCTGCTGTGTTGTGTCCACTGTACTCTGCCCGGTCGTTTTCGTCGTGGTGCTGGTGCCATCCTGCGGCGTTGTATCCGTATTCTGGCTGGTGGACTGTTGTTTTTTCACAGCGACAAGGGCATACGAATGATCCACTGTACCGGTCGTCTGTCCGGCTGTTGTCGTTTTGGATGTCGTATCCGCTGTGCTGTTTCCTGCGGTATCCTCAGCTGCGGTCGTGTCACCTGCAGCATCTCCTGTGGTTGTATCCTCATCCGCATCAATGCCCTCTGCTGCCAGCACACTCTGGGAGAATACAATATTCTGTGTACCGCTCGTATAATCCTCCATATGCAGGACACCCGATTTTCCTTCGATACTCGGCAGGATTGCCGCCATGCGGGTCAGCTTTTCTTCAATCAGCTCATCCTTGCCAAGATTTACCGTCAGATTGCCATAGGTCAGCGTAATCTGCATATTTTCGTCAAAATTGACCTCATCCGGATTGATATCGTACTTATTGATCATGCGGGCAATACCAAGGATCGTGTAAAAGACGGAGTCGTCGCTCACAGGCAGAATCTCATGCAGCTGTGCATGGGTAAACGAAAGCCCGGTAATCCGTGGTGCCTCCTTCATGGCTGCCACAAAAGAAGTAGCTGTCTTGCCTACAGCCTCCGCCGTCAGTGCCTCGCTCCCGCCGTCCGCAGTATCTGTCCCGTTCTCCTCTTCACGGATCACACTGTCCATCACGCGGCCCTCACTGTCAAAGTACAGGTTGCAGTCCAGATACTGGACATAACCGATCAGCTGACGCTCCTGTACTGTGATCTGCAGGGTGTGATGATCCTTCATCGTCACATCGATCTGGTCGATCAGCTCCATGTCATCCGGTGTAAAGCTGGATCTTGTATGGCTGACAACCCAGGTATTATTCCCGAGGATGCCCTTTGTCACCTCGGCTTTGATTTCCTCCTCTGTATAATGGACGTTGCCAAGCACCGTCACATTCTGCAGGGAATAGTAATTGATAAAAGACAAAAGCGCAGCCAGAACAATAAGCACCATTGCAGCGAACAATGCCTTTCCCGGCCCGATCCGTCTCACTTTGTCCAGTAGCCTCTGTTTCATGTATCAGTCTTTCTCTTTTCTGATCCTGCCGCCAAGCAGGTGGATCTTTTTATCTATCTCTTCATACCCTCTGTCGATCCGCTCGCTGTGCTTTATGGTCACACAGTCTTCGCAGACCAGCCCTGCCAGCACAAGCGCCGCACCGGCTCTAAGGTCAGTGGCCTCCACCGTTCCGGCTCTCCATCGGGCAGGACCCGCAATATACGCGGTATCTTTCTGTATATGTATATCAGCTCCCAGCCGGGCCAGCTGCTCTGCAATTCGGAAGCGGTTTTCAAAGACCGTTTCGCGGATCCGGCTCTCCCCGTGCAGGGTCGCACATACGGCCATCAGCACCGGCTGCAGATCTGTGGGAAATCCCGGATATACATCGGTTTCAGCCTCTATCGCACGGCACACCTGATGACTGTCAGCTATCAGTGTACCACTGTTTGCCAAATATTGTCCACCCATTTTGCGATAAATAGAAAGGACTGCCGCCATCTGCTCCACCGGCGCCCTGTGGATCATCAGCCGTCCCCGGGTCATGGCACCGGCAAACAGCCATGTTCCCGCTTCAATACGGTCAAAGGGAATTAAAAAGTCTGTACCATGCAGCGGCCTCTGTCCCCGGATGTGGCAGCTTCCTTCCTTCGTCCATACGATATCTGCCCCCATCTGGCGTAAGAGAGAAGTCAGTGCCAGCACCTCCGGCTCTATGGCGGCATTTTCCAGCACACTCTCGCCACAGGCACATACTGCCGCCAGCAATGCATTTTCCGTAGCACCCACCGAACGCTTCCGGAAACGGATCTTTGTACCGTACAGCTGATCTGCTTCCACCACAAGCCGCTCCGCCTGGCAGGTGTATACTGCGCCAAGCGCCACAAATGCATCCAGATGCAGATCCACCGGACGGCTGCCGATCGCACAGCCACCGGGATAGCCCATCACGGCACAGTGGCACCGGCCAAGAAGACTGCCCGCCAGCAAAACGGAAGCCCTGAGACGGCTGGCGGCATCTGCAGGAATCTCAGGCTGTAACAGACATGTACTGTCGATCACCAGCGTATGTCCTGCCCAGAAGGTATGTACGCCCAGCCCATGCAGAATATCTTCCATGGCAAAAACATCCGCGATCCTCGGACAGTTATGTAACCGGGTGCGCCCCGCGTGTAAAAGTGCCGCCGCCATCATGGGCAAGGCCGCATTTTTGGAGCCCTGTACACTGACCGTTCCCTGCAGGCACGCTTTCCCCTCTACCTGAATCCTGCTCACTCCGTTTCTCCTGTTTTTTTACTTATATATAATGTATGCCTTTGCCGAGTTTGTGTGCGGCCGGAATCTGGCGGCTCACAGACAGCGCCACGCCCAGTTCTCCATGCAGAAAGACGATCGATGTACCGCCGTAGCTGATAAAAGGCAGCGTAATGCCCGTGTTGGGGATCGAATTGGTCACAACAGCCACATTCAGGATCACCTGTAATGCAATATGAATCATGATACCGGCCAGTAAAAGACTGCCTTCCAGATCCCGTGCCATCACAGTCAGACGGTACAGTCGAAAAATCAGCAGGGCAAAAACAGCAAGGAGCATCAAAGCTCCAAACAGGCCTGTTTCTTCACAGATAATTGAAAAAATCATATCATTCTGTGCCTCCGGGACAAAGCCGAGCTTTTGCAGGCTCTGCCCGATTCCACGCCCAAACAACCCTCCACTGCCTATGGCATACAGTCCCTGGATCGTCTGAAAACCTTTTTCATGCTGTTCCGGATTAAGCCATACGGCGATTCGTTCCAACCGGTAACTCTCCATCGCCAGAAAGCCTCCGGCCAATGCCACTGCCCCTGCTCCCAGACCAACAAACTGCAGATATCTGGGACTGGCCATAAAGATCAGACCGGCTGCAATCCCGAGAATAATCACCGCTGTACTCAGATTGTTGGTGCCCACCAGTGCCACGATCGGCAAAACCAGCAGAAAAATACGCAATGTGAACAACAATCCTGCCGGCTTTTTCTCCCTTCTACTGATCGCATGAGCCAGCAAAAGAATCACTGCCGCCTTGGCAAATTCCGCCGGCTGGAAGGAAAGCGGACCAAACGCCAGCCAGCGTTTTGAACCATTATACTCCTTTCCCACTACCAGCACAGCAGCCGAAAGACATAGCGACAGAATATAAAAAAGCCCCGCCCTGTCCGTAATCCAGGTATATTCCACACGGGATACACCGTACATCACCAACAGGCCGAGGCTTACAGCCAGCAGCTGTTTTTTGAAATAATACAAGGCATCATGAAATCTGGCTTCGCCATAATACACACCGGTACTGTACAGATACAGCATTCCCAGCACCGTCAGTACACAGATCAGAAATGTCAGCCATCCATCCGGATGCCGCCCATGGAACAGATAAGACTTCATATGTCGTCCCCAGCTTCTCTCACTATCAAAGTATATGCATTGAAAGGAGCCCACAGAACGTTTTGTCTATTTTGCCATGCGCATAATATATTCCTTAAACATCTTTCCACGAACTTCGTAATTAGGAAACTGCCCCCAGCTTGCGCAGGCCGGCGAAAGCAGTACCGCATCTCCCGGTCTCGCCAGTCTGGCACAGGTTGTCACGGCTTCCTCGAGAGTTTCTTCCATAATGATATCCGTAAAGCCAAGCGCTCTGGCCGCTTTTGCAATCTTTTCTTTTGTCTGGCCAATCAGTACCAGATAACGAACTTTACCATCAAAAGCGCGAATCCAGTCTTCATAGGAGGATTCCTTATCATAACCACCGCCAATCAACAATGTCGGGCGGTTCATGGCCTGAATACCTTTGATCGCCGCATCCGGGTTGGTTCCCTTGGAATCGTTGTAATACGCTACGCCGTCAATCTCTGTCACATACTCAATACGGTGTTCTACCGCACGGAAAGTCTTTACAGACTGCCGGATGCTGTCCACCGGTACACCGGCACAATATGCCATGGCGATAGCTGCCATAATATTCTCATAGTTGTGCATACCCAGAAGATGTTGCTCGTGTACATTCAACATACGGATTTCTTCCTTCTTCCAGCGAAGTACGATATCCTCCCCTTCCAGACAGATACCTTCCGAAAGGCTTCTCTGACTGGAAAAATACAGTACCTGTACCTGCCCCCGTATCTTTTCACCAAATGCCCGGAGTACTTCATCCTCATAATTCAACACAACAACATCCTGCATGGTCTGATTCTCTGTAATCAGCTCCTTGACACGGATATACTCTTCCATCGTATGATGACGGTTCAGATGATCCTCTGTGATGTTTAAGATCGCACTGACATGTGGATGGAATGCCTGGATCGTTTCCAGCTGAAAACTGCTGATTTCAGCTACCGTTACCGCATTTTCAGTCATCTGCGTTGAAACAGAAGTATACGGTGTACCAATATTACCCACCACATAGACCTCCGGGTAATACTCGTCCATGATTTTGCCAAGAAGTGCTGTGGTCGTGGTTTTTCCATTTGTTCCGGTGATTGCATATACCGTACCGGCACCAGTCTGGTAAGCCAGCTCGACTTCACCGATAATCGGAATCTTTTTCTCTTTCATTTTCAAAACCACCGGCAGATCTGTCGGCACACCGGGACTTAATACAACCATATCCAGCGTATCCATCAGACTATCCGAAAGTTCTCCCAGCACCAGCGCCGTTTTTTCCGGCATTTTTAATTTGGAAAGTATTTTCTCTTTATCTGCATTGTCGTTACCATCATACAGAATCACATTTGCACCCTTTGCCGTCAGAAGATCTGCAGCGCCGATACCACTGATGCCTGTACCAAATACCAGTACCTTTTTGCCTGAAAATTCCATGTCTTTTGCCTCCTACATTGCCAGAAAACCGATCATACAAAGAATTGCCGTAATAATAGAAAAAATAAAGACAACTCTTGTCTCCGACCATCCACACAGCTCAAAATGATGATGTATCGGTGCCATCTTGAAAATTCGCTTGCCACCGGTCTTTTTAAAATAAGTCACCTGGATCATAACGGAAAGTACCTCAATCACATAGATCAGACCCACGATCAGCAAAAATACCGGCATCTGCAGCATATAAGCACAGCCGGCCACAAAGCCCCCCAGTGCCAGAGAACCAGTATCACCCATAAACACACTGGCCGGAAAACAGTTAAAGATCAGAAATCCCATCAGAGAACCAAAGACAGCCAAAGTGATCGGCGTGATATGCACATCTTTGACCAGAGCTGCTATCGTAAAAAAGATTGCTACCATGACTGTAACACTTGACGCCAGACCATCCAGCCCATCCGTAAAATTCACGCCATTGACCGTACCAATCACAGCGAAAAATAACAGCGGCACAGCCAGCCAGCCAATATTCAGGCAATAGCCATGCATAAACGGAATCTGCAATGTAAGCGGAATATCCGTATACCGGATCAGATAAAAAGCAAAGACTGCTGTCACTACAATCTGCAATGCCATCTTTTGCTTTGGGAAAAGACCATCCGAGCGGCGTAAAACAACTTTTAAAAAGTCATCCAGAAAACCGATCAGACCAAAGCCCAACGTCAGAAACAATACCGGAATAATCTCCGGGTTCGACGGCACATAGATCAGTGCTGTCACTGTTGTTGCCAGAAGGAAGATCAGACCGCCCATCGTCGGTGTTCCTGCTTTTTTGAGATGTGACTGTACACCGTCCACACGTTCTGTCTGTCCCACCTTTAACTTACGCAGAAAAGGGATGATAAAAGGTGCTGTACAGACGCTGATCGCAAAGGCGATGAGTACCGGTATCACTAACATTTTCATATCCATAGTTTACCCTCTTGTTTCCATAGTCTTTTGTATCAGAAAAAAATTTTATCTTTTGTCTGATTCTTCCACAGTATAATGCTTTTTCCCCTACTTCGCAACCGTTTTATCCCCATCCGTATCCACCACCATTTTTTCTATTCCAAGATATGGCAGTATATTTTCAAAGAGATCTCTTACCACTGGTGCTGCAATTGTACCGCCGTAATAGACCCCCTGTGGATTCTCAATAATGCACATTGCCAGCACCGTCGGAGCATCCGCTGGAGCAAATCCCACAAAGGAGGCGATATAGCGGTGGGCACTTCGTGGCAGTGTCTGTGAGGTCGCTGTCTTGCCTCCGATGCGATACCCCTCAATATACGCCTTGCTGCCGCCGCCCTCCGAAACAACCTTTTCCAGTGCATATCGGATGGTCTTAGAGGTTTCTTCACTGACAATGCGGCTCTTTTTGCCCCAGGTCAGGATTTTTTTGCTGTTCTTATCTGCTGATGTCAGGATTTTCCCCAGATGCGGAATTACCATCTGGCCACCATTGATCAGCGCACTGACTGTAGCTGCCAGGCGCACCGGCGTCAGCTGGAAAGACTGGCCAAAGGCCATCGTCGCCAGCTCTACAGGACCAATATTTTCTACAGCATGCATGATCGTTGTGGCTTCCCCGGGCAGATCGATCCCGGTCTTTTCCAGCAGCCCAAACTGCTTGATGCTGTTGTAAAAACCTGCGCTGCCCAGTCTTGCTGCCACATCCATAAACACCGGATTGCAGGAATTTTCTATACCTTCAAGAAAGGTTTCCGCTCCATGCCCCGTCCTTTTATGGCAATGGATCCGTCTGTCCTCCACCATTCGGTAGCCTCCGCAGTAAAAGCCGTCTGCAAGTGTCACCTTGCCTGCTTCCAGTGCAGCACTGGCCGTAACGATCTTAAAGGCCGATCCAGGCTCATACGTATCACTCAGACAGGGATTTCTCCACATGGCGTTGAGCAAACTGTTTTTATCTTTCTCAGAATGCCACACAGTCCCTTCCGGCAGGGTAAACGGATCGTTCAGATGAAATTCCGGGGCATTGACTATAGCATAAATTTCTCCATTTTGCGGATTCATCACAAGCAGAGAGACTCTGTCAGCATTCTTTTCCGTCAGCACCTTCTGCGCAGCCTGCTGAGCATACATCTGGATATTGAGATCCAGCGTTGTTGTCAGATCCCATCCGTCCACCGGATCGATCCGCTCTTCTCCATGTTTCTCCAGATCTACACCTTTCGCATCGGTGGTGCTCAGGATCGTACCATTCGTGCCCATCAACCAGCTGTCGTATTCTGCTTCCAGACCAATGATTCCCTGGTTATCTGCCCCCGTAAACCCCAGTGTCCTGGCTGCCAGCGTGTCATACAGATAGGTACGCTTATAGTCCTCGTCAACTTTGACACCGGGAAGCTCCCGTTCACGGATCAGATCTCCGGTTTTTTTATCAATATTCGAAGCGATACGCTCCATCGAAGATACCTTTTCCACCTTTTTTTGTACTGTCTCCTCGTCCAGAGAAAGAAGCTGTGTCAATTCCCGGATCACTTTTTCTTCCTCTTTCACCTGACTGTGCACCACAGATACTGTGCAGACCGCCCGATTATCAGCCAGCACTTCCCCGTTTCTGTCAAGAATCCTTCCCCGGGCTGCTTTTACCGGCCGTTCTCTCTCATGCAGATCCTGCGCCTTTTTACTGTAATATGCCCCTTTTGCCACCATCAGTACCGTCAGACGAACCCCCAAAAGCACCAGACATCCCACAAACAGCCCACAAAGAAGACGTACCTTTTTTCTATGAAATACCTTGTTTTTTTTCACAAAGAAACCCCACAGGCTCTATCCATTTAATCTATGGATTTTCCTGCGGGGTTATACATCAGTTGACCATATTTATATCTTCATTGGCGATACCGCCGTCCTCAAGCTGCTGTCCACCGGTTACCGTCTCCGTATCCTGTGGAGGCACGGCAAGATCGGTATTGTCAGCTTCCTGCGGTGCCTGCGCGTCCGGATCATTGGTAAAATCCGCTGCACCTGTTGTGGTGCCTGCAGTATTTGTGGTCGTATCTGTTTCCGTCGTATCACCGGCCGTATTCTGGGCTGTACCCGTGGCATCCGTCTGCGTGGTATCGGTCGTATTCCCGGCTGTCTGGGCCGCATCGGTGGTCGTAGTATTCTTTGCCACCTGCTGGTTATAATTGTAGACCATCATCTCATCCAGAATGCGTACAGCCTTCAGTGTGGTCTGTTCTTCTTCATCCTGAAAGATATTCAGATACGGCAACAGCTGTTCCATGATCTTACGGTACAGATACTGTGGATATCGGCTGTCTGCCTGGGAACCGGCATTCGGTTCATCGACAACAACATACACAACAACCTGCGGATCATTAAGCGGTGCAAAGCCAATAAAAGATACCAGATACTTGCCTTTGTTCGCTGAACCCATCTTCTGGGCCGTACCGGTCTTTCCTCCCATGCTATAACCATTGACCTTGGCATATTTACCGGTACCATCAGAGGCCACAACCGTACCCAGATACTGACGCACCTTTTCTGAAACCTCTGAAGACACAGCCTGACGTATCACTGTAGACTGCGCCGTATCTACAACTGCACCGGAACTGCTTACAATTTCTTTCATGACCGTTGGTTTATACAGATACCCACCGTTTATACAGGCACTGAAAGCATTGATTTCCTGGATCATCGTACTGGTAAAACCCTGTCCAAAAGCAGAGGATGCCAGCTCTGTCACTCCCATGGAGTCTTTGTTGAATATAATACCGGAAGCTTCGCCCGGCAGATCTATGCCGGTTTTCTGTCCGAAGCCAAATTCTTTCTGATACTGAATAAACTGTTCTGCGCCCATGGCTGCACCGATCTGCATCATGGCATCGTTGCAGGAATTTTTCAGTGCGTCTGCCAGTGTCTGTTCGCCATGACGTTTCGGATACACACTGCATTTGATCATGCTGTTACCAAATTTCTCATAGCCATCACAGTAAAAAGTCTCATCCTCAGCTACTGATGCCGCATCCAGTGCTGATGCCACAGTCACCGGTTTAAACGTAGAACCAAGCTCAAACGGTGTACTGATACAGTAATTCTGCCAAAGCTGTTGCAGATTTTCCAGCATCGTCTCTTCTGACATTGCATCAATTTCCTGTGTACTGTAAAACTTTGTCAGATCCCTGGGATCATTCAGATCATATGGCTTGGAACTGCCCATTGCCAGAATCTGTCCATTTTTCGGATTCTGTACAATTACACCGATATTAGCCGCACCATCCACACCGTTTGGTCCATTGGAAAGTGCTGTCCACATATAATCGATCTGCTCCTCTACGATTTTCTGGATATTGGCATCAATCGTTGAAATCACGGTAGAACCATCTTTGGGTTCGATGATCGTCTGCTCTGTTGTATCGTCCTCCGTAACATAACCATACTGACGTCCATTGGTTCCGTTCAGAACGCTTCCATAATACCCTTCAATCCCCCAGTCAGCCGTCGTGCCATCGTAAGTAAAACCGATTACATCGCAGGCCAGAGAATTTAACGGATATACTCTTTTATAATTTTCCTCAAACCATACACCCTTGACATTGTTCCGCACCGCCAGTTCTTCCTCGGACAGAGTCTCTTTCGTTGCTTCGTCCGGTGACTGGTATTCTTCAAACGCCTTTTTCTGTTCAATTGTTACTTCTTTCAACAGAATCTGATACTGGCTGTTGGCTGTCTTTTCATCCGTCAGACGGCTGCGGACATCAGCTTCATTTATATTGAAAAATTTGACCAGTGCTGCTACCGTTGGCTCGATATAGGGCGTCGTCTTATTCAGTTCTGTATTGACAACCTTGCAGTCCAGTACAAGATTGTACAGCTTTTCGCTGGTTGCCAGTACTGTACCGTTGGTATCCAGAATGTCCCCCCGCTTAAAAGGCAGTGTCCGACTCGAATACTGCTGTTGAGACTGGGTCAATACCTTCTTTTTATAGGCATCGCCATCTTTTGCATTAATGAGGGTGATGCGAACTGCTAAACCGACAAAAGCCAGTATGACTATTGCAAACAGTCCTACCAGCTTTGTTCTCATCGTAGCGTTCAGTTTTCTTTCGGAATGAGGATCCTTCCGTTTTCTTCTTACTGCCACACGTTTTACCTCTTCTTATTTTTTGTTACCAGATACATTACTGTACTGTCGTACATATCCGCTGCCATCGGTACTGTATGAAACAATCTGCTTTTCTGTCGGATAGTGCATATTCAGCTTCTCCGTAGCGATTTTGTAGACCTCATCCAGATCCACCGATGTCTCGTTGGAATTTTCCATCGCATCGTTATCAGACTTCAATTCATTGAGATCCGTCTGCAGAGATGCGATTTGCTTTGTCTGTCTGGTTATCTGTGTTTTTAACTCTATATAAGAAACACACATGAACATCGCCATAATAGACATTGCCGACAAAAATACGACAAAGCTGCGGCTCATGCTCATGGCTTTTCTTCTGTTTTTTCTTGTTTTTTTGCTGACCTGTCTTTCATGGGTCTGCTCCTGCTCCCACTGGGGAACAGTTACCCTGACCGTATTGCCATCCACATAATACCCTGCGGACTCTCTCGTGTCAACCGTTCGTCGGCTTCTATATGCTTTACTCACCCGGTTTCACCACCTGATCTTTATTCTGCGCGCAAAACTGTAGTATCGTATGTGGTCACTTCGCTGTATGTTTCTCAAATACTCTTAACTTAGCGCTTTTTGAACGCGGGTTATGCTCCATTTCATCTGCACTCGGCAGGATTGGTTTTCTCGTGATCACCTTACCCTGTGACTTTCTGCCGCATACGCATACCGGAAAATTCGGCGGACAGATACACGGGTTTTCATTCTTGCGGAAGATAGACTTAACGATTCTGTCCTCAAGGGAATGGAACGTAATGATACAGATTCGGCCACCGTCGTTCAAAAAGCCGATCATATCATCCAGAGATTCTTCCAGTACCGTAAGCTCCTGATTCAGCTCGATACGTAATGCCTGAAAGGTCTTCTTGGCCGGATGCCCGCCTTTCATTCGTACTTTCATCGGAATGGACTGTTTGATAATCTCCACAAGTTCTCCGGTAGTACGGATTGGATCCTTCTGCCGTGCCATGCAGATATGCTTGGCAATATTTCTGGCGAACTGATCCTCACCGTAATCCCGGATCACTCTGTATAATTCACTTTCACTGTACGTATTTACAATATCCCCTGCTGTTTTTTCCTGCCGCTGATCCATCCGCATATCAAGCGGTGCATCAAAGCGATAGGTAAATCCCCTGTCCGCTTCATCAAGCTGGTACGAGGATACACCAAGATCAAGAACGATCCCGTCCACTCCACAGACTCCCCTTTGCTGCAGCTGGCGGACCATATCGCGGTAATTGCTGCAGATGATCGTTACCCGGTCGCCAAATACGGCCAGACGTTCTCCTGCTGCTTTTATCGCTGCTTCATCCTGATCAATACCAAAAAATCTCCCCGTGGCGGATAATCTTTTACAAACTTCGGATGCATGTCCGGCCCCGCCAAGCGTGCCGTCCGCGTAAACCCCATCCGGTCTGATGTTCAGATTTTCAATGGTTTCTTCCAGTAAAACCGATGTGTGTTTAAATTCCATATCAGATCACAATTCCCATTTCCTGCATACCTTCGGCAATGGCATCCATATCGTCATACTTACTGTTTTCTGCCCATTTCGTCTTACTCCAGATCTCGATCCTCGTAATATTACCGGTCAGAACAACATCCTTTTCCAGACCTGCAAATTCTCTCAGCGTAGCCGGTATGAGAATTCTCCCCTGCTTGTCCAGCTCACAGGATGTAGCTCCTGCCACGAAAAATCGTGAAAAGGTTCGTGCATTCTTATTCGTCAGTGGTAAAGCTTTGAGTTTTTCTTCGAAAGCGGTCCATTCATCCATGGGATAGATAGAAAGACAGCCGTCAAGACCTTTGGTCAGTACGAACTCTTCCCCAAGAAGTTCCCTGAACTTTGACGGTATGATCAATCTTCCTTTCGCGTCAATTGAATGACTGTATTCTCCCATGAACATAATGTAAGTAACCTCTTATCTGATGATCTGCGGCTCCCTCCCGTAGATCATCTGGCAATGCCTGGGAAAACCGCCACTGTTCCCCCATTCGTTACCACTTTTCTCCACTTTGCACCACTTGTATCCCTATTCTACCCCACACCTATGGAAAGTGCAATAGGAAAACCGAAAAAAAATCCGCTTTTTTCCTGCATTTTTCTGGAAAAAGCGGCTGTTTGCTGCAAAGCAAAAAGATGCAAAAAAACGGCATTTTGGGGGACAGGATACTGCCTGTCACCCAAAATGCCGGCTTAATTGCTCATATTTTTCTGTAATTTTTTATCTCAGTGGGGGATCATCCCACATTTTTGTTATTCTCTTCCGGTGTGGCAGGCTTTTCCTCCACCATGCACCCCTCACTGCGGTGTTTAAAATGCTGTCTGGCAAGCCATACAAAGGAACCGATGGCTACTACAGCGGACAGAAGCTGGGATACGGCGATCGTTGTTCCCGGAAGCAGCAGCTGATCCGTTCGCAACGCTTCGATCCAGACACGGCCAAGGCCATAACCCATAAGGTAAGTGCAAAATACCTGTCCGTCAAATTTCTTGTGATATGTGATGTACAGAAGGATCATAAGCAGCGCCAGATTCCACAGACTCTCGTAGAGGAACGTGGGGGATACCTGAATAAACTGCACATCGCCTATCGTCTGGACATGATCCCACATGGTCTGCGTAATCTCGTTCGAACGCACCGCTGATACCGGCAGCTGCATTGCAAACAGGCCATCCGTATACTCACCAAAGGCCTCCCGGTTAAAGAAATTACCCCAGCGACCCATGATCTGGCCAAAGACCACTCCCAGTATCAAAAAGTCTGCCATATGGAGAAACTTTTTCTTTTTCACATGACAGTACAAAAGCACTGTGATCAGTCCAAAGATGATACCGCCATAGATGGCCAGTCCGCCGTTCCTGATATTGAAGATTTCCTTCAGATTATCCTTGTACATATCCCAGGCAAAGAACACGTAGTATGCTCTCGCACCGACGATACCGATCAGGATTGCCAGCAGACTGACATCGTAATAATTGTCCGGATTTTCACCGAAGCGTTTTGCCGTATACATGATCAGCGCCATGGCGATCAGCATACCGATCACGATCACCACGCCATAGTAGGCGATCGTAAATCCGAAAATGGAAAAATTCTTTCCCACTTGCTCCAGATGGATGCCAAGATGCGGGAAATAGATCTGCATATCCATAGCTTTTCCTCCGGCATCTTATACGTTGAAACGGAACAGGATCACATCGCCATCCTGCACCACATAGTCTTTACCTTCCATACGGACAAGACCCTTTTCTCTGGCTCCGGCGTAGGAACCGCAGTCCAGGAGATTCTGGTAGTTGACAACCTCAGCTTTAATGAAGCCACGCTCAAAATCAGTATGGATTTTTCCGGCAGCCTGCGGCGCCTTTGTACCGATCTTAATCGTCCATGCTCTGGTCTCATCTTCACCGGCGGTCAAAAAGCTCATCAGTCCCAACAAACGGTAGCTGGCAGTAATCAGTTTATCAAGACCGGATTCCTCGATACCAAGATCTTCCAGAAACATCTTTTTCTCATCATCGTCCAGTTCAGAGATCTCCTCCTCAATCTGTGCGCAGAGACTGAAGACTTCACTGCCTTCCTTTTTGGCATATTCTCTGACTGCTTTTACATAATCATTATCCTCACCGCCAAGATCATCCTCGGCAACATTTGCGCCGTAGATCACCGGTTTTAAGGTCAGCAGATTATATTCTTTAATCATGGTCTGCTCGTCTTCATCATCCAGCTCCAGTGTCTTGGCCGGCTGACCGTCCTCGAGGTGTTTTTTGATTTTTTCAAGCAAGGTGTATTCCTTTGCTGCAGCCTTGTCCATCTGACGGGTTCGACCGACTTTTGCCATACGACGCTCCAGAACTTCCAGATCAGCAAAGATCAGCTCCAGATTGATTGTCTCGATATCACGTAAAGGATCTACATTACCATCTACATGAACAACATTCGGATCATCAAAGCAGCGGACAACGTGCAGGATTGCATCAACCTCACGGATATTGGCCAGAAACTGATTGCCAAGCCCCTCACCTTTGGATGCGCCTTTGACCAGACCTGCAATATCGACAAACTCGATCACAGCCGGAGTCACCTTCTTGGAATGATAGAAATCTCCGAGAAGCTTCAGTCTCTTGTCCGGTACGGCTACAACACCTACATTCGGATCAATCGTACAGAACGGATAGTTGGCAGACTCTGCACCAGCCTTTGTCAGGGAATTAAAAAGGGTACTTTTGCCGACGTTTGGCAGACCCACGATACCTAATTTCATTTTATCTATTTCCTCCTGTAAATCCTTTGATTTCGAGGGATTTCAGCATACTTATTTTTGCAAGTGGGCCATTTAGTGGGCCATTACATTTCCATAAGCGTTTCTGCTACCAATTCTGTTGAAATTTCTGAAATCCTCTTATTCTTTTCTATTTGGTTTTCTTTACCATTTAAATATTTTCCCATATTTCAGTTTCTCTCATAAGAAGCCCTAATACAGTATCTTGTATTATACCATAGCATCTTATTTTTGTGAATATTCATTTTCATCTGTCTCCTGCCTATCTCATCTCCTGTTCAAACTGCTTGAGAAACAACGACTTCTGAAGGGCGCAAAATGCAATAAAATAGATTCCTGTAAATACATAATACTTTCAAATTACAAATTTATACATTATATCATCTAATAAGTTTTACTTTCATTTCCCACATGATCATGAGGCTTTTATCATTGTTGCATACCCTCGCATTTCTTAGTTTTTCTTAGTTTTTCAGGCTTTGTAAGCCTTTGTAAATTTTTGCTTTCTGGCATAACCTGGTTTATTTTCGCATAATATCGTCCACAAAAGATGTAAAAACAGGTTACTTTTTCACACGATTCCTATTGCTAATTTTATGTACTCACCTCCAGCTTTTTGTTTCTTTGCTCCATGTCTGCTCAAAGGAATTATCGTTATGAATTGAATCCACAATGGGCAGTAATAATTCTTTTAATAGTTGCATTGTTTCTTCAAATTCTACTTTCACCAGTGCTTTCTTCTTTTTGACAAAGGCTCTCCATCTTCCCTGCCTGGTTTCATCCTTGGTGAAATCATCATCAAAAGCTGCAATATCGTCAAAACTGGTTCCTCGATGGGTAAATGTCTCTACAATCGCCTTCATTAATTCCATGCCATCAAGATCATAGCTGTCAGCCAAAACATAAATATCATAGAAATCCTTATATCTGCCATTTGCAAGCCCCAGTGAAACAAATGCTTCAAATTTTTCTGCTATGACAGAATAAATCGAATAAGCATATATCTCTGGAACTTCCATGTCCAGCAGAACCGGAAACTCCATTTTCATTCTTTCAGGATATACCACATCACCAAAACCAATATCTATTGATACCGGGACCTTGGTTCTGTCCAGATATCCCATAACAGATACATTCACACCATGATACTCCTTAAATTCAGTTATATTGATAACCTCAAGCGTATTCAGATCAAATCGTAACGCATCATCACACTCTATAGAAAAAATGTTATTGAACACATTCTTCATTTCTTCAGCATCATTCGGAATACACTGTGCCAAAAGATCAATATCCATCGTCGCACGGGCATACTCTCCAGCAAAAAGTGCGTACAAGAAAATTCCACCTTTTAGTGTGAATTTTTCTGCATATTTTGAAACAGATAATCTATATATTGTCCTCTCCAAACCATATGTGACTAGCTTATCCTGCATAGTCTTTCCTTCTTCTATCGCCTGTTTCTTCAATCTCTCCTTTACCGATATAGCATTTGTCATACCAGCACCTCCAGATACTTTTTCATTACATCTCCACATTTAAGCAGCTCCGCATATCTGATTAGCCTGTTCAGATTACGGTCACTCCGATTCAAATAGGTTGTAAGAACTTCCTTGGTTTCCTCGATTCCAATTCTTTCCCTGTAGAAAACGATATCAACAACAGTTTTCTCAATATCATATATACGAAATCTGTTATTTCCATCCTCTACTGTCACGATGCCAACATCAAATCGTTCATCTGTAAAATAGCATACATTCAGTTCTGGCCAATCTGGTAAAGTTGATACCTTTGCTTTTCTCGGAATTGCTACATCAATGGCATCTGGACGATAAGTAGACAGATTATAATACACAGCTGCACTTAGCAGACAAACCACTCCGCCTGGTACAAATGCATAGGCATAGTAGAAATCCGATTCCTCACCATCAAAATTTACATTTTCATAATATTTTTTATTTAGTTTTATCAGGATTCCCTTATCAACCATCTGATTAATTTTATAATATGAAAAACCTTTATCTTTCAGCTCTTGAACCGAAAAAATCATTTGGTCATTTGGAATCTGTACTGTATTTGTCATATTGCTCACCTCAATTCCAGTATATCCAAATCCATAGAAATATTTCAAATGTTTTTCGGCATTTTATTATTTTGCCGAGTTTTGTTTAAATTATAATAATCATTTCACGTCTTGTCAATAGATTTTCAGTGAGCTACATCTATAAATGAACACTCCCATGAGCATAGGCGAAAGAAAAAAACTCTCATACAAGCGTTTCTCCTTACCATATTAGGACTTCGATTAAAAGTTAGTTCTCATCTCTTGTCTTTAAATTCAAAAGAATATTTAGACATAAAAATACCGACCTCCAATCGTTAGATTTTTAGATCTAACTTTTTTGGAGGGCGGTACAACTTCCACCATTTGGGCTTATTTGTTATATGTCATCGCAGATTTGTTTTTATTTTGTTGTCTGATTTATGAACCGGCAATTCATCATACATTGCATTAAAGAGTCCAGCCAGGTATTCTTTACTGTCAACGTCTTCTACTAACAGCATCTCTTTTGCCCCTTCATACGGTAATTCATA
>CAKRQV010000005.1 GCA_934394565.1 uncultured Lachnospiraceae bacterium
GGCGGTGGTTCTGCTGCCGTCAGCACATCTTTCGACAAAAGGAGACAATCTATGAATGAATTTGCAGAAATCTTAAATCTATTTATTGCTAACGTCATCGCATACACCTTTTTTGTAGCGGTCTATGGCTTCATCATTTATAACGTAGGGAAAATTATTCTCTATCTTATCCGCTATGCGGTATACCACATCCGCCGTGACATCAATAAATACAAATCCAATAAAGATAAACAGTAACACGGCAGGCGGCAGGGATTTCTCTGCTGCCTGTTTTGTAGAAAGGACAATCTCATGAAAACACTTAGCATTGATATTGAGACATACAGTGATGTGCCTCTTCAGAAAACAGGCGTCTATCGTTATGTGGAGTCTCCCAATTTTGAAATCTTACTCTTTGCCTATAGCGCAGACAGCCAGCCCGTTCGGGTCATTGACCTTGCCTGTGGAGAACAGATTCCGAAAGAAGTTCTTCTTGCCCTGGAGGATGAATCTGTCATCAAGTGGGCATTCAATGCAACTTTTGAACACATCTGCCTTTCTCGTTTCTTAGGATACCCGACCGGAGAATATCTGGAACCAGAAAGCTGGCGCTGCTCTATGATTTGGGCAGCTACGATGAGGCTCCCACTCTCCTTGGAAGGTGTCGGTGCTGTTCTTGGTTTGGAAAAGCAAAAGCTCTCAGAAGGAAAAGATTTCATCAAGTACTTCTGCCAGCCTTGTGCTCCCACGAAGACCAATGGGCAACGTACAAGGAATCGCCCCTTCCATGCTCCGGATAAATGGGCTATGTTCAAAAAATATAATGTCCGTGATGTGGAGACTGAAATGGGCATTCAGCAGAGGCTTGCAAAGTTTCCCGTTCCAGATCAAGTCTGGGATGAATACCATCAAGACCAAAAAATCAATGGCCGTTGTGTACACTTACGGTTACATTGAAAAATTCATCGAGCATCTTGGAGAACGATTCAATATTAGAGAGATTGCCTTTGACCGCTGGGCTGGAGCGTGACGGTATCCTTACCGGTGCAGGAGGAAAAAGGTGGCACACAAGCACCATCAACAAAATCCTACGCAATGAAAAATACACCGGCGATGCCCTGCTCCAGAAAACCTACACAACAGACTTTCTGAACAAAACCAGAGTCAAGAACAACGGTCTCGTTCCTCAGTACTATGTAGAAGGTAACCACGAAGCTATTATTCCGAAGGAAATCTACTTACAGGTTCAAGAAGAACTAGTCCGCAGACGAGTGGTCAAAACCAGTGCCAATGGCAAGAAACGTAGCTATAGCTGCAATCACTGCTTCTCCAAAATCGTCATCTGCGGAGAATGTGGTGAAATGTTTCGAAGGCTCCACTGGAACAATCGTGGAGTTAAATCTATCGTCTGGCGCTGCATCAGCAGGCTGGAATCCACTGGACAGGAATGCCACGCCAGAACCATCAACGAGCTGGTCCTTCAGGATGCTGTCGTCAAAGCAATCAACCAGATGCTTGGAGACAAAAGTAGCTATCAGGCACAACTACAGCTAAACATTGCTTCAGTCATTCGAGCTTCGCAGGCAACCTCCGTTGAAAACATTGATGAGAAGCTGATGGTCCTACAGCAAGAGCTTATCCAGAAAGCCCAGAGCAAAGAAGCCTATGACGAAATTGCCGATGAAATATTCAGGCTTCGAGAACTCCGCCAGAAGACCACCGTCGACACTGCCGCAAGAGACGAGCAGATAAAGCGGATCAATGACCTGCAGGATTATATTGCGCAGCAGAATACCTACCTCACCGAATTTGACGAATCGCTGGTGCGACGCTGGATCAAGCAGATCACTATCTGGGATGACCACATCACCGTAGAATTGAAATCAGGTGTTAGCATTGATGTGGATGCATAAGTCCCATAGATGCACTAAACCCTCCTGACCATTGATGGCCAGGAGGGTTCTTTGGTTTTATTCTACTTTTATTTCTGGTAGATAATAGATTTTTCCATCCTTGGCAATAAGCTGTACATCCTCAGAATACAACTCAGACTTATCAATATATAGCGTATTCTCACCAAAAGCCTGTGCACGAATCATGTCTGCCGTACTCTTTTCAATTGACCGATAATTGAAGTCTTCGTCAAATAATCCCGGAAGAAAATGAATTACTCCATCAACCCCTGCTCGTTTCCTTCTAGCTTCGTCTGTATCTATTTTTAGCCTCTCTGTTGTACCTTCATGCCATGCAGCAAGCCTGCTTTGTGTATCTTGAACTTGCTTTGTATATATTGGAAGGATGGCGATACATTGTTCTCTCGAAACTGCTCCAAGGTGCAACGTATACCTCAAATCAGATATTTTGCACAACACATCCAGCAATGATTTTTGATACATAAACCAGTTTTGAGCATTTCCTACGACTTTTTCATACGAATCATAGTCAAGGTCTGTTTTCTTTGCAAATCCAGCTAAAGTTAAATTTGCCTGTCCCAGTAACTGAGTGCATTCCTCTTCAAGGTTGTCTAACTGGTTAATCTTCGATATTCTAAGCTCATTATTTTCTAGGATTTCTGTCTGAAAATCTGCAATCTTTTTTACATGAGCTACGAGAGAAAACACACGACTTCTATACTCATTATCTTGGAAGTTTTGTATTTCAGAAATCCCATCACTAATTGCACCCAATTCTGCATTTATTTGTGTCATATAATACTGGCCAACAACCATTGATGCGACACCCATAGCAGCTGCAGCGGTGTTTGCTACCACTGCCGTTCCTTTTTGTGCTTCAACCACCACTAAATTGGCGTGTCCTTGAATACCATCTGCACCTCGATAGAATCCTCGAACCGCCCCTTCCATAGCCTTTGAATCAGTTAATTTAGCTCCAGCCGGGATAATTGCTCTATATAAAACACCGCCATTTGCAGCTTGCACAGCCTGTGCTGCATTATTAGTAGCATTTACAGCTTGCGCTAACCCTGGAACAAGATTATTTACATGAGCAAGGACTTTACTATCCGTGATTTCAACCAGTGCATTCTCATCCTTGATGACTTCTGCAGGAAGCATTTCCATCTCGATAATTAATTCAGTAGGTGCATTATCAGAAACAGCTATCACATGTTTCTCTGCGTCTGTTTTGATATCCGCACTTGCATTTACCTCTTGATTATTCTTTTTTCGTTGAATAATGAATATGCATATTACCACCACAGCTATTACACATATTCCAATACCTATGTACTTCATTTTCTAGTACCTCCTATCATTTTCTATAATAGGCCTTGTAAATTTTGCGAATCAAGAAACCGTATACTTCTCAATTAAACCACATGGTTTCGCTATTTCCTTGTCAAAAAGTACAATGTTTCGGCCAACTTCCGACACCGTACTTCCATAAATAATACCAGAATATCCAAGCGATCTATAATACTGAGCCATAGTCTGAAAAGGTGCGTACATTATACCCTTATCAGCCGAATCATCTATTGGTTCAAATATCTGCTCTGAAAGCAGTTTTGAATATGTATAAACAGCCCACTCTGTAAATATTCGTTTGAATTCTGTCTTATTCACACTATATTGAGGAACTCGACCTAATATTTTTGCTATCTTAACTCCTTTTTTTACTTGTGCATTACCGTATGATTCAAGCATATGATTTAACTGTTCATAACTTTTATTGTCTGCAATTGTTAAATCAACAATCTTTATATCACCATAAGCCTTTTCAAGTGCGAAATGGCAAAATCCAAATTCATCCCCTACATGTGCTCTGCATTCAGCTTGTGCACATTGATGTATATCTGATTCATTTCCGAGCGCTAAATACAGCCATTCTACTCCCGGAGGACTGAATCTATTATCATTTTTAATAAATTCTTTCTTCGGTATAAATCTTTCATATTCAGGCATCTCGTCTTTTTTGAGAATACACCCTCTGCCAACTAAAGTCCCATCAAGGGCATTCAACTTTAAAGTACTATGTTTAATCCCAAAGTTATCATAAAACAAATCATTATAGACCTTAAGAAACGTGCATTTTTTCGCTTTTTCAATATCATCATATGAAAAATTTCCCATAGCTAGCGCATCTCGAAACTCATCCCATGTCTTCCTTATTGTTCTCTCATTATTTTTTATATTTCCAAAATCAAAAAAACGACCCATGTTTAAATTCTCCATTAAATGCCATCTATTCCACTGCCAAGTCTGCCTCATAGTATCGAGTGGCTTAAACTGCGGTCGGCTCTGACAATAATCCCAGTGCCACAACCTATGACATCTAATCCACAGCCTAAACCCTACTGCATTTTTCGGCCATATATTTTTTCTCTAATCAGACCGAAAAGTAGATATGTTTCCATACAAGAAAACCGAGCTTTCCGCAAGGCTTCTCTGATGATACTAACCTCGCAAAAAGCCCGGAAATACGCCACTTTTCAGCCTTTATTTATCTTTTCTTGACAGCAAACAGACCGTCTCCACGTGCACCGTCTGCGGAAACATATCCACACACCCAATCCTTTCCACTTTATACCCACTCTTAATCAGCATATCCAGATCTCTGGCCAGGCTGGTCGGCTTGCACGAAATATAAACCATCCTCTCCACACCATACTCAATAATCTTCTTCAACGCCTTCGGATTACAACCATCCCTCGGCGGATCGAGCATGATGAGATCCGGTTTTTCCTCGATCTCATCGAGCATCGCCAGTACATCCCCGGCAAGAAAATCACAGTTATCCAGACCGTTCAGTGCCGCATTCTCTTTTGCTGCCTTGACAGCCTCTTCGACGATCTCCACGCCGATCACTTTCTTTGCCACCGGCGCCAGGATCTGGGCGATGGTTCCGGTGCCGCTGTACAGGTCATATACGACACGGTCTTTGGTATTTCCCATATACTCTCTGGCTGTCTCATACAAGACTTCCGCACCGAGAGAATTGGTCTGGAAGAAGGAAAACGGTGTGATCCGGAATTTCAGTCCCAGAAGTTCTTCGTAGAAATCTTCCTTACCATACAGCACTCTTGTCTCATCGCTCTGCACCGTATCTGCCACGGAGTCATTGATCATATGCAGAATACCGCTGATCTGCCCTTCCAGCGGCAGAGCCAGCAGTGCTTCCTTTAACGGGGTCAGATCATGTTCTTCTTGACTGGTTGTCACCAGTGCGATCATGATATCGCCAAATTTTACTGAACGACGCACAAGCAGGTGGCGCAGATAGCCGGTATGCTGCATTTTCCGGTAAAATGCAGCCGGATGCTCACGGAAATATGTCTGCACGCAGTTTACGATCTGGTTATAGTCGTTATGCACGATGGCACAGTCTGTTGCGGAAAGTACATCGTAGGTACTGCATTTTCTGTGCAGTCCCAGTGTCAACGGGCCGTCTTTTTCGGCATCGCCAAAGGAAAATTCCATTTTGTTGCGGTATCCGGTCTCCACCGGGCTTCCCTTGATGCCCTCGAATACATATGCCGGATTGCCATGTTCATCTACCTGACCGGCTGCCCGGATGGCATCGTCCATCAGCTTTTTCACCTGTGTTTCTTTCAGAGCCAGCTGATCTGCATATGCCATGGTCTGGTACATACACCCGCCGCAGGCTGGAAACTGTGAACACAGAGGATCTCTTGTCTCCAATGCAGACTTTTCCCGTACTTCAAGGATACATCCGCCCAGTCTGCCGCTTCTTTTTTTCTGGATATAGCCATAGACAGTCTGTCCTGGAATGCCATTTTTTACTGTAATCTTATCACCCTCCGGAGTCTCTATTCTGCCGAGGTTTGGAAAATCCACCCGCTGTATCTTTCCCGCAAATCTGTCACCTTTTTTCATGCACACTCTCCTGTATTTTCACAATTTTCTATCTCACGATAGCACTATTCTTGTTGATGTGTATTTTTTATCTATACAAAGTTTCTATGGCAAACGAAGGATTGCAGTCTCTTCGCTCTGCTGTATCTCACCTTCTGTTTTCAGTAAAAGAGCCCCTGTCTTTCTCACAGGAGCTCATTCACATTTCCTATAAAACCGCCAGCCTGCGGTTTTTATTTCTTTTACAGCTTATTCTTCAGCAGCTTTTGCTTCTACTGTCTTCGCAGCCTGTGCAGCGCCCTCGGCCACATTGGCTTTGATGGCTTCTGCTGCTTCATTTACCGGCTCTTCTGCCTCTTTGGCTTCTTCATCTGCTTTTTTTTCTTCGTGTTTCTCTGCCTTGTCTTCGTCCTCGAAACAGTCATCGAAATCATCCTCGAAGTCTTCTTCGAAATCTTCGAGATAATCCGGTGTCAGGAAACGATATACCGCATAAGCAATACCAGCGATGGCTGCTACTGCGCCGACAATGGCGAGTATCCATACGAGGATGTTGCTTTTTTTCTTTTCTTCCTTATTCAGTGCTGCAATTAATTCATCTACTTTACCCATGAATCATTACCGTCCTTTCCAGTCTTATAAGTAGTTACGATGCACCTGCGCAAACTGCTTTGCTCTCTTTCACGATGCATTTACCCGTATGCTTTATTATAACACCCAAAAGATATTTTTACCATATGAATATCTATTTTAGGGATATTCTACGAAAATTTTCTTAAATTTTCTGCAATTTGGCGAAAGCGGCAAACATTTTTTTGACACCAAACTTTTCAAAATCAACGGTAACTTCGTAATCCTTGCCACCTTTGACGATATTTAACACCATGCCGGTGCCAAATTTGATATGGCGCACCGTATCTCCTATGGCATAGTCCGGTGCGGTCTGGGCATTTAACATACTGCCGCCGGTGCGAAGGGCCGGTTTGTCAAACATGGTCTGGGAATAGGCGGCCGGTTTGCGGAATTCCTGTCTCGCTTTTCGCCATGCATTATCCACCGGTGGATCAGGTTTTTTACGTTCCATTAACGTATCCCTGCCAAGATCCACCAATTCTCTCGGAATCTCATGCACAAAGCGAGACACCTTATTGTACTGGGTTTCGCCACGGATCATACGCTGCTTTGCACTGGTGATCGTCAGATCGTCCATGGCGCGAGTAATACCAACATAGCACAGGCGCCGTTCTTCCTCCAGTTCCATCGGATCATCGGAGGTGATCGTCATGTAGCTCGGGAAAATGCCATCTTCCAGACCGGTCAGAAATACTCTCGGGAATTCCAGACCTTTCGCACTGTGCAAAGTCATCAGAAGTACTTTGTTGGTATCCTCATCGTCCTCGTCAATATCCGCCACCAGAGCTACGTCAGACAAAAATCCACTGAGTGTCGGCTCATCTGCCCCTTCTTCGTAGGTCACCACTTTCGTGATCAGCTCGTTGATATTGTCGATACGGTTTCTCGACTCTTCGGTATCCTCCGCCTCCAGTTCCCGGACATAACCGGTCTGGTCAATGACTTTATTTAACAGCTCTTCCACAGACAGAATGTCAACCATGGCTTTCAGGCTGTCAATATATGTGGTAAAACCTTTGATTTTATCTGCAGCCCGTCCTGCAAGCCCCGGAATCTCCCCCGCATGGCGCATGGCTTCGTACAGGCTCATCCCCTGTTCTTCCGCATAGGCAGCGGCCTTGTTCAGGCTGGCCACACCGATACCGCGTTTTGGCACGTTAACAATACGGCGCACAGCCAGGTCATCTCTTGCATTGTCAATAGTTTTTAAATAGGATAAAAGATCCTTAACCTCTTTACGGGCATAGAAGTTCAAACCGCCCACCAGACGGTACGGAATACTCGCCATAAGGAATTTTTCCTCAAACATACGGGACTGGGCATTGGTACGGTACAGTACGGCAAAATCACTGTACGCTGCGCCCTCCCGTACCTGGGAGCGGATCTCTCCGGCCACATATTCTGCCTCTTCAAAGGCATTCATAAACTGCCGGAAATGTACCTTTTCACCCTCATCTTTCTCGGACCACAGCGTCTTTTTCTTACGGCCATGGTTATTAGCGATCACGGCATTGGCCGCATTCAGGATATTCTGGGTGGAGCGGTAATTCTGTTCCAGTTTGATCACCCTTGCATCCGGGAAATTTTTCTCGAAATCGAGGATATTGCGGATATTGGCACCGCGGAACCGGTAAATGGACTGGTCATCGTCACCGACGACGCAGAGATTGCGGTATTTTTTTGCCAGCAGGCGCACCAGCTCAAACTGGGCGGTGTTGGTATCCTGATACTCATCCACCATCAGATATAAAAAGCGTTCCTGATAGCTGTCGAGCACATCCGGCTGGCTCTGAAAAAGCTCTACGGTCTTCATCAGCAGATCGTCAAAATCCAGCGCATTGTTCTGTTTTAAGGCATGCTGATAGGCCGCATATGCCTTGCCGATCACCTGACTGTTCCAGTCTCCGGCGGCATTTAACAGATACTCTTCCGGCGAGATCAGCTCATTTTTTGCTGCGGAAATGGCAGCGAGCAGGGATCTGTCCTTGTAGATCCGGGTATCCAGCTCCTGCATCTTGATGATATCCTTGATCACATGTTTCTGGTCGTCGGTATCGTAGATTGTAAAATTCGTATCGTAACCCAAACGGTCAATATAGCGGCGAAGGATACGCACGCAGGTCGAATGAAATGTACTGACCCATACGCTGCTGCCGTCAGCGGAGAGCTGGTCAACACGTTCGCGCATCTCCCCTGCGGCTTTGTTGGTAAAGGTAATGGCAAGGATATTCCATGGATTGACCTGTTTTTCAGTAATCAGATACGCTATACGCTGTGTCAGCACCCTGGTCTTCCCACTGCCTGCACCGGCTATGATAAGCAGCGGACCCTCGGTACACTCGACCGCTTCCTGCTGCTGTGGATTTAACTGCATATTGTCCTCCCTGGCTGTCCGGATATTAACAGATATACGGCTCTGCGGCACCGGAAAAACAAATCCGGTGCAATGCAAAGTTATGAAATGCAGACATTGCTGTATCCCATAATAAAAACAAACGTTCGAACAGCAGACTTATTATAGAGGAAGAATAAAAAAAGTGCAACCGTTTTGCTTGTAATGCACGGACAAAACTTATATAATGGATATGTTTAGCGGTTTACACTGCTACAGCGTACATCCTGTAGCGTGATTTCTTTAAAAAGCCGCATGTATACCTGTCAGGTCCTGCAGATTGCCGCATCTTGGGCGTCTCTGCTATACCGACCCGATACAGGTCATATAAACCAGGGGGTAATGATAAAATGAGTAAAAAAATAGAGTCCGCAGCTATGGATCGCTTATTTGAGGGCATCCTGAGCCTGAAGACCAAAGAGGAGTGTTATACCTTTTTTGAGGATGTCTGCACGATTAATGAACTGCTCTCTTTATCTCAGCGTTTCGAAGTAGCCGAAATGCTCCGCAACAAAGTCACCTACACAGAGATTTCCGAGAGAACCGGTGCCTCCACTGCCACGATCAGCCGTGTCAACCGTTGCCTGCAGTACGGCACAGATGGCTATTCTCTCGTACTCGACCGACTGAACGCCAAAGAAAAACTATAAGAAACACGCTTTGCGGGTTTCTCATAGTTATCGCGGCAGTCCGCCAGGGTCTCGCGCAAGCACAGACTATGGCTCGTTGCCCGCGTAAATAAAGAAAACGGGATATACCAGAAAGGAATCTACGATTTATGACCATCAATGAAAAAGCATTGAAATTACATGCAGAATGGAAAGGCAAACTGACCACCGAACCGAAAGCACCGGTAAAGACCCGTGAGGATCTGGCCCTTGCCTATACACCAGGCGTAGCAGAGCCCTGCAAAGAGATCGCCAAAGATCCCCAAAAAGCCTACACCTACACCATCAAACAGAATACCATCGCTGTTGTCTCTGACGGCAGTGCCGTGCTGGGTCTTGGCAACATCGGTGCCAAAGCAGCCATGCCGGTTATGGAAGGTAAAGCTGTTCTGTTTAAGACCTTTGGTGACGTTAATGCCGTACCGATCTGCCTCGACACACAGGATACCGATGAGATTGTCAAAACGGTCATCAACATTGCTCCGGCATTCGGTGGCATCAATCTGGAGGATATCTCCGCTCCGCGCTGCTTTGAGATTGAATCCCGTTTGAAAGAAGCACTGGATATTCCGGTATTCCACGATGACCAGCATGGTACAGCCATCGTTGTTCTCTCCGGTGTCATCAATGCTTTAAAAGTTGTCGGTAAGAAAAAAGAAGACTGCTATGTTGTTGTTAATGGTTCCGGTGCTGCCGGTATCGCCATCGCAAAACTGCTGTTAAGATACGGTTTCAAAAAGCTGACCCTGTGCGATTCCAAAGGAATCATCAGTGCAGATAACGATAACCTGAACTGGATCAAAAAGGAAATGGCCGAGGTAACAAACCTTGAGCATAAGCATGGTACACTGGCTGATGCCATGGTCGGTGCCGATATCTTCATCGGAGTATCTGCTCCGGGCTCCGTGACGCAGGATATGGTCCGTTCCATGAATAAAGATGCCATTCTTTTTGCCATGGCAAATCCTGTACCGGAGATTATGCCGGACGAAGCCAAAGCTGCCGGTGCCCGCGTCGTAGGTACAGGCCGCAGTGACTTCCCGAACCAGGTCAACAATGTCGTTGCTTTCCCGGGTATCTTCCGTGGTGCTCTGGAGGGACATGCCCCGCAGATCACAGAGGATATGAAACTGGCCGCTGCTCTGGCCATCGCCGGTCTGGTATCTGATGAAGAACTGAACGAGGATTTCGTTATGCCGGAGGCTTTTGATCCCCGTGTTGCCGATGTGGTTGCCGAAGCTGTCAAGCAGCATATCATAAAATAATGGCACCGACGCAGGATACCTCCTATGCCCGTCCACACCGGCTGTATGATTTTCCGGATCACCGGCGTTATCGTGCACTGGATGTCTATCTGAAAGAGACCTTTGGTACCAAAGTCTATAAGATTGCCCTTGACGGCGGCATGAGCTGTCCCAATCGTGACGGTACTCTGGGAACCGGAGGCTGTATCTTCTGCAGTGGCGGTGGTTCCGGCGAGTTTGCCGCAAGCCGCAGACTGTCTGTCACAGAACAGATAGACAGCCAGATTGCCCTTGCGAAAGCCGGACAGACCCATGCGTCCACTGCTTATATTGCTTATTTTCAGGCGTATACGAACACGTATGCGCCTGTAGACGTACTGGAAAGACTGTTTACAGAGGCTATTTTGGATCCACGGATCTGCGCCCTTTCCATCGCCACCCGGCCAGACTGTCTGCCGGACGAAACGATACAGTTACTGACAGATCTTCAGAAACAAAAGCCTGTCTGGATCGAGCTGGGTCTGCAGACCATCCACGATAAAACAGCACAGTATATTCGCAGAGGATATCCCCTCTCCTGCTTTACCGATACTGTTGCCCGTCTGCACGCTGCAGGTCTTTCCGACATCATTGTTCACACCATCCTCGGCCTTCCCGGGGAAACAGAAGCTGATGTACTCGATACTGTTCGTTTTCTCAACACACAATCCATACAGGGCATCAAGCTCCAGCTTCTGCATGTATTACAGCATACAGACCTTGCCACAGACTGGAAACGTGGAGTCTTTGAGACGCTCACCCAGACGCAATATACAGACCTTGTTATTCACTGTCTTGAGATTTTATCTCCAGATATAGTGATCCATCGTCTCACAGGCGATGGACCAAAGAATCTTTTGCTTGCCCCGACCTGGAGTCTTCACAAACGCAATGTCTTAAATGGCATCCTGCACGAACTGAAGACCCGTGACACCTGGCAGGGCCGCTGTTATAGTTCCGATATTTTCTGTGAGCCGTAACTTAAGCAGGACTTCCTTTACATTCTGTAAAACTAAGACCTGCTCACACTTGCGTCACGTTCTTACACCGCGGAACAATCAATGTGCAGATGCTGTATGAACAGTATCGCGTTTTTCTTAAATCTAAGGAGTGTTCATTTATATGACAGAAGCATTAACCTTATACAAACTGATCATTTTGTACGCTCTTGATAAAGTGCGTATGCCCATGACCAATGCCCAGATCTGTGATCTGATGATCGACAAGGAATACACGACCTATTTCCGTGTACAGGAAGTCCTGTCAGAAATGACAGAAGCGCACCTTGTACAGGCTGAAAAGATATTAAATATGACCCAGTACACGATCACAGAAGAGGGTGAAAATACGATTGAGTTTTTCTCTCACCAGATTTCCACAGAGATCCGGGAAGAGATCGATCTCTACCTCAAGGATCATGCCATAGAGCTTCGCAATACCGTCTCCCACCCCGCGGATTACGACCGCAATCCGCATCAGGAATACACGGTCAACTGCCGGATGCTCGAAAAAGGACAGGAAATCTTCACTGTTTCGTTCTCTGTACCTACTGAGGAAGCTGCAAAAAAAGCCTGCCAGAAGTGGGAATCGGTGCATGAAGAACTCTATGCGATCATGCTCGGAAAATTACTCTAACTCCTTCCATACTTTTGAAGGAGGCACGCTCTATTCTCCGGCTGTTTACAGACCTTTTTCCGCTAACTGATGTTTCTCTTTTTTTGCACAACCAGCCCGACACTGGCATAATAAAAACTCTCCCGGAAAACGCTTAAAAACGGTTTGCGTTTTCCGGGAGAATTTTTATTAGGTCAGTGTCGGGCGTCCGCCCTCCAAAAAACTACATCAGCTTGCGGAACAGCTCCTTCAGATCCTCTACACAGGTATCCTTCGGGTTGCCCGGGCGGCAGGCATCTGCGTATGCGGACTCAGCCAGGAAATCCAGATCCTCTTCCTTCAGAGCTTCCAGCTTAGACGGAATACCCACATCTGCAGACAGCTTACGAACAGCGTCCACAGCAGCCTTTCTGTACTCTTCCTGTGACATACCGGTTGTATCCACACCCATAGCTTCAGCAATATTTTTGAACTTCTCACCTGTTGTCTCTGCATTATACTCCATAACGATCGGCAGCATCATAGCGCAGGCCACACCGTGCGGTGTATCATAGACAGCACCCAGTGTATGTGCCATGGAATGTGCGATACCCAGACCTACGTTTGAAAAAGCCATACCGGTAACGAACTGACCCAGAGCCATACCCTCACGGCCATCCGGTGTATTGTTGACTGCGTCACGCAGATTCTCGGAAATCAGCTTGATAGCTTCCAGGTTCAGGCAATCGGCCAGTCTCCAGGCAGCCTTTGTGGTGTAGCCCTCGATTGCATGAGTCAGGGCATCCATACCTGTGGAGGCTGTCAGGCCTTTCGGCATACTGGACATCATCTCCGGATCAACGACAGCAACATCCGGGATATCGTTGACATCGACACACACGAATTTTCTCTTTTTCTCTACATCTGTGATAACGTAGTTGATCGTAGCTTCTGCAGCTGTACCTGCTGTGGTCGGAACGGCGATCGTGAAAACTGTCTTGTTCTTTGTCGGTGCAACACCTTCGAGAGAACGTACATCCTCAAACTCCGGGTTGTTGATGATGATACCGATGGCTTTACCGGTATCCATGGAAGAACCACCACCGATCGTGATCATGTAATCTGCACCGGATGCCTTATAAGCAGCCACACCTGCTTTTACATTTTCAATGGTCGGGTTCGGTTTGATGTCGGAATAAACTTCATAAGCCATGCCTTCAGCATCCAGAAGATCTGTAACCTTTGCTGTCACACCGAATTTTACAAGATCCGGATCAGAGGCTACGAATGCTTTCTTGAAACCTTTGCTCTTCACGATGCCCGGAATCTCCTTGATTGCTCCTGCGCCGTGATAAGAAATACCATTTAATACAAAACGATTCACCATTGGATTATTCCTCGCTTTCTTATTTTTATGTATAAATTTTAACACACTTACTTAGTCTTCGCTACCTTGTTTTCCTTTTTTTACAGAATTTTCATATTATATAAGCTGAACTTTCTTTATATATGCCTGAACTTTATGTACTTATAGTACAGCTTACCCAAAAATCACCAGCATAATTCTATATATCTGGCATACAGGGAAATACTCTGACAGATTGACTTTTAGATGCTCATTCAGTACAATCAAGCTAAATCTGACCGTATATGTATTTCGTTTTAAGACCGTACATCAGCCATATTTTTATTGGAAGGAGACATACGTATGCAAACATTTTCTGACAGGCTACGCTATTTTCTTATCATGACAGGCAGCACGTTGATTCTTGCTGTCGGTACTTATTTTTTCAAGTTCACCAATAATTTTACCTTTGGCGGTATCACGGGTCTGGCCGTGCTGATTGCCAAAACCGGTATACTCAGTGCCAGTGATTTCAATATGATCGCCAGTATGCTGCTGCTTGTGATCGGCATGTTCATCCTGGGCAAAAAATTTGCAGCAACCACGGCGTACTGCAGTATTCTCTTATCGGTTACACTTTCTGTGTTCTCCCGCATCTTTCCAATGGACGCGCCGCTGACGGATCAGCCGATGCTGGAGCTTTGCTTTGCGATTGCGCTGCCTGCGCTGGGCTCAGCGATTCTGTTCAATATCGGGGCTTCGAGTGGCGGTACGGATATCATTGCCATGATTCTGAAGAAGTATACGAGTATCAATATCGGAAATGCACTGTTGCTTTCTGACTTACTGATCGTTATATGCTCTTTCTTTGTATTTGATATCAAAACGGGTCTGTATTCTCTGCTGGGTCTCTTTGTCCGGTCTGTGATGGTAGACAGTTTTATTGAGAATCTGAACCTGTCCAAATATTTCCATGTAGTCTGTGATAATCCTGAACCGATCTGTCATTTTATTGTTCATGACTTAAACAGAAGTGCGAGTATAGTGCAGGCACGGGGCGCTTATTCCGGAACGGATAAGTATATTGTGATTACGGCTTTGAAGAGGGGGCAGGCTGTGCAGCTGCGGAATTTCATACGCCAGGAGGATGCGAAGGCATTTATTCTGATTACTAATACGAGTGAGATCATCGGGAAGGGATTTCACAGTATATAAACCTGACACACGGACATATAAAAAATCCCCCCGGATACGCAAACCATTTTTGAACGTTTCCGGGGGGATCTTTTTATATGTCCGCGCTGTTTGTTGTTTTATATCTGTGATAAACTGCCCATGGCAAGTTGATCACAGATATTAGATAATGTTAAGGAGTTGTTTTGCGCGCTGGACTTCTTCGTCGGTGGGTGTCGGGGTATCTTTTAAGGGATAAGGGATACCCAGGTTTTCCCACTTGAACAGGCCGAGGGTGTGGTAGGGCAGGATTTCAACGCGTTCTACCGTGTGGAGGGTGTCGATAAACTGTCGAAGCTGCACCAGCCCCTGTTCTTCGTCTGTCAGACCGGGGACGAGGACGTGGCGGATCCACATGGGTTTGTTGTGGTCAGACAGACAGGTGGCCATGTCAAGGATATTCTGACCGGACTGTCCAGTCAGATTTTTGTGTTTCGTTTCATCCATCTCTTTCAGGTCAAGGATAAACAAGTCAGTCACATCCATCAAGTGTGAAAATTTCTCAAGATACCCTTTATCCATTGTGAAGGGATTTCCGCTGGTATCCAGGGCTGTGTGTACGCCGTGGGCTTTGGCTATAGTAAAAAGCTCCGTCACAAAATCTATCTGGAGCAGGGGTTCACCGCCACTGACGGTGATACCGCCTTTTTTGCCCCAGTAACTTTTGTAACGATACGCACGCTTGAATAACTCTTCTGCACTCCACTCTTCGCCGCCCTGCAGCGACCAGGTTTCCGGATTGTGACAGTATTTGCAGCGCATTCTGCAGCCCTGCAGAAAGATCACAAACCGTACGCCCGGGCCGTCTACGGAGCCAAAGGATTCCAGGGAATGTACCTGTCCTGTCATTACATTGCCTTGTGGCAGGTACGGGCGATAACGTCCATCTGCTGCTCACGGGTCAGGTCGATAAATTTCACAGCGTAACCGGATACACGGATCGTGAAGTTTGCATACTCTTCTTTCTCCGGATGCTCCATGGCATCGATCAGCTTCTCCACACCGAACACATTGACATTCAGATGATGTGCACCCTGGTCAAAGTAACCGTCCATCACCTGTACCAGATTTTCTGCACGTTCTTCCTCGCTGTGTCCAAGAGCGTCCGGGCTGATGGTCTGGGTATTTGAGATACCGTCCAGTGCCCAGTGATACGGTAATTTGGCTACGGAATTTAAGGAAGCCAGTAAACCGTTCTTCTCTGCACCGTAACTCGGATTTGCACCAGGCGCAAAAGGTGTGAAGGCTTTACGTCCATCCGGCATTGCGCCAGTCGCCTTGCCGTATACAACGTTGGAGGTAATGGTCAGGATAGAGGTTGTTGCCTCGGAATTTCTGTAGGTGTGACGACGTTTAATCTTTTCCAGGAACGTTTTTAACAGCCATACAGCGATATCGTCTGCACGGTCATCATCGTTACCGTAACGCGGGAATTCACCCTCTGTTTTATAATCTACTACCAATCCGCTCTCATCACGAATGGCTGTTACTTTTGCATATTTGATCGCACTTAAAGAATCTACCACATGGGAAAATCCGGCAATACCTGTTGCAAAGGTACGGCGCACATCGGAATCGATCAGGGCCATCTGGCATGCTTCATAATAATATTTATCGTGCATGTACTGGATCAGATTCAGAATATTGACATACAGCCCTGCCAGCCAGTCCATCATCACGTCAAATTTCCGGATGACATCGTCATATTCCAGCACATCGCCCTGGATCGGTGCGTAAGCCGGTCCGATCTGCTCATGCAGCTTGACATCCACACCACCATTGATCGCATACAGAAGGCATTTTGCCAGATTAGCACGGGCACCGAAGAACTGCATTTCCTTACCGGTCTGGGTTGCGGATACACAGCAGCAGATAGAGTAATCATCGCCCCATACCGGACGCATCACATCGTCATTCTCATACTGTACAGAACTTGTGCGTACAGAGATCTCAGCCGCATATTTCTTAAAGTTCTCCGGCAGATGGGAAGAATATAAAACTGTCAGATTCGGCTCCGGGCTTGGTCCCATATTTTCCAGTGTGTGCAGGAAACGGTAGCAGGTCTTTGTCACCTGGGAACGGCCGTCTGTACCAAGGCCACCGACTTCCAGTGTCGCCCATACCGGATCGCCGCTGAACAGCTGATTATAAGACGGAATACGGGCAAATTTTACCATTCTGAATTTCATAGTCAGATGGTCGATCAGCTCCTGTGCCTGTTCTTCATTGAGGATACCACGCTCCATATCACGCTGGATATAGATATCCAGGAATGTAGAGATACGGCCAACACTCATAGCAGCACCGTTCTGGGTCTTGATGGCAGCCAGATAACCAAAATACAGCCACTGTACAGCTTCTTTTGCATTGGCAGCCGGTTCGGAAATATCATACCCGTAGATCTTAGCCATTTCTTTCATCTGCTTCAGTGCTGTGATCTGACGTGCAATCTCCTCACGCTGACGGATCACCTCATCCACCATCGTTCCGTCACCACAGTTTAACAGATCATTCTGTTTCTCTTCGATCAGGAAATCAATACCATACAGAGCCACACGGCGGTAATCACCGACCAGACGGCCACGGCCATAAGTATCCGGCAGACCTGTGATAATATGGCTGTGGCGGGCCATTTTCATCTCCGGTGTATAGGCATCAAATACAGCCTGATTGTGTGTCCGACAGTAATCTGTAAAAATCTTGTGCAGTTCCGGATCCGGTGTATAGCCGTTTGTTGTGCAGGCCTGCTCTGCCATACGGATACCACCATACGGCATAAACGCACGCTTCAGCGGCTTATCTGTCTGCAGACCAACAACCTGCTCCAGCTCCTTCATATCTTCTGTAATATATCCAGGACCATACGCTGTAGGAGAAGCCACGATCTCTGTCTCCATATCGAGAACGCCGCCCTTTGCACGCTCCTCTTTCTGCAGCTCCTGCAGAGCTCCCCAGAGTTTACTGGTGGCATCCGTCGGTCCTGTCAGGAAAGAAGAATCTCCGTCGTACGGTTTATAGTTATTCTGAATAAAATCACGGGTATTGACCTCCTCTTTCCAGATACGGCCTTCAAACCCTTCCCACTGTTTAAATTTTTTCATATGTGCCTCCTCATATAGCATCTGTAGAATCAGACTTGATCCACCGGCCGGCATACGATGCATGCGGCCATGTTTTATCAGGTAACAGCGAATTCGGTGTATACAATCCTTTATACTGTATACAGTATTTTATTTTAGCATCACCTAATTCGTTGTACAGTATACAATAATACTGTATACAATTCAACAGGAAAATACAGGAAATTATGCACGAAAATTCAAACAATGAAATACATACTTTTAGATAAGTATTGCCATATCACAGCAAATTGGAACAACAAAAAAATAAGTGCAGGTGCCGGAGTTAATTACACTCTGACAACTACACTCTTATAATACTAAAGCAGCCCCTATGCAAGTTACTCTCTATCCATAACTCACATAGGGGCCACTTTACATTCCCACTGTCAGAGATAACACTCTCTCCCTACAGTTTCCAGATATCTCTGTTATACTCGGCAATCGTTCTGTCTGAAGAAAAGAATCCGGCCTTTGCAATATTGACCAGCGCTTTCTTTGCCCAGCCTTTCTGATCTTTGTAAGCCTGCAGAGCCTCTTCTTTTTTCGCTTTATACGCATCAAAATCAAGCAGCGTCATAAACCAGTCTTTGTTGATGATCTCCTGCTGCAGACGGGTCAGATTTTCCTTGCAGCCAATGGCCAGCAATGTGTCGCTGGTGATAAAATCAATCGCTGCCTTGATAGCCGGATTTTTCTCATAAAAATCTCTGGCCACATAGTCTGCCTTTTCATAGTGACTGATGACTTCATCGCTTGTGGCACCGAAGATAAAGATATTGTCATCACCGACTCTCTCGTGGATCTCAACATTCGCACCATCCTCCGTGCCCAGTGTCACTGCACCGTTCAGCATAAATTTCATATTACCGGTACCACTGGCTTCTTTGGAGGCCAGAGAGATCTGCTCGGAAATATCACAGGCCGGAATCAGCTTTTCTGCCTTGGTGACATTGTAGTTTTCTACCATCACGATCTTCAGATACGGGCTGACCTTTGGATCATTGTTGATGACTTCCTGCAGACACAGGATCAGGTGGATGATATCCTTTGCGATCGTATAGGCAGGAGCCGCTTTGGCACCGAAGATTGCCGTCACAGGCACTTCCGGTTTGTATCCTGCTTTGATCTGCAGGTATTTGTCAATAATATAGAGGGCATTCAGCTGCTGACGTTTATATTCATGCAGACGTTTGATCTGGATATCAAAAACAGTATCCGGACTGATCTGTACACCCTGTGTTTTTTCCAGATAGGCACAGAGCTTCTGTTTATTGTGTGATTTTATCTCGCAAAGTTTTTCCAGCACACTGTCATCTTCCGCAAACGACAACAGCTTTTCCAGCTCATCGGCATTGGATTTATAGCCCTCTCCGATGGTCTGATCCAGAAAAGCAGTCAGTTCCGGATTACAGTGCATCAGCCACCGGCGGAAGGTAATGCCGTTGGTCTTATTGTTAAATTTTTCCGGATAAATCTGATAGAAATTATGAAGCTCGGAATTTTTCAGGATCTCCGTATGCAGAGCGGCCACGCCGTTGACGCTGTAGCCGTAATGCATATCAATGTGGGCCATATGGACAGTATCATTTCTGTCGATAATGGCTACACTCTCATCCGTAAATTTCCGGCGTACTTTATCATCCAGGATCTCAATGATCGGCATCAGCTGCGGAACTACCTTTTTCAGATATGCGACCGGCCATTTTTCCAGTGCCTCTGCAAGGATCGTATGGTTCGTATAGGCACAGGTCTTTGACACAACTTCAATGGCTGTATCCATATCCATACCCCGTGCTGTCAAAAGGCGGATCAGTTCCGGGATCACCATCGTTGGGTGGGTATCGTTGATCTGGATTGCTGCATACTCGTACAGATCATACAGATCGGATCCTCGCTTTTCACATTCGTCCAGAATCAGCTGCGCACCGGCACTGACCATAAAATACTGCTGGTAGATACGAAGCAGTCTGCCCTTGTCATCACTGTCATCCGGATACAGAAACAGTGTCAGGTTCTTTTTGATATCTTCTTTATCAAAGCTGATTCCGTCTGTCACGATTGTCTCATCGATGGAGTCGATATCAAACAAATGCAGCTTATTGGTCTGGTTGTGATAGCCTGTCACTTCGATATCGTACATTCTGGCCTGTAAAGACAGTCCTGGAAAGGTCACAGGATAAACGGTATCCGTTTTTGTCAGCCAGGATGTCTCCTCAATCCACGGATTCGGTGTTTCCTTTTGCAGATTGTGGTCAAACTCCTGTTTGAACAGACCAAGATGATAGTTCAGGCCGATACCGTCACCGGACAGTCCAAGTGTGGCAATGGAATCCAGAAAGCAGGCTGCCAGCCGGCCAAGACCGCCATTACCCAGAGAAGGTTCCGGTTCGATCTCCTCAATCTGTGTAATGTCCTTTCCATTTGCGGTCAGAAGCTCTCTCACCTCATTATAAATGCCAAGGTTGATCATGTTGTTTGACAACAGTTTTCCGATCAGAAATTCTGCGGAAATGTAGTAGACTTTCTTTTTGCTCTGTTTATGCTCTCTTCTGGCTGCCTCTTCCTGCACCAGTGAAAGCAGTGCGAAATATACTTCGCGGTCTGCAGCTTCACGGATTGTTTTGCCAAGATGATGCTCGATTCTTTCCTGCATGTTCATACGGTTCTCCTTTCAGGCCTTTGCCCAAGCCATGTGCTGCGCTGCACATGCGTCACCTGTTTCCCTTGTCTTTTTCATGTGTATTGTGTATGGTCAGTTTACTGATTTCTGACCTTATGGCTATTTTAATACGTTTATGCCGGATCTTCTTGCAATATTCTTCCGGTTTATTGTACAATACTATCATTCTATGATCATTTTTTTACCAGAGAGTTGTAAAATACTGTATAAAGTGCACGATCATATTGTCATTTTATATTATCTTTTTGCATTCTCACGCTGTACTGTACCCTGTGTTTTTCATCACAGCTTACTGTTCGTTTTTTTAAAGAAAGGAATATATTTCATGGATATCAACGAATACCAGCATTACCACGAAGCCAAACAGCATGTCGCTGCTGATTTTCCATACAATACCTACCTTTGCTCGATTCCTCTCGATTTTACCCATGTGATGCTCCACTGGCATGATGAAATGGAGATCATCGTCATCAAAAAAGGACAGGGTATCGTCTGCGTGGATTTTGACCGGCGCACGGTCCGGGCCGGAGATATTATTTTTATCCGTCCCGGGCAGCTGCATTCTATCGAGCAGGATGCATCATACCGGATGGAGTACGAAAACATTCTGTTTCTCCCCCGGCTTCTGGCTGGCCGTGAGCCGGATCTGTGCGTCTCTGATTTTATCCGTCCGCTGGTCAACGGCAGTATAAAAACGGCAGCATTTCTCACACCGGAGCTTTCTTTTTATACAGAGGTAAACCAATGCATAGAGGCCATCGACCGGGTATGCTCGCAGAAGAAAAAGGGCTGGCCACTGGCAGTGAAGGCTGCTTTATTTCAGCTTTTCTATCTGCTCCTTCTGCACCGTCCGTCAGAACCCGAGCTTCCCCCTATACAGGAAAAATCTCTGGAGAAGCTCAAGATCATTCTGAAATACATCGAAGAACATTATGCCGAACATCTGACGGTGGAGGATATGGCTGCGCTTTGCTATTACAGCAAGTCTCATTTTATGAAATTTTTCAAGACACACATGGGCACTGGTTTTATTGACTATCTGAACTCTTACCGGCTGTCACTGGCCGAACGTCTGCTTCGAACGACCGGATCTCCTGTACTGGAGATTGCTGCTGACTGTGGTTTTGAAAATCTCTCTTATTTTAACCGGCTTTTCAAAAGAACATACCGGCTTTCGCCCGGTGCATACAGGAAAGTGCAGACGAATCGTCAGACTTCTGAAATTTTCTGAATAGCACGGCACTATGTATAGTCTGTGTTGTCTGACTCTGTTATACTATAGAAAAAAGATGTTTTTTGGGGGACGGACGCTCGTAAACGTGGACGACTGGCAGCGAAGTGTCCGGGGGCTGGCAAAAATCCCGACGCTTGGGCGATGGTTCTAAGTGAAAACAGGCTGTGTATAAAAGGTACCGGACGCATTCGCCGTGTTTTCTGATGAAAACACGACTCAGGCGTCCTCATCTGCCGTCTGGGAGACGGCAGATGCCCTTTTATACGCAGCCTGTTTTCACTAAGAACCAGTCAGCCCGCGCTTTAGGGATTTTTGCCAGCCCCCGGACACTTCGCTGCCAGTCACCCACGTTTACTCGCTGATTATGAGGATGGCAGGGTGGAAGGTGGGGGAGCACGGCTGCTTCGCAGCGTGCGGGAGGGAGTGGGGGAACGGGGGTGTTGGGCGGGGGCAGGATTTACAGGTTTGATTTCGGTTATTTTTTACGATTTATGATGATATCCTGTAGTTATTTGCTTTTTTGCTTCGTTTATATATATAAATGTAAATAACAATATCTATCGGAGGAATGACATTATGATAAAGCAAATTTTCATGGCTTCAATATTAAGTACCTCACTGATTTTGACAGGCTGCTCTTCACATGAACCGGTTGCTTCTTTTGTGCCTTCTTTTTCTAAAAGCGATGTTGATGGGCAAATAGCTTCAACGGATATGATGTCTTCTGCTACTGAAAATAACACTGAGCGATCTGAAACAAGTATTGTTTCTCCAATTGAAGCAATGACGCTCAAACAGCTTCGTGAAGAACTCAATCTTACCCTGACTTTTCCCATGACGGCTCAAAATGTTCATAAAATCAATGGTGATCCAGCGATCTATGAAATAGATTTTACACAGGGTAACTATGCCTTTACCTTTCGTTTTGCCAAAACAGATACACTGGAAGATATTTCCGGTATGTACTATGACTGGACGCTTTCCACTGAAGATCCATTAGCAGACCAGCTCTACAGCTGCAAATTTACGGACGAAGGACAGGGCATCTGTCAGTGGATGCAGGATGGCTACAGCATGAGCCTGAACATGGATAGCAACGCTTCAGAGGAAGCCTTTTCTGAGCTCTACCCTCTCATCGCTGACAATTTCCAGCCAACGGCTCTGTCGCTGTCTTTTTCTGTAGATGCGGTTTCCTCTGTTGACATGTACCATTACGACAGCATTCCCGTTGAAGCCCAAAAGAAAGTGCTTACTTCCGCAGACGATATTAAAAAACTATATGAAACCCTGTCGGGACTTTCCCTGAAATCCACAACCACAGAGGATATGGTCGGCGGCGAAGTAACCATCTTTCGCTTTCATCTTTCCGACAATATCACCTATGATGTTATCTATTGTTATTACGGTTTCCGAAAGGGAGAACTCTCTACCGACAACTATACATATACCATCACCACAGACTTAACTTCCCTCTGGAACACCCTTGCCCCAAATCAAGAGCCAACAAAAGCCAACGTAGCTGAATTCTAAGTTTTCTTAAATACCATTAAAACCCAAAGTATAACCGTATCATACCCAGAATCAGAAGATGTACCGGATAAAACAAATAATTTACAATCTTATTCTGCTTTCCTCGTTCTCCATTATATGTAAGAGTTAATCCAAATCCCAATAACGCCCACGGCTCTTTATACATAGATAAATAGCAAAATGGAATTGCCCAAACAGGTTTTTCATGAAAAATATACAAAAAGTACCCAATCAAGACTGCATGATACTCATAATCCAGCCCCAATATCATAGCGCTCAGGCATCCGGCTCCCACTATTACAGCGGAAATTAAATACCACACTATACGCCAACGCATTCCCATTTTTTCTTTTAATGTATCTATACACCAAATAATAACGAGTACTAAAGCCAATGTGAACATAATATTATTCCAATTTGGCTCATAAAAGGTCGCTGTTGTAAACAGATCAAATGGAATTTCTGAAATTATCCCAAACAAAAGAAGCATTCCCAAATATTTCCATCTATTTGTTGTTTTGAAAAAACCTTCTATCAACAAAAATATAAAAATCGGGAAAGCTATTCTTCCTAATATGTCAAAAATATCACTTATCACAAGCAACATTCCGCCATTCAGATTAGGATAAATCAGAGCCTTATTCACATGGTCTATAACCATAGTTGCAAATGCGATATACTTTAATTGCGCTCCTGATAATATTTTCAGTCTGTTCATTTCCGTTCCTCATAACAAATTTCTTTTTATTTTTCGTTTTTCAACCCATGTCCTATTTATCAGTTTTTTGTTTACTTATTAAGAATTATTCTTATTTATAACTATATACTATTAATTAAGGAATGTCAACTTCAAAATTAGTAATCAATATTACCTTTCCTTTCTTGCAATAGTGCCTGAACAACTCTATCGTAGCGGAAAGGTGATTTTTTGTATAACGATTTGACTCCACCCGCAAAGCAGGTGGCAGTCGCCAAGGTCTCGTGCAAGCACGGACTTTGGCTCGTTGCTCGCGTAAAAAAAGGCCGCAGCTGCATCATTCGCAGCGTACGGTCACTCTGTTTTTTCCATCCCATGTACAGGTAAAGAGGGTAAGCGGCCATTCTCCGCCTGTCATTTCTTCTATACTTTGCGGTGTCAAAGCTTCTATCACAGCCACCTGATAGGAGAACCGGTTACCTTCGACATCCGTAAAGTACACCTTACTTCCGGTTTTTAATGTCCGGAGCCTGCCAAAATGTGACGCATAATTATGGGCAGCGATCACGAGATTATCCTGATATGCACTTCCGCTGTAACGACAGGGCGCTTTTCGCAACAGCGGATAACTCCATTCACTCATCACCGGCAGCTGCAGAGCAAGCTCCGGAATCTCAAGTACCCCTATGCATGCCGCTCCTTTGGGATTCTCCAAAAACACTTCTGGCATCTCTCTGTCTGGATCTAGCGGATACTCCTCTGTCCTGCTTCTGACATCGACGGCGGTATCCATAGTCTGTGGATTTATTTTATTATATTCTTCCAGTATTTGCTGCTGACTCAGTCCGGCACGATGGCTGTCCCAGAGATTGTAGGTCAAAAGTGCCATGGCTGCCGCCAAAAGGAGTATACCGACAGCTGTAATACACCTGGCAGCCTGTAGCTTTTTCTTAATATACATCTTTCTTTTCCTGTGCGGACTGTCGCAATGCTCTTCCAGACAGCAGACAGCATATGCCTGCCAGTAAAAGAAGCGGTATCGGCCACCAGCGCTGTCCTGTCTGCGGCAGCTTTTTTGAAAGCTCTTTTGTCTGTCCCGGGGCTGTATCCTCCTGCCGGGTCTGTGCTGCTTTTTTGGCTGTATTGGTCAGCACGACGGTATCGCCTTCTCTTTGGGTGCTTTCTGTATACCCAGAGGGTACCTGTGCTTCCGTTACACTCCAGTGTGCCTTTGCAGAAAGCTTTTCCCATGTATAGGACCACTGATTGTCCTCATCCAATGTCTGCCTGTCGGCAATCGTTGTATTCCCCTTTGCATCGGTCTGCAAAAGCTCTACCTGTATGGCATCGGGACGGTTCTTCTTATCATCCTGCTTCCATACCTTTACGACCTGAAGCTTATTATAGCCTTGTGTATCCGCTTCCTTCTTTTCATATTTAAGGACTGCTGTGATCTGTGCCGGCACTGTCTCTTTGGACGCATCCGGCAATGCGATCAGCGCAACCTGTGGGGTATAGACCTGGGTCTTTTTCTCTTCCTCTACTTCAAGCGGCTGTCCTATCACGAGATACAGTCCGCCAGAAAGCTTCGTAAAGCATGCCTTTTTGTCTGCTTTGGCCTCAGCTACGGCATCCGCTTTGATCCCGTCACGTCGGATACACGCGGCAAGAGTATCTGCTGCCCCCTGCCAGCCCGCCTGCTCTGTCTGCTCCAGTGAGACCGGATAAGCCAAAAAGGTCTCTGTCAGGGATAAGCTTCCCGTATCCTCATACTCAGCCACACGATAGAGTGAAAGCTTCATTCCCTCCACCGGGCAGAGCACAGAGATACTTTCCTCTTTTTCTGCTTCTCCCGCTGCCAAAACCGGTATGTTCTTAAAAAGCACTGCAAGGAGCATACATAGGCAAAGTATATATATTCTGTTTTTTCTAAGCTTACAAAGCTTTTTCTGCTTTTGCTTTTTCATCTTTTTCTCCCACTGCGCTGTTTTATTCACAGCTTTTTCTTATGCTGCAATGTCTTCTTTCTTTTCTTTTTTCCAAAACCTCTGCCTGTCAAATCCACGACTATGAAGCTGATGAAAAGTAACGGAACTGCAAGCCCTGCGGCAACCACTACCGTATTCATCTTGGCAGCATCCGAAGTCACCCGGACATCCTCTCCCGCACGGTTTTTGATCCTCTTTCCACGCACCAGAAGTCTTTGCGTATTGATGCCATACGGTGTACAGGTAAGAAGTGTACACAGATCCTGTCCTTCCTCGATCTTCAGCGGACCATAATCCCCCGGCTCTACGATGCGGATCTGATCGACTTCATAGGTCAGCACCTGATCATAGACATGCAAAAGAAAGATATCTCCCTTTTGCAGTTTGTCAAGCTCTGTAAAAAGCTTCGCACTCGGCAGACCTCTGTGTCCGGATAAAACACAATGCGTCGAAGCACCGCCAACCGGCAGGGAGGAGCCTTCCAGATGACCGATACCGACCTGCAGTACAGCATCCTCCACACCGTGATACAAGGGAAGCTTGCATTTGATCTCCGGTATCGTGATATATCCCATCATCCCTGTCTTATCTGCATCCAGAAGACTCCGATACCAGGCACTCATCTCCTGCGATGGTGTGAACCGCCCCGTATCCTGGCAAAGTGCTTCATTATACTGTGCTGCCTTCGTAAGCGCCTTTTCCTTCTCTGTATCCTCCAGACTTTCCATCCGCTTCGTATACTCGGCAACCACCTGTGTCTGATGCCTTGCATTCCATAGGTTACTGATACTTGGGTACAGCAGTAAGGACAGACCTGTAAGAAAAATGATCCCGGCAATCATTGTTGAACTATGCTTTCTCATATCGTACAATCCTCTCCTTGCTGCTGTACAAAAGCCCGGCGGCCCGACCTTTGCCGCCAGGCTTTTATACAGCACTACAATCGTATACTCTTTATCTCATTCTCTTCTTTGTGATCAGCACTACACCAGAACCAAGCACAAGCAATGCACCCACGATGTAAAATGCCATCGTTCCCCGACCACCTGTGGACGGAAGAAGGGAACCTGTTTTGTTTTCGATCTCAACAGTTTGTTTCTCAGTGCCACCAACAGTCACCTTTCCATTCTCGTCAATAACCACAGTTACCGGAGCTGTCAGCTTATTGTAACCTCTCACTGTATCCGTCTCTGTAAGATAGTATGTGCCAGCTTTAAGACCCTGGATCGTGAATCTACCGGTCGCTGGAGTAGTAACCTCTGTGAAAATCCCAGTAGTCTCTCCATCTTTTGCATGTCGATATACATCGGCTGAGTTAAGATCATCGGCTGCAGCATCTCTGATTTTTACTAATTTGATCGGATCTGTGCCATTCTCATTCTCTCTTAAAGTGAATTTAACACCCGGAAGTGCTGTCTGTGTATTGGTAGTTCCCTTCGTAAATTTATACACCGGGAGTTCAAAGGTTTTTGTCGTTGTTGTTGCTACGTTTGTGTTTCTATTGTCTCCATAGCTAAGCTTTGTCGTATTCGTATTGCCCGCTCCTGCAATAACTGCCTTCTCATTCAGCTTTGCTGTGTAGGTAACAGTGATTGTATCCTCAGCAGTAAGTGTGTTACAGAAAGACTGTGCAAATACAATCTCAAATGTACATGTATCTGCTAATTCGTCCTTTTTTAATGTATACTCTGTTGCTCCTAAAGTAGTTTCTCCCTTTTTCACATTTACTGTAGTATCATCAAATGTCAATCCTTGTGACATCTGATCATGCAGTACATATTTTTCTGCACCCGGCTGTGCTGTGATGGTGGTTGTGAAGGTTACGGTCTGTCCTATGTTTGCTGTGTTTGCATTAACATTATCTACTGTTTTTGTAACTGACGGAACGCCATTCTTTTCCAGAATCTCTACCGCACCTGTTGTTGTCTTAAGAGAACAAAGCGCACCGGTGCTGGAGTCTACCAGATAGTAGCCAAGTGGAAGTCTGTCAAAAGTTACCGGAGTACCTGTGGCATCAGCTTTTCCATTATTTTCTATGTTATTTTCCTTAGCATATGCCAGTGCTGCCTTTGCAAATGCTGCTGCGTTTTCAGTCGTTAACTCCGTGCTTGATGTTACAACGCCACTGCCATCTATTGTCAGATAGTTTTTTCCCTCTCCATTTGCAAAAAACTCTTTCCAGGCGTCAGTTGCCTTGTACGCATAGTTTCCTCCCTCAGTATAACTTTCCAGTTCAAGGATTCTGTAAATCCTGTAGGTCTGTCCAGAGATTGCATTATTGATCGTAATCTTTCCTGTACCTGTAGTTGTTTCGCTTGCGTGTACCACGCTGCCCATGCCCAGTATCATCACAAGGGTAAGCAGCAGGGCTGTAAGTTTTTTCATTAGTTTCATTGTCTTTCTCCTTCTTTTTTTGTTTCTGCTCCATCCAAAAGACTTCTCTCTGGAGACTTCTCTATGGATAAAGCAGTACTTACCTGGTTACTTTTAGTAAAGCCTTTGTTTCTTTATATTTCTCAGCATCAGCATTCCGGCGATCCATATACAGATCACTCCTGCCAGTCTGTAGATAAGGGATCCAAAGCTGCCTGTGGAGGGCAGTTCTTTCACACGGATCTGGTTAGTGACTGTCACCGTGTCTCCATTGGCTGCGCTGCTGCCACTTTCGATTGAGGCATCAGCCTTTGTTGTCTGATAGGACGTTTGATATTCCATACCGTTTATTACAGCAGGTGTTGATACATCCGGTCCGATCGGGGCGCCATCCTCCCCGGTAAGCTCGAAGATGTCGTATGTCTTGTCCAGCGCAAGATCCACAAACTTTGCTGTCTTTGGTGTAGTCTCACCTTCCTTGTACGTGATGGAGATCTTCTGGAGCAGTTTTTTGTTTCCCGAAGTATCGGTTTCATACAGACCAAACCAGTATGTTCCGCTTACCGGACTGGTTTCTTTGCCCTCCGGGTTATGAAACTTCTTTGCTACAGTGATCTCCCCTTTATGGTTGGTGACATTCAGCACATATGTGGGCAGATACTGTTTATGGATGTTTGAGTCTGCTATACAGCTTTGTACATATGGACTGTACGCCCCATTCTCCTCCTTCTTGGGTACAATAATATAGACCGGTTCATTATCTTTTACATAGCCATCAGGTGCAGTTTCCTCTGTCACTTTGTAGATGGTGTTGTATTTCATTACTGGATCCCCATCTGCACCTGTTCCAAAGGTGATCTCTCCGTTCGCATCCGTAGTTTTACTCCACGTCCCACTTTCGGGTGTTTCTTTGATATCGCCTCCATCTTTTTTACAGGCAACTACACTAAACGTTGCCCCTTGTAAGCGCTTTGATACGTCATACTGATCCGTCTTTAGGATCCGCAGGGTGATATTCGTTCCACCTGTGACAGTTCCACCGGCAGTATACGAATAATCCTCTTTGCTCACACTTGCTCCGCCGGAGGGTGGATAGTTCTCCCAGTACGCCGTGTTTGAAAAGCTTACTTTTTCCCCCGGTGAGGCATTCACTGTCGCCACATATGTGATCGTAACCGCTTTATCTTGCGGAATCTCCACTGACAGTGTATTGGTTGTTCTAACAAAGGATGTTGTGATCGTAACAGGATCCTTTGTTTTGGCATCGACAGCTTTGATCGATGTCATATCCAAAATCAATGTCGGACTCAGCTGATCGATCAGCTTTAGCGTCCCCCCGCTTGTTGCCGGCATGGTCTGGCCGAGCTGATTGGCCTGGATCGTGAAGGTTATCTTCTCGTTGGCTTCTACACAGGTCTTTTCCAGTTTTTTTGCTGTTATCTTGGCCTGAGAAGTCGCAGAGCTTAGATTCTTTCCGTCTTTTGTCTGGAGCGCCACCTGATTTTCAAAGGTCTTTTGCTCTCCGCCAAGAAGCACATCCGGATCCTTCACCTTGCAGACCACCTGTACATCCACAGAGTAGGTATCTCTTACCTTGCCCGGATAGAAGTCGCCAAGCTCGATCAGCGCCTGATTTCCTTTGACGTAATACGTGGTCGTTTTCTGCCCATCGCCTGCATCATCTGTCCCCGCTGTCGTCTGCTTTTTCTCCCATCCTTTCGAAATAAGACTGTCGATTTCTTTGGCACTTACAAAATTCTTATTTTTCTGATCACTGCCAACCCATTTGATACGGATATAAGAAAGCTCCATCCCCTCCGGCACCGTTTCCAATACCCGATAGGTACCGGAAAGCTCACCGGCGTAATTTAGCTTAAATACCCAGGCTGCATACTGCCCCGCACCGGTCAATGCGCTGGTGATGATCTTATTGGAATCTCCCTCATCTCTTCCATCTGCCTGGCTCGTTACCGTACTTCCATCATAGCTGAAGGTCTGTCCAAGCTCTTTTAAGATATCTGGACCGCCGCATAGCACTTTTGTCGCAGAGCTCTGTTCGATCCAGTTTTTCCCATCATCACTTGTTTTTATACAATTTTTATAAGTGTAAGCATCCCTATAGGCCTGTGGCAGCTCTTTTGGTTCTGCACTTACTATAAAATACAGACTTCCTTTTTGTGCAGCGCTTCCAAGCGTGATCTCTTCGTTGGCTGTCATCGTCATCTCACGGTAGCCAAGCACGGTACTGTCATTTCCCTTGATTTCATCCGACCAGGAAAGTGTGAATTTGTTCTTCACATCGGTAAGTGTGTTGCTTTCCAAAAGCTCCTTTAGGCTATTGTACCCTGTGATCGTTTTACCTTCTGGCAGACTGCCTGTATAAATGCCCACAAGCGAATCTTTATGTAAATACAGATCCTTGCCGTCTGGCTCTGCTGACTTTATGACATAATCTCTGAACGCTGTATCTTTTAAGATCGCTGTTCCTGTAGCCTCGATCACCCAGTAGATCTTTCCGTTTTTCCAGGTGATGGCATTCTCCTTTGGTTCCTCGTAATACCAGGCATCCTTATGGATATCCATACTGTAATCACCGGATATCTGTACCTTGGCATTCGCCTTTATATTAGAAACCGAAAACTGCTTACCGCCTCTGCCTACATCTCCCTTCAATGTAAACGCATTATTTACCGTGATCGTACTGATCGCAGCCAGATTCACAGGCTTGGCATAGTAGGTAAAGGTATATGCATAGTTGCCTGTCCAGCCAAGATCCGATGGTTTTAGCGTGAAACTGCTCAGTCCGTCGATCTTGACCCACTTGGTCTCTTTTACCTCGTACTTTTTGGAAGCAGCATTGTATTCACTGGCATCTACCTTCATATAGCCGGTATACTTCACCTTGTCCTTCTGATCCAGCGTATCTGTCATCGACACCTGCGTTGCATCCCAGTCGCCAAGCGTCTTATTGACCTCCACTATGTACGGATAGCTTCCGGCAGGAACCGTAAAGGAAGTGGCAGAGGACATATCCCTTTTCACTTTTTGGTCCACCGGATCATATTCGTATCTGGCATCGTTCATTACGACTGTGCTGTCCTTCTCCGTCTTTTGGGCCACTGTTTTTCCATCCCATGTATAATCTCCGACGGTGCTTTTACAGTGTACCCTGTCCACTATATTCCCAAACTGCAAATTATTAGCGTTTGATGCGGAGACAATAAAGCGGTTTTTCACAACCAGTTGGTCTGCCTGCACAGCTGCCAGCGCTTCTGGCTGCACTGTGAGTGTATACTGCACATAGAACGAATCTCCCGGATTCACAGTGATAGGATGATTCTTTGCACCCTCCAGCTTAAAGCAGGCCGGATTACCATCGGATGCAGCACCTTGTGCCGGCCATTGCCAATCTGCTTTGTAGTTCGTTCTGTCCTTTGACCAACTGATCTGATAGTTTGCTGGTGCAACCTCGCTAAAGTCTGTAGCACTGCCCCTCTTTTCATACAGCTGCACCGAATCCGGATCATAGCTTATATAAGGAAGCGCCCTTTCATCCGTATAGATATCCGTATAATTCAGATAGTCCCAGAACACAAAGTTTTTCAGCGGATATGTACTGCTGTCCTGCAAAGTGAAATTAAGCCTGTATGTGATCTTATAGGAACCGTTTTCCTCACGTTTGACGCCGTTTTCCACAACCGTCTTTGTCATGTCGGTATATTTGATTGTTGGCGTAAAGGAGGCGTCCCCATAGCCTCTCTTATACTCTTTCGCATATACAACGGCCCGATTATTGATTGCGCCGATATTATTTAATGGTACTGCATCCTTCAGCTTCACAAAATATGTCAGTGTCCGACTTTCGTTTGGTTTCATATCACCGATTTTCCAGACCAGACTGCCAGGAAGATCGCTCGCACTTGCCGGTGGAATTGGCGTATCGTCCGTCGTATTTTCCCCCAGATAGATGCTTCCGTATGTTTTGCCTGCGGCAATCGTCTCATACGGTGCCTGCCCATTTGCCTCCCCTTTAAGAGGCGTCTCTGTCCGGTTGATATCTGCATACGTCACATACCCTGTGTTATTTGTGAATCTGTCAACCACTGTCACGTCCGGACATCCGTCCTCCCCGGCTGTGACTGTGATCGTATAGGAGATATATTCCCCATCCTGCGTGGAGATCGTTTTCGTGCTGGTGCAGGCTTTCGTAATGTCTACAGTCCCATATTTGGCGACAGCATCCGGACCGAAATTCAATGTAAACTTCCTTCCTGCTGTCTCAAACGTTATTTTACCATCCTGACCAAGCTTGCTTAGATTTGCCTCACCGGTCACATAGAACTCTCCGCTAATCGATGTCTTCCCACTGGTATTCCACTGATCGAGCATATTTTTTTCAAACTCTACACGGATATTTCCGTCAGAAACCTTTACTGTACCCGCCGTGGTGTTTCCATCCTTGATATCACCCTCTGCGGCTGCCTTGCGCAAGATCTCGGGAAGTGGGTATGTCAGTGTATAGTTATAATTCTGTATCAGATTTTGTAGACCTACATCCTTGTATTTGACAAGCAGCTTGATTTTGGCGTTTCCCGGTATCTCTGTTCCGGCGCCAGATATCTCCACCCAGTTCTCTTTAGTCTCTTCATAATACAACTTAACAGAATCAATATATTGTCTGTTGGCTTCTGCACTCAGATCAAACCCATCTGCTGATGCCCTTGTCTCCGCTGTCTCTTCTGTCTCAGAAACCAGTGCCGCCTCTTCTCCTGTTTCTGCAGGTTCTACGGCTTCTGCCGTGGCAGATGCTGTATCCTTGGCATCAGCCTTCTTTGTCTCTGCATCCGTTGTGTCTTTTTCCTGTTCCTGACGTATGTCTTGTTCCTTTGAAGGCTCTGTCTCCTGCACCTTACTCTGCTCTGGTTCCGGACTGGCTGCTTCCTTTAGCTGGCTGTCCGACGCTGCTTCTTTGGCATAACACGTCTCTGTATGTACATGCTCTTCCCTGTCACACTTGAGCTCTCCCTCCGTATAACATGCCTCCGTATGGGTATGCTCCTCCAGCCCACAGACTGTCTTTCTCTCCAGCGTGATCGCCGGAAGGATCAATGCATAGACTGTAATGAAAACAACGACACAGGAAAGGCACAGCATCGTCTTTCTCCATCGTTTCAGCCGCGCTTTATCCCTCAATATTCTTCTGATACATTCTGCTCCCTTACTTTTCACAGCTCACCTTCTCTTCCGGTGTGTATCTGATGTCTCGTATTCTCTGTCTTCTCCTGCGATACGTATTAACCCTTTTATTTTATACTTCCTGCCTGATACAGCGGCCAGATCCGAAATACGATCTGACCTTCTATCTGGTCCTTTGAGATATCCCCTATAGACGCACTTCTTGAATCCACCGATGCCTCTCTGTTATCTCCCATCAAAAACCAATGGGACTCCTCTACCTGATGCGGAAGCTCTATGTCACAGCTTCCCAGCGACAACGTCTCTATGTATGGCTCATCCAATGTTTTCCCATCCACTGTCACCACGCCGTTGGCATCTATATCGACCCACTGTCCCGGTCCTGCGATCACACGCTTGACCAACAACTTGTTCCCCTGCCAGAAGGCAACGACTTCTCCTGTCTGCAGCTGCCTGTTCTTGACAGAAACCACGATCTGCCCCGCCTGCAGTGTCGGAGCCATAGAAGAACCATAGATCTGCAGCACCGGCATCCATAAAGTTGCCACCAAAACAGAGATCGCTGCTACAACAAGAAGTACTGCGACTGTTCCTCGAAAGGTCTGACGATATGCAGCACGGCTTCTTAATCTCTTCTGTTCCTTTTCAACCTCTTCTGTCGGAACATCCACCAAAGGATTTGTCTTTTTCATCTCACAGATCAGATCGATCAGTTCCTTTCTGCTCAGATGCTTCAAATCTTTTTTCTTCATATATACTAACTCCGGGATACTTTTCTCCTGTCGGATACCTTATTGCAACGTTTTATGTTTCATCCGTATAACAGCCGCCCAGATGAAACGTTTCGCATGCACAAATCTTTTTTACACGTATATTTTATTATACTTCTTTAAGTATATAGTGTCAATCTATTAACGTTTTCCAACTCCCATTTTTTTCTCTCAAAAAGACAGTTGCAAAACAGCTGAGTAATCATCTGTGGAGCTGCAGAAGCAGCAGTTCCTTCACCTGCATGACCGCACAACAGGCGCAGCCGCCCTGTGCCTCACACCCGCTCCACCCTGCCACACCACTTGCTCCACCCTGACCGCACAGCAGGCGCAGCCGCCCTGTGCCTCACACCCGCTCCACCCTGCCACACCACTTGCTCCCCCTAACCGCACAGCAGGCGCAGCCGCCCTGTGCCTCACACCCCTCCACCCTGCCACCCACTTGCTCCCCCTGACCGCACAGCAGGCGCAGCCGCCCTGTGCTTCACACCCCTCCACCCTGCCACACCACCCCTCCCAAAAGTCAGGATGCCTCTGGTGAAAAGCCGGTGGTCTGTCTGCTCTCCGGAACATCCCTAAAGCGAGGGCAGACTGGTTCTTAGGCAAAAGAGGCCGTGTATAAAAGGGCATCTGCCGTCTCCCAGACGGCAGATGAGGATGCCTTGAGCTGTGTTTTCATCAGAAAACACAGCGAATGCATCCGGTACCTTTTATACACGACCTCTTTTGACTTAGAACCATCGCCCAAGCGTCGGGATGTTCCGGAGAGCAGACAGACCACCGGCTTTTCGCCAGAGCATCCGTCCGTCCCTCACCCCTCTCACTTCACCAAATACACATCTGCATACCGCTTACCAAACTGTAACGCCTCCCCATGTGAATTAAAGAAAATATCCACATGTCCATACACAGTCCCGCGATCTTCCACGGTATAAATCTTACCATTAATACTGATCTTCGTCCCCAGCGGAACCCCGCCCATAGCCACCGTACGCCCCGCAGTCGCCTTCGTACCGCTGGCCGTAATACCATCAGACTTGCCACAGCATTTCACACACGGACAATACGCCGTCAGCTTAAAATGCCCAAGATATTCGCCCGCAGATGACGTATCCTCTTTCTTCGCATCAGATGATATATCTGCTTTGGTATCCGCATTTGCCGCAGTATCCTTTGCATCGTTCTGCGACGTATTCTCTTTTGTCGACTGACTGACCACCTCCGGTCCCGCCAGCTCACTTTTCTTCGTTGCCGCTTCTTTCTGTGCCGCCTTAGCTGCTGCCTTTTCCTCAGCCGCTTTCTTCTCCGCCGCCGCCTTTTCCTCCGCTGCCTTCTTAGCCGCCGCCTGCTCATCCTTCTGCTTCTTCAAAAGACCGTTGAGTTCATCCTCCTGACTGTTGATCTGCCTCAGCAAAGAAGATACATTCGACTGGCTGTCCTGGATCTCCGACTCATACTGACGGATCTGGATATACGTATCCTCCACAAGGTCAGCCACCTCTTCCTCCTTCGCTTCATATTCACTCTGCAAAGTCTCAATCGCTGCCTGCTCCTCTTTGACCTTTTCCTCCTTCTCCTGTACCAGCTGGATCGTATCTTCATACTTTTTCAGCATGTCACGGTCATAAGAAGTAATCGCAGATATATTCTCAGCCTTGTTTAAAAAATCACCAAAACTGTCAGCATCCAACAGCAGATCCAAATATGAAGATTTCATATCATTTTCGTACATATACTGGATCCGAAGCTTCATATCCTCATACTGCTGCTGCCGGTCCGCCTCAGCACTGTCAAGCTCTGCCAGCACGCCGTCCAGTTCTATCTGCTTGTCATCGTACTGCTTCTGCAGATCAGCCAGATTATCCTTTAATTTTGTCATCTGCGTATTCAGCTCTGTCAGATACGCTTCTTTATCATTCTTTTTCCCCTGCAGATCTTTTAACGTCTTCTGTGCATTCTGATAATCAGCCTGTGTCTCCTTTTGTTCTGCCTTCTTGCTGTCGATCTGTTCCTGCGTCGTCTCTGCATAGCAGTTCAGCGCAAAGGAAGCTGTGAGTACAGCAGTAAGAAACACGGCTATGATCTTTTTCTTTCGCATGTTTCACCTCGTTGTATACAGTAGCTGTATTATAGCACATTTTTCATTTGTCGGATACTTTTTTGTAATCTTTCGTAATATTTTTGCAATATTTTCTCAAGAAGACCGTTACCTGTAAAAACATAATGCCAGCCCCGGAAAGAACCTGCTTTCCGGGGCTGGCATCATGTTTTTCTTTCAGTCAAATCGTATTTTTCTGGTGACAGATTAATATTTGAAATGTTCCTTATTATAACGCTCCACCGCATCCATTGTAGCCTCGATCACACCCGGGAAGATGGATTCCTTCAGGCCATAAGTGATGCACGGAATAAATGCTCCATACGGAACACCAGCCTCGATGGCACGAAGCACTTCCTTATCTACCTCTTCCTGTGTCCAGTCTGCTCTGTCGATGATGGAATCGACACCACCCATGCAGATCAGCTTACCATGCACTTTGTTCTGGATGGTCTCAAAATTGTTGGTGCACAGTGCGCCCTGCCAGATATCGATATGGCAGTCCACAAAATCCTCCACCAGTGTCTCACAGTAGCTGTCAGAATGGAACAGGATCTTAACACCACGCTCATGCATATAACCGAACAGCTTCTCATAACCTTCCTTGAAGAATTCCTCAAAGATCTCGTTGCTGAAGAACGGACGGTCTTTTGCGCCCAGATCATCATGATACAGCATAAAATCCAGATCCAGATGGTCGATCATCTCTTTGGCATAGGCCATCTTCCACTCAAAGACAGCATCGATCAGCTCATGCATAGCTTCCGGCTCCAGATAGAAATTCATCAGAGTATCCTCAAATCCCATGAAGGAATGCAGCTTTTCGAAAACACCGGATACCATGATGCCGGTAACGAAATGGTTCTTTCTGTCCATACCGGCTACCTGCTTCTTAGCAGCTTCCCATGCTTCCTCCGGGAATACATCGTTCTGTTTTACAAAGTGCTCTTTCCACTCTGTTACATCCTTGATCAGCTTATTCTCTTCTGTTACATACGGCATACCGGCATGCTCACCCTTTTTCCAGCGGATCGTAACGCCCCACGGATCCAGTGTATCCTGTCCTTCGATATAGCAGTTCAGATAATATTTTGCGATCAGCGGATCGGTCAGTACAAAATCAAACGGTTCATATCCATTGACCAGACGCTCTGTCTGCTCGCCATCTAACATTTTCTGTAAATTTTCTCTTGGTGTAAGCATTGTTCTATCCTCCTGATACTGTTTTGCGTAAGAAATTACCGCTGAATTCCGGCAGTTTCTTACATTTTCCTGCCATCAGTCTGTAAAATGTTCTTCGACCATATCAGCAGTTTTTCCATGCATGCATTATAGTATAGGAGCATATTTCCTGTAAATTCTACAAAATCTATGTTTTTTCCGTATCTTATCCCTACATTTTATAGGATCTTCTTTTTTATTTCACAGCTCTTTTCCAGATTTCATAAGAGAGCATCAGGTGCAGACATGTAGCATACTCGTCCAGATCAACCCTGGTCAGGGTCCGGATTCGGTCTATCCGCGCCAGCAGCGTTGTCCGATGAATGTTTAAGACATCCGCTGTGTGTGTAATATTCTGTCGTTTCTGTAAAAATGTGTCCAGTGTGACAAAAAGCTCTGTATCGTTCGCCTGATCATACCGACGCAGGATCTTCAGGGCCTGATGGCAGCCCTGCAGTGGCAAAAGCTGGGTGGTACTGTGTTCGACGAGATACTCAAACGCATACCGGGAAAACTGGTGATACCACCGGGAATTGTCCATGGTTTCTCCCGTAGAGATTGCATATTCCGCCTCCCGGTAATAATACGGCAGGTTGGAAAATTCCCGGAACACATCGCTTAAGCCCGCCTTGCAGAGCGAATCCCGGAGAAAATACGGCAGCGTATCGGCAAAATCATGCGCTGCATCAGAGCGCGAAATATTGCGGATACAGATAAACTGCATCGGCTCCGTGATCACGCAGCATTCCCTGAACAGCCGAAGCATCTGCTCCTGAAAATATTTCATACCAATTCCTGCACCGGCACCCTCCTGGAACCGGAACAGGACAATCTGATAGGTATCGTTCATCCGCCACTGGAATCTGGCCAGCAGGGTCTTTTGTTCGTTATAAGGCACACCGGTTCCATGCAGCATATGCTCCGCCATTTCAATCAGATCCTCCCATGTGGAAGTCTGATCTTTCTGATAATACAGCTCCTCATATACACTGTTGATCGCTTCTCCCATGATCTGTACAAACTGTAAAAGACCGTAATCGACCTCCTGCTTTCCCGCACTCATGATCAGTCGGGCATCATAAACATTCTCTGCAAACAGATTGAAGCAGCAGAACCATTCCTGCTGTGAATTACAGAATAAAAAAGCATGCGTATGGTTTTCCGCTTTCTGGAAATCCTCATCCGTCAGAAGCTCATTGACCATATTGGCGCTGATACCGTTTTCTTCATCCACCCAGTCGTTTCTCTGGCTGAAATCATCCGAAATTCCCTTCATCACCATCTCACGGGTAAACACACTGCCGCCAATCTGCAGAAACTGTTCTGTCATATTCAGAATTTCTTCCAGACTTTTACGCTGCAGCAGGTATTTCTGCAGTTCCATATACCAGTTGTACACCAGCTTCATGTTCTGGTACACCTTCTGCTGGATCTGTACCTCTGATAAATGCTCCGTCACAAAGATCCAGTCCACATGCTTTTCTTCCAGTGCCGCCGCATCCGGTTTACCACGCAAAAGTACCGTCCGCCGGTACCACAGATCGGGATCCTTTTTCAGATCCTCCTGCGTGATCAGATACAGCATATTTTTCTTTGGAAATTCTCCGTCCCAGATTTCGAAGCCATCAATCGTATACTCCGCCTGACGGCTGATGTTCGTATAAATTGCAGTATCGAGAGACAACAGATATAACAGCATTCCTATAGTGATTTTCATTGTATTTCCTCCAGATGTCTTGTGGGTATCCTATCTTTTGTAGTATAGCAGACCTGTGGGCATCTGTCGCTTTCTTTTTTATTTTTATATGCTAAAGGAAAAAAGCCGCTGTACATGTTTTTCACCTGTACAGCGGCTTTTTTTTGCATAACACTCTGTCATATTACATTCTGCGTACCATTACCGTTTCCATAGCCATGTCCGGTACTGTTTTTCAAGAATTTTCGCACGGATTCTCGCTTTTACTGACGAATATCGACGATACCAGGCTTGAAAGAATCGGTGAGGCCTTCCACGTCCATACTCTGGTTGAGATCCAGGCAGAGATTTGACAGATCCTGCTCGTTGACGATCCAGGCCATCCGGACCTGCTTGCTTTCCCCGGCTTTCAGAGAAATGTAGTTGCCGCCGTTTCCCTCATCTTCTTTGGCGCTGAAGTAGGCCATTTCCATCGGTCTTGCCACACTGCTTCCGAAAATCTGATCATACTTCTGTCCGTCTATGGTTTTCTCTTCTCCAAATCCGGTATAACCGCTTGTGTCAAACTCATACTTGCCGTTTTCCTGCTTCATAAATCCCAGCCATCCATTATAGCACAGATGCTTCCATTCTTCTTTTCCGGTATTTGTGTAGGTCACATCCACTACAACAAGCTTCTGGTTGACCTTTTCTTTCTTTACAACCTCATCCAGCGTATCTTTTCCGTCACCATTTTTGATATAGGAAAGCTCATTCTGTACCAGCTTACCGTCTGCCCCCGCGGCATCAGCCCATCCGTCCGGAAGATCAGCGTCTTTTAACAGAGAAAGATCATCCGCAAGCTGCACCGCATCTACTTTCGCGGTAATATCGGTAGTCCAGTCATATTCTCCTTTCGGTGTTTCTCCGCTCATATTAAGAGCAAAATCTTCTCCGATTTTATGCACCGAAAGCTTGTCCTCAGAAACCGATGTGTAGTGTTTCATTTCATCTACCGGTTCAGCATCCCCAGTATTTCCATCTCCCTTATCAGCATTCGTCGGATTTACACGCTCGCTCCAGGTATAGATACTGCTGCTGTCCACAGTCTTTCCCGTTTCTTCCAGTGTAATACCGGAGAGAACCTTGACAGCCTCCTCTTTGCTGACATCGTTACCGATCACCACCTCCAGTACGCGGTATTCTTCCGGAAACAGGATATAGGCACGGGAGGTCAGGTTTCCATCATAATCTACGACTGTGTTGTATGTCAGATAGACACCCTGATGCTCTCCAAAGGTCATCTCTTCGCTTTCTTTCACATTTTTCTCATTCTGCACTGTCTGCAGATCATCCTGATCCATCAGCATGCTGACAAAGGAAAAGCCTCCCTGCGCCGGTGTATTCTTATTTTGCAGATGATCCTCATCGATCCAGGCCATGCCGTCCGGAATGTAGGAGGCTTTTACTTTGACCTCCGAAATCTGCTCCGGGATCGCTGCCACATCGCCGTCGGCCTTCATTCCCACATTGACACTGTATTTGCCCTGTTTTTCCGTGTAAAACTGGAAGGCATTGACGGCTGCAAAGGCTACCGTGGTGGTGGCCACACAGGCGATCACAACGCCGGCTGCGGCACGGGTAAATGATTTATACGAACGTTTTTTATGGTCTGCCATGGATACTGTCTCCCCTTTTTTATGTACCTGTTTATCTACTTCTGCTACAATCATCTCATGGATGAACGATGGTGTCTCCGGAAATTCCCCGTTTACTCCCTGTCTCTTCATATGCTTGCTACCTCCAGTGATGTGAGTTCTTCTTTCATCTTGGCTCTGGCTCTTGCCAGACGTTTCTGTACGGCTCCCTCGGAAATTTCGAGGATGGCTGCGATCTCTTTGCAACTGAACTCTTCGATATAATACAGTACCACGACCATTCGTAAATCTTCTTTCAAATGCCGGACAGCGGCATAGAGTTCACCGTAATCCTTTTTATCTTCTGCATAGGTGTCATTGAGTTCCTTACATTCTTCCAGTGAGACAATTTTTCTTGAAGAACGCAGGATGCTGTAACATTCATTGATCACAATCCGAATCAGCCATGTTTTGGCATATGCTTCATTTTTCAGGCTGTGGCGCTTCATAAACGCCTTGACGATCGCATTCTGTATCGCATCGGCACAGTCATTGTCATCCTTTAAGATCGACTTTGCCGTCACATACATCTGACGCTCCGCCGCCAGGATCAGTGATCCCAGATTTTCTTTTGTCACGTATGGTTACCTGCCTTTCTGCTGGCCAGCTCTTTTTGTTTTACACTTATTAGACGCACCAGACGGGAAAATATCCCCGACTGCAAAAAAAAAATTTTTCATTAATTTTCAAACTACACTCTCCTGCACCCAAAAGCAACCTAAACTATGAAAAAACCGGAGCCAATCTGCAGCCATTTGAGACCACAAAAGCTTCCGGTTTTATGTTTCGTTTTTCAGAGCGCAGCTTCTTAACCGCCCTGTATTCTTTTATGATGTTTTCACCGCTTCTCGATATTGTTCCATCAGTTGTTCTGCTGTTTTCCCGGAAGGAAACGTATACTTTCCCAGCTGACGCACCGGCATGATGCCCATCAGGGAATTGGTGACGAAACATTCTTCACAGTCAGCCAGTTCCTCCGGGTACAGGATGGTTTCTGTCGCATCTGTCGTCTGCAGCACATACGCCCGCATAATGCCGGGCAACAGACCACAGGACAGCGCCGGGGTGCAGACCTTGCCATTTCGTACAAAGAAAATATTGCTGACACAGCCTTCGGCAATCTGCCCCTTTGTGTTGAGAAAAATTCTCTCATCCATTCCCGTTTTTGTGGCTGCACGCTTTTCCAGAATGCAATCGCCGTAATTCATGGTCTTGTGAACAACAAGCGGAGACGTCTCATTTCGCCGGACAGTGCTGAAATCCATGGTAAAGCCCTTCTTATACTGCGCCGGGTGATAGTGATTCTCCCGCAGCGACAGGATCAGATTTTCTTTTGACAGCATGATTTTAAGACCGCCATGGACAAGACATTTCGCTGTGGCTTCCCGCTGCCCGTTTTCCGCAGTCCCCTTTGCCTGCCTCTCCGGCCACTGCCGGATTCCTTCTTCTGTCAGGCCACGGTCTGCCATCTCTCCCCAGCCAAAGAAATCAGCCGCTGTCTGCATCCGCCGCAGATGTTCTTTTAAAAAGACCGGTCTGCCCTGCTCCAGTGCGATTGTTTCAAAAACACCCAGCCCAAACTGAAAACCATCGTCTATCTTTATTTCCATAAAGCTTTCCTTTCAGTAATATACAAAAAACCCCAGAGCAGTAAGCTCTGAGGCTTCATATCAGCAGCAACTAGGGGAATCGAACCCCTGTTTTCGCCGTGAGAGGGCGACGTCTTAACCCCTTGACCAAGTTGCCATGTCGTTTCGACTTGATTATAATACACCACTTAGCTCATAATTGCAAGTACTTTTTTAATTTTTTTAATTTTTCTTTTTATTTGCGCATTACAGTCAATTATGAGTCTGAAACACAGGCTATTGCTCTTATAGCACCGACAACAAATGTTGCCGTGACCATAAGAGCAATCTCCCGTTTTCTTACTGCAAAGCTTCCAGCACGGCTTTTGCTTTCTGTAATGTCTCTTCGTATTCAAATTCCAGTTCTGACTCAGCTGTGATGCCGCCTCCGACACCGAGATAATATTTTCCCTCTTTATGCAAAGCTGTGCGGATCACGATATTTAAATCGCAGTCGCCGTCCAGTGTAAGATAGCCGATGGAACCGGTATACAGATTTCGCCTGCCGTGTTCCAGCTCATCAATGATCTCCATCGCCCGGTATTTTGGTGCACCGGTGATCGATCCGCCGGGAAACGTGGCTTCCAGAAGATCCATGACGTTTTTTCCTTCCCGCAGTTCTCCCTCGATATCAGAAACCAGATGAAAGACCGTGGCATATTCTTCTACCGTGAACAGTTCTGTCACCTTCACACTGCCCGGCTGACATACACGGTTCAGGTCGTTTCGTTCCAGATCCACGATCATCAGAAGCTCACTCTTATCCTTTTCCGACTGCTGCAGCTCCATACGCAATGCCTGATCTTCCTCAGGCGTGCTCCCACGCTTTCTGGTGCCTTTAATCGGGCGTGTATTTACATGATTTTTTCTCATTTTCAGGAAACGTTCCGGTGATGCGCAGACAATTTCGTACCCATCGAAGGACAGATACCCGCCAAATGGCGATGGATTATTCTGTCGCAGATCATAAAAGACATCCAGTGGCTTCTTTTCGCTCTCCACAGTCAGATGCTGCGTCATATTGGCGATGTAGATATCCCCCTCGATGATATAGCGGATCATACGGTCTACCGTCTGCTTATACTCTTCTTTTTCAAAATTGGGTGTTACACAGATCGGCACAGCGTCTTTCATCGTGCTATTGCCCTCATGTTTTCTTTCTTCCTGCTTAGACCGTGCCTGTTCTATGAGCTGCTCCGTCTCCTGCAGTATTTCTGTTGCCGGCTGTGTAATGCCATTGGCAACCATATACAGTCGTTTTTCATGACAGTCTTCGATCAGAAAACTGTCATAAAATGTCAGCACTGCATCGGGAATCTTTACAAAATCCGGTTGTGACGAAGGAATGCCCTGCATCTTTCTTCCATATTCATAGGAAAAATAACCAATAGCCCCGGAAAGGATAGGCAGTTTTGTGGTATTTTCATCTTTATGTGTGACCAGATATTCCCGCACATAGGCTTCAAATGTACAGTCCGTCCGTACCTCTCCATTCACTGTAAATCTTTCATCCTCTTTCACCAGCTTCAGATACGGCCGACGGCCGATGATGGAGTAACGCCCCAGTGTATTAACCAGAGAGGAATCCAGGAATACGCTGTCCGGTTCGTTCGCACAGAGCCTGAAAATTTCTGCCGCCGGAATATAGGAAGTGATCTCTTTGATCTGTCTTTGTCTGTTATACATCTCATTCTCCTGTTATCGTTTTCATCCCTGCTTTTTTGTGCACGCTCATGCCGTTTTTCTGTTTCTCACAGCTTCACGCTCGGCGATCCTGCAGAAATTTTCCAGAAGCTCATGCCCGTATTCTGTCAGAACGGCTTCCGGATGAAACTGTACGCCATACAGCCCCTGCCGTGGACACGACAGAGCCATCACCGCACCATCTTCTGCCACTGCATCGATCTGATATCCGGCGGGAACTGTGTCTTTTGTCACAACCAGCGAGTGATACCGGGTCACAGCATAGCTTTCCGGAAGTCCGGCAAACAGCCCGGTCCCATTATTACGGATTGTCGTCACCTTGCCGTGCATTGGCCGTTCTCCCTTCTGCACCCTTGCTCCACTGACATGTCCCAGCACCTGATGTCCCAGGCAGACTCCCAGTATCGGAATTTCTCCGGCAAAACGTCTGACCGCATCGACACAGAGCGTGGCATCCCATGGCCGCTTTGGACCCGGAGACAGAATGATTCCCTCCGGCTGCATGGCCTCGATCTCATCCAGCGTGATCTCGTCACACCGCCTGACAACAATCTCCCTGCCGAGTTCATGGAAATAAGCTTCGAGATTATAGACAAATGAATCAAAATTATCGATCATTACATACATATGCTGCTCCTTTTCATCCGTACGGAAACAAAAAAAGGACAACGAAAGACATGTCTCCATGTACAGTCGTTATCCCTTACCGGTCCGTAATCTGTCTGGTTTTTCTGAGTCCTATCCTATCATACTCCTTAAGCCCTGGTCAAGCACTTCTTTTTCTGACACAAAACACATGTACAGCCTCCAGCACCGGACTGTCTGCCATCATAAATTCCGCCAGTTTGAAAAACTGCTGTTTTTTACATTTTGTCGATTATTTTCGCATCCTGTCGAGCCCTGTACATTTCCCGGATTTTATGAGATAATGACTGCTGCCGCAGAACGTTTTTCAAAACTGTATCTGTGGCCAGATCCCTTTTTGGAGGTTTCCTCATGAAAACATTAGAAGAGCTTTTGCTCTGTATCGAGGATGATATGGAGCTTTTTGATCTTTCCCATATCATCTATCTGATGGAAAAAGACGGGCAGACCGTTGATTACGATTATCTCCCCTCGGAGCAGTATACCGAAGCTGTCACGTTAAAGGAACTGCATGACGAGCTGCAAAAGCGCCGTATGCTGGAAAGCGTGGCTGCAGCTTCCGCAGCTGAAAAAAATGATGTGCCGGTGAAAAAGCTGGCTGTGCTCTTTCCCGGCATCGGCTATACCTTGAACAAACCGCTGTTATACTACAGCGCCCGTCTGGCCAGACAGCATGGCTATGAGATCCTGTCTGTGCCCTATACCGGATTCCCGGAAAATGTCAGGGGCGATGCCCGAAAAATGAAGGAAGCCTTTTCCATCGCCCTGTCCCAGGCTGAAAACATCCTGCAGAACGTTGACTGGGACAGCTTTACAGATATCCTGTTTCTTTCCAAAAGTGTCGGTACGGTCGTTTCCACCGTTTTTGCCAAACGCCATCATCTAAAGGTACGAAACATCCTGTTTACCCCGCTTGCGGAAACGTTTTCCCAGCCGACAGGCACAGCAATCGCCTTTCACGGTACCGCTGATCCATGGGCAGACACAAAACAGCTGCAGCAGCTGTCTGAAGAAAGAAAGGTTCCACTCTTTCTCAGCGAGCATGCTGACCATTCCCTCGAAACCGGAGATGTCCAGACAGATTTACAGATTCTGGAAGCCGTGTTAAAACAGACGGAGCATTTTCTTTCGTTATAACCCCGGAATGCAGAGAGAAAAGAGGAAACCTGCAGCCATTTTCTGCCTGTTTCCTCTTTTCTCTGTCTACTGTTTATATTTTAAAAAACGCTTATCCTTTACAGTCCTACATGTGTGGAAAATTTTTCCTGAAATTCCAGATCCAGCGTTTTTCCCTCCTCCTTCTGTTTTCTGGCCAGCATGGCCTTTGCTGTATACAGGCCATACGCATGTGCTTCACACATTTCACGATAAGAGGGATCCTTCTTTTCGAACTTCTCATTCCGCGGAATGGGAACATTCTGTTCCACCAGAATGTCCTGCACCTTATGGATATCCACGGTATGTGCTGTTGCACCATCCTGTACTGCCACTGCAGCTGCAACACCTGCCGCCTGCCCGGTTCCTACGCACTGTGGAATAAGATCCAGCCAGTCAATGGCGATTCCATCCGCGGAAAAATGGCGTCCTGGAACCAGAAGGTTCTCCACTTCTTTAGGGAGCAGAGACCGGTAGGGAATCTCCACCGGGCCACAATCATTGATCTGGCAGATCGTTGAATGCCAGGCGATGACATCCTCATGCTGTAAAGCATAGGCAAAATCCGCGGAGGTCATCACGTACTCTCCGATCAGCCTCCGGGAAATGCGTGTTCCCAGCTGTGGTGCAATATCATACAGATATGCATGTTCAAAAGCCACCGGACATGCCTCTTTTATATAGGCCAGCACATCACGGATCGTATCTCTCGTTTCCATTTCTGTTTCTGTCTGATCCTTCACCTTAGAGCAGTCCCTGTTTTCATGCCAGTTATTAACCCAGAAGATCGTCGAATCATTACTCGGAATCGGTATCGAACGGAAACCTGCCCTTGCTGCCATGCCCTTTCGAAGTGCCGCATAGGCTTCCGGATGCGCCTCTCTCCATTCTGCAAAAGCAGGTACGTTGCATCCACCGATCCGCCATACCAGTGCTGTCGTATTGGCGCGGGTCACTTCATCGGACATACTGCTGTAGGAAGCACCGGCCCGGGAATAAATATCGCCATCGCCTGTGGCATCTATAACGATCTTTGCCAGAATCGCTTTACGTCCTTCCTTGGATTCGTAAATGACACCCTTGATAACGCCATTTTCCACAACAGGCTCACATCCCATACAATGGCACATAACATGAATGGCATCTTTGTGCTCCAGCAGCATCTTGTCAAGCTCTATTTTCAGCTGGTTTGGCTCAAAATACACTGACCGGACCAGGCAGGAAGGCTTTGCGCCTTCATATCCACCTCTGCTTACGCAGTCCATCTGTGTTTTCCATCGCTGCAATAATGCCGGATCCGAGCATCCAATCTCATCCAGTGAAGGCGCCGTTACAGCTCCGGGAATATTTTTCAGCCGTTCAAACCATTCCTCCTGCAGCCCTCTGACAAACGGTTTATCGTACCAGGAAAGATTGGGAACCATGATCACGTAACCGCCGGTTACATCTCCGCCCATATATCCGTACCGTTCCAGAAGTATGATATTTTTTGCTCCTGCCCTCGCTGCTGCAACAGCCGCTGAATGGCCTGCTGCACCACCGCCAACAACCAGGATATCGCAGGATGCTTCCACATCGAGTTCTCTTGCTTTTTCAAGTATTTTTTCTGACATACTGCTCCTCCCATCGTATGATATTTCTACAGAATATAGCCAAACAGAATGCAAACTGCACTTGCAACTACAATGTACATAAACATCGTAATCACACCCTTGGTCCAGATAAACTTATTTGTCATTTCCTCGCGTCCCAACAGTAAGGAGGCATAGGCAATCGCTCCATAGGTAAGGAATGCACACATAGCAGACAGAATCGTTGCCACTGCCAGTACTGTCGCATTTCCCTGTCCTGCCAGCTGCATACTGCAGGCGATCGGGATACATACGGCGTTGATCGTAAAGCTGACCGGCATACCATTGGTAAAGTTGGTAAAGATCGTAGAAACAGCAACACAAAGAATAACCATAACCGGCCATGTCGCGCTGCCAAGAACCGGTGACAGCCCTGTGGAGATCGCTGCCTTGATGCCAAGGTCATCTGATGCGATTGCTGTACCAAGGATCGTAAAGCATCCGGCTACCGCTACGATGCCCCACATCGTCTTGCTCTGCAGAAGCTTCACACCGTTAATATACGGCTTGCCCTCTCCCGTACGCATAAAGCACAGGATGGCAAACAGAACAATCCAGATCCATGTCGTACCTATCTTGGAATAGAAAGCAAAAAATGCAGAGTTCTTCGGGATCACCATGCTTAACAGAAGGAAAATAATACCAAACAGCATAAAGCCCAGAAGTGTTTTCTGTCTGGCGTTCATTTTCAGATCTTTTTCTGTAAAATTCAGCTTGTCCCTGTCAAAATTACCGAGCTTTGACAAATCCGTTTTCCATATAAAGCGCATAAATACAATATACAGTACAATGAACAACACGACAACCAGTGTGGCTACGCCCAGATAGATGGCATTGTTAAATTCCAGGCCACTGGCCTCCATGATACCGCTGATGATTGCGATGGATGAAAGATGCACACCCTTAAACGGCAGGATGTATGCGCCCATCGCCGCCAGATATAATCCAAGCAAAAGCTCCCGCTTCAGCTCGCTGTCTTTGCCGATATCGCACATCTCACATACACTGTCCAGTATAGGATAGAACAAAAGAAGCATCGTGGTCGGACTGCTTACCAGTGCTGAACAGACCAGCATGGTCATAAAAAGCACGGTAATAAAACGTACAGGATGTCCCTGCAGCCCTTTAATTCCCAGAACCTTTCTGGCCAGTACACTGACCGCACCTGATTCCGTTACCGCACCTGTCAGAGCCATAACCCAGATGATCTGCTGGATTGTTGCATTTCCGAACCATGCACTTAAAACATCCGAGGCCTTCATATACTCACAGATGACCAGAGCAAAAAGTCCGATAATCGAAGGCCAGAACGTGTCCCCGGTAGCCAGAATGGCAATCAGAACGCCAAGAAAGATGCCAAGCACGGAAATTCCTACCGGTGTGATCCCTGCAAAAGCAGGCACCACCCTGCCAAAGCCAAAGATGAGCACCAGTGCTATTACTGACCAGACATAATACGTTGCATTTGATTTCCTTGTTTCAGCCATTGTTTCCTCTCCTTTCACTGTAACCTTCCTGTTACAGAACCGCTTTTCTTATCTCCACTATATATAACATTTTACGCACAGTAAAGTAGATATTCCGGTCTATCTGTGCTATAATCAGCACGGATAGAAGGAGGGATTTTCTATGGTCTATGATAAAAAACAGCAGTACTTTCTGAAGGTCTGCGAAACGGGAAATATCACCACGGCCGCAGAGGAGCTTTTCGTCTCACGCTCCGTACTGTCCCGCTCCCTGCATGAGCTGGAGCAGGAATTTGATACCACACTCTTTATACGTTCCAAACAGGGTGTCGAGCTGACCGCCAGTGGAAGAATCATCCGCAATATGCTGCAGGCCTTTGCTGCCAATTACGAATATGCCAGACGACAGCTTGATGAGCTGCAAAAGCAGACCGTCGCAGACACCATTCATATCGGTGTCACACCGACCAACAGCCTGTCCAGCTATCGGCGATACCTGCAGTTTTTCATGGAAACACATCCGGAAATCCGGATCTCCATTGAAGAACACAGTGCTTTTGATATCTGTAAGCTTCTCATGGAGCATACACTGGACGTAGGTATCTCTCCGGTCATCTACGGTGCAGAATCTCTGGATACCTTTGTCCTTCATACAGATACCCTGATGCTTGGTATGCGGAAAGATGACCCGCTTGCGCAGAAGGAAACCATCGGACTTGCTGATCTGCCCGGACTTCCCCTCGGCTTTCTGACTGCAAGGGTTCCCATGGAGGGCATTATCAAAGAATACATGGATGCCCAGCACCAGAAGCCCAATATCGCTGTCCGCACCACAGACAAAGAGCTTTTGTATGAAATGACGATGCAGGGCAGGGTCTATCCCTTTCTGACCACGGATATGATGGCCGGCTGGAAGGATATCTGTTATCGCAGACTGAGCTTTATTACCCCCAGTACGATCCGTCTTCTTTGGGCTGCGTCTACCAAACAGCGCCCTGCGGTCAACATTCTCATCGAATATTTTATACAGATGAAGGCGAACGGCTGACCCTCGCATTTCTGTCCGACCGTACACAGAACTGCTTCAACAGACTGCTCTATCACAGGTATGGCGGCAAAAAAGGACAGTACCTCTATTGTGCACTGTCCTTTTTTGCTTCTGTCTCATTTTCCATCTGAGCCTTTGCCTTTTTCCCCACACGGGAAGACACCTGCATGATGCTGGCCCTGGTGATCATGCTATTACCAAACTTTGCCCGGATCGCATCCACGGCCTCGTCCACCTTTTTCTTCTGCTCCCGCTTTTTCGGATTCTCAAATAACGACATCTGTACAAATTCATCCTCGGAAAGATTCGTCAGTGAAACACCGATCAGGCGAAGCGGCTGCTGCTTCCAGCTTTCCTTAAACAGCAGTTTTGCCGTCTGATAGATCTCATCTGTCACGTCCGTGGCATGGGACAGTGTGCACTGATGGGATTTGTTCTTAAAATCCAGTGTACGAAACGATACAGCTACACAGCTGCACTTTTTCCCTTCCCGGCGCATCCGGGCTGCCACGATATCGCACTGGCTGAGCAGGATGGGCCAGACCTGTTCAAACGATACAATGTCATTCTCAAAGGTAGTCTCGACACTGATGCCCTTTGCTTCATCCCTCTGCTCCTTTACCGGTGAATCATCGATACCATTCGCTGAAAGATACAGCTGATGTCCGCTCTTTTCTCCCAGCAGCCGTTTAATATCCCGTTCATCCGCATGGGCCAGATCTCCGATCGTCTGGATACCATGCTGCACCAGCCGTTTCTCCGAAGCCTTTCCGAGAAATAAAAGATCACGCACCGGCAGTGGCCACATCTTAGCCGGAATTTCCTCCGGATACAGCGTATGCACCCTATCCGGCTTTTCAAAATCCGAGGCCATCTTGGCCAGCAGCTTATTCACGGAAATCCCCACATTGACCGTAAATCCCAGCTCCGTGCGGATCCGATCCTTGATCTCATGGGCCGTCGCCACCGGATCCGGGTAGATCAGCTGTGTGCCTGTCATGTCCAGGAACACTTCATCAATGGAAAACGATTCCATCACCGGTGCATAGGAGGCGCAGATTGCCTTAAACGCTTTTGAACAACGGTCGTACAGGGCAAAATCTCCCGGCACACATACCATCTGCGGACATTTGCGAAGTGCCAGCGCCATCGGCTCTCCCGTCTGCACACCGTATTTCTTCGCCGGGATCGATTTCGCCACCACGATCCCGGTACGCTTTTTCGGATCACCGCCGATACAGGAGGGAATTTCCCGCAGATCCGGTAATCCCTGCTTCACCCGCCTCGTGGCTTCCCACGACAGGAACGCACTGTTGACATCGATGTGAAAGATCAGACGCTGCATGGGTTTTTCTCCTCTCCTCTGGGCTTTTATGGCAAATTCATGCCTGCATTTTTCCTTATTATATACGAAAAATGGATGGAAAAAAAGAGGTGTCCATCAGACAAGCTTTATCGTCTGACAGACACCTCATAAGTCACGCAGTATCTGACTTTTTAACTATCTGCAACCGTTCTTTATGCTGCTATACTCTTTTCACAATATGCAACGCTCACTGATTATCTGCGTTTCTTCTTCACTGCCACTGTAGCTGCTACTGCACCGCCACTGACCAATATAAGAAGGAGCCACAGCATAAAGTCTGATTCGTCACCGGTTGCCGGTGTATTTGTTTTTTTCTTCGTATTATCAACCTTTTCCGCTTTTAATGCTGCTTTTTCAACACGGAAAGTTGTCTCTGCATCACCTGATTCCGAACGAACCACAATCTTGTATTTGCCCGTACCAAGTTTCTTTAAATACGATGGCTTCAAAGTAATCAATGTACCTTCCTTATCCGTTACCGTATACTCTTTTTCTGAAAGCACTTTACCATCTACCAGTACGTCGACAAAATCCTCCACAGGCGCGTCAGAACGGATTTCCAGACCCTTTTTATCGGTATCCTTCCATGTGGCTTTCTTACCGTTGATAATCTCTGGCTGGCTCTTCGGAAGTATGGTATCTGCTTCTTTGATCTCTGTTACCGCGCTGGCGTCACTGAAAAGTTTTTGGCAGGCACCGCACTGCCAGTACTCGGTATGGCCTGTTTTTGCAACAGTAGCCTCTTCTTTTTCGATCTTCTTCAGACCGGAATGATACTTCGGATTGACCTCACCATACGCTTCACCGCAGACCTCACAGATTGCCTTCGCCGTGCAGGTTGCCGTACCGCCGATGTGCTCCGCATATCTGTTCTTCCCGGAATTATCCGTCACGTCGCAGATTGCGTTGGCACAGTCATGCCAGTGATGCGTCGCATCGGACGTCCATTCGGACTTCCAGCTGTGGCCGGTGGTGTTGACCGACTCCGTCTTTGTCGCACTGCATACGGTACAGGTGTATGTCTTTTCGCCCTCGGTTATGCAGGTCGGCTGCTTTGTTACCTTGCCGTTATCCCAAACATGAGGGACTTCATTCTGTTTTTCATTACAGCGGGAACACAGATTCCAGTGCGTGTCAGCATTATACACCCAATCGTCGGAAGAATCGTGTCCCAGAGCAGTGCCATACGCAGTGCCGCAGACCTCACAGACTGCCTTCTCCGTACAAGTCGCCGTACCGCCGATATGCTCCGCATATCCGTTCTTCCCGGAATTATCCGCCACATCGCAGGTTTCATTGGCACAGTCATGCCAGTGATGCGTCGCATCGGACGTCCACTCGGACTTCCAGCTGTGGCCGTTGGCGTTGACCGACTCCGTCTTTGTCACACTGCATATGGTACAGGTGTATGTCTTTTCGCCCTCAGTCGTGCAGGTCGGCTGCTTTGTTATCTTGCCGTTGTCCCAAACATGAGCGTCCTCATTCTTCTTTGCCTTACAGCGGGAACACGGATTCCAGTGTGTGTCAGCATTATGCGCCCAATCATCGGAGAAATCGTGCCCCGGAGCAGTGCCATATGCGGTGTCGCAGACCGCGCAGACTGCCTTTTCCGTACAGGTGGCCGTGCCGCCGTTGTGGTCAGCTCGATGGAACACCGCACCGCAGGAGCATACCTGCCAGTGCTGCGCATCGTTAGATTCCCATTTACTGCTCTGGTCATGGGTATGCGCATCGCCAGTCTGCCACTTGAACACAGGCAGGGTCCTGCCCGCCGCTGCCACATACTTGCATTCATCTGCCCAGGGGGCAGCATTATTGCCGTGTTCACCAGCCTTGAGCAATCCCAACACCGTGCCGTCGGCAAATTCTTCGGCGGACTTTTCTGTTGCTTTGGAATCAGCCGTTGCGTCTTTCAGCAAGAAGCAGTTTTTGGCATCAACTTTATAACTAATCCCATATGCATAACCAGAAGTTACAGTGGCTGTGTTGTAGCAGTTATAGGCAACGCCTATTCCGGCAGCGCCTATGATGATGCCGCCCGCAGTTAATTGGCTATGTACCGTACCGACGTTATAGCAATCGTAGATTTTTCCACTGCCACCGCCGAAATATCCGACGATACCGGCCGCATCATATCCGCTGCTGATCCTACCACCGTTATAGCAGCCGGAAACTGTCACATTGACAGTTTCTCCGGCGATTCCACCGGCAGTACTTCCTCTTACCGTACACAGATTCCCGCAGTTTTCGATGGTGCCGCCCTCGGCCATGCCAACGATGCCGCCCGCACTGTCAGATGCGCTTAGAGTGTCTATCGATACCGACCCGGACACGGTCAGATTCCGGATGGTGGCATTCTTCGTATGGCCAAACAAGCCGGCCTCTTTCGCTCCGACAAACTCCAATCTGACATACAACCCGCTGACGGTATGTCCCCCTCCGTCAAAAGTGCCGGTATAGGCGTTGTTTTCATTCGATCCGATCGGTGTCCATGCTTCGCCGCCCAGATCAATATTATTTTCCAGCACAGCATGAGCGCCGTACTCTCCATTATTCACTGCGTCGCAAAACTGCTTCAGATGGGCAGCAGTGGAAATACGGTAGGGAGCTTCCGCCGTTCCGCTACCGGGGAAGTCATGATCCGCTTTGCTTCCACTTGTGAAAGTAGCCTCTCCTGTCTGTCCCTTAGAGCTTGCTCCGCAGACTTCACAGGACTTGTAATATACAGCCGGACTCTGACTGGTCGCCGCTGTTTTCAGATAGGCTGCCTCCGCCCTTTCTGCCGTAAACACATGAGCGGCCAGATTTCCACTCGCAAAGGTTGCCTCTCCGCTCTGTCCCTTAGAGCTTGCTCCACAGACTTCACAGGACTTGTAATATACAGCCGGACTCTGGCAGGTCGCTGCTGTTTTCAGATAGGCAACCTCTGCTTTTTCTGCCGTATACACATGAGCATTCAGATTTCCACTCGTAAAGGTTGCCTCTCCTGTCTGTCCCTTAGAACTCGCTCCGCAGACTGCACAGGACTTGTAATATACGGCCGGACTCTGACAGGTCGCTTCTGTTTTAAGATAAGCAGTCTCTGCCTTTTGTGCCGTATACACATGAGCATTCAGATTTCCGTACTCTTTACCACATTTCTCACAAACCGCCCGTTTCTCGCAGGTTGCCGTGCCGCCAGAACAGGTTTCATATACGGCTTTCAATGTAGCATCTGATGCAGGCATCGTTCCGGTATACGTCGTTTTTGTACCAACCTTTGTTGTATCCTTCCCCACAGTCCGTTCCCAGTGAGAAAAATGTTTACCGCTCTGCGGATCTTTTGCTGTATAGGTGATGTCCGCACCGGCATATACCGATGCGCTTTCTCCTTCTTTGACATCAACGAGTGTCAGCGTATATGACTGCTTTTTCGCTATACGGACATATTTATTATTCAATGTAGCAGATGTCGGATTGCTTACGGGCTTTGCCTCACTGTCACTTGCGCCGGCCCAGACACCGTAACCGTCTGCAAGAGATTTAAACATTTTATTCGCACCGGCCTGGGTGGATTTTAAAATAACCTCACCGCCGGTCACTTTGTAAGAACTTCCGTTGTCATAGATAACGAGTGCATAGCTCTTTTTTGTGTCCAGTGTCACTTTTGCACCCGCAAAATCAAAGATACAGTTCTGGTAAGCGATCATCGGATAATCGCTGCTGGAGAGCTCCACAGTACCGGCTTTTAACGTAATCGTACCTTCTTCACCGTAGATTCCATATCCATCACCTGTTGACGTGATGTTACCACCTGTCACAGAGAAATTTTCCATGAGAAACAGTCCTGTCTTTGTTCCGGATAATTTCACTGTACCGCCGGAGATCTTGTTTGCACTGTTTGAGGACTGTATGTCATATTTACAGTTTTTAAATGCTACTTCTGCCGTACCACCGATCTCCATTTCACCACCGGCATTGATACCTGTTGCTGTGGAGGACTTATTTGTATCTGTGATCGTTACTTTACCGCCTGTAATTGAAGTTTTTCCAGCACCGTTTTTTGACTGGATACCACTTACTGTACAGTTGATATTCACTGCACCACCTGTGATTGTCGTCTCTCCGCTACCACTGTCTTTATACATACCAGCCGTTGTACAATTGAGGTTGATTGTACCGCCAGAGATCGTCACGCTGCCCTTTGTCGCACTGTCTGTCTGCACACCAACCGGTGCATTGATGGTAACTGTACCTGCAGAGATCTGCAATGCACTGTTCGTGCTGCTTGCAGCGTAGCCTGCGGCTTTTGCTGTCAGGGTGTGATTTCCACCTGTAAACTTTACTGTGCCACCAGATAGGATAGCTGCAGATGCGTCCCCAGTACTGTTTATATTTAATGTACCATTTTTAGCTGTAAACGTTGCGTTACTACCTAAACGCATACCATATTTCCCAGCCGTCACTGCCAGGGTACCGCTCTCAAGAGTCACCATGCTTTTTCCCTCAAGATCAATACCCGATGGTGCATTCATTTCAATATTTACATTATCAAATGTTACCTCTGCCGTTGTCGAACTATTCGCATACTGCTTTGCAACAACAGCATACGATGATCCATTCAGTGTCAGCTTTTTATTTTCACTGACAGCCAGTTTACCATACGTGTACACCGGGTACTGTGCACTGATCGTACCACTGCAATTGGTGAGTTTATTCTGTGTCCCCGGGCCAAAATTTACACCGGAGGAATTAGATATCGAATCGTTCTGGATATAGAATGTCGTATCACTGATTTCTGCCGCACCCTGGTTCATATAAACGCCATGCTGCGTATTTTTTGTATTCAGCTTACAGTTTTTCATGGTCAGTTTGCCGGTGGAATTTGAATATACGGCTGTGCTGTGACCCATGTAACTGGATGCTGACGTATCTTCCATCGTCAGTGTCAGATTTTCAATCGTCAGCGTACCCTTATTATACGTGAGTGCTACTCTTGTTGTACCGTCTGACCACTTCTCCGTATTTCCATTACTTGCCGATGTCACGATCAGCTGATCTGAACCAGATCCACTCTTTCCACGGATTATCGTGTCTTCGTCAGCGTAAATGGCCGCCGTCATTTTCTTTAAAGAATCTGGCAGTGTAATCCTGTTTGTACCATTGACAATAATTTTCAATCCAGCGATTCTACTATCAATAGCTGCTCCACTGTCCCAGTCTACATTGACGCTGAAATTATTCAGGGTCAGTGTTTTACTGGAAGGATCATACACAGCCGTACCGGAGTCGCCGTGAATCGTCAGTGTATTACTGTTAAATCCGTGACCGTTAATAGCAAGAGCATACTCTCCTTCTGATACCAGTGTCGCTGACTCATTACCTTCCCCATTCAGAGCCATAACTGCTGCTGCAGCAGCATCATACCGGGTAAAATCAAGCTTCTGTCCTTCTTCATCACTCAGCTTGCCTTTCAGTGCATCAATTGCATCCAGCTGCGCCATCACCACAGCTTTTGTTTCCTCTGTAATATTTTCAGCCCCCGGCAATGCATCGATCTGTTTCTGCACTTCATCCGCAGTTACTGCAAAAGCAGCTTCTGCTTTCTGCTCCTGTTTTGGTGTTGTTTCGGAGGCTGTCTTTTTTGCTTCCTTTGCCGCAGATTCTGTCTGTTTTTCTGCATCTGCATTCTTCTCAGAGCTTTCTTTCGTCTCCTGCTTTGCATCGGAATCTGCTTTTTTCTCCGCATCTTTTTTTACCTCAGAAGAAGGCTGCACTTCGGTCTCCGGCTTTGCTTCTGCAACATCCTTTTTAGATGCTTCTTCTGCCCTGGATGTTTGTTCTGCCACAGATTTTTTCTCAGAATCCTCTGTATTTTCTCCATTCTGCTTTTTCTCATTTTCAGGCTGCTTTTCAACTGCTGTCGATTCTGTGTTTTCCTGTGCCTTTACACCCTGTTTTGCACCAGTATCCGCTGCTGCCTGTGTCTCCACTGTTGCTTCAGATACTTCGTCTGTACCAGCCTGTGTGAAAGTCTCCACATGTACAGCATCCGCTGCAAATGACGTCATCGGCAGCTGTGTCAGCCCGATGCTGAGTGCAAGCACTATACTGAGTATTCGCTTCTTCATATGCATTCCTCCCTATCTTCCCTTACCTTCATAGAATGTCGTCTGTCTTTTCCGTACCGGATCCCCAGCACCGCCACCGCTGCCCCGGCCATAAATGCCAGCACGCCGACAAGTACATACTCTTCCGCGCCGCCATGCAACAGCACTGCACCGAAAGCCCCCGTAACATCCAATACCCTCGGAGACTGCACTTCATGCAAAAGTGTGCCGATGCAGGTAAACAGAGCCAGACACAGCATCGTCAGACAGGACATCGCGGCCTTTTCTTTCCTCTTGCGAAGCGTCTGCGTCCGCTGTCGGATTCTTTGCAGCCATTCTCTCGTTTTATCCGGCATCGCCTGACCTCCTTTTCAAACTATGCTTTTTTAACGCTTCTACTACTATAAATACCTGTTTTTTGAAATCCTTTCAGGTAAATGTAAAATTTCTCCAAAAATTTTTATAAAAATCCTGTCTTTTCGAAAATATAGGAGTAAAAAGACTCTACTGGAGCTTTCTTTTATATGCTAAAGCAATAAAATAAGCTGCCCCAATCCGGGACAGCCTGAAATATGTAAAATATACAGCTTACAAATCCAATATCTCTCTGACTTTCGGCAAAAACTGTCTGGCAATGAACAGACACACGATCATCAGCGACGGGAAGAAATATCCTACCATACGCCACACACCCTCGGCGGTGACGAGCAGATTATAAATGGCATGGAAAGCAATACATGCACCGAGAAGCCCCACCGTCCCTGTAAGCGCCAGCCAGCGGCGGCGGAACACATAGGAAATACCGCCACCGATACATATACCGCATAAAATATGCAGTGCTCCTGCAGAAATCCCACGGATCAGCAGGAATGAAAAAATTTCAGCACCATTTTCCGTAAGATAGCAGACATTCTCAAACGTCGCAAAGCCTACAGCAACAGCGATCGCAGCCGCAGGCAGCCGCTCTGCTTTCGGCTCGAATATCCAGAAATACAGCAAAAGCGGCAAAAGCTTCATGATTTCCTCGCACACCGGGGTGATCTCTATGGCCGCCAGAGCTGCATCTATGCCGTAAGTACGCATAAAAAAGCTGCTGATATACGCCGAAAGCAGACAAATCCCCATGCCAATCGTTACAAACAACGTAAAAGTCCGTACACGATCCCTGATAAAAAGCAGGGATAACACCAGCGGAATAGCCAGACAGATAAAAATATTTTCTATATATGTCACTTTCCTTTCACCTCCCGCAACGTCAGCGGCAGCATCGCCGCAAGGCAGCCTGAAAGTGTGATATCCACAGCAAAATAGATATTAAAATGCGTATAATCTGTCATCAGCTCAGACACCGCATACAGCGCAATCTGTAATATAATACACACCAGCATCCCGACATCTACTTCGCGGTTTTGCCTCTTCTCCTGTATGCGGAACACAGAAAGATAAGCATTTACCCCGACGGTAACCGCCAAAAGTCCTGACATCACCAGGGACGGTCCGAAAATCCGGAAAACCATGACTCCTGCAGCTACAAGCATCGCACAAAGCAAGGCCGGTACCGAAAACCGGATCCGCAGCTTTTCCGAACGCAGGATCTGCAGTGAAAGGAAAAACAGATACGATGCCAGCCATGAAATTTCTGCCACATAAAATATCTGCGGTACTTTTCCGATGATGACAAGATACAGCACATAATACAGCGTACCCATGGCAAAACAGAGATAGGCAAAAGCCAGCACCAGCGGTCTTCTGTCACGCTGGCGGACACTTGCCCCAAGTGACAGCAACGCCATTATCAGTAAAAGTATTACCTGGAAAATATTATCGATCACTTCAAAGTTCATCGTCATTCTCCTGTTTTTTTCTCTCTCGCCTGTCTTCGCTCCGATGGCGCAGACGATACAGCAATACAGTGCTGCATACACCAAGCAGGAACGCCAGTATACCCATCAAAATGTATCCGGCTGCAGGTGTATTGCCAATTAGACTTGCCGCGCCGGACGCATGCACTGCATGACCATCAGAGAGATTTCCCACCAGCCCCGGCATCCAGACACCAAGTCCTGTGACAAGCAGAATACATGCTGCCATGCAGGCAAAATCAAGTATACGCTGTTTTCTCCGGCGTTGTTTTTCCTGCAGTATTATCGTTCTCCTTTGAATCTGCCGGATACGTTCTTCAGTCGTCCGCATAGTGAAAGCCCTCCTTTTCCAGAATTGTTTTCAAGCTCTGCTTGCCACGGTGAACCAGATTTGTCACCTGCTGTTCATTTTTCCCCATAACTGCCGCTGCACTGCGATAACTCATATCTTCAAAATAAACAAGATACAGCGCCTCGCGATACTCTGCCTTTAATTGATCCAGCGCTTCCGTCAGAACTCTCCGCCGTTCATCACTGTACAGCCGGGTATCCGCCAGATCCTTACTCTGTGGTTCAAAATCCAGATCGTCCAGATGTAAAAAGATGATGCGGTGCTTCTGTCTGTGCCGCAAAGCAAGGTTACGTGCAGTTTTGTAAAGATATGCTTTAAAGCTTCCTTCCTCTGAAACAGGGCGCGCTTTCATAAACATTCTTGAAAAGGCTTCTATCATCAGATCCTCAGCTTCGTGCATATCTTTGACATATCCATTGATATACAGTGTCAGTGCGTCACCATATTTTTCCACCAGAGGTACGGCGGCTTTCTCATTTCCGTCCAGATATCTTCTGTAAAACGTCTCATCCGTACACATTCCGCCGCCTCCTTACATAATCGTTAAATCTGTTGATAGTATATATAAACCATCGACCTTTTTCAAGAAATTTATCGGGACATATACAATAACAGACAAACAATACTTTTCAAACCTTTTTCGTCCGTTACTGAATAACAGAAACCTCCACTGGAGCTTTCTGTTATATGCCAAGGCAAAAAAGATCCCCCGCAGAAAACCTGCAGGGGATCTCATTATCCGTTTGAACACTCCGTCATACTAATGTATGGCACTTCATATATACTTTTATAAGCTCTGTAGTCCTGTCTTATGCGTTCTTCTGAGCGATTGCAGCCTGAGCAGCAGCCAGACGGGCGATCGGAACACGGAACGGGGAGCAGGATACATAGTCAAGACCGATCTTGTTGCAGAACTCAACAGAAGACGGATCTCCACCGTGCTCACCACAGATACCGATGTGCAGGTTCGGGTTAACCGGTTTGCCAAGCTTGATAGCCATTTCCATCAGCTTGCCAACGCCAACCTGATCCAGCTTAGCGAACGGATCGTTCTCGAAGATCTTAGCGTCATAGTAAGCATCCAGGAACTTACCGGCATCATCACGGGAGAAACCGAAGGTCATCTGAGTAAGGTCGTTTGTACCGAAGCAGAAGAAATCAGCCTCTGTAGCGATCTCATCAGCTGTCAGAGCAGCTCTCGGGATCTCGATCATAGTACCAACTTCGTACTCAAGCTCTACGCCAGCTTCTTTGATCTCAGCATCTGCTGTCTCAACTACGAATTTCTTAACGTATTTCAGCTCTTTGATATCGCCAACAAGCGGAATCATGATCTCCGGTTTGATGGTCCATTCCGGATGAGCTTTCTTTACGTTGATAGCTGCGCGGATAACAGCTGCAGTCTGCATCTTAGCGATTTCCGGATAAGTTACAGCCAGACGGCATCCACGATGACCCATCATCGGGTTGAACTCAACGAGGGACTCGATAACAGCCTTGATATCCTCAACAGTCTTGCCCTGAGCGTCAGCCAGTTTCTTGATGTCAGCTTCCTCTGTCGGAACGAACTCATGAAGCGGCGGATCCAGGAAACGGATGGTAACCGGGTTGCCTTCCAGAGCTGTGAACAGACCTTCGAAGTCTGCCTGCTGGTACGGCAGGATCTTCTCCATTGCTTTTTCTCTCTCTTCCAGAGATGTGGAGCAGATCATCTCACGGAATGCATCGATTCTGCCCTCACCGAAGAACATATGCTCTGTACGGCAAAGACCGATACCTTCTGCACCAAGCTCAACGGCTTTCTTTGCATCTTCCGGAGTATCAGCGTTTGTACGAACCTTCATGGTTCTGTATTTGTCAGCCCAGGCCATGATACGACCGAACTCACCGGCGATTGTAGCGTCTACAGTCGGGATGATACCGTCGTAGATGTTACCTGTAGTACCATCGATGGAGATGAAGTCTCCCTCATGGAACTCTTTGCCGCCCAGTGTGAATTTCTTGTTAGCTTCATCCATAACGATGTCGCCACAACCGGATACACAGCACTCACCCATACCACGGGCAACTACAGCTGCGTGGGATGTCATACCACCACGAACTGTCAGGATACCCTGTGCAGACTTCATACCTGTGATATCTTCCGGAGATGTCTCCAGACGAACCAGAACGACTTTCTCACCTCTTGCAGCCCACTCTACAGAGTCATCAGCTGTGAAGACGATCTTACCGCATGCAGCACCCGGGGAAGCGCCAAGGCCTTTACCCATCGGAGTAGCAGCTTTCAGAGCAGCAGTGTCGAACTGCGGATGAAGCAGAGTATCCAGGTTACGCGGATCGATCATAGCTACAGCTTCTTCTTCTGTTCTCATGCCCTCATCAACCAGGTCACAAGCGATCTTTAAAGCAGCCTGAGCTGTTCTCTTACCGTTACGTGTCTGCAGCATGTACAGTTTCTTGTTCTCAACAGTAAACTCCATATCCTGCATATCTCTGTAATGTTTCTCCAGAGTCTCGCAAACCTGTACGAACTGTGCGAATGCTTCCGGGAACTCCTGCTCCATCTTAGCGATCGGCATCGGAGTACGAACACCGGCAACAACGTCCTCGCCCTGTGCGTTGATCAGGAACTCACCCATCAGTTTCTTCTCGCCTGTAGCCGGGTCACGTGTGAAAGCAACACCTGTACCACAGTCATCACCCATGTTACCGAAAGCCATGGACTGTACGTTTACAGCAGTACCCCAGGAATACGGGATATCGTTGTCACGACGGTATACGTTAGCACGCGGGTTATCCCAGGAACGGAATACGGCTTTAACAGCACCCATCAGCTGTTCCTTCGGATCATCCGGGAAATCAGCACCGATTTTTTCTTTGTATTCAGCCTTGAACTGGCCAGCCAGCTCTTTCAGATCCTCTGCAGTCAGCTCTACGTCGAAGGTAACACCTTTCTTAGCTTTCATCTGATCGATCAGCTCTTCGAAGTATTTCTTACCAACTTCCATAACTACGTCAGAGTACATCTGGATAAATCTTCTGTAGCAGTCCCAAGCCCAACGCGGATTGCCGGATTTCTCAGCAATTACGTTAACTACGGTTTCATTCAGACCAAGGTTCAGGATAGTATCCATCATACCCGGCATGGATGCACGTGCACCGGAACGAACGGAAACGAGCAGCGGATTCTCGCTGTCACCGAACTTCTTGCCAGTGATCTCTTCCATCTTTTCGATGTACTCGTTGATCTGTCCCTGGATCTCGTCGTTGATCTCTCTTCCATCCTCGTAATACTGAGTACAAGCTTCAGTAGTAATAGTAAAGCCCTGCGGTACCGGAAGACCAAGGCTGGTCATCTCGGCAAGGTTAGCACCTTTTCCACCAAGGAGCTCACGCATGTTGGCATTACCTTCACTGAATAAGTAAACCCACTTTCTTGCCATTAAAACATTCCTCCTATAATAGTAAATTATCAGGCTCTATATCCTCCAAAGGGCATAGAAACCCTGACATTCATAATTAGACACATATATTTTATCATAAAACGCTCATCCGTCAAGTGAAATATACCTGTTATGCCAATCAAAATTGGTTCACCGGACCAATTATTGATTGGCATGGCAAAAAAGAGGGTCCCGGCGGGCACCCTCTTTTCTGGCAGCATCAGTTAACGAATGCATATCCAACGTATTGCCTGTACATTCTGACAGCTTATCAGAACATAATCTTGCTCATTTTGTCGATTTCTTCTGTCATAGCTTCGTATACACCCGGGAAGGTACTTATGGCGAGTCCCTGAGAAGCTCCCGGAATAAAGTAATGTTTGTCAGCCACAGAGCCGAATTCGCGGCAGGCCTTTTCTACTTCTCTGGCCACTTCATCTCTGGTCCAGTCCGGATGATCGACTTTGGCACTGTCCACACCACCCATAAAGGAGATCTGACCGCCATACTTGCGGATCAGTTCCGGAATATCATTGGATGTCATAACACCCTGCCAGATATCAATACCCATCTCGATCATATACGGTACCAGTGTAGCGGCATAGGAATCCGAATGGTGGCAGATCAGCTGTACGCCATGGGATTTATAATAGCCATAAATCTGTTTGTAAGAATCCAGATAAAACTCTGCAAACATATCCGGTGACAGGAATGTGGAGATCTGGCTGCCCCAGTCGTCATGATGGAATACAGCATCCATATGCAGATGGGAACACATTTCCTCTGCATAGGCCAGCTCCCACTCTGTCAGATATTTGATCAGGTCTTTCATGGCTTCCGGCTCTTCATAGAAATTGATCAGTGTATTCTGGATTTCCATGAGATAATGGCACTGTTCAAACAGGCCCGGTGCCACAAAGGAGCTTAAGAAATATTTGTCTCTGTCAACTTCTTCTGCACGTTTTAAGTACGGTTCCCATTCAGCATCACTGAATTTGACATTTGGTGCCTTGACATATTTCTGCCATTCGGTAACGTCCGGGCAGACAATATGTGCCGGATCATGTACCGGGAAAGCACCCGGTGTGCCGATCGGATAGGAACGGGTCACACCCCAGGCATTGACGACGTTTTCTTCGCCGTACTTCGGTGCGGTATTGGTCTGGGCAAAGGGATCCCCTGTCAGGATCTTAAGGAATTCGTACTGATTGACGAAGCGATCCGGATGACCGCCATGGATAGTTTCTAATAAATTCTGTTTTGGTGTAAGCATAGATATTCCTCCATTTTACATGGTTTTTCAACATTTTTATGTTGTCTGTTATTTACTGTCCTTAGTATACACTCTCTTCTCTTTTTTTCGCAATTCTATAATTAGCTTGAAGTTTCTGTATGGTGTCTGTACTTTTTGTACAGTTGTTTTAATCAATCTGCACAATTTTTACAGGCTGTTCTGTCCGTTTCACATAGGTCAATAGTAACACCTGGGTTTTGTTTTGCTCTCTCTGCTTGACGTGCTGTTTAATATGGGTTAGTTTTAGTAAATATAAATACAAAGTACATCATCCGATGCAGGGTAATATGCAGCGGATATTACACAGGAGGGTTTTACATATGGCTGATTTTTTCAAAATACCGGATACTGATCTGAATCTTTGCCCGCTGGGACTGGGTACGTCAGGCGCCGGCCTTGACTGGGACGGTGCAGATGCGGACTATCTGTTTGATGCTTATCTGGATATGGACGGCAGACAGGGTAAAGACGGCGGATGCTTACTGTAAGGCTAAGGGATACCGTGGGTTTGTGGCGGATCAGGCTTTACTGAATCTGGGACTTAAGTATATGAAGCCTATGGCGGATGATACGCTGACGTATATTGAGGGGGATCTGTATGCGTATCATGAGGATAATCCGGGGAATCTGGCAATGCCTTATATGGGGGTGGCCAGTGGATTTTTCCATCGCTACATTAATAAGGGGGTGGATGCTGTACGGGAGATGAATTATTTTACGCCGGAGAATGTGGCACTGGCTAAGAGGTGTAAGGAACTGATGAGAAAGTATGAGGCTACAGTTTCGCAGGTGGTGCTGGGATTTTTCAGGGTGCAGGAGTTTGCTTGTCTGCCGCTTTATGGGCCGAGAAATGTGGAGCAGTTGAGGGATGTGATGCGGTATGTGGAGATTCCTTTTACTAAGGAGGATTATGTGTTGTAGGGGGGGACGCTACGAAGAGAGCGAGACGGCTGGCGGACAGGCTGGTTGGCTGGAAAACACCTCCGATCTGAAGTATCACTAAGTACAAAACGCCCCCGCAACTGGGGCACCGGAAGCATTCGCAGGAAAATCGATATTTTCCTGCTCAAAGCTTCCTTGACAGCCGGATCTGACATCCGGCTGTCATCCCCAGTTGCGGGGGTGTTTTGTACTTAGTGATACTAACAGATCTGCGGAATCGTTTTCCAGCCAACCAGCCTGTCCGCCAGCCGCCTCGCTCTCTTCTCCGCTTAGGTTGTGGTGATTGACGGGACGTTGTGTGGCATGGGCGCTTCGCTGCATGCGCGTGAGTGTTGGCTGGTATGGGGCAGGTTGTGCGGCATGGGCGGCTTCGCTGCATGCGTTCACTTTTGGGATCTACTTTCTTGGTTTTAAGACCATGTGGTGCGGGATGCCGTCTACATAATAAGGAACGTAGTTTCCGGCGATCAGGGGTCTTGCGTAGTGTCTGTAGGCTGGAGTAACATCAAGACCGTCGGGGGTGATCCAGTCTACGGGGACTTTTCGTTCTACGTTGGCGATGCCGTGTACGTCAGCGAGACCGTAGTGTACCTGGTAGGGATCGCGTTCTGCTACGTTGATGGTGACGACTTTCCCGGTTTCTCCGGCGACGGCTTTGTGGCAGGCGTAGGTGCCTACGTCAAAGGCTTCGCGGATGTCGATGATGGAAGCTGTGTGGGTGGCGACGCGCTGCAGGGTGGAAAATTCGATATTTCTTACTTTGTAGTTGGATTCCTGCATGAGTTTGTTGGCCAGGAGTTCACCGCAGCCGGACAGCATTTTGTGGCCGAAGGCATCGAGTTTGGCGTTTTCCTGTTCCATTTCGCAGACGAAGGTACCGTCGGCGAAGTGGATGCCTTCGGATACGGCTGCTACGATGGAGTGTTTGGTTTTGGCGAGTTCGTGGATGCGGTTGTAGAAGGCGTCCATATCGAAATCAACTTCCGGAAGGCAGATGATGTCGGGGCCGCAGCAGTCGTCACCACGGGACAGGGCGGATGCGGCAGTCAGCCAGCCGGCGTGGCGGCCCATGATCTCGATGATCACGACGGACGGGATGGGACTGTCGTAGCATTCGTTGTCACGGATGATTTCTTTGACGGAGGTTCCGATATATTTGGCTGCGGAACCGTAGCCTGGGGTGTGATCCATGATCGGCAGGTCGTTGTCGATGGTTTTAGGGATGCCGATGAAGCGCTGGGGTTTATTATGCTGTGTGGCATAGTCAGACAGCATCTTTACGGTATCCATGGAATCATTTCCTCCAATATATAAGAAGTAGGAAATATCATACTTTTCCATAATAGCAAAGATCTGTTCGTAGATCTGCGGATTTTCTTCGATCGGCGGCAGTTTGAAACGGCAGGAGCCGAGGAATGCGGACGGGGTTCTTTTCAGAAATTCTATATCTTCTCTTGTACGGATATACTCTTCTCCGAGATCGATCAGGTCTTCTTTAAAAAATCCCTGGATACCGTAATGCATACCATATATTTTTTCGATGCCCAGCTGTTTTGCGGCGTGGATCGCGCCGGCAAGACTGGAATTGATAACGGCGGTCGGTCCGCCGGACTGTCCTATAACAATATTTCCCATAATGATAGTTTCCTCTCTGTACTGTTTGGTTTGGCCGCTTTAGCGCCGTCTGCTTTATACGCTTACCTTTTGTAATACAGTTATACACGCTGTAAGTTTTCGTATATTGCAGTCTTTAGCGACATGTCTGCATGTTCTTTCCTATTATACGGGATATTTTCCAAATAATCTATCCTTTGTTTCTTGCCATTTTTGACTTTTCCCTGTATACTGTCTGTAATTGCTCAGCTTTTTACCTGGTTAAAAAGCGTATAATACAGGTTAGCATGCCGCAGCTGTTTTTTACAGCTGCTTTTTACATCTGTTTAGGAGGAAATTTTTCATGAATGCACAGGAACGCCAACATATGCTGGCCACTGCCCCTATTCCCGGACTGGTGATACGCCTGTCCGTACCAACGATCATCAGTATGATGATCACTGCCCTTTACAATATGGCCGACACCTTCTTTGTCGGACAGATCGGCACCAGTGCTACAGCTGCCGTTGGTGTTGTTTTCCCGCTGATGGCTATTATTCAGGCCGGTGGCTTCTTCTTTGGTCACGGCTCCGGCAATACGATCTCCCGAAAACTCGGCGCCGGTGATACCGAAAGTGCCCGCCAGCTGTCCGGCTGTGGCTTTTATCTGGCCCTTCTGGCCGGATGCCTCTTCGGTCTGGTCTGCGCACTTTTCATCCAGCCACTGGCCCGGATGCTTGGTTCAACCGAAACCATCCTGCCCTACACGCTGGATTACCTGCGTATCATTCTGTTTGGCGCACCGTTTATGATGGCTTCCTTTGTTCTCAACAATCAGCTCCGTTTTCAGGGCTTTGCCATGTACTCCATGGTCGGTATGGCTTCCGGCGGTATCTTAAATATCTTTCTTGATCCGCTTCTGATCTTCGGCTTTGATATGGGTATCTCCGGTGCCGCCGTAGCTACCGTTTTCAGCCAGATCGTAGCCATGTTCATCCTGCTGGCCATGTGCCGCGCATCCAAAAGCCTGCCGCACTGGCTCAGCGACCTGAAATATGTTGGCAAATGCATCGCTGACATCGCCGGTGGCGGCCTTCCCTCCCTCTGCAGACAGGGACTGGCCAGCATCGCTACTATCGCCTTAAACCTCGCCGCCAAACCCTACGGTGACGCCGCGATCGCCGCCATGAGCATCGCCACCCGCATCACCATGTTCGCCGGATCCGCCACCATCGGCTTCGGTCAGGGCTTCCAGCCCATCTGTGGCTTTAACTTCGGCGCCGGCAACAAAAAACGTGTCATCGATGCCTTCTGGTTCTGCATGAAACTGATCACCAGCGTACTCCTTGTCGCCGCCATCCTCGGCTTCATCTTTGCCCCGCAGCTTGTCGCCCTTTTCCGCAAAGATGATCTCGATGTCATCCGCATCGGAACCATGGCCCTGCGCGCCCAGTGCATCACCATGCCCCTGACCGGCTGGATCATCCTGAACAACATGCTGTTCCAGACCATCGGCTACACCGTCCCCGCCAGCATCCTGGCCTCCGCCCGACAAGGCATCTGCTTCCTGCCGATGATCTTTATCCTGCCCCTGTGCCTCCACCTCTTCGGTGTAGAAATCGCCCAGGCCGCCGCCGACATCTGCGCCTTCCTGCTCGCCCTGTATTTTCATAAAACTAGGCTGCAGGATTTCTATATCAAATAAAATTACATACATTTCCCCTGTATACACCCATTCCAACAAGGTATGTATACAGGGGATTTTTTCTCAGATACCTGCGTATTTCCTGTCAGATATTCCTTCACTTTCTTATACACTACCTGTCAAACAATACCACGTTTACCCTATCAACACCTCTCAGTCCATACCCCCAGTCTCAGGCGGTGACGAAAAGAATGCCCGTCAGGGGATACTGTGGGTGGAAACAATTCCGCAGATCTGTTAGTATCACTTAGGACAAAAAGCATCACAATCGGGGATGCCGGTCGGATATCAGATCCGACCGGCAAGGAAGCACTGAGCTGGAAAATATCGATTTTCCAGCGAATGCTTCCGGTTCTCCGACTGTGATGCTTTTTGTTCTTAGTGATACTTCAGATCGAAGGTGTTTCCACCCACAGTATCCCCTGACGGGCATTCTTTTCGTCACCCGCCGTCCGTACCTCAACCATCCTATTCCAAAAACGGCGTCCCCGGAATCTCCGGATAACTTCCCATCGAGATCAGCAGCTCCAGCCCCACCTGTCTGGCCGTCAGAACCGCCTCCTTCACCGCCGAAGCATCCCCCGTCACCGCCAGGATCACCTCATTCGAATGACTCGTTCCAATACTCGGCGTCATATACTTCACGATCTTTACAGCCGCCGCCTTCATCGCCCGGTCCGCCATTACCAGACCGATCGCTGCGGGAGAACCACATAAGAAGCCAAACGCCTGCTCCATCGGCACCGCAAACGCCATATGCAGCGCCTGTCCCGCTCTCGCTGAATAGGCAAACTCCAGATGACCGGCCTCGCTGATATACAGTTCACCGGCATTTTTATTAGTCAGCTCCAGCATCAGGGATACGGCTGTCCTTGCCTCTTCGACATTCTCAGCTCCCAGAACGATATAGTTACCATGACCGCCCCAGCCCTTTGTATCACGGGGAAGATCGATCGTCAACACTTCAGTATTGGTCATCTTGACCGCCTCGTCCGCAGCTGTGATCTGTCCGGCCGCACCTGTACGGGAACTGAACACACCCAGCGCATGATACTTTTCGGGAATTCCCATGGCCTTATGCAGTTTATCATCTACTCCACCGATCACCAGACCGATGGAATCCAGCACCGCCGTCCCGACAAACTCTGTCATCTGGCAGTCCATAGATATCGCATGCACATCTATCATAAATGTTTCCTTTTCTTTCTGCTTTTACATACATAAGCAGTATAGCATTTTTCCAATCTAAAAGGAAGTCTTTTCTATTCTGTTTCTCCACAGACAGCATCCGATCCCTGCGGTATCAGCCGGAAACCATCTCTGCTTTGTTTCATGCTTCTTGTGTTTCTGTTATTCTCTGCGCAGGCGGCAGATGCGTACCAGCTGGATCGTCACCGTCGGCAGTACACTTAAAATCGCGATTTTTACGAATACCAGCACCGAAAGCGGTGCAACCTCAAACAGCCCCTGCAGTCCCGGTACGATAAGAACCAGTAACAGTAAGATAACACCGGCAAAAAAGGCATACAGACTGTACCGATTGCTCAAAAGACCGATCCGTACCAGCGGCTCTTTGCTTCTGCAGTTAAAGCCATGGAACAGCCGGGCCAGCGTCAGCGTGGCAAAGGCCATCGTACTGGCCAGTGCTGTTCCTGCAGTACGCAGTCCGATATAGTATGCGCTTAATGTCACAACAGCAATCAAAAAGCCCTCTCCCAGTGTAGTCAGCATAAATTCTCTTGTCAAAATCCCCTCTTTCGGATTTCGGGGACGTTCCTGTAAAAGCTTTGGATCTGCTGCTTCCATACCGATGGCCAGTGCAGGCAGAGAATCGGTCAGCAGATTGATAAATAACAGATGTACCGGGGCAAATGGCACAGACAGTCCCATCAGGGATGTATATAAAACAGCCAGAATCGCCGCCATATTGCCAGACAGCAAAAACAGCACGGCATTTTTAATGTTCCGGTATACATTCCGCCCATTGGCCACAGCTTTGATGATCGTAGCAAAATTATCATCTGCCAGAATCATATCCGCCGCATCCTTTGACACCTCCGTACCGGTCACGCCCATTGCCACACCAATATCTGCTTTTTTCAATGCCGGAGCATCGTTGACACCGTCTCCTGTCATGGAAACGATACGGCCTTTTCGCTGCCAGGCTTCAACGATCCGGATTTTGTTTTCCGGCGATACCCGGGCATAGACCGAGACGCGGTCAATTGCTTTTTCAAGCTCTTTGTCGCTCATCGCATCCAGCTCCGCTCCGGTCAGTGCAAGGTCTCCATCCTCAAAAATACCTATTTTTCTGGCAATCGCTGTCGCCGTCACCTTATGGTCGCCTGTGATCATCACTGTACGGATACCTGCATGCTTTGCATCCGCTACGGCCTGCACAGATTCCGGACGGGGCGGATCAACCATGGAAACCAGACCCAGAAAAACAAAATCCTTTTCTGTCTCTGTGGACAATGGTTTTATATCCACTTTATAAGCGAACGCGAGTACCCGCAATCCCTGTTCGGAAAAGCTCTGGTTCTGACGCAGAATCGTCTTTTTATCAGCTGCCGTCATCTGTCGTATCTCATTTTTTTCCAGGATCCTCGTACAGCGTTCCAGAAGAATATCCGGTGCTCCTTTTGTCAACACCGTTTCTTCTCCTTCCACCAGGTACTTTGTACTCATCAGTTTCCTGTCGGAATCAAAGGGAAGTTCCTCCAGACGATGCATTCTGCGGCGCAGGGTTTCCTCCGGCTCCGTGTCCGCTGCCGCCTGCTCTAAGCCTTCCTGTTCTTTTTTTACTTTTCGGAACATCTCCAGAAGGGCATATTCCGTAGGATCTCCGATCGTCTGCCCGTCAGCAATGCTGGCATCATTAGTCAGCACAGCATCATACAAAAGACAGCGCAATGTCGTATCTTTCATATCCAGCTGTTCCGGCTTATACACACGATTATTGGCGTAGATCTGCTGCACTGTCATCTTATTCTGTGTCAGCGTGCCCGTCTTATCAGAACATATCACCGATACACATCCAAGACTTTCCACGGCTTTTAGATCTTTGATGATGGCATGCTCCTTTGCCATTTTCTGCGTACCAAAAGCCTGCACAATCGTTACGATGGAGCCAAGCGCTTCCGGAATCGCCGCCACGGCAAGTGCTACTGCAAACAAAAGTGCATCCAGAAGAGGCATCTGCCGTACCATGCAAAGGCCAAAAACCAGGGCACAGATCACCATGATTGCTATAGCCAGATGCTGGCTGAAACGGTCAAGACTCTGCTGCAATGGTGTCTTTCTCTGCTTTGCTGCATTCATCAGCTCTGCGATATGACCGATCTCCGTCTCCATACCCGTTGCTGTGACCAGTACCATGGCCCGGCCGTAAGTTACAAGGCTGCCAGAATATACCATATTCAGACGGTCTGCCAGCACAGCATCTTTGGCAACAGTATTATCTGTCTTATCGACATTCGTAGCTTCGCCGGTCAGTGAGCTTTCATTGACCTGCAGTGAATAATTGTGCAGGATCCTGCCGTCCGCAACCACCATATCTCCCGCTTCCAGAAGCAGGATATCCCCCGGAACAACATCCTTTGATGCAATTTCCACCATCTGACCATCCCGGACCGCCTTTGCATGCGGGGAAGACAGCTGTTTCAGGCTGTTTAACGATTTCTGTGCTTTTTCATACTGCACTGTACCAAGCACTGCATTCATGACAAGTACAAGTAAAATGACCAGCGTACTCTCTGCATTGCCGGAAAACATCGAAATCACGGCTGCGATCACAAGGATCACAACAAGAAGATCAGCGAACTGTCCCATAAATATCTGCCAGATACTTTTTTTCTTTTCTTCCTGCAGGATATTTTCGCCCTTTTCCCCACGGATCTCTTCGACCCGCTTTCCTGAAAGTCCCTGTTCCGTTACCGAAAACTGTGACAGCACCTCTTCCTTTGAACATTCCCAGTATGTTTTTCCCATACACATCACTCCTTTTTTCAGTTTGCCCTGTCGGCAGTACAGGTACTAAGAAATAAAGTCAAAAAAAAGACCTTTACTGCACAACAAAAGTACAATAAAAGTCTCGTTCCATTCCAGATGACTGTGTACTGCCCGGTTGCCTGTGCACCTGTTTTGGTGACAGACAGCGTGATGACGACCAGTACAACACCGGCACACCAGTGTGAACTACTCCCTGTTATTGCTGAAACTTTAGCACACACCGAAGAGTTTGTCAAATATTTTCTTACTGACAGTTTTACCGATTTTTTGTATTTTTACCCATACATTTTCGTCCTGTTTTTGGCTGGATAGAATTGTAAGCCGACGGCAAATCTGCTACTATAGACGAATAGATGAGATCATCTAAGAAATGGAGAATGACTATGAGAAAGACAAAAATTATCTGTACGATTGGACCTGCAAGTGAAAATGCAGAAACACTGATGGAACTGTACAAGGCCGGTATGAACGTAGCCAGACTCAACTTTTCCCATGGCACATATGAGGAACAGCAGAGAAAAATTGACCTGATCAAAGAGACACGTCAGAAAATGAATGTCCCGATCCCGATCATGCTGGACACCAAGGGTCCGGAATACCGCATCGGTACATTTGCTGACAAGCATATCGAACTGCACGATGGCGATACTTTCACTTTTACTACCGAACAGATCGTAGGCGATAGCACCAAAGTCTCTGTCAACTATGACAAACTGATGGACAATCTCAGCGTCGGTGATACGATCCTTGTCAATAACGGACTGGTTATCTTTGAAGTGCTCTCTCTGACTGCTACGGAAGCTGTCTGTAAAGTCGTTGTCGGCGGTCCGCTGTCCGACAGAAAGAGCATGAATTTTCCGGGAAAGGTCATGAAACATGATTTCTTAAGTGAGCAGGATAAAAAGGATTTGCTGTTCGGTATCAAAAATGACGTGGATTTTGTGGCTGCATCCTTTGTCTCCACCAGACAGGATATCGCTGATATGCGTCGTTTTCTGAATATGAACGGTGGCGAGCATATTGACCTGATCGCCAAGATTGAAAACCGTTCCGGTGTAGAGCATATCGAAGAGATCTGTGATATTGCTGACGGCATCATGATCGCCCGTGGTGATCTGGGTGTGGAGATTCCGGCACATGAGGTTCCGGCGGTACAGAAATATCTGATCAATAAATGCCGTATGCTTGGCAAGCGTGTCATTACGGCCACGGAGATGCTGGAATCCATGATCTACAATCCACGTCCGACAAGAGCGGAGCTTTCAGATGTGGCCAATGCAGTATACGACGGTACTTCCGTAGTTATGCTGTCCGGTGAGACAGCCTCCGGTAAATATCCGGTGGAAGCTGTAAAAAGCATGGTGCAGACGCTGGAATTTACAGAAAACAGTACGAATTATGCAAAGCGGTTCAAAACTGCCGACTTTACAATCAAGAACAATCTTGATGCTGTTTCCCATGCCACCTGTGCAATGGCTACCGATATCAATGCAAAGTGTATCGTGGTCAATTCGCTGACGGGTCTGACGGCACGTATGGTGAGTCGTTTCCGCTGTCCGGTTGATATTCTGGGACTGACGGCTTCGGAAAAGGGATGGCGCAAGCTGAATATGAGCTGGGGCGTGACTCCGGTGCTGTCGGATACCTATGAGTCGCTGGAGGATATCTTTGTAAATGATCTGAAGATGGCGAAGGAGACGTTTAAACTGCAGGATGGAGATAATGTGATCCTGACCGGGGGACTGTTGAACGGGAAGCCGGGGAATACAAATATGATTAAAGTAGAGAAGATTTAAAACGGACGGACGTTCAGAGAATGTGCCCCGGCGGTGGATGGTGGTATCTCTGCTGCAAAACAAGTGCAACGCTTTGCTGAGCTAAGTGCTAACTCCAACTAATGCGCTCGCATAAGCGAGCTCGCGCATAAGTTTGCGTAAGCACTGGATCTCATCAAAGCTAAAAACGCACTTTGAATCGTTTTGCAGCAGAGATACCACCATCCACCGCCGGGGCACATTCTCCTCACTGATGGTGAGGGTAGAAGACGGAAAGTTATTGTCTTTTATAGGAGGAAGAAAAATATCTGATCCGTCTCGGTTAGCGTTGTACTCTGCCGGAAGCGTCACCATCGGCAAGTTTTTTTACTTCTTCGATAGAAACCATGTTGAAGTCTCCTTCGATGGAATGCTTCAGGCAGGATGCAGCTACGGCAAATTCTATGGTTTCCTGGGGCTGGTATCCCAGCAGACTTGCGGCTATCAGACCGCCACCAAAGCTGTCACCGCCACCTACACGGTCTACGATATGCATTTTATATTTCTTTGAGAAATAATAGTCGTTGGTATCGTATAACATGGCTGACCATAAATTGTCGTTAGCCGACAGAGATTCTCTTAAGGTAATTGCTACTTTCTCGAAATCGAATCGATCTGCGAGTTGTTTTGCCACGTCTTTGTAGCCTTCGTGATTTACTTCACCGGCAGTTACATCTGTGTTAGCTGCTTTGATTCCAAATACATCTGCGGCATCTTCTTCATTGGCGATGCAGACATCTACATATTTACACAATTCCCCCATCACCTGTCCTGCTTTTTCCTTGCTCCAGAGTTTGTTTCTGTAGTTCAGATCACAGGAGATCTTGACGCCTGCTGCTTTTGCTGCTTTGCAGGCTTCCAGGCAGATCTTTGCTACCTGATCGTTTAATGCCGGTGTGATACCGGTGAAATGAAACCACTGCACACCGTCAAAAATTTCTGTCCAGTTAAAATCCTCAGGGCTTGCTGTGGCGATAGCGGAACCGGCACGGTCATAGATAACTTTGGACGGTCTCTGGGATGCACCTTTTTCCAGATAATAAATACCTACGCGATCGCCTCCCCGGGCAATTCTGCTGGTATCTACCCCATACCGCCGAAGGGCATTGACACCGGCCTGTCCGATTTCATGTTTCGGCAGCTTCGTTACAAATACAGCATCAAATCCATAATTTGCCAGAGACACAGCCACATTGGCTTCACCACCACCATAGGTTGCACCATAGGTATCTGCCTGTACAAAGCGATAATAGCCTTCCGGTGCAAGACGAAGCATAATTTCACCAAACGTTACAATTTTCTTACTCATTGTATGTACCCTCCTTATTTTCGGATATCTGCTACCAGATCCACTGCTTCTTTAACCAGTCTCTGAATCTCATCAAATTTTCCCGCTTTGATCAGATCCCCTTTTACCATCCAGCTTCCGCCACAGGCCACAACTTTGTTGCAGTTCAGATAGGAAGCAAGATTGTTGGCATGAATACCGCCGGTTGGCATAAATAACAGTCCGGTATATGGTGCTGCCAGTGCCTTTATTGCGTCCACACCGCCAAACTGTCCGGCCGGGAAAAATTTGACGATTTTCAGATTATGTTTTACTGCCAGCGCTGCTTCCGATGGTGTAACAACGCCAGGAAAAACAGGAATTTCTTTCTGGATACAATATTCAACAACTTCCGGGTCAAATCCCGGACTTACGATAAATCTGGCACCTGCTTCCACGGCCTGATCGACCTGTGTTGTTGTAAGCACTGTACCGGCACCGACAAACATATCCGGGTAGGCTTCTGTCATGAGCCGGATTGCTTCCTGGGCTGCTTCTGTCCGGAATGTAACTTCCGCGCAGGGAAGCCCCCCCTCACAGAGTGCTTTTGCCAGCGGTACGGCGTCACTGATATCTTCAATAACAACAACCGGGATAACCCCCATCTTCTGTATAGTTTCTGCTACTGTACTCATTTTCTGTCTCCTTTTCTTTTCGGGAGCCGCCTCACAACAGTTTCCGGTGGCTCCCTTTAAATAATCAGCGGCAGATCTGATCATTCCATCGTATAAAGTGCGATTTCATCGGTTTCTCTGTTTGCCGCAGCCAGAAGCTTTCTGTCTGCATAATAGAGAACGTTTGCTGCACCTGCCCCCTGATCCACGCATTTTGCCTGCCACTTTCCCTCATCATCCAATACAAAAGCAAGCAATTTGCGGTCTCCTTTTCTGTTTCCTGCAAAGAATGCCCTTTGCCCTCCGTATTCTCCGACACAGATGGCATGAAGGAATTCTAATTTTTCCGGATATATATATGCTTTAACAAATCCTTCGTCTGTATGTCTGTAAAAATATACCGTGTCACCATGAAATGGTGACAGTACCATCATCCATTCTTTCCCATCCGCAAAGGCTGCCACAGCCGCATCACTGGCGGGCTCTTTCGTCAGTTGTTCTGTTTTCCATGCAGTTTCTCCCCTAGACGGTGGATAAAAAGCAAACACACCGTCTTCACATGTCACCAGAGCATATACCTGTGTGTTTTCCACCTGAAAATACCCATGGTTTCGCAACATATTTTCCTTAAGGATTTCAAACGGCAATGTATGTCCTGTGTCATACGTTGTTACATCCTCCGGCAGCTTTGCCGCATACACTTTCCCCGGGGATGACCAGTCATCTTTATACTGATGTCCCGATTTCAATGTGCAGGCAAGAATGTAATAACCATCTTCCCCTTTCAGAATGCCAAACCGATGGACAAACGGCATTTCCGTCAGGGTACGCACTTTCCATATGCCTGCTTCTTCTGTCACCGATACAATGGAAGCACTGGCTGAATCGTTTGGGGAATAAAATCTGTGGGTTGCCAGAAACTGCCCTTCTTTTCCGGGTACCGGTACCAGACTCATGGCACCTCCCGGTTCATCCCATATCACATCTTTCAGCGTTCCGTCCCAGTCGTACAGACGGCACTGGTTTACTTTTTCCGCAGCAACCATCAGATAGTCTTTTCCCTGATATGGAAGTACTGCCAGCGAATAGCATTTTTCCAGCTGACCAATGACTTTTTTTTCTACACTCATATGTATCTTTTCTCCTTTACAGACAGGATCTGTACGGAATATTCTGCGGAGCCTCAAAACAGTCCTCAAATCCGCGTCTGTGGTGGTATGCTTTTTTATCTTTATCCATCGGGTATGTATATTTTCCGCCAACTTCCCAAAAGAACGGATGGAACCGATAGTCCAGACGATCCTTCTTCATCTCGTACAGTACACGGATTTCATTGACATCTGCCATGAAGTTTGTCCACACATCGTAATGAATCGGAATCACTACCTTGCATCGAAGGGCTTCCGCCATCCGAAGGATATCGCAGGATGTCATCTTGTCCTGCATGCCCACAGGATTTTCTCCAAAGGATCCGAAAGCCACATCCACATCATAATCTTTTCCATGTTTTGCATAGTAGATGGAATAATGGGAATCGCCACTGTGATAAATATTACCACCCGGTGTTTTCAGCAGGTAATTTACAGCCTTATCATCCATATCTGTCGGACAGATACCGGTAAGTTCCTCTCTGTCCGGCCCCTGAGAATCCGTTGTCACGATACAGGTACGGTCAAAGGAATCCAGAACCACAATCTCGATATCTTTAATCTTCACCACATCTCCCGGGCGAACCGTGATGCATCTGTCTGCGGGAACGCCCCATTTCTGCCACAATTCCACAGATTTCTTCGGTCCGATGAACGGTACAGGTATGGTTTCTCCTTTTTCATTGGTTGTTGTCATACCGCTCTGGATCACATGTGCGGCATACTCGGCACTCATATGATCCTGATGGTAATGGGTAGCCAGTACAGCATCTACTTTTTTTACAGCAAAGGGATCAATCACAAAGGGAATCGCTCTTAAATTCGGCTGCATATCCCTGCAGCCACACATATTGGCCATCTGATGACCGACCTTCATTTTTCCATCGCCATGGGTTCGCTTGCCATTTCCACACCACAGGTCAATCGTAATATTGGTATCTGCCGGTGTTTTCAGCCAGATGCCGGTACAGCCGAGCCACCACATGGCAACATTTCCCGGTGCAACCTTTTCATTCTCGATTTCTTCATTCAGCCAGGTTCCCCACTCCGGAAAAGTACTCATAATCCACTGTTCTCTCGTCATTTCACTGATTTTACTCATTGTTCTACCTCCTGTTTCTGCAATGCTCCCCATCGCCTTACTGCTCCGTATAATTCATGCATAGCTGTTCTTTTCTTTCGGTAAGTCTCTGCCAGCTCTGTATTCGGATTATAAAACTGTGCTGTTTCCATCAGTCCTGAAGCATCAAAGGCATCCTGCACCGATGTATACCAGCCAAGACCTGCCGCAGCCACCATCCATGCCCCGCTGGCTGTGGATTCACTGTTTTTCAGATGATAAATGCGTTTCTGATAAACATCTGCCTGCAGCTGATTGATATTCCTGTTGTTGGTAAGTCCGCCACTGATACCTATGGCATCGATTTTTACATACTGCTGCAGCTTTTCCATTTGATCTGCAATTTCCATACATATGCTTTCCAGCAGTCCTTTGAGCATATTTTCCCGGTTGGTTGCCAGCGACAAATTCACAAAAGCGGCCCTTACGGTATCCTCCAGATCATCTGCCTGCCGTCCCTGAAAATAGGGAAGCGCGATACAGTTTTCGGTCTGCCCGTACAGTGTCTGCAATACCTGCCCCACCTTGCCGTAAACATCCTCCTCATGCTGGTAGAAATTCCGCAAAAACCAGTCAAATGCCGAGCAGCAGGTCATACTGCTGGCTTCCAGCACATACTGGCCAGTAACGGAGGAACAGTTACAGATCAGTCCGTTTTCCATCTGTTGAGGAACCTCTTTAAGTGCTGTCATCAGAAAAGCGCCCGTCCCTGCTGTAATAGACAAAACGCCAGGTCGGCACACGCCCTGCCCGATTGCCGCACACTGCTGGTCTCCACCTGCACTGATTACCGGTGTACCTTCGGCAATACCTGTCCGTGCAGCCATCGTCTGACATAGACCGCCCTGTACAGTTCCCGGTTCCAGAATTTCACACAGCATTTCCTGTGGGACTCCAAATATCCGGCATAATTCATCGTCCCAGGTCTTTGACCGGATATTCATCAGATTGGAACGGCTCGCAAATGTTGTGTCAGTTCGATACTCTCCCGTCAGCCGGTGCAGTATATATTCCGGTACACTTAAAAAATGCTTTGTTCTTGCATAGATTTCCGGAGCTTTTTGACGGATCCAGGCCATCTTGCCACCGGAAAAGACCGTATTGACCGGTGCACCGGATTTCTGAAAGATTTCCGCGTTACTTTCCTGTAAACGCTGGCAGATCTGACTGTTTCTGGAATCCTGCCACATGATCGCCGGCATCAGTGCTTCCCCATTTTCATCCACCGGCAAAAGAGAAGATCTCTGCGAAGTTATGGCAATCGCCGCAAGCATCCAGTTTTTTTGCTGCAGGACATCCGCCACCTCTGACAGAATCTTTTCACAGGCATCGTCCCAGTCGGCAGCCGGCTGTTCTATTTTCACGGCACTGATATGCCGCGCCACATAAGGAATCTGCTTTGTAAACAGACTGTTGCCTTTCTCATCAAAAAGAATCCCCCGCATACTGGATGTTCCTACATCAAGGATCAATATATAGTCCACTTTTTTACTCTCCATTTATGCATACGGATACGTGTCAGAATGGATATCCTCCTGATACTCCTTCCACTCATCCTCTGTGATCCTGCCCTGCTTGTAATAATAGTTTCTGGCTTCGTTCAAAATATCTTCCAGGGCCTGTTCTTTCTGTGCATCCAGCTGCGGTACTTTTGCCTTTTCCAGCAGACTGTCTGCTCTTTCCTGCGCTTTTTCAACGATTGTCTTTCTTCCTGTTGCTATCCATTCTTCGTAGGTCTGCCGTGAACCAACGGTTGGTACATAGCATTCTTCTCTCCAGTTTTCCAGCGTCTCATCTGTATCCATAAAGGATCCCGGCATCGGTCCGATTTCCTGTATGCTTTCCACAGCCAGTCCTTCTTCGCTGGTATCCAGGCCACCTAAAAGACGCTTGGTCATACCCACGATATCATCATCCATAACGGCTTTTACCGGACTGCTGTAGCGTTCCGCATACATACCACCCTGGAAAGAAATCACCGTGGAACCGCTTAATACCTGTGTCATAAGAGCCATACTCTGCTCGTATCCTGCCTGATAATCTGCGCTCTTCGCACTTGTCCAGGATGCCGCATTGGACCAGCAAGGCACATGGTAATGGCGCCAGTACTGATTAAAGGCCATATCCGTATAAGAATTTCCGATATCACCAAAGGCCGGTTTTCCTGTAGACATATCCGGAGTCATGATCATGCTGTTCATCCAGACTCTTGATCCCGGACGCGCCGCCTGTGCCATAACAAGTCCGGCCATTCCTTCCGCATTATTGGAAATCACAGAACCAGCAGCTCCCATGGGACTTGTCAGCCCTCTGGTCGGTCCTGCAGCAAAGTGAAATGGCAGTCCGGCTTCGGTATAATTAAATATCTGATCCGCAGTTTCCTCAAAATATGTCAGAGGGGCAGCTGAATTGACGATCTGGCACAGATCCACGCCCATGACCTTTGCCATTTCTGTACTGAATCTGTAATTATCAAACACCGTACCCTCGATCTGTGCTTTTGTGGACACACGATATTTCGCTGCGACAGATTCCAGCAGCTTCATACACTCCGGCACATGGGCAAACCCAAAGAAAGGAAAACAGTTCTGAAAATCCACATTTGGCAATACATCCAACAGCTTCAGATAGTCATAAAACTCTTTTCTGGTCGGCACATGAGCTGTCTGTGTCTTCATATCGAAAAAGGCAGTACCACAGCCATTGATAAACTGTGTGGTTTTTCCCGGCTGCAGGTGGACTTTGTTTTTCTCCTCCCGGGCCGAGATTGTGAAACCATCCGGTGTCTGTCCGATAGCCCGGTCCACGATTTCCCGATCAAAATATACCCTCTCGAGAGCATTATCCACGCGGCAACCATAATCTTTCAGACACTGCCGCATCTTCTGGCTTTTCACCACTACACCGGTATGTTCAAGTACGCTGTACACACCCTGCTTCACTTTTTCAAAATCGGTCGGATTTAATATGTCGATATATCCAAATGCGCTTGCAGTTCCCTTTCTGCTCATCTCTTGATCCTCCTCTGCTTTTCATGCACACTTCACACTGCATCCTCCAACGTTTTGTTACCTGTTATCTGGTACTCTTTTTTCTGCTGGCCAGAAGTACGGCCAGGAAAAGTACGATACCATATATAATCTTCTGAATACTCTGTGCTATACCAAGTGCTGATAAAAGGCCATCCAGAATAACCAAAACCAGTACACCGGCCACGGTTCCCACATAACTGCCTGAACCACCCAGCAGAGAAACACCACCGATGGCAACAGCCGATACGGACTGCATCTGGTAGACATCACCCATACCAAGATACAGCTGGCTGATTCTGCCGGAGCATACGATACCTGCCAGTGCTGCAAATACACCACAGACAGCATAAGCACTGACCCGCACCAGCTTTACATTGATACCGGAAAACAGAGCCACGGTATCACTGTTACCAATCGCATACAACTTACGTCCGTACGGTGATTTGGCGATCAGTATGAAAAAGGCAACAGAGATCACGATCCAGAACAGAAACAGCGGTGAAAATCCCAGGATGGAACCACCGGCAAATGCCTTTAATGCCGCCGGTGCCGTTCCACCCGGTGTACCTCCGGTAATACCCACAAGGAGTCCCTGGAATATAATATTCGAAGCCATCGTCATGATAACCGGTGCGATACCCACGCATGCGATACCTATACCATTAAAGGTTCCCATAAGCGCACCTGCCACCAGTACAATCGGTACTGCAAAAAGCAGCTTGCCATCCTCTCCGCCGGTGAGATTTGCTGTCATAAAGGCGGCAATCGTAAACATCCACGGAATCGACAGATCCATACCACCGGTAAGAATAACGGTCATCTGTCCCATTGCCGTAATACCGAGGATCGATGCCGTGATCGACAGGATACGCAGATTGTTTGCATTGGCGTATCCCGGACGCAGGATGGATACAAATACCAGCAGCACTATGGCGATCAGATATGTCATAATAATCGAAAAATTCTTTTTTATAAAACCAGTAGCTGTCATGCTGCAGCACCTCCTTTTCTCTTAAGCATGGTGCCATAAGCACTGGCTGCTACGGCAAGGATCAGTAAAACACCCTGTACCAGCGAAGACCAGTAAGAAGATACACCCATAAATACCAGAAGATCTGCGATCGTGCGGATAACCAGGGCACCAACAACCGTACCTACCATACCACCGGAACCACCAGTCAGAGCTGTTCCGCCAATAACTGCAGAAGAAATAGAGATCATGACAAAGTCCGCACCTGCCGTCGGAGAACCGCTGGCGACCTGCGCTGTTCTGTACAGACCGGCCAGTGCTGCAAAAGCACCGGACAGACCATAGGCAACCACCTTTGTTTTCAGCACTGAAATACCATTTAAGTGGGCTGCTTTTTCATTACTGCCGATGGCATAGATATCCATACACGTTTTGGTGCGTTTAAAGATGAACCATACGATCAGAAGCAGTGCAATGATTAGTACTGACATCGGAACCGGACCAAAACGATACAACAAAGCAGAAATATAGCCCGCCGGTACATTACCACCATCCACCTTCATGATCAGCAGTGCCACACCATAGCAAACCGACTGTGTGGCCAGTGTCACGATAAACGGCTGCAATTTCGTTTTTTCAACAATAAAACCATTAAACATACCAATGCCACAGCCAATCAGCAGACAAACCACTGCCCACAGCAGCATACTTCCCACAGTATTCTGCATATGAGACGCTGCCAGACAGTTCGTCACGCAGATCACACCACCGACAGAAAGATCAAAGCCTCCTGTCAGAAGAACAAAGGTCTGACCAATCGCTACCAGAATCAGGGACAGTGCTGCATCCGATTTGTTGGCCATCCAGCGCAAACTGAAGGTCTTCGGATTCAGGATACCCATAACGATTACCATGATAAACAGCATCAGATAGGGAATCATGGCTACCCAGTTGTTCTGTATAAACGCTTTTATAGAAGTTTTCTTATTCTTCACTGCCATCTCCCCCTTCTACTGTATTTCCGATAGATGCACTAATAATGTTCTCTTTTGTCATGGCATCATCCTTAAGGTCTGCAGCAATCTTTCCGTCGTACATGACCAGAACTCTGTCACAGATATTGACCAGTTCTTCCACATCCGTAGAGAAAAAGACAACCGCATTGCCTTTTGCGGCAAAATCCCGCACCAGACTGAACATTTCCTTTTTCGTACCCACATCGACGCCGCGGGTGATATCATGCATCAGCATCAGTTCCGGCTCTGTAGCCATGATTTTTGCCATAACGACTTTCTGCTGGTTACCGCCGGAAAGATTCATCGCTGCCATTTCGCGGCTGTCTGCTTTTACCTGCAGTGCCTGCATATAATGATCTACGATCTCATTTTCTTTTTTCCGGGATACCCACAGCGGATTGCTGATTTTTTCCAGCATGGGAAGGGAAATATTATACCGGATCGGGAACGACAGGATCAGTCCCTGGATTCCTCTCTCTTCCGGTACGAGGGCAATTCCCTTTCTGAGACACTGTTTTGGAGACTTCAGCTGTACACTTTCTCCATGCAGCTTCACATCCCCTCTGGCATGAATGACGCCAAACAACGCCTGCAAAAGCTCGGCCTGTCCCTGTCCGGCCAGACCGCCGATACCGAGCACCTCGCCCTTATGCAGATCAAAATCCACACCGTTCAAAATATGGGTATAGGTCAGATTTCTGACCTCCAGCATCTTCTCTTTCTGAACATGACATTCGATATCCGGGAAATAATTGGCTATCTTTCTTCCCAGCATGGAAGCAATGACGACATCCATCTGGATTTCTTTTACATTCATTTCCCCTGTATTGATACCATTTCTCAGAATCGTGATCTTATCACAGCCATTCTGGATTTCTCCCATACGATGAGAGATAAACAATACGATTTTGCCTTTATCCGCGAGCTTACGGGCCAGAGAAAGCAGCCACTGAACCCTGTTTTCTGTCAGCGCAGAGGTTGCCTCATCCAGGATCACCACTTCCGGCTCTTTGGAAAGGGTTTTTAAGATTTCTACAATCTGCTTCTGCGACAGGGATAAGGATCCCGCCTTTGCCCTCGGATCTATATCTTCAATTTCATATTCCTGAAATAACTTTTCTGTATCTTCGTATAATTTTTTATAATCAAACAGGCCGAACTTTGTTCTCGGAATACGTCCGACAAAAATATTTTCTCCCACAGTCAGCTCCGGTACTGTGGACAATTCCTGATATACCGTACCGATACCATGTTTTAAAGCATCCGTCGGACTTTTAATTTCTATTTTCTTACCAAAAAGAAGGATTTCACCTTCATCCGGCATATGTGCACCACTGAGCACTTTAAGCAATGTACTCTTACCGGCACCGTTTTCTCCCAGCAGCGCATGTACTTCGCCCCGGTTGCAATGCAACGAAACCTTGTTCAGTACCGTTACACCGCCAAACTTTTTAACGATATTATTAAGTTCCAGATCTGCCATTTTTTCGCTCCTTTTTAACCTTTTGGAGTAAATAATCCCCCACTATGCGAAGCAAAGTGGGGGATTTTCGCACGTCATTACAAGTCTCTGTGTATGTACTGACAAATATTACTGCTGGTAATCAGATACTTCTGAAGCTTCTACCTGCGGTGTGAAATCCTTCGGTACTACCGGATAGTCAAATGCGTCCGGAAGATCACGGAAGAAAGTAACATTTTCTTCAAGGGCAGCTGCCTGATAGCCAAAGTCAACATTTGTATCGTTTGTCATAAGGCTGGCTTTTACAAGATTTTCCTGCTCAACCTGCTCGCCATCCAGTACCTTTACAGCTGTTTCCATAGCTACAGCACCAAGACCCGGTGTATTCTGTCCGATCAGAACGTCCATCTTATTATCGAAAGCTGCGATCTGACCTGCATTGGTGTTAAAGCAAGTAGTCGGTACCAGTTCTCTTCCGGCATCTGTGAAAGCATTGTATACGGTATTGGCATAGCACAGAGCATAGACACCGTCGATATCCGGGTTGGCAGCCAGTACAGAGGCAATCTGTTCCTGACCTACACCATCGGCATACTCACTGGCGAATTCGGAAACGATCTGCATATTGTGCTCGTTAAATACATCCATGGCAGCTTCGTACATTACGTTTCCCGATGTAGAACCGGCAATACCTGTATCCATGATCAGTTTTGCACCATCTCCACATTTTGTAACCAGGTAGGATGCCCATGCACGGCTCAGATCTGCAAGGTCTGTAGATACACGGTACACACCGTCTGCCTCTACTGTATTGTCAAAGGTTACCACGGTAATGCCCGCATCAACAGCTCTCTGGATTGACGGGATCAATGCTGTGGCAGATGCTGCATTGATCAGGATTGCATCATAATCCTGCTCAACAAGAGCATCGATGGAAGCAGCCTGTGCCTCTGCAGTATTTTCACAGGTAACCACATCCAGATCCACTTTGGAAGCGTACGGCTCTTTTGTGGCAACAACCTGTGTTGTTTTGATCATCAGCTGTCTCCAGTCATTTCCCATATAGGAATTGCTCAGTGCAATTTTGTATTTTCCACCGGATGCTGTGTCTGTAGCAACACTGCTGGCTGCATCCTCACTGGCACTGGCTGACGGTGTTTCGCTTACAGCCTGAGAAGCTGCTGAAGAAGATGCACCCCCACATCCAACCAGCATACATCCGGCGAGCATAGCACTCATTGCTGTTCCCATCACTTTTTTCAGAAAGTTCCTTTTCATCATTTTTCCTCCAATTCTTTTTTATATAGTTTTTGTTTATCAAAATGCAGTGGTTTCTGCACTTTCATCACACTGTTTTGAACTGTCTATATGATAACATTTCATTTCAAAAAGTTCTATCGATCATATACATGATGTTTTTTCGTCTTTTTTGTCATTTTACGCCAGTTTTTCGTTCATTTAGCTTCTATTTACGTTCGTTTTTGTTTTTTTGATTATTTGAACATTTTTATGATTGATTCTTCGTACATTTCATTCTATAATTTATGCATGTTATCAATATGCAACTTTTGTATAATAGAAAGTGAAATGAATTATGAAACAGTCCCAACAGGAAATCCAGGCCCGTCAGGAGCGCCTGCTTAACCATCTGAAGCTCCATCATTCTATCCGTGTACCCGAAGCCAGCCGTCTGTTACAGGTATCGGAACTGACCGTCCGAAGAGATCTCGAAGCTCTCGAAAAGAAAAATCTTCTGCACCGTTTTCACGGCGGTGCCACCATCAATCAGGCTGTCACAGAGCATGAGCCACCACTGGAAGAAAAGCAGATCCAGCATGAATCTACCAAGCTGAAAATAGCCAGGCAGGCGGCCTCTCTTATCCCGGAAGGCTCCACTGTCTTTCTGAACTCCGGTTCAACAACCTTAAATACCATGAAATATCTGGACAATCGTAAAGTCCGGATCATTACCAATAACTCTCTGGCTCCATCCGTCATCACCTCAGAAAATATCGACCTGATCATTACCGGTGGTGAATGCCGGAGCCGTGCCAAATCTCTGGTTGGCGAACACGCACTGCTTGCGTTAAACGCTGTGTATGCGGATTACTGCATTCTGGGGGTCAATGGCATCAGTGCGGCAGGTACCACAACTTCCGTATATCAGGAAACCGCGATCAATGAAGCCATGGTACGCCGCTGCAACGGTACTGTTATTATCGTTGCCGATGGTTCCAAAATCGGAAAATCCAAAAATTTTATGAGCGTCCCCATACAGGATATCAACATTCTGATCACCGATACCAGTGCGGATAAAGCTGCACTGGATCAGCTGGCGGCAACCGGCATACGGATTATCCTTATCGACGACTGAAACTGCCTTTTTCACCGATGGAGAGGATTTCCCCCTGCGCCATAACATAGCATGGTGTCTCCGGTGCTTCTGCTTTCATCTCCTGCTCAAATACATATGGGTCTCCGCTGTGTCTGGCAAATGTCCAGAAATGACAGGGAATCGTCACCCCGGCTTTTGTCTGCGCAGCCAGCATAGCAGCGTCCCGTTCATTCATATTCCCGTACTCTCCATTAATCGGAAGAATCAGTACGTCTATCCCACGGTCAATCACCGGCTGCATACGCCTATGTTGATAGGAAGTATCTCCCGTAAAATACAGCCGTATACCCTCTGTTTCGATGAGAAACCCCAGTGCTTTCGGCGCAGTATCGCCGTGATCCGCAAAGACTGTTTCTACACGGTAGCCATCCTGCTTGATCACGTCACCTTCCTGCATGGCTCTGATATTTTCCATCTGCAATTGTTCATTCCGGCACAATTCGAAAGAATCTTCGCAGCAATACAGCCTGATTCCTTTCGAAAGCCAGAACGGCAGGATATCCAGATCCAGATGATCTGCATGATGATGGGAGGCAAGCACCAGATCCGGTACAAGCTCTTCTGCCTGAAACAGCGCGGGCATCAGTCTCTTTTTATGATCCAGCCGCTCCACAAGATCTGACAAATACACATCCAGTGCCAGAACCTTTCCTTCACTGTTTTTCAACATAAAACCAGCCTGTCCTGCCCATGCCAGCAGAAACTGTCCTTTTTCGACCGGTTCATTTCTGAATTTTTCTGCAAAATGCATAGTACTCTCCTCCTGTTTTCTGAACTATCTACACTGTTTTTACTTTATTTGCACAGATAACCGCCATCTACCGGAATAATCGCACCGTTCAGGTAATCGGAAGCTGCGCTGGCCAGAAACAGGATCGGTCCTTTCAGATCATCCGGTGTGCCCCAGCGATGTGCAGGAATTCTTACTGTGGTCTCATCTTTTCTCTCCTGTGTCATATTGGCACACATTTCTGTATCCATATATCCCGGAGCTACGGCATTGATATTAATCTTTCTTCCGGCACAGTCTACTGCCAGACTCTTTGTCAGCTGGGATACCGCGCCCTTGGTTGCTGTGTATGCCGGAACTGTCGTTCCACCAAACCAGGTAACCATAGAACCAATGTTGATGATTTTTCCACCTGTCTCCTGCGTGAGCATGACCTGCAGCGCTCTCTGGGTCATCAGAAAAACGTGATCCAGATTAATTTTCATGACCAGATCCCACTCTTCCACCGGAAATTCTTCCGGGAGATGACGACGCTGAATACCAGCTGCAGGGATCAGCACATCCAGTTTATGATCCAGAAGCACCATGGCATCGTCAAACATGCGGTTTAAATCTGCTCTGTCTGCAAGGTTTCCGCTGACACCAAAGGCTTCGTATCCCATTTCGCGATAGGCAGCAACAACTCCCTCCAGCTTTTCTTTCTGCACATCCATCAAAACAACCTTTGCCCCATTTTCCAGAAGAGCTTCTGCCATGCCCTTGGACAGTCCCTGGGCTCCGCCTGTTACGATACAGCATTTTCCTGCCACACTGAATTTTTCTCTGTAATCAAACTTCATGTTTTTTTCCTCCTTTAAAATAGAATCACCATTTTTTTCGATTCCGGAACCGGATGATCCATATATTCAAATACTTTATCAATCTCATCAAACGGAATAAACATCGTTGCAATACCTTTGGTGTCCAGTGCGCCTTCTTCCATACGTTTGATTGTCGGCTCAAACTGGAACGCAGACATCCGGCTTCCGATGATATCCAGCTCTCTCTGGTTGATCATAGCCTGTGTGATCTGCTCCGGTGCTGTACAAAAGCCCATCGGTACCATACGTCCCGCATTGCACAGGATTCCCGGCTGCATACACATGGTCAGCGAGCCCGGGAAGCAGGCCGAATCAAAAGCCACCGTAACGCCTTTGCCTCCGGTAATTTCTCCGATTTTGTGTACAACATCTTCTTTTTTTGAATTGATCACATAATCTGCGCCATAGCCTTTGGCTCTTTCCAGCGATTCATCGTCTATGTCACAGCAGATCACCGTCTTACAGCCTTTGGCTTTACATGTCTGCAGAATGATCGATCCGATTGTTCCTGTGCCGAGAATAAACACTACATCATCCTCTGCGACGCGTCCTCTGGCAGTGCAATGGGCACCGATGGCATAGGGTTCCACCAGGGCTGCATCCTTCCACGCTACCTTATCGCTGATCTTATATACCTCACTGGCCGGGACGGTAAAATATTCTCTCCATCCACCGTCTGCGCCGGAACCTCTGACCTTTACAGATTCACACACATTTTTTCTTCCATGGGTACACTGGTAACAGGTACCGCAGGTAGAAATCAGATCCACAATAACATGGTCTCCAGCTTTCACATTTTTTACATTTTTTCCTGTTTTTGCAACAATACCTGCATTTTCATGTCCTGGAATGCGGGGATATGTTGAGCATGGGTTGGAACCGTGATAAATATGATGATCACTTCCGCATACACCGGCAGCTTTCATCTGGATCAGTACTTCATCCTCATTTGTCAGCTCCGGGATCGGAACCTCCCGCACTTCCACTTTATGCGGTTCTACAACTACAACTTCTTTCATGGTATACTGCCTCTCTTTCTTCTATACATACCTTACGGTGTCTGTAAGGATCCGTCTCTCTTTCTGGTCTGTGTCCATACAGTGACCGTATTTTCACAGGGATACTTGGCTGCTTCTTTTTCATCCAGATCAACCCCAAGTCCCGGCTTGTCATTTGCGTAGACATAACCGTCCGAAAATTCAGGAAGTCCCGGAAATACATCCAGCAGAGCACCATGCGGGCCTTTCAGTTCCTGAATAACGAAGTTTGGCGGTTCTATGCCCGACCATTCCTGTACACCGAAATTCGGTGCAGCCAGATCAATATGGATATTAGCCGCATGGGCCAGCGGTGACATATCTCCCGGGCCGTGCCATGCCGTCTTTACCCCAAACTGTTCCGCAAAAATCTGCAGCTTTCTTGCCGGTGTAATACCGCCGATCTGGCTGATATGTACCCGGATATAATCAATCAGCTGTTCACTGATCAGAGTCTTCCATTCGCCCGGATGATTAAACAGCTCTCCTTCTGCAATCGGGATGGAAGACTGCTGACGCAGTCTGCGCAGCCACTCCGTCTGTTCTATGGCTACCGGATCTTCCAGGAAAAACAGATCGTACGGCTCCAGCTCTTTTGCCATCCGGATCACACCCATCGGGGAAATCCGTTCATGCACATCATGTACAAGCTGTATATCGTACCCGATACGGGAACGGATACCTTCAAATAACTTGATCGTGTTTCTGATATAGGTACGTTCGTCCAGATACACACCAGGCTGTGCATGCAGCGGGGCTGTCTGTGGTGTTACCCCGTAAGCCTCTCCGCCGTAGCCGCCGCACTGACACCGCAGATGCGTGATACCCATTTCCTGAAATCTCTGAATGTTTTCGCAAAGCTCATCCAGATCTCTGCCATCCGCATGCCGGTATACCGGTATACCTTCACGGCATTTTCCACCGAACAGCTGATACAGCGGCATATTCGCCATCTTTCCTTTGATATCCCACAGAGCCATATCCACACCGGAAATCGCATTGTTGGCGATCGGACCGTTTCTCCAGTATCCATTCTGATGCATCAGCTGCCACAGATCCTCTATGGCATCCACATCCCGTCCCCTAAGCAACGGATCCAGATATTCCTCTACTACGGTTTTTACTGCCAGATGGCGATAGGCAAATGTGGCACAGCCAAGGCCGTACAGTCCCGGCTGATTTGTCTCCACCTTTACCACGACCAGATTGATGCCCTCCGGTGCTGTGCAGATTACCCTCACTCTCTGTATTTTAGTGTCCATCTGTTCTCCTTTCTTGTATGTTGTCTGACAAGTTTGTTCAAAAAAAATGGATCGCCAAGCGGCACATATATCATGCACCGCTTTCCTTTTTCTGGTTTTGCAGGCGATTGATCCCGTTTTGCAGATGGTCAAACATACAATGCTTTGCTTTTTTGGCATCTCGTTCTTCCAGTGCCCGGATAATCAATTCATGATAATGAATACCATCATGATATCCAAACGTTTTTCTTGTCAGCTGCTGACTCTTTCTGTTTTCCTGTAATATTTTATTCATGCTCTTTTCCAGCAGTGGATTTTGTGAAGCCTCACATATGATCTGATGAAACGCAATATCAGCAGATACAAAGCGTTCCACATCCTCCTTGCTCTCTATCATGATCTGCAGCTGTTTTTTTAAAATATTTAACAGCTCCTCCGTCACATGGGAAGCCGCCATATAGCAGGCTTCGCTCTCTACGATCCGGCGGAATTCCAGCACTTTTTCCGTATTCAGACAGTCTTCTGCGGTGATCATATTATCAGATGCCCGATTTTCATCGACCTGATCATCCAACAGATAGGTTCCCTTGCCATGTACGGTCTCCAGTACCCCAATACCAGCCAGCTGGCTCACCGCCTGACGGATCGTCGCGCGGCTTACACCCAGTGTCTTTGTCAGGACATTTTCAGAGGGAATCTTCTGTCCTACTTCCCAGTGACCGGATTCTATATTGTCTTTAAAATACGCCACAACCTGTTCCGTGACGCTCTGATGATTGATCAATGTTCTCTCTCCTTAACTTGTCTGACATCTTACATGTTTATTATCTGCCACAATATTCCTGCTGTCAACAACAAAACTGTTGCTTCCTGTTTTTTCGGCATTTTCCTTGTTTTTCCTTTTCCCTTTTGGAGAAACTGTACAGATAGTTTCCCAGCCTCCGAAAAATTTTCACAATTATTTTCGGAAAACTTTGGTTACCACAGCAATTATCAAGAGCTCATGCAGCATGGATTTTGGCTCGTTATCCGCGTTATTTCTCAATGCCCCATTGGAGCATTTTTCATGTGCATGGAAAAAGGCAAAGCTGCTATATATTTTCAGCTTTGCCTTTTCTCTTATTTTTGTGGATCCGTACTGATAGCATTCGGATAAATCCTTTTCATAACTGCATCGTTATAATCCGTATCCAGCCACTCTTCCACCACATTTGCAGCTGGAATGGCATGGCTGCGTTCTTCATAGCGGACAAGCGCCAGAAAAGATACGAGCATATTGGCCATCATAAACAGAACGATCAGCCAGGAAAGGATTTTACCCGGGGTCAGGGGGATCTTTTCAATCAGCCGGGAGAAATTCGGATAGATAACCCGAATCCATACGACGGCAGCAATTCCCCAGAAGAAACAATATAACAAATTGATACGACCGCCCAGATTAAACGGCAGTTTACTGTAATCCCAGAAAACTTTTCCGAAAAACATTTCTGTCAGAACGCTGCAGAGGTATTCGTAGGCGCCGCCAAGAAAGGTTCCGGTCAGGAAGATGAAGAAGCTGCCTTTTTCGATGGATTTGTACAGCAGGGCTGTGGCAAAGACCATGGCGGCTCCCCAGACGATGCTGAACGGTCCCCAGACGAGACTGCTGCGGCTCATCCAGACACCGGCGGTGATACGGCAAAAGATTGTTTCCGTAATATCACCGATCAGGGAACCGAAAAAGAAGATCCAGACCAGCTTGTAGAAGCTGCAGCCTTCGGCAAAGATCTGCGGCTTTTCTTTCTCTCTGACTTTCTTTTCGGCCTGCGGGTAGGCTTTCTGCATACGTTTCTCTACAGAGGCCACGATACGGCTTTCCAGCATAGCGGTGATGTTGGCAATGCGCTTATTGGACTGCTTCCACTGCTCCATGTGCTTTCCACGCTGCTGCATGAAGAAGTGGGTACCCAGCACATCAGCGGCAAAGATACCTGTCAGCACCCATAAAATCACAAGACGCAGGATGTGCGGCAGCATGCCGGTTATATTCAGCACCAGATGATTGCCCCAGCGGACAATGCAGTAGCCCAGTGCACCCCACAGTAAAGAGGCAGGTACACAGATATAGCCATCCAGATTCCAGCGGCGGTTCTCGTAGTTCCACAGACGTCTGTGCCAGAAATGTTCGATCATATGACCACCGATCCATTCTACGATGGTCGCATAGATCATACTGAACAGAAACAGCCAGAAACCGGTCAGTTCATGGACAGTCAGGGTGATGATCACACCACCGATACCGTAGGTGGCACAGAATGGACCGTTCAGGGCACCACGGTTTGAAAAAGCATGGTGGCGGATCGTTGCATAGATGGTCTCAAGGATCCATCCGGCAAAGCCGTAGACGAAAAACAGAACACAGAGTTCTGCAAAAGTGTAGCCAAAAAACATAGGTTTCTCCTTTGTAAAAAATATTGCTGTTTATCTGGAAAATCTCATGCGTTTTTCGGACAAACAGCAATATATCTAAACTCTATAAAGTTTGCTTAACCAATTCCTCCCAGAGCGACACCGAGGATCAGTACGATAAAGCAGACCGGGACAAACAGATATTTGCACAGGGGATAGAACCATGCGCCGATAGCCTTGTCTCTTCCTTTATTTACCTGCGTTTCCACATAATCACGTCCGCAGATCCCAAAGTACATGATACCGGCCAGTCCCGCGCCCAGAGGGCAGATATAGATGGACAGCACATCCATCCACTGGGATACGATACCCTGGATCAGAATGGATACGACCATACCGATCACGGCGATGATCACGCAGGCCGGAATCCGGGACAGATGAAACTTCTCCTGTACAGTGGCGATCGGTGCTTCGTACAGATTCAGCAGGGATGTCATACCTGCAAATAATACGGCCACAAAGAAAACGATGGCCACCAGACGTCCGCCTGGCATGGAACGGATCAGATTCGGCAGATAGATAAACAGAAGTCCCGGACCTCCCTGATCCAGCTGTGCTCCTGTCGTTGCCATCGCCGGAATGATGACAAGCGCTGCCAGCACGGCGGCAATCGTATCAAAAAGTGCCACACGACCGGCGGATGCCGGGATATTCTCATCATCAGACAGATAAGAACCGTATATCAGCGTACCGCTGCCTGCCACAGACAGAGAGAAAAATGCCTGACCCAGAGCAAAAATCCATGTGGCCGGCTGCTTTAAAGCCACCGGATCAATGCGGAAAATATACCGGTAACCCTCTGCTGATCCCGGCTGTAAAAAGACATAGACACCGAGCAGGACAAACAGGATAAAGAACACCGGCATCATAACTTTGTTGGCTTTTTCGATACCTTTTCCAATACCGAACATCGTGATCAGTGTACACAGCACCAGTGCTGCAATCTGCCATGAAGTATTGCCAAAGGCACTGGCCATGCTGCCAAAGGCGTTACCATACCCTTCGGCATCTGTCGGTGCCAGCGTTGCACCGGTAAATGTGCCTACAGTATATTTCAGGATCCAGCCCATGACAACGGTATAGCCGATCGCCATGGCCAGTGAACCGATCACCGGTATCAGACCCAGCGTTTCACCGACCTTTCTCTTCTGTTTCCGCTCACAGGCAGCACCAAAGGCATCAATCGGACCGGAACGTGTTGCACGGCCAAAGCTCATCTCACCGATCACGCCCGTACAGGCGATCAGTACGACAAAAATAACATAGGGGATCAGAAAGGATCCGCCCCCGTACAGAGAAACACGGGTGGGAAACATCCAGATATTGCCCATACCGACTGCGGAACCGATACAGGCCAGAATGAATCCCCACCTGCTGCTAAATGACTCTCTTTTTTTCATTGAAATTCTCCCTCTTATCCTTTTGGAACATAATATAGTATTGTATCATAAAACCTCCGGTTAAAGGAAAATTTCTTTCTGAATCCGGCAATTTTATTCACAGGCAAGGATTTCTACTGCCTTTGCCGCCGTAAGTACTTCTTCCAACGGTGTAAACGGTGAAAAACTGAACCTTACGATCCCCTGCTGCACTGTTCCCAGCGCCTCATGGGCCAGCGGTGCGCAGTGCGCCCCGGAGCGTGTGGCAATACCGAAGCGTTCCATCAGCTCATCGGCCACCTCTGCAGAGCTGTACCCTTCGATATTTAAAGGAACAATCCCCGTACGTTCTGGCATATGTCGATACTCAGTACCATTTTTCTGTCCGTCCCCGGGAATTTTCTGCCGTTCTTCATCTTTCGGCATCTGTGCCTCTGTTTTTCCGTCTGTATATGGATTTTCAAGATCCCAACTGCTGTAATCGCCATACAGCACCACATGGGGAATCTGCCGGACATACCGGTAAAATGCTTTTGCAGCCAGTTCTTCCTGCAAAAACAGCTTTTCCTGACCGGACCGGCAGATATAACGCACAGCCTCCAGTAGTCCGGCAATCCCCGGCACATTCAGTGTTCCGGCCTCCAGATGTTCCGGATATACCTCGGGCTGTCTTTTGTCAAACGAATGGCTCCCGGAGCCGCCTTCTTTTAAGGGACGGATCTGTACGCTTTCCCCGACAAGAATACCGCCTGTTCCCTGCGGACCCAGAAGTCCTTTATGGCCGGTAAAACAAAGCACATCGATCCCCCACTTTTCCATGTGGATCGGCACTGTACCTGCAGTCTGCGCGGCATCCACCACCAGATACAGGGCATGTCTGCGGCAGATTTCACCGACAGCCTGCAGATCATTCACATTGCCGGTGACATTCGAAGCATGCTGTAAAACCACCGCTCTTGTATTTTTCTGTATCGCCCGTTCCAGTTCTGTGAGAGAAATTCTCCCATAGCTGTCAGCCGGAAGGACTGTCACCTCCACCTGCTGTTCCTGTCGCAGTCTTTCCAGCGGCCGCAGAACAGAATTATGCTCCATCGCCGTTGTGATCACATGATCCCCCGGGGCAAACATGCCAAGAATCACTGTATTCAGGCTCTCCGTCGCATTCTGGGTAAAGCATACCCGGTGCGGATGGGAAAAGCCGAAAAACTCTGCGAGCTCTGTTCTGGCATTCTCCACGATGCGGGACGCTGTCAGTGAAGCCTCGTTAACGCCCCGGGATGCGTTTCCCGCATGCTGCATGGCTTCCAGCATAACCGCTCCGACACAGGGCGGCTTTTGCAGGGTTGTAGCTGCATTATCCAGATATATCATCTTTCTTTCTCCATTCTTCTCATCGTTTCCATAAAAAGAAAAGCTGTCATACTGGCTGTTCCCGAAAGAACCGTCCGAAGGACAGCTTTGTCTTTTATCCGTTTATCACGGTTTGACGATCAGACCTGCCTGTTCCATTTTCTCCACGATCACGTACATATTGGTGACTGTACCGACCCTGAGCTGTTCGGTCAGGCCATAATAATTCAGGCAGGTTCCGCAGCTCATGATCTCGACACCCTGGGCTTCCAGCGATTTCAGATCCTCCAGTGCCGGGGAATCTTCACAGGTCAGATGGACGCCGCCGTTGTAAAAAAGCATCGTCCGGGGCAGCTCGTCCTGTTGGGTTACAGCGTAGATAAAGGCTTTTAACAGCGTCCTGCCCAGTTCTTCACTGCCATTTCCCATCTGATCGGAACTGATCACGATGATCTTGTCCTTTTTTACAGCATTCGGCATACAGATATTTTCTTCGGGCACTTCTTCTGTCTGCACGTCTGTATTTTCGCCGTCCTTTGCGATTTCCATGAACACATGGTACTCTCCCTCTGCCGTTTTTTCGGAGCGTACCGGATAACCCTTGACGTTTGCCATCTTTGTCAGGTTCTGTACGGCGATCTCATTGTCCACATGGATTTCCACCTGTCCGCCTTCAGTCATTTCTTTGATGGCATTTTTTGTTTTTACAACCGGAATCGGGCAGGTATCACCCATGGCATTGACCAGAATATTCTGCATGATATTTCTCCTTTGTCTGCTGTTTTGTGCCGTCTGAGCCTCGCAACTCTCCGACACTGCAATTTCTTTTCTCATTTTATCAGACTCTGTGTAAAAATGATAGCGTCTTTTTCGCTGCCGTTTTACGTGTTTTACGCGATTTTAACCGACAATACTGCTGCTGCCTGTTGACAGTTCTCTGTTTTCTGCGTATCGTAGGATTATCTGTGATGAAATGAACGGAGTACCACGTATGCGAAAAAAAGAACCCTGTTATATCCTTACTTTTGCGTCCACAGCAGATGCTATTCTTTTTGAAAAAAAGGCCACCGCTGCACAGCTGCCGGGCCGCCTGATTCCTCTGCCGCCGGTGATTTCTGCCGGCTGCGGCATGGCCTGGAAAATAAAAAAACAGGAGGCCGATAACCTCCTGTCTGTCATTCACACTCTGGATGTGCCCATACAGCAGATTCATGAGCTGCTGCTGTAATTTTCTGCCTGTCCGGCCGGCTGCCATGGCACTGCAGCGCTATACGACCTGCAGGATCACAGCTTTTCCAGTATGCTCTGTGCATCCCTGCCGTCGGCAAGGATCTGTTTTTTGAGTTCTTCCAGAGAATCAAACTTTCGCTCCGGCCGCTGAAAATGCAGAAGCTCTACCTTTTCAATATTGCCATACAGATTCAGATTGCAGGAAAAAAGATGGGTTTCCACACCGACGAATTTTTCAAGTACCGTAGGCTTGACACCGATATTCGTCACACCGCAAAACTCCATATCTCCGATCAGATTTCTGGTCGCGTATACGCCAAAGGGCGGCAGCACCTTGCGCTCATCGGCTTTCAGATTCGTTGTCGGCAGACCGAGTGTACGGCCGATCTGACGTCCGTAAATGATCTCCCCCTCAAAGAAATAGGGATATCCCAGCAGCGCAGCGGCCCGCTCCATCTCACCATTCAAGATACATTCCCGTACCCGGGTACTCGAGATTTCCTGGCCTTCATACATCTCTTTATCCAGGATCTCCACGGCAAAACCATACTGCTTTCCCATCCGCTTCAACAGCTCCACATCACCGCCACGCCTGTAACCAAAACGAAAATCCGGACCGACCACCAGACAGGCAGCCTTGAGACGCTCTACCAGCAGCTCTGTAACAAAATCCTCTGCAGGCATATGCATCAGCTGTTCATCAAACGGGCATTCTACAAGCCAGTCGATCCCCTTTTCCTCCAGCATCCGAAAGCGCTCTTCATTCGTCAGCAGTACTCTGTGTTTCTGATCCTTTGTCAGCGTGTACGGCGATACGGCGAAGGTAAACACCACCGATGTCCACTTTTTCTCACCGGAGAGCTCCAGTACACGGTTCAGCAGTTTCTGGTGTCCACGATGAAGGCCATCAAATTTTCCCAATGTGATCACACTGGGCGTATCTGCCCGGAATTCATATGTACCTGATGTAAACTGCATATTCTGTCCTCTGTTTTCTTAAGTTTCTTAGTCTTCGGGATCGTAAAACATCTTTTTCAGATAAAAATATCCCTCATTGTAATAATAAATACCGACAAACTTTTCCTCGCTGTCGTATACCCGGACCTCCTGCAGATGCCGCCAGTCCCTGCGGCTTTTTTTCATCATCCGGGATACGTGGAAGAGATTGCCATTGTGTACCAGTGCATCGCTCTCCGGCTGCATAACTACAGCTGCCTTATCCGCAAACAGCTGATCCAGTGTGACCAGTCCCACCGGTGTGCCGTTTTCTCTGACAGAGGCTTCGATCTCCGCCAGTGTATGGCTGTCCTCCACGGAGAAAATACCGACACGGCTGCGGGTCAGATGCTCCATACATCCCAGACACCCCAGCTTTTCACCGATATCGTAGCAGAGCGTACGGATATAGGTTCCCCGGGAACAGGTCACTTCCATGCGCACTCTCGGCAGGTCGATGTCCAGGATCTTCAGATCAAAGAGCTGCACTTCTCTGGCTTTGCGCTCCACTTCGATCCCTTTTCTGGCCAGCTCGTAGAGCTTTTTGCCGTTCACCTTCAGTGCGGAATACATCGGCGGAATCTGCTGATATGGCCCGATAAAGGAAAGGACCGCTGTTTCGACTTCCTCCGGTGTCACTGTGACCTCTGCAGTACGCAGTACTTTTCCGGAAGTATCCTGGGTATCGGTATCCACACCAAGGAGCATGACGGCCTCATAGGTCTTTGTCTCCTCAGTGAGCATATCGCAGACTCTGGTCGCTTTGCCAAGGCATACCGGCAGTACACCCACTGCGTCCGGATCGAGCGTGCCGGTATGACCGATCTTTTTCTGGTGCAGGATGCCCCTGAGCTTTGCCACCACATCGTGGGAGGTAAAGCCCTTTTCTTTATAGACATTCAATATACCGTTCATGTTCTTCTCCTGTCAGTCCAGCTGTTTTTTACATTCAGCCAGCAGTTTTTCGATGATTTCTTCCGGTGTACCGCTCATCGTGCAGCCAGCTGCCTTGACATGACCGCCACCGCCAAAGGCTGCCGCCACATCACTGACCCGCATCTGTCCGTTGGCGCGGAGGCTGACCTTGAAGGCGCCGTCCTCCGCCGGATACAGAAAAATCGCTGTCTGAACACCCTTTGTCAGACGAAGCTGGCTGACAATGCCGTCCATATCCTGCTTTGTCACTCCATAAGCTTTCATATCATCTGGAAGAGCCACACCGACGATTACTGCACCGTCAGCATATAGCTGTGCCCCGTTCAGCACCTTACCCAGGATGCGGTTCTGGGCATAGGTTTTTTCATAGAAGGAATGGTCAATGATCGACGGGAAATCAATTCCTTTTGCGATCAGCTCTGCAGCCGTACGCAGTGTCTTTGCACTGGTATTGGAATACTGGAATACGCCACTGTCGTGCACGATACCGGTATACAGCGCTTCTGCACAGTCTTTATCCACCTTCTCAGGATCCAGCAGGCCGTAAAGCACCTCACTGGCAGAGCTTGCGGTCGCTTCAAGCACATTTTCATCCGCGAATCCCGGATTCGTAATATGATGATCGATGCAGACGGTGTGCTTTGCTGCGTCAAACAGATCTCCGGCCACACCGATGCGGTCCGGGCTGCTGACGTCGAGAATCACCATGCAGTCGCAGACTTTCTTCTCTGTAACTGCGCATCTTACTTCTCCCACCCCTGCGATATAGTGAAAGACATCCTTTACCGACTCCAGATAGAGCTCTGCCTTTATGTCCGGTCTGTTCTTTTTCAGATAGAGATACAGTCCCATACAGGAACCTACGCAGTCCCCGTCCGGACCGACATGTCCGGCAATACCAACTGTTCTGGCATCACCGAGCAATTCATCAATCCTCGCCATCTGTTTCTTCCTCCTGCTCTGTTTCCGGAGCATTTTTCTGCACTTCATCGATCAAATGGGACATATGCACACCATATGCAATGGAATCGTCCAGAATAAAGTGGATCTCCGGTGTATTGCGCAGATTCAGGTTCTTTGCCAGCAGACGGCGGATATAGCCTTCCGCACTGCGCAGTCCGGCGATGGTATTTTTCTTTTCTTCTTCATTGCCCAGCACGCTGATAAACGCTTTGCAGGTTTTTAAGTCCGGTGCCACCTCGGTCTGGGTCACACTGGTCATCATATGGATGCGGGGATCTTTGATCTCCTGGCGGATGATCGTGGACAGTTCACGCTGTACTTCCCCGTTAATTCTTGTATTTTTGATACTGTTCTTTCTCATTGTGTCCTTTCCGCATAAACATATGCTTAACGATACAATCAAATACTATACAGACAGTTTGAGTGCTCCTGCAAAAGAGAAGCACTCAAAACAAGCCCAAAGGCTTACTATCTCGGTACTTCGACCATGATATATGCCTCTACCATATCCAGTTCCTGGATGTCGCTGAAGCCATCAAAGGTCAGACCGCACTCGAAACCTGCCTTAACTTCTTTGACATCGTCTTTGAATCTCTTCAGAGAGGAAAGCTCACCCTCAAAGATCTGGTTGCCTTCACGTGTAATACGAACCTTGCAGCCTCTCTGGAAGTAACCGTCCATCACGTAGCTTCCGGCGATGTTGCCGACACCGGAGGCCTTGAAGATCTGACGGATCTCGGCATGGCCGATTACCTTTTCCTCGTAGATCGGGTCGAGCATACCCTTCATGGCGCGCTCGATATCCTCGATAGCCTGATAGATGATATCGTACAGACGGACATCGACCTTCTCGTGCTCAGCTGTAGCCTTGGCTGTCGGATCGATCTTGACATTGAAGCCGATGATGATCGCATTGGAAGCACTGGCCAGTGTGATATCGGACTCGTTGATGATACCGGCACCTGCATGGATAACCTTGACAACGACTTCTTCGTTGGAAAGTTTGATCAGGCTCTGTTTTACAGCCTCTACGGAACCCTGTACATCGGCTTTGACGATCAGGTTCAGCTCTTTCAGATTGCCATCCTGGATCTGGCTGAACAGATCATCCAGGGACATTCTGGATTTTGTTTCTTCCAGAAGTTTATTTTTATTCTCAGAGATAAAGGTTGCCGCAAAATTCTTGGCTTCCTTATCGCTCTCTGTAGCTACCAGTACTTCACCGGCATTCGGTACGTCATTTAAGCCCAGGATCTCGACCGGAACAGACGGACCTGCGGTCTTCACACGACGTCCTCTGTCGTCTGTCATGGCACGAACTTTACCGGAGCATGCACCTGCGGCAATGAAATCACCGACATGCAGTGTACCCTTCTGTACAAGGATGCTGGCCACCGGACCTTTACCCTTATCCAGCTTGGCCTCGATGACAAGACCACGGGCACGTCTGTCAGGATTTGCCTTCAGTTCCATAACATCTGCTGTCAGAAGGATCATCTCCAGCAGTTCATCGATACCTTCATGGGTACGTGCGGATACCGGTACACATACGGTATTTCCACCCCAGTCCTCCGGAATCAGTCCCTGCTCGGACAGTTCCTGTTTTACATGATCCGGATTGGCACCCGGCTTATCGATCTTATTGATGGCTACGATCAGCTCTACACCTGCAGCCTTTGCATGGCTGATAGCCTCCAGTGTCTGCGGCATCACACCATCATCTGCAGCTACAACCAGAACGGCGATATCTGTGGAAGAAGCACCACGCATACGCATAGCGGTAAATGCCTCATGTCCCGGTGTATCAAGGAACGTAATCTTTCTGCCATCTATCTCAACAACAGATGCACCGATTGCCTGGGTGATACCACCGGCCTCACGGTCTGTGACACGGGTATTACGGATCGCATCCAGCAGGGAGGTTTTACCATGGTCAACATGACCCATTACGCAGACTACCGGCGGACGGGATGTCATGGTCTCTTCAGCCTCTTCATCCTCTTTCAGAAGCTCTGCGATCACGTCTACCTTTTCTTCCGGCTCAGCGATGATCTCATACTCCAGAGCGATCTCGCTGGCTTTTTCGAAGTCGATCTCCTGGTTTACAGTAACCATCATACCCTGCATGAACAGCTTCTTCACAAGCTCAGACGGCTGCTTTTTCATAGCCTCTGCCAGCTCGCGGATGGTCAGCTTCTCCGGAATCTTGATCTCTGTGATCACTTCCTTCGGCTCTTCCTTCTTCGGCTGCGGATGTACCGGCTTCTGCAGTGCCTTCGGCAGACGGGATCTCTGGCGCATGCCCTGATTCGGACGGTTGCCGCCGGACTTTCTGTCGTTGGTCATCTTGTTCTCACGCTGAGAAGCTTTCTCTCTCTCTTTATCCTTCTCTTTCTTACCCTCACGGGACGGCTTCTTTGCCAGACCCATATCCGGCTCGCTTACCGGCTTACGGTTGTCATTTCTGCCGAATGAAGGACGTCTGCTGCCGTTGTTGTCGCCATCTTTGCCAAACGGTCTTGGGCCGCCCGGCTTTCTGTCTCCGTCACGTCTCTGGCCAAATCCACCCTGAGACTTTCTCTCGCTATCCTGACCATTTTTCTGACCACGGAAGCCCTCACCATTTCTGTTAAACGGTCTTTGACCACCCTGGCCCTGTCTTCTGTCTCCGTCACGTCTCTGGCCCTGGCCGCCTGCCGGTCTTCTCTCACCGTCACGTCTCTGGCCCTGTGCACCTGCCGGTCTTCTCTCGCCGTTATTTCTTCCGGCATTCTGGGAACGGTTCTCAGCCGGCTTCTCTGCCGCTTTCTCAGCCGGTTTCTCTGCCGGTTTTGCAGCCGGAGTTTTTACTTCCTCTGCTTTGGCCGGTGCAGCCTTTGTCTCTGCCGGTTTTACTTCCGGAGATTTTTTCTCGGCAACCTTGGTCTCCACCGGTTTTGTCTCTGCCGGTTTAACGGCTGCCTTTGTCTCTTCTTTTACCGGTGCTGCTGTCTGCGGCTTTGTCTTTGCTGCAACAGTCTCCTTTTTTGCCGGTTTCTCTGCCGGTTTTGCCGGCTTTGCACTCATGTGGAACTTTTTACCTTCCTGAGTCTTTGCATTCTGCGGTCTGTCCACACGGATCAGATTTTTCTTTTTCGGTCTTACAGTCGTTCTGTCCTGACCTTTCTTTTCGATATTTTCTGCCTGATTTGTTTCTTTCTGCAACTGTATTTCTGCCTCCGTATCCTTCTTTATGTCGAATCCGCCGGCGATCATCCTGCGGATCGTTTCCTCCTGATGTGGTTCAACTATGCTCATATGGCTCTTGACGTCCACGCCCTTCAGTCTTAAAAGCGCCAGGATCGTCTTATTTGACACGCACAGCTCCTTTGCCAGCTCATATACCTTATGTCTTGGCAATTTCACACCAGCCTTTCCTTTTCCTGTCCGGTTATCCTTATCGGTCTGTCTCTGCAGGTGTAATGTCCACCGGCTCTGTGCCTGCCTCCTGCAGCTTTTTGATCAGGGCCTTTGCCATATTCTCATCCAGCACAGCCAGCGATGCACGGTATTCTTTACCCAGTGCATGGCCCAGCTCCTCTTTGGAAGAGATAAAATACAGCGGCACCTGATAGTAGGTACACATATTGGTGTACTGCTTTTTGCTGTTGCCCGACGCATCTGCAGCAACCAGCACCAGCCATGCGTGGCCGCTCTTGACTGCCTTTTCCACGGAAAACTCCCCGCTGACCAGATGTCCGGCTTTCATGCAGATTCCGATAAAAGATAACACTTTATTATTATGCAAGGTTTTCCATCTCCTTTTTCAGCTCTTCGTATACTGTTTCAGGAACGCTCACCTTTAAAGAGCGCTCAAGACCTTTGTTTTTCACTGCCTTTGTCAGACAGTCCACGCTTGGACAGAGATATGCGCCACGTCCGTTTTTACGGCCTGTGGTATCGATCACAATCTCATCCTCCGGCGTTTTCAGTACCCGGAGCAGCTCTTTTTTTGTTTTCATTTCTCCGCAGCCGGTGCATTTACGCATCGGCAGTTTCATATTTTTCATAGGATCTTACTCCTCTGGGGTTTCCTCATCTGCAGCAACAGCTTCTTCGGCCGCATCAGTCTCTGCACCCTCAAGCTCTTTTGCTGTATCGAAGCTCTCTTCCTCTTCTTCGTCCTCATCGTCATCCAGACCGTAGTACTCAAAGTCACCGGACTCACGGGCCTGTGTCTCGCTCTTGATGTCAATCTTATAACCGGTCAGGCGGGCTGCCAGACGGGCATTCTGCCCTTCTTTACCGATAGCCAGGGACAGCTGGTAATCCGGAACAATGACAAGGGCATCCTTTTCATCCGGATCAGCCAGTACCGTAATGACCTTGGCAGGACTTAAAGCGTTCTCGATCATCAGAGCCGGGTTCTCATCCCAGTTGATGATATCGATCTTTTCACCGCCAAGCTCCTCTACGATGGCATTGACACGGGAACCATTCATACCAACGCAGGCGCCGACTGCATCGACATCCGGATCATTGCTGTATACGGCAATCTTGGTACGTGAACCTGCCTCACGGGCGATGGAGCGGATCTCTACAATACCGTCATGTACCTCGGTAACCTCAGACTCAAACAGTCTTTTCACCAGCTCCGGATGGGTACGGGAAACCAGCACTCTCGGACCTCTCGGTGTATCTCTGACCTCGAGCACATAAACCTTGATACGCTCTGTCGGCTCGAATTTCTCACCCGGGATCATCTCTTTTTCGTTGAGCATGGCATCGACCTTGCCCAGATTAACACTGACATTCTTGCCGATGTAGCGCTGCACGATACCGGTTACAACCTCACGTTCCTTGCCAAAGTACTCATCGTACAGTACCTTGCGCTCCTCCTCGCGGATCTTCTGCAGAATGACATTCTTGGCATTCTGTGTGGCGATACGTCCGAAGGATTTGGACTGGATCTCCACATTGACGATGTCACCCACCTCATAGCGCGGATTGATCATCTTTGCCTCGGCAAGGCTGATCTCCATTACCGGATCCTCCGGATTGCCTTCTACAACCTCTTTGGCTGCCACTACATGGAAATCTCCTGTCTCACGGTTGATCGTAACGGTCACATTATCTGCTTTACCGAAATGATTCTTGCAAGCCTGGATCAGGGACTGCTCGATTGCATCCAGAATCGTATCTCTGCTGATATTTTTCTCCTTTTCCAGTATGGACAGTGCCTCTAAAAGTTCTGTGTTCATTTTTTCTTTTTTTCCTCCTGTATCTGTATTAGAAATCAAATGCCAGTCTGATCAGGGCAATATCACTTTTCAAAAAAGTCATCGCATCTTTCTCTTCCGGCTGAATGGTTACTGACTTATCATCATATGCGGTGAGAATTCCGTAAAATTCCTTTTCACCTTCTATGGCACGGTAGGTACGGATCTCCAGATTTTTGCCCATACTGCGGACATAATCCTTTTCTTTCTTTAACGGGCGGCCAAGACCCGGAGAGCTGACTTCAAGGATATAAGCATCCTCAATAAAATCATCCTGATCCAGAAGATCACTGAATGCCCGGCTGACAAGCTCACAGTCACCGATCGTAAAACCACCCTCTTTGTCGATGTACGCCCGCAGATACCACTGTCCGGCTTCTTTGACGTACTCTACATCGACCAGCTCGTAGTTATGCGCTTCGATGATCGGCATCAGCATGGCTTCTGCTTTCCGCTCGTATTCTTCTCTTTTACTCAATACACATACCTCCATCCAAAAGCTGCCTGTGTAACAGGGACAGATGCCCCTATTACATAAATGAGAGTGAACCGAAGTCCACTCTCATCTAGTCTCATGTTATTTAATTCTTATCCAGTATAGCACTCTGTTCTTCGGATTTCAAGGGGTTTTCCCCGGAATTTCCGTTATTTTCCTCTGTATCCGTGCTGTTTTTTTCAGAATCTGCCTCTTCTTCGATAAATGTGTCAATACCATTGGCAATTCCTGTCACGATTTTGTCCTGATATTCCCCGGTGGACATGGCTTTGTCTTCTTTGGGATTGGTCATGTAGCCCATCTCCACGATCGTCACCGGAACCTCGGCCCAGTTGATGCCGGACATGGTATCGGTCTCCCAGACGCCGTTGTTTTTTGCGCCTGTAGCTTCACACAGCGCATTTACGATATCCGTGGACAGAGCCTTGCACTCTGTATAGATATCACCGTTGTACGGATTTTTCTTTGTCTGACAGATCGTCATGGCACCGTTTTTCTTACTGCTCTCCGAGCCGTTGGCATGGATCCGTACAAAAGCATCCGCATGCAGATCATTGGCCACTGCTGCCCTTTCGGAATTGGAAATATCCACATCATGGGTCTCGCGGGTCATCACGACTTCATAGCCTCTTTTTTCCAGCTCATCACGAAGTTTTAAGGACACCTGCAGATTCAGCTCATATTCATAGAGCTTTGTCGTCGTACCGCGGGTACCGCTGGATACCTTTTTCTTCTTTTCACTGGCACCAGGTCCCACCGGCTCTTTTTCAGCATTTCCCTTTGCCTGATGTCCCGGATCGATCACAATCAGGCCTTTTGCCGCTTCAGCTTCACTGCTGATGCTCTCTGCCTGCAGTACACTCTTCGAGGATTCCTCTGCGACAGAGCTGCTTTCTGCTGCGGATACCACGCTGCTGTCCGATGCTGCAGTCACAGAGGACTCCGGATTCTTTACTGTCTCTTTGCTACTGCAGCCGGCCAGTAAAAGCAGACACAGCCCCATGGCAACGATTCTCTTTTTCATTCTGACCATCTCCCTGTCGTTATATTCTGACCTTTGTACCCTTGCCGTCACGTTTTGCCAGCTTCAATTTATTTAAAGTCAGCTTTTTATCATGGACCTCGATCGTATACTCCTCACGTCCGGCCAGCAGATAAGCATTTTCCAGCGCATCCCCGGCAGCCAGACGCATACCGCGCACACCGATGGCAGCCTTTTTCTTTTCCGGTACATCAGTCAGAAGCATCCGGAGGAAATAGCCCTGCTTTGTCTGTAACACCAGATGCTCCATCACAGATGTATTACCGACCAGCACCAGCTCATCGTCAACACCAAGCTTTGTAGAAAGACTCGCCTTTTTATTGATCGCAAATTCCGAACCGTCCACCAGCTTGCACATCGCTGTCTTAGTGACAAACATAAACTTCTGATTTCTTATATTCTCCAGCGCATCCACATAGAGCATCCGCTCTGCGGAGCTGGAATAGTTGCAGAAATTGTCGATCGGGATCGCTTTGTCACGGAACTTGCCGTAGGGCAGATCCAGCACCTTGACCTGGTACATATTACCTTTATCGGTAAACAGACATAGCTTATCGGTATTTTTACAGGTAATGATATACCGGCTCTCTGCGGCAGCGGCTTCCTGATTTCTCTCATACACCGCCAGATCCACGCAACGGGCATAGCCAAAGCGGTCCATCATCACGCAGACATCCGTCTCTTCGATCTTCTTTTCCTCAAAGACAACGACTCTGGCATTTTCGATCTTTGTCTTTCGTTCCACGGCATATTCCTGGCGGATTGCTTCCAGATCCTCCCGGATCACCTGTGCCATGGAATCGTAATTTTCCAGAATATCCTCATAGCGGGTAATATTGGCTACGGTCTTTTTATGCTCATCCAGAAGGGCATCAATCTCGAGACCGATCAGCTTGTACAGACGCATTTCCAGAATGGCCGTGGCCTGACGCTCGGTAAAGCAAAGCGCCATGGCTTTCTTTTCGCTGGCTTTTGACTTGAAGATAATCCCTTCTGTATTGCCATTGATCAGGCAGTCCTTTGCCTGTTTCTGGCTGCGGCTGCCACGCAGGATCTCGATAATCAGATCGATCACATCACAGGCCTTGATCAGACCTTCCTGGATCTCCCGTTTTTCCTTTTCCTTCGTCAAGAGCGTTGTATACTTTCTGTTGGCAAGCTCAAAGCGGAAATTCACATGATGCTCGATGATTTTTTTCAGTCCCAGTGTCTCTGGACGTCCATCCACAACGGCCAGCATATTGACACCGAAAGTATCCTGCAGATGCGTCTTTTTGTACAGCATATTGATCAGATTTTCCGCATCGGCACCTTTTTTCAGTTCCAGTACAATACGGATACCTTCTTTGGAAGACTGGTTGGAGATATCAGTGATCTCCGAAGCCTTTCTGGACTCCACAAGGGAAGCCACATCATTCAGGAACTTGCCAATATTTGCGCCGATCATCGTATACGGGATCTCTGAAATTACGATATTCTGTTTACCGTTTTTCCCTTTTTCGATCTCCACCTTGCCGCGGAGCTGGATCTTGCCCATACCGGTCTCATAGATAGACAACAGATCATCCTTGTTCGTTACAATACCGCCGGTCGGGAAATCTGGACCCTGCACATACTGCATCAGTTCCTCAGTCGTGATATCGTGATCAGCCATATAGGCTTCCACGGCATCGATCACTTCACCGAGATTGTGCGGCGGCACACTGGTCGCCATACCAACAGCAATACCGTCCGCACCGTTGATCAGGAAATTCGGGATACGCACCGGCAATACTTCCGGCTCTTTTTCCGTCTCGTCAAAGTTTGGCACAAAATCCACAATCTGCTTATCCAGATCTGCCAGATAGACCTCCTGGGTCAGCTTCTGCAGACGTGCCTCGGTATAACGCATGGCAGCGGCACTGTCGCCCTCGATCGAACCGAAGTTACCATGTCCATCCACCAGCGGCATACCCTTTTTGAAATCCTGTGCCAGCACCACCAGCGCATCATAGATCGATGAATCGCCGTGTGGATGATATTTACCCATCGTATCACCGACAATACGCGCACACTTTCTGTACGGTCTGTCATAACGGATGCCCAGCTCGTACATATCATACAGCGTACGCCGCTGTACCGGCTTTAATCCGTCCCGGACATCCGGAAGGGCACGGGAAATAATAACGCTCATCGCATAATCGATATAGGATTTCTGCATGACGTCCGAATATTCTGTTCTGATGATATTCTCTTCTACTCCATTCACGCCTTATACACCTCCGTCCTATATATCCAGCTGCGCATCCCGCGCATGCTCATAAATAAATGCCTTTCTCGGCGGTACATCCGTTCCCATCAGAATCTCTGTGACCTCGGAAGCCAGCCGGGCATCCTCGATCTCCACCTGTTTCAGACGCCGGGTTGCCGGGTCAAGAGTTGTCTCCCACAGCTGCTGGGCATCCATCTCACCCAGACCTTTGTAGCGCTGCAGCGTAAACGGACCGGTATGACGTTTTCTGTATTTTTCCAACGCCTTGTCATCGTACAGATACTCTTCCTCTCCTCTGGACGGAATCGCCTTGTACAACGGCGGCATCGCAATGTATACATGCCCCTCATAGATCAGCTCCGGCATAAACCGGTAAAACAGGGTCAGAAGCAATGTCGAGATATGGGCGCCATCGACATCGGCATCGGCCATGATAATAATCTTGTCATATCTGAGCTTTGAAATATCAAAATCGTTGCCATAACCTTCAGAAAATCCGCAGCCAAAGGCATTGATCATAGATTTGATTTCCGCATTAGCCAGCACCTTATCTATAGAAGCTTTTTCTACATTCAGAATCTTACCGCGGATCGGCAGGATGGCCTGATAGGCACGATCTCTGGCTGTCTTGGCAGAACCTCCGGCAGAATCACCTTCGACGATAAAAATCTCACACAGGGACGGATCCTTTTTCTCACAGTTGGCGAGTTTTCCATTGGAATCAAAGGAATATTTCTGTTTTGTCAGAAGGTTTGTCTTGGCACGCTCCTCGGTCTTACGGATCTTTGCCGAGCGTTCCGCACAGGACAATACCTGCTTTAACTGCTCCAGATTACGGTCAAAGTACAGCTGCACCTGATCTGCAGTCACCTTACCGGTGGCTTTGGCTGCATCCTGGTTATCCAGCTTCGTCTTGGTCTGTCCCTCAAAACGCGGGGCCGGATGCTTGATGGACACAACAGCCGTCATACCGTTTCGGATATCCGCACCGGTAAAATTGCTGTCCTTTTCCTTTAAAATCCCCAGCTCTCTGGCATAGGTATTCATCAGTGTGGTAAATGTGGTCTTAAAGCCGGTCAGATGCGTACCGCCCTCGGCATTATAAATATTGTTACAGAAGCCCAGGACATTCTCATGGAATTCATTCACATACTGAAACGCACATTCCACGGTCACACCGTCAGCCTCGCCCTTAAAATAAACCGGCTCAATGACGGCCTCTTTATTCTGATCCAGTTCTTTCACAAAACCTATAATACCGTCCGGCTCATGAAACGTTACGGTCTCCGGGGTATCTTTTCTGTCATCCTCAAAATGGATCGTCAGCTTCGGATTCAGGTAGGCCGTCTCATGCATACGGCTTTTGACCTCTGTCGCGGAAAAATCTGTCCGGTCAAAGATTTCCGGATCCGGCAGGAAACTGATCGTTGTTCCGGTCTCCTTTGTGCGTCCCAGCTTCGGAAGCAGACCGTTATCCAGCTCCAGCGCAACTTCGCCGCGCTCATAGCGGTCGTGATGAATATAGCCCTCTCTGGCGATCTGTACATCCATCCATACGGACAGTGCATTGACAACGGATGAACCTACGCCGTGAAGACCGCCACTGGTTTTATATACAGAATCATCAAATTTACCGCCCGCATGCAGCGTTGTAAAGACAAGCCGGGCTGCAGGAACACCTTTCTCATGCATACCGACTGGGATACCACGTCCATTATCTTTTACAGTGCAGGAACCATCCTTATGCAGCGTAATATAGATCTGATCACAGAATCCGGCCAGATGCTCATCCACCGCATTATCCACAATCTCATAGATCAGATGGTTCAGACCTTTTCTGGATGTACTGCCGATATACATACCCGGTCTCTTACGCACAGCCTCCAGTCCTTCGAGGACGGATATGCTGCTGGCATCATATTTTACACTTTTTGCCATAGTATTTCCTTTCTCGTTGTTATATGATTTTTCGTCAGATCAGCCAGTATATATCTGACAGACTGTCTGCGTAAAAAATCTGCGGACCACCCGTACAAAGACGGGTGGCTCGCAGTCATATTATGTTACTATTTGACTTTTATCTTACAGGTAGCTTTTACATTGCTGCCGTCTTTGGCTGTTGCCGTGATCGTTACCGTACCCTTTTTGATACCGGTGACTTTACCGGAAGAGGATACTTTGGCGATCTTTGTGTTGGAGCTTTTCCAGGTCACACCCTTTGTGGTCGGTTTTGACGGTGCGTATTTTTTTACAGAAAGCCGTATGGTCTTTTTCTTCTTGACCACAGCACTCTTCTTGTTCAGTGTGATCTTTGTCACCTTCACACCGGAGCCTGTATTGCTGTCGGAAGATACCGGTTTGGCATAGGTCTTTCCATTTTTCAGTAATACCCAGCCTGTCTTTTTATTATACGTTGTCCGTCCCCACTGCTTTTTGCCATTATACTTGAAGGATGTGACGGTGATCGTCTTGTTTTTCCTGATCGTTGCCAGAGACTTTGCTGAGCCGCTTGCTGTCTTGCGAAGCTTTACGCTGGACGCTGTGATCTTGTACAGTGTCGTACCTACCGTGACCTTGCAGACCGCTCTGACATTGCTGCCATCATTGGCCGTCGCAGTAATGGTCGCTGTACCCTGCTGTACCCCGCGGATTGTACCATTGGCACTCACTGTAGCTACCGCAGTATTGGAGCTTGTCCATGTTACACTCTTGTTGGCAGCATTGGACGGTTTACAGCTTTTAACGCTCACCGCACAGGTGGCATTCTTTGCCAGAAGAATATTTGTCTCGCTGAGGGCAATGCTGGTAAGCTTTGTTTCGGCCGGTGCCGGTGCCGGTGTCGGTGTCGGTGTCGGATCTACGATCGCTCCGGAACCGTCAGCGATCTTCTTCGCATAGGTCTTGCTGCTGCTTCGCAGAATGACCCAGCCGGATCTGCGGTTGTATGTAATCTTTCCCCAGAGATCATTGCCGACTGTTGTCTTTTCAGATACGGCTACCGGGACATAGCGAACTGCCTTGTAGTCGCTTCCTGAAGCTGTTTTCAGCTTCTGGGCATCTGTGGACGGCTCTTCATACATATACAGATTGGCTCCGCCGATTTTCCAGAGCTCGCCGGTATAGGATCTGGCATCCGCCGGAACCTCCTTTAAAGAACTCTGATCCTGGGTGCTGTTGATCTGGATAACACACCAGTGGTCTGCATTTTTATAAGCATTTAAAGTCCAGTTCAGATGATGTCTGTCACTGTTATGTGCATTGACGATCGGCTCACCCTTGCTGTCATAACCAACGCAGATTGCTGCATGGCCATAACGGCTGCCGCCTTTCCAGTAATAGAATACGGCATCACCGGGACGGATCGTTGTTTTCGGATCGATCTCATTCTTATTGCTGTCGCGGTAGCCTGTCTTTTTCGAGGAGTCTTTATAAATCGTAACGGCTTTACCGCAATATTTTTCCAGATATGATTTCAGGCTGGAAGCATAGGTCCAGGTGATATTTCGAACGATATCTGCCGGTGCATGATACCAGTTGGCATTCATCTGTAACCCGCCGGCATGTAAGCTCTGGGATACAAAATCGGCACAGTCACCACCGAAGATATTGTAATTGGGATAGGCATCATTGTAATTGGTCCAGTATTTTTCGGCATAAGCGATGGCTGCATTCGGATTATAGCTGTAGGCTGCAGCTTCTACGCTCACTGCTGTCAGTGCTGTTTCCGGCAGAACAGTGCCAAAGACAAGCATGATGGCAAGCAGCAGTGCATAACATCTTTTCTTCATTGTTTTTACCCTTCTCTTTGCTGTTTTATACTCATATGGTTTTACCATACCTTATTTTTTTTGTGAAATCAATATTTTTGAAAGAAAAATGTAACATATTTGGAAAAATTAACATTTGGAATGGGCCCGCAGACTCCCCGATCCTTCTCTGTTTACTGGCGGAAAACACCCTGCCGGACTTGTTGGTGACTGGCAGGGTGTTTCTTGATTATAGAATATAAGTTTGTTTAGCAACAACTATACGGATAGATTACTCCATCTTGTAGAGATCGGCGATGATGTCGGCGCATTTTTCGATGCCGTACATGCTGCTGTCGAGGCAGAGATGGTAATTCGGGGCGCTGGCCCATTCGTGTTCGGTATAGTACCGGTAATGGCTGGCTCGTTCTCTGTCCTTTCTGGTCAGGATTGCCTGTACGTCTTTGGGATCGTATCCGTACCGCTCTACGGCTGTCTTTTTACGGAATTCCATATTGGCATGGATGAAAACGTTCATAACATCGCTGCGTTCGGACAGGAAGTAGTCTGCACAGCTGCCTACGATGACGCAGGGTTCTTTTTCTGCGAGGTCTTTGATCACGCGGCCCTGTGCGATAAACAGCTGATCCTGTAAGGACATTCTCTCCTTGGAGAAGGTATTGTAGGCAAATGTCAGACTTGTTGCTATATTAAACAGCAGGCTGTTGGTGACTTTTTCACCGTTTTCTTCGATAAAATCTGCTGCAAAGCCACTTTCTTTTGCAATCATCTCTATGAGCTGCTGGTCGTAACACTTAATGCCCAGCTTTTCTTCCACCATATGGCCGATGGCTCTTCCGGCACTGCCGTGCTGACGGCTAATAGTAATCACACGTTTTTTCATAGTAAATCCGCCCCCTGACTAACTGTTTTTTATTATTTAACAGAATACCACAAAATGCGGTTTGGGGCAATGTTAAGAACGGATTATTTTCTGACAATTTCCGTGTAATCAAACGGTACAATTGTATTTTTATCGTCTCTGTACTGATTATCCAGAGCTGCCACATAGGTGCTGTCGTCTTCGCCATGATTGTAAAACAGATCCCTGCCGCTCCATATCAGGGTATGGGCAATCATGCCGTTGACCATATCCGTATCGGCACAGCGTTTAAAGGTAAGGCCGGTCTCGGATTGCAGGTCTGCATACATTTCAGCCAGGAGTGTATTCAGCTCCTCCTGATATTCTGCGGTGGATGTATCCACATTATCATCGGAACCCAGGGTTTTCTCCTGTGTCTGCACTTCCTTAATGTGACTTTCGTCATACCAGCCCTCTTCCTGCCAGGAAATGAACTGTCTGCGGTTACAGTCTGCATCCTTTACCGTTCCGGATTCCAGCCAGACAGATCTGTCCCATTTCGTCTCGAAGTGCCAGTATTTTGAAATTTTCAGACTGTTATCTCTGTATCGCAGCTGCTGGATGGTTTCATCGGTAAAATCATTTCCCGAATCGTCATATGCATACAGATACAGCAACGTTTCTCCCTGATATGCTTTGGCAAACACGGTCAGCCGGGCATCCCAGCGGTATTTGCAGTAGTCACTGGTATCAAAATCCACTTTGTCCTGTAAACCGACATTCTGGCCATTGGCCTCATATACTTCCAGATACATCCGGCCTTTATCTCCCGGTGTAAAACGGACAACCAGCATTTCGTCTTGTCCGTCATCGTCCAGATCCTGGATCAGGGCACTTAAAATACCGTCCATCGGAGAATCGTCGCCTTTTTCCCATGTGTTCAGAGATGTGGAAAGCTGCCACGAGTCGGTGGACATAAGGCCGTACTGGGGAATGAGGGTGGACTGGAGGTACTGTTCGAAAAGATCCTTCGGCAGTTTCTTCTCCGATGTTTTTTCGGATACTTTTGTGGGTATTTCCTTTATCTCCGGTATTTTTGATGTTTCCGGTGTCTTTGATGTATCCGATCCGGTATTTTCATCTTCTTTTCGCATATCATATGCTTTTTCCACTGCTGCTTTGACATTTAGCATTGGATATACATTCTGTGCCTGTGTTGAATCCTCATCTATAGCTTTTGTCTTTGCTGTTTCCCGTAAAAGATTTCTTACTTCATATGCCTTCAACTCAGGATTCACCGACCACACAAGAGCTGCGGCGCCACTGACGATCGGTGCCGCCATTGATGTTCCACTAAGCGTCCCATACAAATCCTTACGCTCAACCATCTTCAGCCCCTTTTTTTCAGCAGCCAATGTACTGTAAATATCTTCTCCCGGAGCACAGATACCAACCTGTGGTCCATAATTAGAGCTTTCTCTCATCTTATAATATCCCTGATTATTTCTGTCATTTTTCACTGCACCGACACCCAGAATTCTTCCGCTGAAATACTGATATCCTCCTGCATTTTCTATGATTTTCCGCACTTTTTCTGTATATGTCAACAGACATTCCGTATAATAACTGCCATCAAGCGAAATGAAGAATCCATTTTGTTGTGCTCCCAGGCCGACCCCTTCACCATTATCGATTCCATTTCCTGCAGACTGCACTAAAAGATAATCATCATATCCCTGCACATGTAAATTAACCATTGCCGCCATACACCATCTCACAGAAGTTTTGCAACTTGTTTTTAATCTTTTCAAATATAATTCATATTGTCCATCCAGTGCATTGCTTATCATATTTGTAATCTCTTCTCCGGATAAAACATACTCTCTGTATGACAATTGATGTATTCCAAAAGACATATTCACCACTTTACATCCCTGGCGCACTGCCTCCGAAAGGAAAGCGAGAAAACTACAATGTTCCAGAAGGCTCGTATCATTCTGCTGCCAGTCAATTCCGATCAACTCTGCCTGATCCGCAACTCCCCGGATTCCCACACTGTTGTTTTTTGCAGCAATCAACCCTGCCACATGCGTACCATGATTGTCTGCCTGATTTTCATTCATCATGTGAATATCCATATCCTCATGATTTTCCGAAAAACCACTGTCAATCACGGCCACTTTGATCGGCTCTGCATATTTGGTATACTCCCAGCCACCATACGCATCTATGGCCTCTGCCCACCAGTCATTTCCACCGGGATTACCGACATTGCCTTTATCACTTTCCGGATTTTCATTCGAACCACACCATGGATTATTATCCTCATCACAGTTCTCAATTCCTATTGGCCCGTCTGTAGAAGCATACAGCACATGCTCGTTCTCCATCAGTTTTTGCGCACACTGTTCCAGCGAAGCAGCATCCTGTGCCGGTACTTTTACCTGTAAGATCTCCATAGCACCGGAAATATAGCCAACAATTTCTCCACCTGCAAGATCAGCGAGCTGCTGCTTTTCCTGTTCTGACAACTGATCCAGTAAATGAACCAGCAGGATATTATTGTAATATAATACCTGTTCCTCTGAATCATAAGCCACTGCCGAATATCCCGGATGGTAGATCTGGCAATATTCCGAATATGTACTTGTTTCCTCCGGCAGGCTTTCCTGAAGATCCACCTCTTCATCCTGGCACATTTCTTTTAGCAGCATATCCACTATTTCCGTATCTGTCATATCCTCTAATGCGGTTTTACTGCCCTCATCCTGCCCTTTTACAGGCCAAACCAATGACACCAGCATACCAAAACCCACAACAATGACGGCCAGACAAAGTACACTCGCCCAGACGGGCATCTTCCCTTTGTTCTCATTTCTCACCTTTGAAACCGCATACACCGTATGATGATCCCGTACCGTATTGTCATGCTCTTTTTCAAACTGCCGGATCTGCTGCTGCAGCTTTTCCTGTCCACCGGGCAGGACAGTTACATTTTCCTCGCCACCCGCGCCGTTTCTGGTTACCAGCTCCTGTGGAAAATATTCGATCAGCTCCACCTGCTTTTTTTCAACGAGATCCGCCGCCAGATATACGATCTGATCTTCCTGCACACAGCGTACCTTCTGGATCAGATATCTGCCGCCGACAATGGATTCCAAAGGCAGACCGTATGTAACATCCGCATTTTCCCTTTTCATCTGTCCTCTCCCTTCTTACAGCTACAGCCGGAAACAAACGCTGTGCTTCCGGCTGTCCTTTACCTTTTCCTTAACGAAATCTGAAATCCGGTCCTGTTTTGCCCAGCCGTATACCGTCCCCCGGCTGTACCTTTACAAAGATTCCCTTTGGTAATTTTGCACCGTTTAACAGATATGTACCGTTGGTTGACAGATCCTGCACATACATACCGTCCGCGCGATACTGCACCATACAGTGGATCCGGCTGATACCGCTCTCATTCAGTATAACACGGCACAGCTGCGGATTTCTGCCGATGGCAAGCTGGCGGATATCCCGCATATCAAAGGATGCTCCGTCAAATTCGCCTCCATGACAGTCCATATAGCAGGCTTTGACTGCCGCTGCCGAAGCAGTTTCCGGTATTTTTGTCACAGTCTGCACCGGCGCCACCGCTTCTTTTTTTTCAGCAACGGCCGGAATTTCTTCTGCCTTCTTAGCAAAGAGTCTTTCTTTTCTTGATTTTTTTTCGTTTACGACTCTGTTTCCTGTATACCCTTCGTTTTTCTTTTCTGCCCGGATTTCTTTAATACCTTTTACGACACCGGGTATCCAGGCAAGAGTGACCGCAAAGGTGAGCAGGAACGTAGCAAATATAAGTCCCCGGATAATACCGCCCTTTCTGCCGGTACAGATCCACCATATAAATCCGGCATCCAGCACATGGCCACTGTAATGCAGTGCACCGGCTGCCCAGCGCAGTAACCACGTCCAGCCGAAGGCATAGCCGAAGCCATAGCACGTTCCTGCGCCGATAGTTATCACCATTCCCAGCACCAGTTCTATCGGTGATGGTCCAAGTTCACCTGCCACAATATTCAGTATCAGAATGGGCACAATGAGGATACTGCCGATGATTGCTCCTCTTTTTCCTCGTTTCACCGCGGACAGCGGCTGCTTCTCTGCGACTGCCATTATGCCTTCACCTCATTTTCCTGTGCCGTATCATCCCATGAGAATTTTTCTCCGCAAAGTGGGATCAACATCAGTTCCGTATTCCCCAATGTCAGCACATCATAGGCTTTCAGCTTCTGGCTGCTGATCACGACCTCCCCGTTCAGATAACAAAGCTCCCGGGCATCTCCTGCTGCCACAATAAATGCACGGCTCTTCGGATCATATACCACAGCCGCATGGCGAAGCCGGGACACACTCTGGTCTGCGCCAAGAACGATATCCATATTGGCGGCACGACCGATAAAATTGCGGCCGCTTTTCAGCTTGAAGCTTTCTCCCCTGTAAGCACCTTTGATGCAGACAAGCCATCCCACAACCGGCTCAACCCCAATCACCTGCGCATAGTATCCTACCGTACAGTTTTCATCGTCCTCCGGCTCTTCCCAGCCATTGACCGCCGTATTCACAAAAGACGGCTGTTTTTTCGGTGCAGCCGGAGCCGGTGCGGGCTGCGGTGTCTGTGCAGCCGGTGTTGCCGGTGCGGAAAAATCCTCTGTTTTCAGAGCCTCCGTCACGGCTTCGGCCTCATCCTGCGGCACACAGTACGGACAGGATGCATATTTGTCTGCGTCATAAAAATGACCATTTGGGCATGTACTTAATTTCATATCTCATTCTCTCCTTTTGTTATGTTTTCTTCCTCTTTCTGTTCTTCTTTGGGGCTGTAGCGGATCAGGATCAGTGTGGTATTGTCCATCTTACGAGGCTGATTCCGGATCACACGCTCTGCCAGCTGTGCAGCAAACGTCTCATATTCTCCCGTCAGGCTTTCCAGCTGTGCGGCCAGTTCTTCTTCCGGACATTGTCTGTAAAATCCGTCACTGCATAAAACAAGCTGATCTCCCTCTTCCAGCGCAAGACCTTCCACAGATATATCTATGTATTTTAACCCGTTCATTCCGATATAGCTGACCAGAGCCTCGCCTCTTAAAAGCTCTGCTTCATAGTGCTCCGGTGTGATCGTATGTGCCTGTTTTCTCTTATCCAGAAGCATCCGGTAATTGTGTGGTGTAGTCAGGCAACGGGTCTTATGCTGCCGTACCAGATACAGCTTGCTGTCCCCGACAGAAAGCCAGTACAGCCGGCTTTCTCTGATCCATACGGCAACAAGCGTAGTTCCCGCACCAAGCGAAATCCCCTCCGCATCGGTCAGCCCGGCCACGGACACATCCAGCTTAGGCGCTGTTTCCATAAAGAAATCCACAGGCGCCGTCTCCTGACTTTTCCGAAACGCTTCAAACAGCTGCATACAGGCAGTGTAACTGGCCAGCTCACCGCCGCCAAGACCGCCCATGCCGTCACATACCGCTGCGAGAAATCCTTTTTCAGGAATCCACTGATAGCATAGACTGTCCTGCTGGTTTTTCCGGCTGCCGATCAGACTGGCCGCCGCCACCCTGAGGCTGTCCGGTTTTGCTGAATTTTCCTGTATATACAGATTTTCTGTAATCGTCTCCTCCGAAAGCGCTTCCGGCTGAACTTCTGCTGCTTCTGTTTCTTCGGCCTGCTTTTTTTGCTCTTTTTTCTTCTTTTTATCTTTTCTGACCGGTGACAGTCTTTGACAAAAACCCGCTTTTTTCTTTTCTCCGTCCTCTTTCTTCTTTCCGAATATTTTCACCGCATCACCTCCGGTCTTTTTTTCTACGTCAAGTATAAAAAAATTTATATCCCGGAACAATCTGTGACAGAATGTGTGGCGATTATTTTTCATTTTTTGTCACAGAATCCGTACACAGATTATGCTAAAATATATGTAGACAATGCATTTGCATTACACAGGTAAAAGGCTGCTGTATACAACCTTTTTTACAACCGGTGATACAATCTATTCTATAAATAGAAGGAGACTCTTTCTTATGTCAAAATTCAGTATCTATCTGAAAAATCTGATTGAGGACAGCGGAGAATCTATCTCCTCCATCGCCCGCAGTATTGAAGCGGAGCGTACCTCTATACATAAAGCACTGACAGACGAGCGTGTCTTGTCCTATAAGGTTGTTCAGGCTCTGGCCCGCCATTTCAATCTGACCGTAGATCAGCGCAAAGAATTTTTCCGCCTGTACGATATCCTGTTACAGGGTGAAGAGACCTATGAAAACCGGCAGGCTGTCGGCGATCTTCTGAACGCCCTCTCCTCCATCCGTTTCTCGATGCTTCCGCCGCCGCAGGTGGAACATATTGATCTTACGGACCGGCTTCTGAAGGGTGAATACGCTGTACGCAATGCGATCCGTACCGTTCTGATCTATGAAGCCACCCACAGCAGCAAAGCCTCTTTTTCCATATTTCTTCCGGAAAAACTGGATCTGACCATGGAGCTTATGGAGCTATGGCTGGCACAGAAAGAGTTCACTGTGGATGCCCTGCTCTGTTTCCACGCCGAGCGTGACTCCGTTGTAAAAAACCTGCAGCTTTTACGCTCTGTCATACCGCTCTGTCTGGCCTCCCGTGGCAGCTATCGCCCTTACTATTTCTGCGAAGCCCCAAAAACGGCTACGATGTCACCGATGAGCTATTACATCATCACGCAGCATTATCTGATCCAGATCTCCGAAGATCTGTCCATAGCGCAGATCCGCAATGACAGGGAACTGATCGAATTTTATTCCGGATTCTTTCATAATCTTCTCGAATGCTGCGATCCTCTGGTGTACTGCAACAGCAATATTCTGGAAATTTTACAGGAATATATTTCCAATACCTTCCCGGACAGTCTGCAGGTCATGATGCCCCAGCCCTGTCCCGGACGCTATATCACACCGGATGTCATCCGGAAATATATGCATAATGATACGATGCCTTATAAAGAAATGTTTGCCCTTGTCGAGCATCATTTTTCCGTGCTCCGTCAGATCACCGGTACCTACCAGACCGTTTTTACAGAAAAAGGATTGCTGGATCTGATCCATACCTGTTCCATGGCCGACCTTCCACCACAGTATGTCCCGCCGCTGGAGCCGCAGGATATCCGGCAGATGCTCCGCTATCTGTATGAAGAGATCGACAAAGGCACAGTACAGGGTATTCTGGTGCGTCCGACCAGTCTGCAGCTGCCGGATTATCTGTCGATCTACGTGCATCCGAAAATGGGGCTTCATATTTATACGACCAATGCTTTTGTTTACGGCGCTTACTGCTGCAATATCCACATTGCAGAGGAATCGATCTGTCGGATCTTTTCTGATTTCATGCAGTCCCTTGCCGGAAGCCATCTGGTCTATTCCAAAGAAGAAACACTGGAACTTCTGGCACAGCACATTTCCGAAATGGAGGTATAGCGTATGAAACGTACAGATTTTCGCTTTCAGACGATTCTGGCCGCACTCCTTTTGCTTTTTGAACTGGCTGTACTCTTTCTGCCAGTTTTCAGCGGTCACACAGCATTAGAGCTTGTCCGGCTGCAATGGCAGAATGGCGGCACAGTTCTAAGGCTCGGTATCGTGCTGCTGCTCTTACTCTGCCCGGCCATCAGCTGCGGTCTGCTCTGGCAGATCCATACTTTGACAGCAAAAGCAGGGGAAAACAAAATCCCGCCCGTTTCTGCGGATACTTCAGCAGATGTTACACCTGTCTGCGGCACGCTTGTCTTTCTGTCCGGTGCTTTACAGGGAAAAACCTTTCCGCTTCCGGCCTATGAAAATATACTTCTTGGCAGAAGCAGCCAGTCCTGTCAGATCGTAGTCAATGCCTCCGATATCAGCCGCCGCCATGTCTGCATCTGCTATCATGCGACAAGACATACCTTCGTCATTACGGATTATTCTGCCAACGGCACCTACACCGCTGACGGTGAGCGACTGATCACAAATACCAGTCTGGAAGTAACCGATGGCAGTACCTTTTATCTTGGAAACCGTCAGAATGCATTCCAGCTTCTGGCAGACTGGGAGGTATAACTATGCTTGATATCCAACATCTGTGCCCCGGCTGTATGCAGACGAAGCCGGATTCTGCTGCCGTCTGTCCGCACTGCGGCTACACAGCCGACACGCCGGTATCCGAAAACGCACTGCCGGTTTTTACGATTCTTCAGGGAAAATATCTGGTGGGAGCTCCACTGGGAAAGGGTGGCTTTGGTATTACCTATATTGCCATGGATCTGCAGACGGAAACGGTCGTTGCCATCAAAGAATATTTTCCGGCTGACTTTGCCTGTCGTGCTGCCGATACGGAAACTGTACTGCCCGTTGATGAAAAACAGAGCCTCTATTTTCGCACAGGCATGAAAAGCTTTACCCGGGAGGGGGAGCTTCTTCACCGTCTTTCTGATATTCCCGGCATCGTACAGTTTCTGGATATGCTGTACTGCAACAACACTGCCTATCTGGTCATGTCGTACATTCCCGGCATTTCCCTCAAAAAGCAGATGAAAAAGCAGGAAAAGCCATTTACAGAATGGGAAGCCCTGACTATGATGCGTCCCATTCTTTCTGCACTGCAGACCATGCACCAGAAACATATCCTGCACCGTGACATCAGCCCGGAAAACCTGATGTATGGCCCGGATCATACGCTGACACTAATCGATTTTGGTGCTGCCCGGGAATTTTCCACCGATGATGACGAAAATCTGACCGTTATCCTGAAAAGAGGCTATGCTCCGGAGGAACAGTATCATTCCGGCAGCCGCCAGGGAGCCTGGACCGATGTCTATGCCGTCTGTGCCGTTCTATATCATATGCTGACCGGCATTCTGCCGCAGGAAGCTGATAAACGTGCGGAAAGCGATCAGCTGACGCCGCTTTCCCGGCTGCCGCAGATTTCTGTACGCCCTTCGGTCTGTCAGGCTATTGAAAAGGGATTGCAGGTGGATGCGCTGGAACGATATGCCAGTATGAAGGCACTGATGAAGGATCTGTATGCGGATTCTGCGTATGCTGAAGAAAAAACTGTCCCGAAAGATAACGCGACAACTTCTCCGACAACAGCATCTGTGGATTCTAATGGTTCTTCTGCTGAAACTTCCGGAAACATCTCTGACGGCTCCACAGAACCGCCGGCAAAGCAACCGGATTCACACACCGAAACGCAGACATCTTCTGACAAAAACACCAGTCACAGATCTTTCCTCCGTGTTGCCGGTTATATCGTCCTTGCCGTGTTTGGTCTGTTTCTCGGTCTGTTTCTCGGTCGTTCCATTGTCGATTTCATTTTGGCCGGTAACCAGCAGTCCTCCGGGCAGCAAGCAGCTTCTGTACCTTATAGCAGTTCTTCCGAACTCCAGGAAACAACGGCTATATCCTATACCAGCTCTGACGGACTACCAGAGACAACGGCTGTTGCTGATGAGCCACAGGCTTCATCCGATTCTGCCGTTGTTATTGAAATGTCCGGCGGATCTGTACTTGATTACTATACCAGTCTGACGGAAGCGATACAGTTTGCACAACAGTATTCAGGTTCTGATCTGAACATCCGTCTTTTAAAGGATCTCACGGAAGATATCTGTATTCCTGCAGGGCTTGAAATATCTATTGACTTTGACAACCATACCCTGTGCAACGTTTCTGATCATACGATCATAAATCATGGATATCTGACCCTGCGGGAAGGTACGCTGGACAATCTGACCAACGAAAAGGCTGCCTTATGCAATGCCTCTGACGGTGTTGCCTATCTTGCTTTTATGGATGTAACCCGAAGTGCGGAAAATGGTGTCGCAGACCAGGAAGCCGACAATCTGAACACCTATTATACCATTGACAATCAGGGCAGCCTTTCTGTATATGACAGCACCGTCCGAAACAGTGGTAGCTATTCCAGTACGATCCATAATGGCACTAAAGGCGCTGCATTTACCGGTAATTTTTATGCTGACATCACATTCACTGGTATTACAACACTGGTTGAGGGCGGACGTTTCGGCCTGAAAAATGAAGCTGACGGCTGTGCAGTGATCGATGAAAGTGCTATCTTTCATGACAGTTCTGACAGTCTGATCTATACCAAGGGCAGTCTGACTGTAAATGGAGCTTTCTTTAACAATGCCCCCTGCGCCATAAAGGTTGCAGGCGGTCACTACGAATATGCGGATGTAACTTTTGAAACAGACAAAGATATAGAAAACAAATAAGGAGCAGCTCTCATGTTAGATATACAACACCTCTGTCCCGGCTGCATGCACCGCTGGGATGATCCCACCACGGACTGCCCACGCTGCGGCTATCCCAAAGACCGTCTGACACCCAGGGACGCGCTTCCGGTCTTTTCCATTCTGGCCGGGAAATATCTGATCGGCAGTCCGCTGGGCAAAGGCGGTTTCGGTATCACCTATATAGCCATGCGCCTGACAGACGAAACCATCGTAGCTATCAAGGAATTTTTCCCCAATGAGCTTGCCATCCGTGACGTCAATGGTGAAACTGTGCTGCCAGCGGATGCCGCCAAAGCCGTATATTACCGCACGGGCATGAAAAGTTTCACGGAAGAAGGGCGTATTCTCCATATGCTTTCTGATGTGGAGCATATCGTACATGTTCTTGATATGGTACAGGCCAATGGAACGTCCTATCTGGTCATGGAATACGTTCCGGGCATTTCTCTGAAAAAATATATGAAAGCCCAGAACGGACCTTTTACGGAAAAACGGGCACTGGAAATGATCCGTCCCATCCTGCTGGCACTCTCTGCCATGCACAGCAGACACATCCTGCACCGTGACATCAGCCCGGAAAATCTGATGGTACAGCCCGATCAGACGCTGACCCTGATCGATTTCGGTGCTGCCCGCACGTTTTCACAGGATGACGACGATAATCTGACCGTCATTCTGAAACGAGGCTACGCCCCCGAAGAGCAGTATCATTCTGACAGCCGTCAAGGGCCCTGGTCCGATCTGTATGCCATCTGTGCCGTACTTTACCAGATGCTGACCGGAATGCGCCCCCAGGAAGCGGCGGCACGGGTCAAAGAGGATCAGCTGACACCGCTTTCCCATATACCGGGGCTTTCCCTGCAGAAAACCACCTGTACAGCCATTGAAAAAGGTCTGCAGGTCGATCCGCTGGAACGGTATCCGGATATTGCGGCTTTTATGAAAGTGCTGTATGCCAGACCTGTGCCTGCTCCAAAAGACACTTACAACCAGACAGTTTCGGCTTCTTCGAGAGACACACATAGCCAGACAGCTTCGGCTTCTTCGAACGCACAGACTTCTCCTGTCTCTGAGCGGATTTTTCATGATGAAGAGAAAGAACCGGAAAAGCTGTTTCATGATGCCGAGACCTCGTCCACAGGAACAGCCCCAGAAGACAAAACAGCTTCCGACACTGCTAAAAAGCGCAGTAAAAAAAGAAGTCTTTTGTGTATTGCAGCCATACTGTGTATTGCGTACTTTTTATTCTTTGGCGGCTTACGGGTGCTTTCCAGATCGGAATCCGCCACAGCTGATCGCAATGGACAGCGTGTTCTGTCCGGTGACAGTACAGCTTCCAGCCAGATCATTACGTCCGAAGATGACATGGAATTTCGCATCTTCAAGCTCAAGGATACATTTGATGATGTTTTTCAGAAACCTGATAAAGAACAGTTGCTGGATGCACTGGATCAGGCCTTTAAAATCTGGGAATTGGATCTGAACACTGCAATACGATCGGATGATTCGAATGTGTATTATTCTTCCCCTCAATTGATGGAATGGTGCTACTCTCTCGAAAATCTGTGGTCACACTTTGGTTTTGCACTTTCCACAGAACTCGATGCCGAAACTCCAGATGAAGAGGCCATTAAAAGAGAAACAGACACCATCGGCGGTCTGGTAGCCGCTATCGCAGTGTCCGGTGACTTTAACTATCTCAATTTTGACTCCGCAAATACTTCTCTCTGGCAGTTATTCAACGCTATTTATGCCGACACCGCCAGCAATGCCCGTGAGCAAGAAGGTGTAGAGCTTCTGGGCATGGCCGCCGTCCACAAAGTTTACAGTGCCGCCCTGACAACAAACATCAACAGCGACAGCCATCTCAGTGCAGCCGTCAATACCGAGACCCTGCATGCTGCACTGCACAATTTCTTCAGCTCTTATCACGCTGGTGCCGAAACACTGGCTGCTACGATTGATTTTTCTGCAGAGCCTTATGCTTCAGATGATTTCTTTCAGCAGCTGGAGCTGTATATGACTTCTCCACCAGCTTAAAAAGAATGTACTGGATCAAAGTATTGCCCTACTATTTACGGTAGGGCATTTCTATATTCTTGTATACCAAAAATCCCGGAACTCTTTCGAGCTCCGGGATTTTATCTGTAGCAGCAACTAGGGGAATCGAACCCCTGTTTTCGCCGTGAGAGGGCGACGTCTTAACCCCTTGACCAAGTTGCCATCTTGTCTGTGTTTTCCGCACCGACTTGATTATTATATCCGGTTTATGCTATACTGTCAACAGTTTTTTTACAAAATCTGAATTTATTTCATTTTTATGTATGATACGCTTTATAAATTACACATAACGGCTATGAACATATGGGCTGGTCTCTCTGACTGTACATCTGCCATTCTGAAATCATCCATTGTTCATGCCGCAGGAAAGGAGCTCCATGTCCGAGCAATATATTGATCTTCATACCCACTCCACCTGTTCCGATGGGACGCTCACCCCGGCAGAGCTTGTCGCTTATGCGGCAGAAAAACAGTTATCTGCCATCGCACTGACCGATCACGATACGATTGCAGGTATTTCCGAAGCGCTGGAAACTGCAGAGCATTACGGCATCGAACTGATCCCGGGGCTCGAATTTTCCACAAATCATAACGGCAAAGATATCCATGTCCTCGGGCTTGCCATCCACTGGCAGGATCCGCAGTTTCTCCATGATCTGAAAGAATTTCAGGATACCAGAGACCTTCGAAACCGCAAGATGATCGCCAAACTGCAAGAATACCATATTGACATTACCTGGGAGAAAATGGCCGCCGAAAATCCGGATGCTGTCTGGACCCGGGCAAATTTCGGCCGTTATCTGCTCAATCACGGCTATGTCCATACGATCAAAGATGCCTTTAACCGTTATATAGGTGACGATGCGCCCTGCTTTGTGCCCCGGGAAAAGGTAACACCCGGACAGGCCGTAGATCTGATCCACCGGGCCGGTGGGTATGCCGTACTGGCTCATCCCATGCTGTACAGGCTGTCCGAAAATGATCTGGACGCACTGGTGGCTCTGTTGAAGACAGAGCATACTCTTGATGGTATCGAAGCTATCTATTCCACCTACCGCTGGACGGATGAATCCCGTGTCCGCCAGCTGGCCCGCAAATATGCGCTGTGCATCACCGGCGGCTCTGATTTCCATGGCAGCAACAAACCGGATATCGATCTCGGTACAGGACGTGGAAATCTGCAGGTGCCCTACGAACTCTGGGAACATCTGCAGCAGAGTATCGTCTACCATTAAACTTGTCTTTAAAAAGCCACAGAAGCATTTACCTTTGTATTGCTTCTGTGGCTTTTCTGCCATATCTTATATCCTGTTCGTTTCCTGCAGAATCTGTTTCCTGCCCTATACCTCTTCCACCGGTTCGGCCGGAATAAAGATCCGCTGGTCCTTCAGCTTATTGTCCTGCACTCGTGCATTATGCGTGGCTTCTTTGCAGAAGAAATCCTGTGCACACAGCTTTTCCTTTCCCCGAAGATCCACACGTTCATAACTGCCATCCGGCTGCAAGATTCTGGCTTTGAGCGTATCCTCCAGCTGGATATTGACAATATGCATCACCTGCTCTTTTACCTCTGGATCCAGCACCGGGAATACGATCTCCACGCGGCGGTTTAAGTTTCTCGGCATCCAGTCCGCACTGCCCATGTAGACTTCCCCAACCCCATTATTATAGAAATAAAAGATCCTTGCATGCTCCAGGAAATTGCCGACAATCGAACGCACGGTGATATTTTCACTCACACCCTCTATGCCTGTTTTCAGACAGCAGATACCCCGGACGATCAGTTCAATCTTTACCCCTGCTGCCGAAGCCGCATACAGCGCACTGATGATGTCCGGATCACACAGGGAATTCATTTTTGCGATGATATGCCCCTCTTTTCCTGCACGGGCATTGGCAGCCTCCCGCTCGATCATACGCAGGAAACGCTTTTTCATCCAGATCGGTGCCACGATCAGATGATGCCAGCTGGACGGTTCTGAATAACCGGACAGCATATTGAACACTGCCGTCGCATCCTCTCCGATCTCCCGGTCACAGGTCAGGATACCGCAGTCGGTATACAGCTTGGCCGTGGAATCGTTATAGTTGCCGGTGCCCAGATGGACATACCGGCGGATACCGTCTTCCTCACGGCGGACGATCAGCGCGATCTTACTGTGGGTCTTTAAGCCCAACAGGCCGTAAATAACGTGACAGCCGGCCTTTTCCAGCTTCTTGGCCCAGCCGATATTGTTTTCCTCATCAAAACGGGCTTTCAGCTCAACCAGAACGGTAACCTGCTTGCCATTGTCCGCCGCCTGCGCCAGAGCCGCAATGATCGGGGAATTGCCACTGACACGGTACAGTGTCATCTTGATCGCCAGTACCTGCGGATCTGATGCGCCCTGCCGGATAAAGTCCACGACCGGATCAAACGTCATGTAGGGATGATGCAGCAGAATATCCTGTTTGCGGATGTTGTCATAGATCGTGTCGTCATTCATCAGGGCCGGTACTGCTGCCGGTGTGTACCCCGGTACTTTATAGTCCTCAAAGCCTTTCAGGCCGTACATTTTCATTAGGAACGTCAGATCCAGCGGTCCGTTGAACATATAGATATTCTCTTCCCGGACTTCCAGCTCATCCTTTAAAATCTTTAACAGCTTTTTGTTGATTCCCTCTTCCACTTCCAGGCGAATGACCTGTCCCCAGCGGCGCTTCTTTAACTGCCTCTGGATCTCCTTTAACAGATCCTCCGCATCGTCCTCGTCAATCTCCATGTCAGCATCCCGGGTTACACGGTACGGGCTTGCACAGATGACCTCATTGCCCAGAAAAAGACGTCCAATATTTCTGCGGATGATCTCTTCGAGAAGGATCACACGGCGGACATCATCCCCCTGTTCCGGCAATTCGTAGATGCGTGGAAGCACTGACGGCACCTGCACCGTCGCAAATTCCAGTTCATCTTCCTTTTTTGCCTCTTTCTTGCGGATCAGAAGCCCGATATTTAAGGCCTTATTCGCAATCAGCGGAAACGGCCGTGCCGAATCCATCGCCATCGGAGTAAGTACCGGATAGATATCTTCCATAAAATAGCGGTCGACATCCTCTGCCTGTTCCTTTGTCAGCTTTTCGTGGGATGTGATCACTTCCAGGCCAATGCCATGAAGTGCCGGCAGCAGAGACCGATTGTACACCTGATACTGCGCCTGCATCAGCTCATGGGTACGGGGAATGATCAGCTTAAACTGCTCCTTTGGTGTCAGTCCGGCAATATCCTTTCTCTCGATACCAGCTTTCATCATATCTCTGACGGAAGCCACACGCACCATGAAAAATTCATCCAGATTAGAAGCAGAAATACTTAAGAATTTCAGTCGTTCAAACAAGGGAAGGGTCTTATCCCTTGCCTCATCCAGTATACGTTCATCAAAACTGAGCCAGCTTATCTCACGGTTGCGGTAATATTCCGGATTATTATACATATCCGTCTTCATCTGCTCCTCCTGTCTCCAGACCAGCTTTCGTCCGGCAGTTTTTTCTTTTAATTTTTAAAAATCTATATAGGTATCCAGACAGTACTTTTTTTCATCCTGTTTTCGATACTTTGCAGGTTTTCTTACGTTTACACCAGTTTTTTTGTCCGTATTTCCGGACGGATATTAAATACTTCTTCGAAGAAATCCAGCTTTTCTCCCAGCAGACCTTTTTCCAGTGTCAGATCTTTATGCGTTTCCAGACGAATGATCAGCTTCTGATCCTGCAAAGTCACTTTCATCCCCTCGACTTTCTGTTTATGGGCTCGATCCAGCGAATTAGCCACGCGCAAAATAGCCGTAAGCTTTGCCACCAGCACATAGTCGTCTTCGTTCAGCCCCGTCAATCGGCTGATTTCCTGATAATATCCAAATTTCTGGGTATTATAACGCACCACCAGCGCAATGATCTCTCGTTCCCGGTGTGACAGACCGATGATCTCCGTTGCCATAATGATATTGAAGGAGCATTCACCGACCTGTGACATACTGATGTACTTTCCACAGTCATGTAAAAGCACAGCAATCTCAAGCAGAAGACGTTCTCTTGCCCCAAGACCGTGGATGCGCTTCATACTGTCAAAGATCGTCATGGCTACCGTACTCATATATGTCACATGGGATTTGCTGATCGCATACCGTTTTCCGATATTACGCGCAGCCATCAGAATATCATTTTCAAAATTATGCGTCGGCTTGATCAGGCGGTTCTTTTCCCCATACTCATAGGCAAATCCATCGGCCATCTCCACGCCCGGAATCCATACATTCTCTGCTTCGAAGGCCTCCATGATCGTCCTGTACAGTACCGCCGTCGGAACCAGAAGTGATGCATACTCCATATCCATACCCAGGCGATCTGCCTGCTCATGCAAAGGCAGTGTTACGATATGGTCGCACCAGGCAGCAAACTCCTGCGCTGACAATCTGTTCTCCAGTCTCGCCTCCTGATTCTTTGCCACAAACAGCGAGAAATAATCTCCCAGGAGGACAACATTTGCGATTTTCCTGTCTTTCAGATGCATCTTGCAGAAGCTCGTAATATCAGCTTCGATCAGCTCCTGCACCATCTGCTGATAGTCAAGACTCTCCCGTCGCAATGCTGCCAGACGTTCCCTCACACGCAGATTTCCGAACCGCAGATTCTGGGTCATGATCAGATTGTCTTTGTCAAACAGGGAGATCTGGATACTGCCACCACCGATATCCACGATGGCTGTACCTTTCTGGATAATATCTTCAAACACATCCTGCCGGCTGGCCAGTGCCTTATAACTGATAAAGCGCATCTCGGAATTGCTGTAGATCTGCACTTCCACGCCGGTCTTCTGTCTGACCTGGGCCAGGATCAGCTGGGCATTGATGGCCTCCCGGACAGCACTGTCAGCCACTGCAATATAGGCATCCACCTGATACCCCTTCATAGACTGGGCAAATTCCCGGATAATCGTACACAGTACATTTGCCGTCTCCTGAGATATTTTCCCGCTGGCATAGGAATCACGCCCCAGCTCGATCGGATAACTCATCCTGTCCAGTATGCGAATACCGCTCTTCCTGGAAATCTCATATACATTCAGGCTCGCTGTATAGCCGCCGATCTCGATCACGCCATATACCTTATACTGCATAGTCCCTCCTTGTCCTTTACTCTGCCTGTGGCAGACTGTCTGTCTCTTTTTATTTTTCCCGTTCAGTTCCCGTCTTCTGTATCAGGACATCTTTTCACAGCTTCCCGATGACTGTATCTTGTACAACCGTTTTGTCACCCTGTGCTCCGGTCAGGCTTCTTTCTTTTTTCCCAGCAGATAGTCGATAAACTGCTGTGCTGTACGACCGGACAGTCCGCCATGTGCCAGCTCCCATTTGTTGGCCTCCAGCAAAAGCTCGTCTTCCGGCATGTCGATCTCATAGCGCCCGGCCAGAGAACGCACGATATTCTTAAATTCCTTCGGTGTCGGTGCTCCAAAGTAAATCGTTACACCAAAACGTGCCACAAGAGATAATTTCTCCTGTACAGTATCTGTCGAATGCAACTCATCGTTTGTCCGCACATCGTTCTTGTCACTGAAGGTCTCACGTACCAGATGACGGCGGTTGGATGTGGCATAGATCAGGATATTTTCCGGTTTCTTTTCCAGACCACCCTCGATCACAGCTTTCAGATATTTATATTCAATCTCAAATTCCTCAAAGGAAAGATCATCCATGTAAATGATAAAACGGTAATTTCTGTTCTTGATCTCAGCGATCACATCATTCAGATACTTGAACTGATGCTTGTACACCTCAATGATACGAAGCCCCTGCTCATAGTAACGGTTGACGATGCCCTTGATACTCGAAGATTTACCCGTACCGGCATCACCAAACAACAGGCAGTTATTTGCCTTTCTGCCCTCGACAAAAGCCTCTGTGTTGTCGATCAGCTTCTGTTTCGGGATCTCATAGCCCACCAGGTCTTCCAGATAAACATGCGCAATATTGGTGATCGGCTCGATCGTGGCCGTACCGTCACCATTCTCCCGCAGACGGAATGCTTTATTCAGGCCGAATTTGCCCACACCAAATTCCCCGTAAAAATTCACAAGGGCTGCCATAAAGCCATCCGCATCCGCCGTCCGGGCCAGTTCTTTGCTCAGCGTACAGATCCGGTCGCGGATACGACGATTGTACATCTTGCTGCCATCACCGGTGCGGACATAGTCTTTCAATACTTCGGCCATATCCATGTCCACCATCTCATCAATCTTTTTGATTTCAAAATCAAACAGCTCTTTGATAATCTCCAGATCATGATGTGCCATGATATTGACACTGCCTTCCACCGGTCCTACGATCTCACAGGCTTTGCTGAATGCATTCTCACTGTTGACCAGAAGCCAGGTCAGATACGTCTGCCACAGGTTACCGGCAAAACCATAGTTTCCCGCCATTTCCAGCAGATCATTGACAGCTGTACAGTAATCTTCCTTTGCATATTCCAGATCCGATTTTGTCAGCTGACCAGCCTGATACTGCGGATAATCTTCCTCGATCAGCCGGGCAAAGATATTCAAAACCTCACTGTTTTCCATCTCCTTGTATACAACGCATGTATGAATTTTCATAATATTTATCCTCATTCTCTATCTGTATATTCTCTGGATTCTCTTCCAGAGCACTTCCCTCAGTACTTATGTAGTATTACGCTTCTGAACCGTATCGTCTTCTTCTATTGCGCTCGCTTTATACCAGATATTCCGTTACCTGTTTTTACCGGATGATTTCTTTCATACTAATAATTTCCCAGAATCCGCAGATCAATGGCATCATGTCGGATACCCCGCAGCGCATTCTTCACCGCACTGTCGTTTAAATTTCCCTCAAAATCAACAAAGAACCGGTATTCCCACGGTGCATCCGGAATCGGCCGAGATTCGATCAGGGTCATGTTCAGGCGATTATAGATAATATGTGCCAGAATATTATACAGCGAACCCTGACTGTGGCGGCCCTTAAAGCAGATGCTCACACGATGGGCATTGCTTCTGAACATTTTATTTCTGGATACGATGATGAATCTGGTGGAATTGTTGGTATCATAATAAATATCCTCAGCCAGCACTTCCAGTCCATACAGCTTTGCTGCCGCCTCACTGCCGACCGCCGCCTGCGTCATATCCATATCGTCCCGGATCTTTTTGCTGGCTGCTGCCGTGTTGGAGTATTCATGCAGGATCCATTCCGGATGCTTCTCCAGATACGGCTTGCACTGGGCCAGCGCCTGCGGATGGGAATATACCCCCTTGATATCCGACAGCTTCGTTCCCGGAAGCCCCAGAAGCTTATGCTCCACCTTCATTACATATTCATCTACGATCGTGATATCATAGCTCATCAGCAGATCATACATATCCGTCACAATACCCGCTGTAGAATTTTCAATCGGAAGCACCGCAAAATTGGCTTCCTTATTAACTATAGCTTCGATCGCTTTCTTAAACGTCGGCACATGGAAGCAGTCCACACCCTCACCAAAATACGCCAGCATGGCGGCATAGCCGTAGGCACCCTCCACGCCCTGAAAAACGACCTTCTTATTCTTATATACTTCGTCGATCTCTTCAAATCCGAGATCCTCCGCCATCCCGTTTTCTGTCTGGATCTGGTACTGTCGTTTACGACTGATGGAAATGATCTGTTTTAACACTTCCTGAATACCGATCGCATTGAATTCGGTGGAGGCCATACTCCGAAGCTCTCTGTACATCTCTTCTTCCCGCTCCGGATCTACCACACGCATACCGTGTTCCAGCTTATACTCTGCGATATCCTCCGTCAGACGCATGCGCTTTTCAAAAAGCTCTGCGATCTCACGGTCAATCTCATCAACGGCTGCACGTGTTTTCTGTAAATCTGTCATAAATTCTGTATTTCTCTCCTGTTGTATTTTACCGCAATTCACATTTAAGTCTGCAAACTGTCATTTTTCATTGAGCATGCAATGATATTCTTCTTTTACAATCTCTGTCAGCTCCCCGATAAAAGAAAGTGACCCAAAAGCAACGATCACATCGTCTTGCTTTGCCGTTGTCACCGCCTTGTGCACAGCTTCTGGCATCGTCGCACAGGCCGTCACCTGCGGATTGTATCTTTCAATGATCCCGGCCAGCTCCCTGACCGGCATTGCCCGGTCATTATCCGGCGTCTCCATGGCAAAAATATGCTCCGCCATCGGTGCCATCTGCCGCATAATCGTATCGACCTGCTTATCCTTAAACATACCGATGACAAAATACAGCCGTTGTCCGGGATAATACTGCTCGATAGCCGTCTTCAGCCGTCTCGCCGCATCCGGATTATGTGCACCGTCCACCAGAAAATCCGGCTTCTCACCGATTCTCGTAAACCGTCCGTTCCACACCGTTTTGGCCATACCCGAGACAATCTGCCCATCCCCGATCGTAAAGCCAAAATCACGCAGCTGCTGTAAGGCCTCTATGGCAATCACAGCATTGTCGATCTGATGCGCACCGGCCAGATGGATTGTCACAGTCATTCCTTTATAAGTAAAGATCTGTTCCCCAAGTGTGCTTTTTATAACTTTCGCTTCATCCGGCATGCCCTGTACCAGGCAATTACCCTTTTCCTGACAGACTGTTTTAAGCGTCTGCAAAACCTCCGGCTCCTGCCGTCCCGTCACCATCACAGCTCCCGGCTTTAAAATTCCCGCCTTTGTCCGTGTGATCTTTGCCAGCGTATCGCCCAGATACTCCATATGATCCATGCTCACAGATGCCAGAATCGCCACCAGTGTATGCCGGATCACATTTGTCGCATCCGTCTCACCGCCCATGCCGCATTCCAGCACCACAATGTCACAACACATTTTCTTAAAATACCAGAAAGCCAGCGCCGTCTCAATCTCAAACGGAGATGGACACGGCAAGCCCTCATCGTTCATCGCCACCAGATGCGGCCACAGCACCGTCATTCCCTCGGCAAAATCCTCTTCTGAAATCCATGTATCATTGATCTGAATCCGCTCCCGGTACCCGTACAATGTTGGCGACACAAACCGTCCGGCCCTGTATCCGGCCTCTTTCAGCACCGAGGCCATATGCGCATTGATGGAACCCTTGCCATTTGTTCCGGCAATATGCACAAACCGCAGACTCTCCTCCGGATGACCCATACGGTCTAACAATAACGAAATAGCCTCAAGCCCCATCGCATGTCCAAACCGTACCGATTCATCAATGCAGGCTCTCGCTTCTCTATAGTTCATGATATATACCTTTCTCCATATACTGTTCACGCCATTCTTCAAATGACATACAGTTTTATTATATTACTTCTCTCTTGCAAAGACAAGAAAGAGTGGTATTCCCCTTCGGGTTGCTATGCAACTAAACTAGGTAAGATTTCATGACTCACCTTCTGCAGCAAAGTCTAAAAAGTTGAGTACTAAACTATTTGGACTTTGTAGTGATGGATCTATTATCTCACAACAAATGATTTTAAACAGGTACTCACTGTTTTTCTTTTACTTATCCTCTATTCCCGAATTGTTATCCATCGGATATTTCATATTTTTTAAAACTTCCAATATCTCAATTGTTTTTTTATATGTGTTGATATTTTCGGCATACACCGATGGTTTAATCGAGTCGAGGATCTGTTCAATTTCCATCCATGCTTCGTCCAGACACTTCTGCACTTTTCTTCTCATCTCTTTTAAATCTTTTTCTTCATTCATCTCTGTTTTCATTTGCCTTTCATTTGGAAGTTCTTCATTTTTTTCTTTACTGCTTATTTTTTTCAAAACCTTATAGCATCCTTTTATGTCTGTTGGCTCAAGTACTCCTTTTCTTTGTAACGAAGTCATGGCATTACTGTATGTGCTCAAAGTAAATTTTTCGCCTATACTGTCCATTTTTTCCAATAACCATGCCCGGACTTCGCCGCTTCTTACTTCTTCGCGTTCTTGCAAATATTCTAAAATCAGTTCTCTTATCTCCCCAGATGTCATAATACTGGTCTCCTCTTCTATTCTTTCAAAAGCTACTACAGATCCCCTAACTTCTCAAATTTTTTCTGCAAATCAGCTGATTTCTCCCAAGGCACTCTCATAAAAATATTCTGCCTTTCAACAAATTGTTCCGCAGATGTTCTAACCGAAAAATATACATCAAACTTTGCCTTTGTAATATGACGGCGTTTAATCAAATATTTTTTCAGAGGATCCACACTTTCTACAAATCTTTCACAGGCTGAAATAATACCTCCATCGTATGGATCATCAGCAGTTACCGCATGAAGTAAAAAAGATTCCAGTGCTCCTGTTTCTTCAAACGGAATCACCAACAATAAAATTTTCACAGTGCAAGATAGCCCCTCTCCATTTACATATCGACATGTGCACCACGCATTATTTACAATCTTATCTTCACATTGCATATGCCATTTCTGCAATATTTCCTCTGTCCTTGCAGAAAATTTCTTTTCGGTATCTATTTCATCCCGATCTGTAATGATTACAATCTTTCCATAATCTTCTCCATCTGCTGAAAGACTGTTTCTTTCACATATATAATCAAACACAGGTAGAATATTGCTGCAGCCACCACATCCGCCTATGCTCAAAAAGGATCCATCTTTCGTAAGTGTCCGTACTCTGCGGACTTTATTTTCCAAACCAGTCTTGTACTGTCTCTGATCTTCCCACGCATACATTTTTCTCATATAATATTGTAAGAAAACAAAATCAGAATATCCTTCGCACAATATAATACTATTCACCTATCGTAACTCCAATCCCATGTCATCCTGTACCTCTACTGCTTTTTCTCCATCCAGACGACGTACGGTTGTTCCATCTTTATGTTTATATAATGTGTATACTGCCATTTGACTTTTACATGAAGGTGAACACTTCAGCAATTTATCTATGGCTTCTTTGCTGTGTGATGTCATAAAAACCTGCACATTCAACTTAATACAGGTCTCTAATATCCATTTAAACGTTTTATCCATTCCAGATGTATGAATCGCTGTTTCAAATTCATCCAATAATAAAATTCCATCTTTTGCTGCTATGACTGCACTCATCAACAATACTGCTTTTTTCATGCCATCTCCATATAAAGCCAGCGGTAATGCTTTTTTATGGGATTTTGAAAGTATTTTATATGTTCCATACTGATAGGAACTATTCGCTGTATCGAAATTAATACTGATAATATCTTTATCATATTCACGCAGGACCTGTAGCATCTGTTCATACAACTCCGGCTGATCCAATATTTTTCCCAAATACACGACACCTTCAGCGTGACGCACTGGCGATATATATACGATCGTATGTTCCGTTTTTTTTCCATATAAATTTGCCAAAAAATTAAGCTGTCCTTCATACACAGCTATTTCAGCTTTCTTCTGATGATTGATTTCAAGGGTCATTTCCAGTTTTAAAATTGACCGAATTCTTTCCATTTCGTCATCTTCTTCAGATATAACTGTTGAAATCCCCTGGATTTTCGCAATTTCCTTTTCAGACAATTCTTCTTCGGATTCTCTGGCAGATAAAACAATATTTTGTCTCTGTTCTTGCAGAAGATCAATCGTATATTCTACCTTTTTAACTTCCGTATTTATATCAAATAAGTCATAAAAGCCTTCATAATACGTAATACCATTTCTCGGAGATATCCTTGGATTTTTGCGTAAAATATTTTTCCAACTGCGAAAATTTCCCGGATTTTCAAAACTTTGTATTACTTCCAACACACTGGTTTTTCCACTGTTATTATCACCTGTAAATATATTAATAGGTTGTAAATCATCCAGTTCAAGATCTTTTATTCCCCGAAAAGATTTTATGTGTAAACGTGATATATAGTCTCGCATATACTGCCTCTTTCCATCTTTTTTCTATAATTTATTTCTTTTGAGATCCTATTCTCATTCTAAGGAGGAGTCGTTCCATTTGTTCGGCAAGATCATCCTTCTCGGTTTTAGATAAATCACCATTCTCCACCAGATCCGTAATCTCTTCTATTATTTCAGTCACTCTCATCGCATTATTTATTTCATATTTTTTGTGAATTTTCTCGAATCTGCAAGTATCATCTAGGTCTTTTCTTGAAATGGTTATATCCTTGAAATAATCCATCGTGACACCAAATACATAGGCGATTTTTTTTAATGTATATTCGCCGGGCTTGCGATCTCCTGTTTCAATAAAACGTATAGAACGATCCGATAAAGATATTCTCTTGGCAAGTTCAGATCTGCTCATACCCTCCGCCATCCTGAGTGCCTTTATCTTTTCGCCATATGTTGCCTTGGTTGCAGATGCATCAACAGCTTTATCTGAAAAATCCTGCGTAGTTAACATATTCGTTCTCCTATGTCGGAACACAGTTCCGATTCATTGTGTTTTTTCTATTTTACAGTTTATACTCTGACTGTAATTCCGTCAAGCACTATTCTAAAAAGACTCATATTTTTTGTGACAGTCGTTTTTTAACCTCATATACAACAAAGCAAAAATACTATATATATTTTATATGTTCCCTTAGCTTTTTGCAACAAAAAAATAGTTGTAATTTTAAAAAGTTTTAAAAACAATCCACTTTTTAAAATTACAACTATCACTTCTATTCTCCAACTGCATGATAAATCCTGTACCCATCCACGCACGCAACTTCTGCATACTGATACTGTGAAAGGATATCTTCCGAAATCACATTCCGCTCATAGGTAACTACAAAATCATAGCCTAATGACTGTGCCTGACTTAATATATAATCAAAATCCGGAGTCTCGCTCTCCATGGCATAATACATATTTTTAATCTCATCTGGTGTCCATAGAATAAATCCATTCACATTGCGTCCATACATCATCTGTATATCACCGGAATACTGCCGGGCCTCGCAATACAAAGTCTGTGGCAATATGCAACGCGGCTCCTTCTCGATATTCAGCATTACATCACACACATCGACCACTTCTGTCGCCATTTTTTCCGCATTTTGCCACGGTGTAAATTCACCATTCTGATAAACACTTGTACCCTTTATCAAAACGATTACGCCAACAAACAACAATACCGCTGCCTTTTCCCATACTTTCTTACATTCCCGAATAAATAATGTGAGGGCATAGGCAATCATAATGCCATCCGGAATCATCCAGAACAGACGCCAGTATATAATCTTCACATAGACCTTATAATACAATACAGGATTGATGATACAAAATACCAGCATGGCAATAGGATACAAAAACCTTTTCCTGCTTTCTTTATGGTACACAAACAAATATACATACGCTGCCATCGCCAACGTCAGATAGAACCCATCTCCGTATAAGTCTCTGTACCAATATATAATCTGATCAATTGCTTCTCTCATCTGTCATCTTCTCCTGTAGAAATCAAAGACTTATAAAATGATTAATTCCATAATAGATTACATTTGGAATAACCATAAGCCAAAAGGCCAATGTAAGTCGCCAGCTTTTTTTACTGATCCCGTATACCAGACCAAAGCATCCTAATAATAAAGCCCCTATAATAACGCCCATTCCAGACATCAGACACATAGCAATATTTAACAGGCACAGACACAGATAATCGCACTTCTGATTTTTCCTGTAAATCCACATGCACAGCAGCATGACTGCCGGAATACCAAAAGAACAGACTACAGCTTTTCCCTGCCATATCCGAAGCATCATAATAGACTCCACACTATGTCTGGAATAATATCCGTACAAATGCAAAAACATCAACACATCTATAAAAATGCAACGGTTCACGACATCTTTCCCAAAAAAATCCTCCGAAAGCATCCACCATACACAGAAAATAGCTGTGAACAAACATATCGGTAAAAAAGTATGCGCCATAATCGCCACTGACACACCTGTCACCTTCGCTATGTAAGCTATAAATACCGCCCACGGCGCAGTTACATCCTTACAAAGCTCTCCGACCCAGACAGGCAATTCACTGCCCGTGGTCGGATCCGTCAGATACATTCTGTTTGTCCGTACGATGTCCACCGCATTCACAACAAATCTGGAATCATCCGCATCCGTGTGCTGTGCATATGTCCTTACCGCAAAAAAGATAACAATAAGTACACCAGTCACCAGGATCACTGCTTTTTCACTACTCTTTTTGTCACGAAACTTCAACTTGGGAAACTTATTTTTATAAATACCATAAACACTCAACACCAGTATCCACGCCGTCACCAAGGCTACAATCACTAAAAAAGAGGCTCGCACTAATACCAATGGCACAGTAATGAGCTGGCAAAAAGCCCAGATAGCCACCAATCCCAATACATATACTTTTGCCACTGTTTTTTCCGTCTTTATCCATTCGCAGAAACCATTTCCTGCCAAATAGGGAAATACCCACAGCACCATTACGACCAATATCAGCTTAACGATCAGCATATTTTTCACCCAAGTTCTTTCTCACACATCTCCAGTACAGACGCAATCACAGCGTCCATATCATAATATTTATATTCTCCCAGTCGTCCGCCAAAAATAACCTTTGTTTCTTTCTCTGCCATTTTCTTATACTCTGCATACCGTTTGCCATTTTTCTCATCATTCACCGGATAATACGGTTCATCCCCCGTTTTCCATTCGGAGCTGTATTCCCGGCTGATCACAGTCTTTGGCAGCTCATTTCCGTTTTCATCCCTGCCAAATTCAAACCATTTGTGCTCAATAATACGTGTCCAAGGAGTCTCACGATCAGTATAATTTACAGCTGCATTTCCCTGGAAATTCGGCTTATCCAGAATCTCATTTTCAAAACGGACGGAACGATACTCCAAATTACCAAGCGTATACGCAAAATAGGCATCAATCGCACCGGTGTAAACAATCTTGTCAGCAAGCGTATCATACTTCTCTTTGTTCTCCAGATAATCTACACCCAGTTCTACCTCAATACCCACAAGAATATTCTCCACCATTTTCGTGTAGCCGCCAACCGGAATTCCCTGATAGAGCGCATTGAAATAATTATTATCAAAGGTCAGACGAACCGGCAGTCTCTTAATAATAAACGCCGGCAATTCTTTACAGTCACGTCCCCACTGTTTTTCTGTATATCCCTTGATCAGCTTTTCATAAATGTCACGACCAACCAGCGAAATCGCCTGTTCTTCCAGATTCTGCGGTTCTCCTGTAATCTCTTTTTTCTGCTCTTCAATCTTTGCAGCTGCTTCCTCCGGCGTAACCACGCCCCACATCTTATTAAAGGTATACATATTAAACGGCAGAGAATATAACTCCCCTTTGTAATTAGCTACCGGGCTGTTGGTAAAACGATTAAATTCAGCGAACTGCGTAATATAGTTCCAGACCTTCTTATTATTTGTATGGAAAATATGTGCACCATATTTATGTACATTAATTCCTTCTACCTTCTCTGTATACACGTTTCCGGCAATATTTGGCCGCTTATCGATGACAAGCACACTTTTCCCTGCTTTTTTCGCTTCATGAGCAAAAATTGCTCCGTATAATCCTGCTCCTACAACTAAATAATCGTACATTTTGATTCCTTTCTGCCCTGTAACCACGCTTCTTATTTGTCACTTAAACACTTCGTTTAAATATCATTGGACTTCTGGCTTTTCGAATAAAACTTCAGCAAAATATGGGCAACCCATTTCGGCCAGAATCTGCAGAACATCTCATAATCCTCTGCACTTCTTCCATTATTATCACCGATAATCAGTGAAGTCTCTGACTCTTCATGAATTCTATGACCCATCTGAATCGTCGCATCATACACAAATGCTCCTTTCAATTTTGAAAGTCTCTCCCAAGCTTCCCAGTCTTCATTCGACCGGAAATGTACTGTAAAAACCGGATCCGGAAGATTATTAACAGCAAATGTAACCGATGGACAGCAGATTCCACATCCCAATGCCAGACTACGTCTTCTAATAAAACGACTGTTTTTCCATACTTTTATTGGTGCTAATAACATTCGCTTAACTATTAACAATTGGTTATTCTCGACTTTTTTACCTGCTCGGATCTCGCAATAATCAGAAAAATAGATCAGTGGTCTTTTTGTCTGTTCAAGCATTGTCACTGCATGCTCTGCATATTCAGGAAAATACAGATCATCCTGATGCGCTATCGTTACATACTGTGTATGGCACTGTCTGTATCCAAAATTCCAGTCCTGAACAATGCCTGCTTCTCCTTCATTAATTTTCAACTCAATCTTATGTTTTTCAGCTAATGATCGTACATATTCATTCGGAGTCGAGGTAACCATCAAAATGTTCGATTTCGCTGTTTGCTTTTTCAGTGAAATAATACACTCTTCCAGATAAGCACTCTCTTTATATGCGCAGATCACAAATGTATGTTTTGCTGTCAAATCTCTCATGGTATCTGTTTCCCTTTTTCTAATTTTTCATGTTCTTAAAAATTACTTTTTTACTTTTCTTATGATTCCCGCAATATTACCAATACAGAAAATGACCAGTAACAATGTTACAGACAGTAAAAAGCTAAATGCAGCCCCACCTAATCCTTCCTTTACCACTAACCACTGCGAAGATATCATAGAAAACAATGCTGCTGCAATATAACCACCAAAAATCCAGGCAGATTTTCTCATAACACTTAACAGATAATATCCAAAATACGACAGGGAATTAATTCCTCCTGCAAACATAATCATAACCAATATGATTCGATATTCCTGTAAATCACAGCCTGTCAGCAAAGAAAGCACCGGAATACCCAGCCAATATGCTCCCAGCATACATACCACAGTAAATTCAAGTATAAATGCCACAATCTTCAAAATATATTGTACATACTTTCTGATATTTTTTCCATTATACAGATCAGCCAGAGTCGGTAACAACGGTTTCATAATAAATGTAGCAAACAGATTGATAATCGAAACCGGAAGAAACAAAGTCTGATAATACGAAGAAAAACTACTAGGCATGTTTGCATTGACTGCAATCCGGCTCGCACTCAAAATATATGTCCAAAGAAACGAACCGCAAAACAAAGGGAAACATTCAACAAGAATCCCCTTTATCTGTTTCCACTCAAAATACACCTTGCAACTTCTAAATACACACATAATGTGCTGATCAAATAAAATGAGTCCTATCAATGCCGCTATAACAGCTAACAGGCAGGCAATTACCTGATTTCTTAATACAATAATAGCAATTGCCATTACAGAGACCGAGAAAACTGTCCTGAATGCCTGCGACTTTCCCGCAAGATCAAGTCTTCCCTCTTTTTGAAAAGTTCCTTCATACAAATCTGCATATCCGTCAATATACCGGTAAATGCACATCAATAGGATCACCCAAAACTTATATGCTGAATTACCACTCTGAAATATTGCATATATTATACCGACAATTATCGCTACGATAATTAAAATAAGCTTGACTGCTTTATAGTCAGCAAAGGAATATGTATTTTTCACATCTGTAACTTGAAAAGTTCTGGTCTCATAATATTCGATAAATGCCAGCATCTGTGCAACGGTTATAGCAATAGAAAAAATACCACCTTCATCTGCTCCCAAAACTCTGATCACATACAAAGATAACAACATAGATCCCGCGGCAAAAATGCCACTTCCCAACATATTCCACAGGAAACCACTTTTTGCACTCTGCGCATTCCCCATATATACTTCTTTATATTTTCTGTCTATTCCCAATCTATTCATCTCAACTTCAATATTTATTCAACGTTTTACTTTTTCTGATCCTGCTCTTCATTTTTTCTGACAGCTAATTCCTGAACCAGACTATTTACCTTGTACTCCAGTTTGGATACTCGAATCGTAAGCAAAAATACTCTTAACAACAGCAACGCTATAATAATCAAAAATATGAAATTAACCGGCGTAACAACGCCCATAACAGAAGCCCCTACATCTGCTGCCTGCGGAAATATACTAAAAACAATAAAAACGACCGACAAAACAATCCAGAATACCGTCTCCGGAACCTGCACCTCACATTTTTTCAGCTTCCGCGTAATATAGAAAAAGCTCACTAAAGATGCCAGCAACAGAAATATTCTCAATACAACACTCATATTACATTTCCTTCTTTCTAAACCATTGTACTATTAAAATAGAGGAGCACATATTAGCCATATACTGAATACTTCTTGTCAGATTCAGATAGCTTTCACCTGCGATTCTCTCATTCATCGTCACCTGAAATTCGGCCACCTTGGCTCCGCATCGAATCAGGTAAGCAACCGTATCTGGTTCCGGTCCATAATTCATGGATGTAGCCAGCTTTCTGATCACCTTTTTATCAAACATTCTCATTCCTGAAGTCGGATCATTAATACGCTGTCCTGTTGTCAGCTTAATACAAAAAGAAATCAATGTATTTCCCAGCATACGCAGCGAACGCGGGCGCTTTTCTGTAACAAATCTGGATCCAATCACAACATCCAGCTTTTCTTTCTGCGCCAGTTTGGCCATATCATGAATATACTCTGGATTATGCTGACCGTCACCGTCAAACTGTATCGCATAATCATACTCATGATACATAGCATACTTCATTCCAGCCTGAAAAGCACCTGCCAGACCAAGGTTGACCGGCAGATCTACCAGATTGTACTTATGTTCTCTGCAAATCTTTGCTGTATCATCTCTGGATCCATCATTCACAACGACATAATCTAATTCTGGATAATCATTTCGAAGATTTTCAACTACCCGCACAATATTTTCTGCTTCATTATAAGCTGGAATAATGACCAGTATTCGTTTGTTCATTATACTTTTCCTCTCAATTTGTATTATATTTTTAATACTTTTTTCTTTTATGCTAATACAAATACCATACTTATTTGATTCAAGATGAATATGTATTTGTCAAGACTTCTTAACACTCAGTTTCTTTAATCTCTCACTGTCGTTCTTGGCAAATTGAATAATATTTTGCAATTTCTTTTTTCAAATCATTCTTTTCAGATTCTGATATTTCCGAAATTATATTTCCCCTTGTAGAAATATAATCTTGTCCTTGATGAAATATTGTATCATATTCAGATTTATTTTCTGCATCTGCAAATAAAGAAATACCCAAAAAATAATTTTCAGACGAAATATCCAAATAATCACATATGGTTGGGGTAAAATCAAGTGAGTTACGCCCATCCACATCTATCACTTTATGTTCTATCCCATCATAATATATAAACAGTGGTATTTGATCTACTCCCCACGAATCTCTCCTCCAGTTTGGAAATGCATTATAAAATTCATTATCTAAATATGCACAATGATCCGCAGTAAAAACAAGTATTGTGTTCTTTGCGAATTTACTTTTTTCAAATTTTCTCATAAATTCGCCAAACTGATAATCTACATTATAAAACTTATTCAGCTCCGCAACGCTACCATCACCATACTTCTCATCTTTTGAATCCAGCGTTGCATGGGTACCAAAAGTATACATTGAAATCATAAATGGTTTTCCGTCCTCACCACGAGCTTCCATAACTGAATATAATTTTTCATAAGCATCTTTATCAGAAATCGTATGTGCTTCTCCATGAATAGCTTCTTGCCGCTCCCCTTCCAGATACTCAAATTCCATATTCGACAAATACGTTGTAAAAAGTTCATTATTTGGTTCAACATTAATGAACGTTGTACTATAACCTTTTACATTTAAAATATCTTGCAACGACACCAATTGATTTGTATCATAGTTGTCCATCTGATATCCACTATACAATTGACCGATAAGCCCCCTAAAGGTAGCAAAAGTATGATTATAATATCCATCAAAAGTCAATGCTTTTTGTTGATATTTTCTCACATTCGGCATAATATTTCGTTCATCATCAACAATATTTTGAGATAATCCTTCTGTGAATATGATAACAATATTGGGATTTTCTGGAAGTTCCTCGGGTTTCTTATAAAAATCATCCACATTCTGATGAAAGAAATCGTCTGCTGCCTCGCCTCCCATTTCAATAATTTTTTTCTTCAGTTTAATTTGCGCATACTGCTGTTTTACTAATTCTCCATACGCATATGTCGGCGAGAATGAATTTCCTAATATCAAAAAAAGTACAACTTCTATTATTGCCATACTCACCAACAATATCTTATTCCAAAAATGTATATACTTTTTTTCTTGTGACGGTAAAAAAGCCATCACGATTAACACTATTGCACTGCCAATATACAAAATAGCATTTCCAGAAATATCCTCCAGTAACCCTAAATTGGTTACCATAACCAAGTTCAAATATACCCTTCCATATATAAGCAAAAACATTTGCACGCCAACGAACAGTTCGCCTACAGAACGGATGATATATTTTACCTTCGTGGATTTCAGTTCATTTGCCACAGTCGAAATAAGTATAAGCTCACTTCCACAAAATATAGCATATCTGAATCCCATTTTCATCCATATCCCTACAACGAGAGCTGAAAAAAACAGGACTTTAACTATTCTACAATATTCTGATATTTTTTCTTTTTGCGAACTTTTATTCCATCTTTCGCTATTTTTCATCATATTTCATTTATCCTGTGCTTCACATTTCACCTGCTATATCCCCCCGGATTTACCACTCATAGCTTTTCATCATAACATATACGTAATATTTGTATATAAAGAAGCCAACAACACAATAATCATTATGGTACTTGGCGCCAAAGTAAATACCTTATGATTAATCTTATTAATTACCTTATCTGAAAAAGAAAACATTAACGCAGGAAATATAATTGGAATAATATATCTATACTGACATCCATTAATTGTAGGTGATGCAACTGCTGAAAAAGAAATATATAACGCCGTAGGCACCAATAGTAAAATTAATATGACTGAAACAATCGCCACTCCTTTTATTCTGGTTTTCTTCCCAACGCCATCCATTCTATCTAATAATCCAACCGCAAGAAGCATTGTCAATACAATGCCATAAAACTCTCCAAATCCAGCATATGCAAATGATATCAGATAAACACACGTTCCTGCATTAACATACATTTTAATAAATTCGTACCAAATTTTAAAATACTGCAAAGGATTATGCAAAATAAATTTAATCTGCTCAGTAGCATTCACATCTGCCCCACCTCTCGGATCTCCTGTTCCTGCTCCATTAATTAACATAGGTAATAAAAAAGATCCTACCAGCACTGCAGCGCATATAATCACTATTACTTTAGCCTTTTTTCGTGCTTTATCATTCTCTATTTTATCTTTACCGACAAACAATAATGGTAACAACATTGGAAAATAAATAGCTTTTGGCAAACATCCTATTGTAATACAAAGAGCAGCCAGAATCAAATTTCGGTCATTGCAATTGTCCTCCAAACATATTACACGCATAAAATAAGCGTATCCCAACATATTCCACCCTAATACCCATGGATCATATGAATATGAAGATGCCATAAAAATCATTGTTGGAATCATGCCTACAATAGTCATTAAAATCTTTCCATACGGAGTTTTTCTTATTGCCAATGTAAACAGCACTATATATGCCAAGAGATTAAATAGCTTGCCGAGCATGAACATATGTTGAAAATTAAGTTTTAATCCTCTTGCAATAACAATACCTATTGCACTTGGGATATATGAAATGAAAGAATTACCTAACGTTTCTAACTGATTGTCAGTAATCACTTTTTGATCATATAACTTTTCCAGTTCGTTCATGTATTCAGCTCTTGATTTTAAATCATATGCATTATGCGCGTTTATATTTTCAACATGTTCTAAAATTATTTTGTTGTCAACTTCATAGTTTATGCCATCAAAAGCATTTACTAATTTTAATGCCCTTGCATAATGGATTTCATCGTCCCAACATATCCCTACAATTGACGGATACTCACTCACATAAAGCATCCCCACAAGTAACACAGAACAAAAAAAGAAGACATGGATTTTCTTTGATAAAAAATCCTGGAAACAAAATAATCCAACTGCTAAAAGAAATACCACTCCCCAGAATTTCACTTTATATCCTGACCATTGCAACAGACTATGTCCACACAGAAACAGGATAATATTTCCAACAAATGCTAAAATTGCAAAAACTACAATATTTTTTTTATATGATACAAAAAAATCTATACTACTGTTTTTAAGCAATTCTATGACATCTACAACTTTCTGAATACTAATTAGAGCAAATGGGCTTAATAATATAAAACTCGCTATAATAATGTCTAATATCATTCGCTTTGCAGATTGTATTCTGGTCCAATCTATAGCATTCAAAAAAACAACTGCCATGAAACACATAAATAGTTGCAATACAATATAAATTTTCTTATAACATTTCAATCTTTCTCTAAACGTTAAATTCATATCAATATTTTACAGACTTTCTCCCTCATTCTTTATTAATCATATAACTTTATAATATCCTCTTTAAGTGTATTCCAATCCCTCGTTTCTGCTGTCTTACGACCATTATCAGACAATTTCTTTCTAAGCTCTTTATCCGAAACAATTTTTTCAATACACTCTATTGCCTGCTTCTCATTACCCGATTCATAAAACAGACAATTATAACCATCCTGCATATATTCAACATTACCACCATTTGCAACAGCAACTACTAATCCCCCCGTTGCCATCATTTCAATCGGAGGATAGGAAAAGCTCTCCAAAACGCTTGACTTCAGCAGAATGTCACACTGCTGATAAACCTCTGGTACCTTTTCATATGGAACTCTATGCAGGAATTTGTCATACTGATACCATTTCTTCGGTTCTTCATTGTATGACATATACCAGATTTCATATTTTTCTTTATCTAACTGATTCGTTATTCTAAAACTTTCATCTACCCGCTTATAGTCAACCGCACAATCGCCTTCAATCAGAACGCGAATTTTCCCTTCAAATTTACGTTCTATCATCTTGAACGCATCTATAACCATTCCATTTGGTGCATATTTTGCTTCTTTTTCATATTTATCTTTTAGCCAACTCTGACACCACTTTGAAATTGTTATATACTGCACATCACACATTAAATTATAAGACTGGTTGGCTTGAATACGTAAAGCAATATCCGGCTGATAAAAATCGACTTCAAAATTCTGCACAAGATAAAATCGCTTTCCGAGTCTCGGATGTGTTTCGATAAACGGTGTAGTCGTCCACATTGTTGCAATACCTTTATCAAAATAGGCCAAAACTGCATTTTTGCCGTTTGCAAGTACAGGGAAACTGCATCCATCATATTCCATCCATGATAACGATGGGTTATCTGCTAAAAATGTAACATCATATCCAGCCCGCTGTAAGAAAGAGGCATGCTTCAATACAACCATAATACCACCGCTTATTTCCGTAGATGGTAATACGAAGATTGCACTCGGATGCATTTTACTCTGTATATGTTTACTGATGGTTTTTCCAGAATATAAGGTCAGACAATTTTCCTTGCAGTATGCATAGGCATTCTCAGCAACCTTCTTTCTGAATGTTTTGTCAGTAATCATTTTCTCTAACGCAGAGCTCCACTCTTCATCTGTATCACACAGAACTCCGGTCTCATTATTTTTGATCATTCGTGCAAATGCACCAACATTACTTGCTATTGTTGGTACTTTTACTAATGCAGCTTCCACCCATTTATTTTCTGATTTTGCTTCATTAAAAATACTCTGCTCCAACGGCGCAATATTAATATCCACTGAAGCAATCAACTGTGGTAATTTTTTCCAGTCTAAAAATGGTGTCGCAACAATCTGCTTTTTATATGCTTCTAATTCTTCTGGCAAATCTAATTCACCAACAATATACAACTTTACTTCTGTATGTCTTTTCATTATATTGCACAAAGCAGGCAATACTAATTTGAAATCATCGTTATGTGTAATACTTCCACTGAAGTAGCCGATGCGGATTTCATTAGCACCTTTTTCTTTTGTTGCCGCTTCTGATAAAGCATACATTCTTTCCGAAGCAGTATTTCTGTTAATAAATACTTCGGGAACATATTTGCTCAATTCAGTAGCTAATCTTTCAGTCGTTGTAATTGCTCCCTCACACAAACGCAAAGTATGTCCCATTCTATTGACACCATCATCATACAGGGCTTTTTCATCCTTTGTCATTTGCTGAATATACTTAATTGTATCCGTATATTTAGTATCAACAACCAGATCATCTATATCAAATAAAACGGTTTTATTTAATTCTTTGGCCTTTTCTATAAATTTGCCAATCGTATCTGTATACGGACATCTAAAGAACACAAATAAATGTGCATACTTTACCTGTTCCAGCTGAAGATCAATATAATATACCTCATCACTGATGATATTGTATGCCATCAGCTGTTCTCTCTGGTGGGTTACTCGATATCTGGCCGGATGAGGAACCGAACTATCACATCCATTAATAAATAGAACATCTACCATGGCAGGATATTGTCCCTGTTCATAGACACCGCTTTTACCAACTTTCTTTTTTATATAACGCAACGATCTTTTACAAAACCGCAGTACGCCTTCATCTTGTAGGGATCTAATAGACTTTTCCACAATCGTATTCATGCTATACCTCTATTCTAACTTAAGTTTTTTTATAATATTATTAAAGAATGGATCCTTTGTCTCATAGTACTCATGTAAACCACATAATCCTTGTATAATATCTTCCTTTGCGTTTGTTTCAACATTCTCCAGCTGTATAAAAGGTGTCCAAATATTCAGGAAGCCATTTCTCCCCTGCATATAAGAATACCGAACTATTGAAAGATTCTCGTTCCGAAGTTTATCGTCTTTTCTCCATATAGCCACATTCACAAGCGTACTATATCCTAACGATGCAGAAACAACACGATTATATAGCAATGCATTTTCGTATCCTGCATAATCTTCCGGGCCGCCCATACACCTTATCTGAACAGGCATACCAGAATCTCCACTTAAGTAACAGCCTCCAGACAAAAGAGTCCCGTCCGCAGCTACAATTTTCATGTCAATAGTAGCCACATCTTTCCTCTCATAATAAACGGACAGCTCATTCAGAAGATTCTCGCTTTTAATCCTGCCTTTTCCATAAATAAACCATACCCATGGGGTCTCAACTGTTTCCATAATACAATTGATTTCCTCAGCAGCTAAGTTTTCACCACAGTAATGCACTTCTGAAATTACATCCTGCGTTTTTATAAACTCATTAATGTCTGCATATTCCTCTTTTTTCTTAGCCCCCCAGAGTACAAGAGCTATTTTCATTTCTTTGTTTTCTGAAACATATTTTCTATAAATGGGAATATTATTTATTACAGATTTCACTGTAATATTTTCACCAAGCCGTTTTAATTGTTCTGTCACTGCAGCTTCACCAGACGTTGTTGCATAAGATTTTGCACTGATATTCTGCGCAACCGAATTTTCATGAACTCTCCAATAATACAGTATTTCAGGAATATGCACTATCTTTTTTGCTTTTTCCGTCAAACGTAATACAATATCATGATCCTGGCTTCCGTCAAATTCTCGGCGATATCCTCCCACTTTTTCATATAACGCTCTGCTATATACATTTAAATGACAGATAAAATTATGTGCCTGTAATTCATCTCGTGAAAAATCCGGTTTAAAGTTCGGTGCATACACATTTTTTAAATTTCCAGCGAATTTTACTTCATCAGTATAAACAAAATCTGCATCACTGTTATTTATTTCCTCAACCACTTTATACAGTGCACTCGGATGCAGAACATCATCATGATCTAATAACGCTATATACTCACCAGAAGCATACGAAATACATAAGTTTGTATTATCAGCAATTCCTTCATTCTTTTCCGCTACACGGTACACGATCCGCGCATCGTCCCGGCAATACTTTTTACATATGGTATCTACCACATCAAATTTCTGTGTGCTAAAGTTGACAAGACACAACTCCCAGTTTCTGTAAGTCTGATTTTTCACTGACTCTAATAATTCCACAAGGAACTCTTCTGGTGTATTAAATAACGGGGTTATGATACTAATCAATGGCATTTTCTCAAACACTGCCGTTTTCTGCCTATTCAAAACAGAATCATTCACGTTAATTACTTCTAATAAGTCATTCGACGCTATATTTTTCCTGGTTCTCTTTATCCGCATAAGCAATGCTGATGCACTGCCTTTTACCCCCTTTTTTCTCACTTTTTTTGCTAACTTCATCACTTTTCGCATTGGTATCGTACATTTCCATGCTGCAGAAGCTTTTATATCATTTAATTCCTTTTGCAGATCATTTACTTTTTTTTGTGACTCTTCTACAATCTTTGCAGCATTATCAAGATTATTTATCGTTGTAAGATATTTTTTTTCTGTATCGTGCAAAATATCAACTGTCTGTAAATATTCTTTTTCTGTATTTTTCAATTTTACAGTTAATTCTTCTGCTCGATTTAATTCCCGACGGATCTCAGCATAATCTTTTCGTATATAATAACACTTATTGCTGTACCAGGCTGGATCCGGACAAGAATATATATTTGCTATAAATGCATCTTCCATTTTACGATAAATATCATATTCTTTCTTTTCTATCCCAAAACATGCAATAAAACTTTCTAATGAATATTTCGTACATATTTCTTCTTTATATTTATCATATAGCCGGCATAACATTCTGAAAATGACGTAGTTTTCTGGCACAGGGAAATCCACAACCCATTCATAATCATACAATTTTATCTTTCCTGTTGCATCTATAATCATATTGTCCAAGGCCATGTCCAGATTGCAAGGACAAACTGCATTTACTGATAATACCTCAGTATCTCCGAATATTTCTCTAAACTGCTCCGTTCTCTGAAATGTACTTTCATATTTTGTATTTACCTTAAATACAATTGCAATACATTTTTTTATATTATTTATATATGCATCCACCGAATCACTTTTTGCTCTTATTGCATCATCCAGCGAAATACCATTTATAAATTTATACGTTACTTCATTTTTATTCATATCTGCCGGTAATACCTGAATTTCCGGATAAAGATCCGCTATCAGTTTATGCGCAGCACCAAACCGCTGAATATGTGATTGCGCACAAGGATTTAATGCCTTTTTATATATTACCAGTTCTTCATTTTCTTTACAGATCAGCGTTTTTGTTTGATATTGTGAAGATCTATTATAATTATTTTTACAATAAATAACATTCATCTGAAGCTCAGACTCACTGGCAAAAACCAGGAAACTGTTAGCATATCTGTCAAATGTCTTATTTCTAATCGTTTGATCAAATATCTTCGTTTCATCAAACATACGAAAACTCTGTTCCGAAATATCAAACACCTGATTCGGAATATCGCCTTCATTTGGCAGTAATTCGTCCGAATATATACACATCGGGAATATAGCATTATCCATAGGATAATAAAACTTTGTATGTGTGAACATATTACGTTCTAATATTGCCAATAGATCTTGTTTACTTATCCCTTTTTTGCCATCATATGGCTCGTCATCCGTGCCCAAAACTCCACCAGAAAGCAGATGTATGCTCTCATTATTATTGACTGCCAGAATAAGTACTCCATTTTTCTTTAAATAAGAACCTGATTTTGCTATTAGTTTTTCAATTTCTTTTTTGCTATCCACTTCAGTTAATGCAGAATTCACATTAACCATTATAATATAATCAAATTTTTCTTCGTCACCTACCTCATCAACATTTCGAAGATATCGAATATTATTTCTGTCCTTATTACGAATTCTATTAATTTCTGTGTATTTTTCATTTTTTTCAATACAAGTTACCTTGTCAGCTTTATCAGCTAACATTCCGGTTAAAGCTCCAACTCCGCTTTCATATTCCAAAACAGATGAATTTTCAGCAAACGGAACCCAGTCCAGCAAATATTTTCTTGCCGTTGAAAAAGAAATCAATTCTTCATATGAATCTGTTTTTTTTAATTCTTCTTCAAGTTTATCTGACTGGGCCAAATATTTCCATCGTTCCATATCAAACACATACTTATCCGTCTGCATCACATTCTCCTCTTTACTCACTTAACTTTCTGACAGTTGTCTTTGAATTCATATCATAAAATCCAACCGTATTTTTATCTGAAACAACCGTAATATTAATAACATCGTATAAACGATGATATACAGTAAATGCTCCATCTGCAAATCCTGTACAACTGATAGACAAAAGATACTCTCCCCCCTGCAGATTCATATCCTGTGTAAAACTTGCTACAAATATATCTCCCGTTTTTGCTGCTTCCACATCACACTTTTCAAACATTGTATTTGTGCCTGTAATAGACACACCCTGAATCGTCTTAAATGTATATGTGAAAATCGGATTTTGAATTTCATTAAAAAACTGTGTTTTTGTTTTTATTGTAAAACTAGTTCCTTTTTCAATTGTATTCGTGACATTCCCCTTATCATCCACAACTGCAAAATCTATAATCTGTGCATCACCTGTACCATACTCATTTACATTTGGATTTATTTCATAAACATTTTTCCATTCCGCCTGTTTTGAAGCAATTTTTTTATCTACTGTTTTTGCTTCCTTGTCATCATCTAATTGATTCACAAGGATTTTTTTATACATATCAACAATCTCTTTAGGCTTACCCTCTGCCCTTTTAATTCCTTTATTCAGCAGAATTACCTTATCACAATATTTCGAAATACTTCCAAGATCATGGCTTACCATAAGTATTGTCTTGCCCATTTTCTTGAAATCTTCAAATTTCTTATAACATTTTGCCTGAAAGAAAACATCACCAACAGATAATGCTTCATCGACGATCAGGATTTCCGGGTCAATACTGATAGCCACGGCAAAAGCAAGTCTGACAAACATACCGCTTGAATACGTTTTCACTGGTTGATAAACAAAATCTCCAATATCAGCAAATGAAAGAATATCCTGCAGCTTGGCATCTATTTCTTCTTTAGTAAATCCTATCATCGTTCCATTTAAATATACATTTTCAATCCCTGTATATTCCATATTAAAGCCAGCCCCAAGCTCCAGTAATGCTGAGATTCTTCCATCAATCACAACATCCCCTTCTGTTGGATTAAGAACTCCCGTTATTATTTTTAATATAGTCGATTTCCCAGAACCATTCGTACCTATTATTCCTACTGTCTGACCTTTTTCAATATCAAATGACACATCATGTAATGCATAATGCTCTGTATAACGTTTCTTTTTTGACAAACCCAACGCTTCTTTAAAACGATCTGCCGGCTTATCATATAACTTGTACATTTTACTCAAATGTTGAACACTGATTGCAATATTATTCGACATTTCTATCTTGTCTCCTCTTATAAAACATCCGCAAAATGGATTTTTAGTTTTCTGAAAATCGATGTTCCTAATAGCATAAGAACAATAGTTACACACCAAAAGTAAATCGACAGCGTCGGATTCTCCCAAAACCATACTTTATCAATTAATGCTTCTCTATAACCAGCGACAATATAATATAAAGGATTCAGTTTTAGTATGGTAATAAGTACCGGAGAAATATCCATAGTATCAATATTCCACATAATAGGAGTCACCCAAATTCCCACCTGCAGCACAATATTAATTACCTGTGTCAGATCTCTGAAAAACACAACCATAGCCGATGTTGCATAGTCCAATGCCAACACAAAAATAAATATACAAAATGAATAATAGAGTATCTGAAGCGTATACAGATCCGGCAGCATATGATAACAGGCATATAATACCAACGTAAATAACACAAAAAATATATGCACATAAGCAGCCGATATTGTTTTTACAACTGGTAAAATATCAATATTAAATACTACTTTTTTAACCAAATAACTATATTCTACCAAAGCATTCGTCCCGCCATTTAAGGCATCAGAAAAGAAAAACCAGGGAACGATACCTGCAACCAACCACAAAACAAATGGAACAGAAACACCGGACTTAGTAAGAGAGGCTCCTGCCTTCAAACCCTTTTCAAACACAAACCAATATACAAGCACTGTTACAATCGGCTGAATAAAAGCCCAGATAATTCCCAGATAAGATCCGGCAAATTTTGTTTTAAAGTCATTTTTGGATAATCGAAAAATCAACGTTCTGTTTTGAATAATTTCTTTCAATAAACCACTCGTTTTCTTGTTTTCTTTCATACTGCTCCTCTTCCACCTTACTAAAAAAGCATATAATTATTCTTCTGCTGTGATAAATTCACATTATAATTTCTATCGTTCTGTGACAGCACCTTCTGCCACTTCGCATCAAACCTGTTTTTTTCCTGCGCATTTTCAAATAATACAAGTTTTTTCTTACTTTCCACCTGTACAAAGGCGTCATACACCGTCTTACAGACTTTTTCTTCGTAACATCGTAGGCAATATTCCGCTATAGCGGCATTACAGGAAAAGTCTTCTGCCAGATAGCCAAGCTCCTGCAACAGATCCATACGCATCAAAATACAGCTGCCGCATCCCAGCATTGTTTCCTGGGGCATAATAGCTCTGTTGAAATACCCTTTGTCCGTTTTATAAGATCCGGCAAATGCATATACTGCGGAATGATCGATTCCTGTTATGGATCCGGCATATTGTATATGATGTTTATGCACTATTTCAGGGCTGACTGCCGCCACGTTCTGCTGAATCAGATATCCCAGCATATCCTCAAGTTCCTCTGACTGTACAGACTCCATATCACCGTCGATCAGCAACACAAATGGTGTATGGATTGCTTTTAATCTGTTATTTATCTCTGCTGTATCTTTCCGTTCTATACAATATTTCTCAACCAGATGCTCCTGTACGGCCGCCAGCGCCTCTCCTCTGCCGCTCTGAATCGCCGTAACCTGATGAAGGGGCGGAGCTACGAATCTGCTGCGATAGTATCCCAATGTTTCCGGTAATACCTCCACAGTTGCCTCTATGCCTTTTCTTTTGTAATGATCCGCTACGACTTTTGCACCGTTCTTATAGGCGTACATCTTGCTTTCCGGATCCAGTGCTGTTGATGCCGCATGGCACCGCCAATGGTAAAGCACTTTCGGAATATGGTAAATCTTGCCTGACTTTTCAATGCATCGCAAAATAAAATCAAAGTCCTGCGCCCCATCATATTCTGATGAAAAACCGCCTGTGGCTTCCGCTATTTCTCTCCGCACAGTGAAAAAATGGCAGATATAATTATTGCACATAAAATATATATAATTAAAATCCGGCTTGAAATGTGGCATATACAGTTTCTTATTCTCGCTGTCACATTTGTCTTCGTCCGTATAGAGGATCTCTGCTGCTGTCTCATTAATTGCTTTTACAACTTCAAAAAGGGCCGACGGTACCAGTAGATCATCATGATCCAGCAAAGCCACATATTCTCCTGTGGCCATCTCCAATGCGGCATTTGTGTTTCGGGAAATCCCGCCATTTTCGTTTAAAAGCTGATATCGTATCCGAGGATCTTTCTCAGCAGCCATGTAGTCTGATATTTCCCCCGGCTCTGCCGTTCCGTCAGCCAGACAAAGTTCCCAGTTACCATAGGTCTGTGTTTTTACAGATTCTATCATTTCCTGTAAAAACACAAGAGGGGTTTTATATAAAGGAACCAATATGCTGATTTTCGGCTCTGCCGGAAAGCTTTTGGTTCTCTGCTGTTCCAGTTCTTCTGCATCTGGAAAATGGTATGCCTTGTATTGTCTGTTAATCTGCAGATATCTGTATGCCCGTATACATGTGGCAGACAGATGTTTTCTTTGTATACCTTTCCAGAATTTTAAGATATTTTCTTTGATCATACCTTGTTATCCTATATAAATAAAAACCAGCCAATTTTTCTAAACATACCTGTTTTGCTCAGTGCATGTTTTCTGGCAAAGCGAATTTTTTTCCATTTTGACTGTTGCAGGCATTCTTTATACTGATACAGTAAGCTTTCTTTGTCCACCTTATATACCATGCAAAATGCCTGTACCTGCTCTTTTGAGCGCTGTAACGACAGTCTGGCATTTTTCAGTTTTTCCCAGATAAAAGCCAGACTGTTCGCCTTTTTTGCACCTACAGAATTATCTCCATGCTGTCTGTACTGTATCGTCTGTTTCTGCAGACAGACAAGTCTGCCAAATTCGGCCGCAATCATGCCACACCACCAGTCATGCCAGATGATCTTATCTGTATCTTCCACCTTATGCAGATAAGGCAGCATCGCCCTGTTAACCATCATTGTACAGCCAGTTACCACATTTTGCATGGCCAGATCACAGCTTCTGGTCCTTTTAAAATCCAGCCGCTGTACTTCTGCCATACTTTTATACTGCACAGTGCCATCCGCAGCAATCACCTGCAGATCCGTACACACCAGACAGGGGCTGTCTTTTCCTGCCTCCTGTTCTGTTTTTTTCATCTGCTGCAGTGTGATTTCTATTTTGTCTTTCAACCAGATATCATCCTGATCACAGCACATCAGATACGGAGCATCTACAGCCCGTAACAAATAAAAGAAATTGTCTTTTGCCCCATGACAGCTTTCATGAGGCAATACAACAAATTTATCCGGATAAGCATTCTCATAAGTCTTTACAATATCCATTGTCCGATCTGTCGAACCGTCATCATGAATACAGGCAACCCAGTCCGTACAGGTCTGTTCCAGCAATGAATCAAGCTGTTCTTTCAGATACCGTTCTCCCTGGTATGTTGCCAGTAATATGGCCACTTTATCCGTATGATATTTGACATTCAGATCCCTGTTTTTCACGTATTACCTCTGATACTGTTTTACTTTTCTTTTCAATACCATTTTCACCAGCCAGCCAATCGGTCCACCATATTTCCCAGAATAGTATCGCTCATAAAAGATCAGCATTGCATTGTAAAAATGATATTGCACAAATGGATTTTTTGATGCCCTTCCACTTTTTCCTTTCAGATGAGTACAGGTCAGCAGTGGATCATATACCACCTTATAGCCGGCCAGATGGATCTTATAGCACAGATCCAGATCCTCACCGTACATAAAAAATGTTTCATCAAATCCACCTGTCTGCTCATAGACGCTTTTCGGCATCAGCAGATACGCACCATTCACAGCATCAATCTCATGCATCGTGCTGTCCGACAGATAGCGCAGGCAATAGCCATTGAAAATTTTTATCTTGGGGAATACTCTGTCAAGCTTTGAGAAATAGCAAAACGCATTCCAAGGTGTCGGAAAACCTCTGCGGCAGGCATGATCCAGAGTACCATCAGCCAGTACAAGTTTCACGCCGAAACCACCCACAGCTTTATGTGTCTTCATATATAGAAGAGACATATCCAGCGTATCCGGCTGCATGATCGTATCTGAATTCAGGAAAAGATAGTATTCGCCTCTTGCAACAGCCACACCAGCATTACAGCCGTGGGCAAAACCTTTGTTCTCCACATCTGAAAGGATCACCACATGCGGATCCTGGTACACTACCTTTTCCTCTGGTTTATCTGAATTATCTACAACGATAATCTCATAAGAATACACAGTACCGGTCTGCAGAATCGACGCAATCGCCTGTTCTGTTAAATTTTTTGTATTATGATTGATCATAATGATTGACAGATCCATTTGCTGTGTACGCTCCTTTATGTCTTTATCCTTATTCAAACTTGAATGTATCTTTCAGTCCTGCCCACTTCTGGTCTTTTTCTGACAGATTCAGTGCTGTACCATCTGTAAGAGCATAGCCTTCAGCACTGGCAGAACCTTTGTATTCACCGGTCAACTGCGGCCATTCGATGCCAATCTCCGGATCATTCCATGCCAGACCGCCTTCATCGCCCGGATGATAGAAGTCTGTTACTTTATAACAGAACTCCGCCGTCTCGGACAGTACGAGGAATCCATGGGCAAAACCTTCTGAAATATAGAACTGTTTCTTATTCTCTTCTGTCAGCTCAACACCGTACCATTTACCATAGGTTTCACTGTCCTCACGCAGATCGACAGCCACATCAAATACAGAGCCTTTGATTACACGTACCAGCTTGCCCTGCGGATACTGTTTCTGGAAGTGCAGACCACGAAGTACACCTTTCGTACTCATACTCTGGTTATCCTGTACAAAGACCATATCCAGACCAGCCTCATGCATATCGTTCTGGTTGTATGTCTCCATAAAATAGCCTCTGGCATCCCCGTGTACAGACGGTTCAATGATATATAATCCCTCGATTGGCGCTTTCGTTACCTTAATCTGCCCCATTTTTGTTTCCTCCATATTTAAAAAATATTTTTCCGTTTACGCACAGATATGCCAGTACGAATATACGGTACTGGCATGTCTTATTTAATATTCTATCAATTGCAGATATCTGTGCAGTGCATCCTGCCATGTCGGCAGCGGTTCAAATCCCTGTTCTACAAGCTTGCTCTTATCCAGTCTGCTGTTGAACGGACGGGCAGCTTTTGACACACCGTATTCTTCTGTGGTGACAGGTACAACCTTTGTCGTATAGCCTGCCTGTTTAAAGATCTCGCAGGTAAAATCATACCAGGAGATATAGCCGCCTTCGTTGGTGGCATGATAATAGCCATATTTATCTGTCTCGATCATATCGACAAGAAGTCTGGCCAAATCATAAGTATAGGTCGGTGTACCGATCTGGTCATTGACCACACGAACGGTATCGTACTTTTTACCCACGCTTAGCATTGTCTTGATGAAATTTTTGCCATTCAGGCCAAATACCCAGGCAATTCTCACGATAAAGTATTTATCAAGAATGCTGCTCACCGCAAGCTCACCATCCAGCTTTGACTGACCATATACATTTAACGGTGCATAATCTTTGCAGTCTGGCTGCCATGGAGTCGTTCCCTGACCGTTAAATACATAATCTGTAGAGATATACATCATCTTACAGTCCAGCGCCTTGCAGACCTCTGCGATGTTTCTGGTGCCATCGGCATTAATGGCATGGACCTTTGCCTTTTTATCTTCATCCTCGGCCAAATCTACAGCTGTCCATGCTGCACAGTGTACGACAACATCCGGCTTCTGCTCTTCAAGGACATGTTCTACAGACACTTTATCTGTAATGTCTAATGCTACATACGGCGCTGTTGTCACGGCACTGCCATCCTGTACACCGGCATACTCCGCTGCCAGATCTGTTCCTACAACTTCATAGCCACGCTTTGCCAGCTCATTAATCACATCATGGCCCAGCTGACCGGCTACACCTGTTACAAATACTTTCATATGATTTACCACCTGTTATTATCTGTTTCCATACATCTTCTCATAATAGTTCTGGTATTCTCCGCTGATGATAGTCTCCCACCACTCGCGGTTCTCCAGATACCATTTGATGGTCTTTTTGATACCATCTTCGAACTTTGTCTCTGGCAGCCAACCCAGTTCATTATGGATTTTAGTCGGATCGATGGCATAACGCATATCGTGGCCCTTACGATCACCGACATGCGTGATCAGGCTTTCCGGCTTACCCAGCTCTTTACAGATAATCTTTACGATCTCGATGTTCTGTTTCTCATTGTGTCCGCCGACATTGTAAACTTCACCTACACGACCTTTATGAATAATCAGGTCTATAGCTTTGCAGTGATCCTCTACATACAGCCAGTCTCTGACATTTAAGCCCTCACCATATACCGGCAGCGGCTTGTCTGCCAGTGCATTGGCGATCATCAGCGGAATCAGTTTCTCCGGGAAATGATACGGACCGTAATTGTTAGAACAACGGGAAATTGTCACCGGCAGACCGTAGGTTCTGTGATATGCCAGTACCAGTAAATCTGCACCAGCCTTGGAAGAACTGTACGGGCTGCTGGTATGGATCGGTGTCTCCTCTGTAAAGAACAGATCCGGGCGATCCAGTGGCAGATCTCCGTATACTTCATCTGTAGATACCTGATGATATCTCTGAATGCCATATTTACGGCAGGCATCCATCATGACTGCTGTACCTTTGATATTGGTGTCCAGAAAGATCTCCGGATTCTCGATACTTCTGTCTACATGAGATTCAGCAGCAAAGTTAACAACGATGTCCGGATGCTCTTCTTCAAAAATCTTATAGATTGCTTCTCTGTCACAGATATCCGTCTTACAGAAACGGAATTTCGGATTATCCATGACCGGAGCCAGTGTGGAAAGGTTACCGGCATAGGTCAGCTTATCGATACAGATAATGCGGTAATCCGGGTATTTTTTTAACATGTGAAACACAAAGTTGGAACCAATAAAACCAGCTCCGCCAGTTACGATGATTTTCATTTTATTTATCTCTCCTTGTTCTTAACTCTTTCTTTATATCAGTGCAGTACATCCAGGAACTTGCCATCGAGTACATCTTTTAAGTATCTGCCATACTGATTTTTCTTTAATTCCTCGTATACCTTTAAAACATCCTCTTTACTGATCCATCCGTTCAGATAAGCAATCTCCTCCAGGCAGGCAATCTTTCTGTGCTGATGATTCTCCATCGTCATGACAAAATTCGTAGCCTCCACCAGGCTCTCATGAGTACCTGTATCCAGCCAAGTAAAGCCCTGACCAAGGAGCTCCACATTCAGATCTCCCTCTTCCAGATAGATACGGTTCAGATCTGTAATCTCCAGCTCGCCACGGGCAGACGGTTTCAGGCCTTTGGCAAACTCTACGACACGATTATCATAGAAGTACAGACCTGTAACACAGTAATTGCTCTTTGGATGCTCCGGCTTCTCCTCTATAGATACAGCACGTCCATCTTTATCAAACTCTACGATACCAAAGCGTTCCGGATCATCGACATAGTAGCCAAATACAGTAGCACCTTTTCCCGTCTCCGCATTGGTAACAGCCTGTTTCAGTCTCTTCTTAAGACCATGACCGGCAAAAATATTATCACCGAGGATCATAGCCACCGGCTCATCACCGATAAAATCTGCCCCGATGATAAAAGCCTGTGCCAGTCCATCCGGACTCGGCTGTACTGCATAGGTCAGCTCCAAACCAAACTGATGACCATCACCTAACAGCTCCTCAAAACGAGGTGTATCCTGCGGTGTGGAGATGATCAGAATCTCACGGATACCGGCGCTCATCAATACTGACAAAGGATAATAGATCATCGGTTTGTCATAGATCGGGAGTAACTGTTTGGAAGTCACCTTTGTCAACGGATATAATCTGGTGCCGGAACCTCCGGCAAGGATAATGCCTTTCATTAATCCATCCTCCATATAACTTTATACTTATATTATCACTAATTCACATATTTTGAACATTATATCATAATATAGCGATGCACGCAAGAAATCAACCTTTTTTGGCAGTTTTCCTGTTGAAAAAAGGTTGATTTTTCTGTTTTATTTCTTTATTTTTTCTGAATTCATCATACCGCCAAAAATCGTTTTCAATACGATCTTTGCATCCAGCCAGATGCTCCAGTGTTCAATATACCAGATATCATGCCGAATCCGCTCCGGGATACTGGTATCCCCTCTGTACCCATTGACCTGTGCCCAGCCAGTAATCCCCGGTCGAACCTGTTGACGAACCAGATACAAAGGGATTTCCTCTTTGAACTGATCCACATAATAGGGAATCTCCGGTCTCGGGCCTACCATACTCATATCCCCCTTAAGTACGTTGAAAAACTGTGGCAGCTCATCCAGACTGAACTTACGGATCAGACTGCCAAACCTGGTTTTTCTTGGATCCTCATCCGTACTCCATGCTTTGGATGAATCCGCATTGACCCGCATACTGCGGAATTTATACATATAAAAATGCTTCTTATTCAGCCCGATACGCTCCTGTTTAAAGATAATCGGTCCCGGACTGGACACTTTGACACCTATAGCTGTAATCAGCATCACAGGTGACGTCAGAATGATCAGCAGCAGGCTTCCTATAATATCTGCCAGACGTTTAATAAACGCATTCAGCATATGATCCAGCGGAATAGAACGAATATTGATAATACGGCTCTCACCGATAGTATCAATCGTCGGAAAAGCCGGAATATAGTCATTGAAATAAGGGATAATACAAATTCTGATACCCGATTTATCACAGGCTGCAATGATCTTATTCATAAACTCCGCTTCATGCTGCTCCAATGTGATAATAACCTCATCGATCCCCGGCTGATCCAGAATTCTTTCCAGATCCTCGTATGCTCCAAGCTGTCTGCCCAGCTCCGGGCGTACCGTTTTGCTGACATAACCATCTATCGTATATCCCAGATCCGGATTTTTCCTGATGGATTCCACATACTGTCTGGCATGTTTTCCGTTTCCAACTAAGATTACATGTTTCTGATTATAGCCCTTACGCCGAAAATACCGCAGCGTATAACGCAGTATAATCCTCTTTCCTACCAGTAAGCTACTCGACAATACATAGTATATAGCAATAGCAATACGTGAGAAATCCACAACTCTGGTCAGATACAGAAACGCCATCAGTACCAATACAGCCAGCGCCCCCATCTCCATGATCCGGGTAAGCTCCCGGCGAAGCCTCTCCCTTCTTGTATGACTGTACAGATTCGCCCCGTAGAAAAACACAATTTCCACCAGCGCAAACAAAAGAGCCGCCAGAAAATACTGACGGTTCCATGCAACCTCCAGAGCCGGAACTCTATTATCATACGTGATATACATAAAGAAGAAACGTATATAGGTAGAAATCATATACGACAAAAACAATATGATAAAATCCGAGATAACATTCAGTATATTCAGAATTCTCTGGTTTTCCTTTATCATAAGCACATCTCCGTTACTTTGGTTCTTTTCTTCAATCTAAAGTAACCGTATGTTCTGTTCCATCAAACCGGTACACTTTGATCCCTTTTTCATTAAAATATTCGTATAATAAATATCCATCATAAGAACCATTATTATTATTTACAATAGAATCTGGCGCATCCATAAATGCGCTCTGCGGCTGTACCACATCATAAAACTTTGTGGAAAGTCCCCAGTTGCCATGATGTCCACACTGGACATAGTCCGCCTTGAGCTCATCACCATATTTTTCAAGAATGCCGTCTTCGATCTCCGACTGGGTATCTGCGCAGAACAGCATACTCTTATGCTTTCCCGAAATTTTAAACATCAGCGAACCCAGATTGCACAGATGATCCGGGAACTTGTCCGTATTCTCATCCCACGCGCTGAATACCTCTGCCTGCAGACCGATCAGATTAAATGTATCCCCTGCCTTTAAATAAGTGACATTATCCTGTTCCTTCAGTATCTCATCAAACACCGTGCAGGTATCAAATTCATCATAAGACTGCGCCGTCTCTTTATAACGTTCATAATTATAGGGGACGGAATAGATTTTATCAATCGTTATCTCATGATTTTCATCATTTTTCATGATCTCATTAAACGCCCCCACATGATCCGGGTGCGGATGCGTTAAAATCCAGGCAGCCACGTGATTATCATGCTCTTTGATAACTGCTCTGACTTCATCAGCGTCCGTGGTGTGACCACCGTCGATGATTACCAGATCACCATTGGTATCGGTTATGGTGTAGAACATGCGCTGGATGTCGGGGGCGGGGTGTTGGGTGATCTGGTAGGAGAGATCTTTTTTATTTACTATAATTGCTGCTACCACACTAAGTACTACAACAATACCTAAAACTATATGTATTTTCTTATAACTCTTCCACTTTTTCATTTAATTTTACAAACTTCCTATAATATTCAAAAATTTTAGCTCGCAATTCTTCACATTTTTCTATACTATATTTACTTTTACATGAAGCGCAGTTTTCATCACATTCCGGTTTCTGTTTAACTTTCGCTATCTGAAGCTTTTTTTGACATTTCCCATAAAACAACTTATTATGAGCTAAATCATTTCTCGGCTTAATCAATTCTGTCTGATATTTTTCCGAAAAATCCTCTCCAAATTCCGGATCTCCATCGAATTCTCTTACAACTTGCGCCAATATAGCATACCTATCTCTATTGTTCATAACATATTCTGTCGAATTTAATGCCTGTTTCAAAAATTTTGAACCATTCACTCTATCTAAGTCGCCAAAATTATGCGTTGCATTAGACTCTGCTTGCTTAACATACTCTTTTGCCTTTGTAACAATCTTCAATTGTTTATCCTCTGACAATTTCTTGTACAACTCTAATGCCACAGTCCGGCAGATATAATCGAACTCAGAAGTACTATCCATAATCAGACCTCTGATATTTGCAATATTATACTCACGTTTTAAATTCTTTTTTATCACTTTGTCGACAGAACTTGTAAGCTGTTCTCTGGGTGAAAAAAAGACTCCATCCAAATGTTCGTCACTTTTTCTCAGCTCTGCCTTTAAATTTTCATAATTACTTGAATAAAACACAACATCTGTGTATATATTCCTACTACGCAAATCCTGTATAATTTTATCCCCTGTAGTTTCCGACAACGCATAATCAATAATTATCTGATCATATAAATTGAACCTATCTTTATCAAAATGCTCTAACTCAGCTTGTTTAAATTCCTCAAAAGTATAATATGGAATAATTTTAGGTACCATATTATTTTTCTCGACAACTTCATCCAGTAATTCTTTCGTCATATCTACAAAATCATCACTATCATCGATCCAAAGCATTCTATATACTGTGTTCACTGTTTTTCTCCTTATGGTAATGTTATGACAAATTTTGCCCCTTTGGGTTCATTTTCTCCACATGTGATAGTGCCATGTAGTTTTTTTACTACGGTACTTACATTATACAATCCAATACCCGTTCCCCCGGTGTTACTATAGCCAAATTCAAAAATAGCATCCCACTTTGTGCCATTAAAGCCATTTCCATCATCTGCCACTATTATTTGCACATTATTTTCATCATGTAACATATCACATGTTATAACCGTCGAATTACTTTTCTCAGAATTTGAAACAAGATTATCCAACATAAGAGTAATATGCTGTGGATTAAATCTAATTCTATATTCTCCCTGAATATTAACCTCAAAATTCATTTTAAAGTATTGCTTACCTAAAACATTAATTAAATATTCGTTGCAAAATTCAAATAAATCCTCATTGATATATTCATTTTCAATATCAAATTTAGCTAATGCACTGTATTTCAAAGCACTTAGTATTTTATCTGTAGCAACAGCAATAGCTCCTATCTCCCTATATTTTTCAAGCCCTATTTTTTTTGCCAAGCTAGTAATTCCATTTCTAATCGTCAATGCATTTGTTTTAATCAGATGTGTTTTTGCCGAAAAACTTTTCTGGTCTTCTGACAAGGAGCTAAATATTGTATTGCTTTGAGCATGGTACTTACTGGCCTCTGTTTTGGCCTCTTCATATTTTTCCTGAGCTTCTTTTTTTTCTTCTTGCGCTTTCCTAGCCTGCTCCTCAGCTTGCTGTCTGGCTTTTTCCTCCTGCTCTCTTTTTTCCTGCTCAACTTTCAACAAATACTGTTTGTACTCTTCATTTTCATCACTGATTTGCTTACCTATTCCATTTCGCAACTTGAACAATTTTTTAAGAATAGGATCCACAACTTCTATTAATAGTTTTATTCTCTCATCATCCAAGAAATCCTGACGGCTGGATGTTGCAATATCTGGCAAATCATCATCATCTAAGATATCAAATGAAATTTCTCCTTCGATATAATTGGCCATTGCCTGTGTACTCGGGCTAATTGAAAAATAGTCGGCTACTGCCAGTTTATTTCTGACATATAATCGCAATCTGTTTGGTTGATATACAGAATTACGTACAAAATTCTCGTCTAATGCATTTCTTTGCTCAATTGTTACATGAATACCTATCCACCCACTCAAATGATATTCCTTTTCTATTTTCGTGCCATTCTCCTTGTAATATAAATACTTTCCTTCAGTTTGAAAATCATCATTATCTAATATAAAAGTCTTTCTGAGTTTTTCAGCAATATTTTTATATGGCGATGCCCATGTAAATGCAATAGCATCCCGCATTTTCGAAGCGACCTCTGAACCACTATTATCAAACGCCGCATAAAAGTTCTTATATGCTATTTTTTTCGTGACAGGTTCAAATACAGCCTCCTGTTCTCTGTTTTTTACAGCCACATAAATAGAAGCATTTATAGCATCCAGCAAATAAAAATCTGCAAATACTCTGCGAAGGCTTTCTATTTTCTTTTCCCCATTTCTTCTCAGATCAACATTCTCCAGCCTGATTACTGTGCCACTGGAAAACCGATTCCAAACACTTTCATTAACCAGAGTAATATTACTTTTTAATTTGTCCAGTTTTGGAAAATCCCAATCCTCATATCTGGAAAGATTTACCTCCCATCTGTTCTCCGTATCTTTGTTTTTTTTAGTAAATATACAGTACTGATTTGACAGGTATAATGCTGCCAATTTACCAATACCTTTTCTTCCCATTAAATTCTGTTTTTCACCAACTGATAATTCTTGATCGTTTCTTTTATTTCTTCCTATCCAAACATATTTTTCTGCCAGATCTGTATAATCCATTCCACTTCCATTATCTAATATTTCGATAATGGAATGCTCTTTGTCCGACATATCAATATAAACATATACTTTTTCTGCCTTTGCATCCAGTGAATTTGCTACCAGCTCAGATATAGCATTAGCCGCACTATTATATAAGTTTTTTCCTAAAAGCTTTAATGCCGCATATGAAAAATTAAAATATATAGCATCTTCGGTGTTCTTATTGTTCTGATTTCTATTATCCACTTTTGCTCCTCTGAAATCTAATTTTTCAACACTTTTTCAATCTGTTTTGCCAACTCTATTGCCATTAAAGGCGGAACCGCATTCCCTATCTGAGTGGTTACATTACCTACACCACCTTTAAACTGGAACCAATCAGGAAATGATTGTATACGTGCTCCCTCTCTGGGAGTTAACGCCCTGTTTTGCGAATAATGAATACATCTTAACCCAGACGGTGCTGTCATATTATTGGTTATTGTTGGCGAAGGAATATTTTCAACCAATCTTCCATATGTATTTTTATATCCTGATGTTAATTTGTATTTTTTATCTATTTTTCCTGCATCGACTAATTTATTAAAATCATTTTTTCCCTGTCCCTGTTTCACGTTTTGTATTACAATTCTTATTTTTTCCCCATATTCTCCACAATAATGTTGTGTCAACACTGTATTATTTCCCCGCATTAATCTTTGATAATCATTTGCAGGCTGTAAGTTGTATTGTTTAATCTCTTCATTTTCCCGAACAATCGGCAAGTCTGATATAGCATCCTTGATCGACAGCTTTTTTTCTTCACTCGCAAAAGGATACTTCCATTCTATGTTCAAATCTGATCTGATTCCTACAACAAATACCCTTTCTCTGCTCTCTGGCACCCCATAATCAACCGTATTCAGCACCTTACAACTTACCTTATATCCCAGCTCATCAGTTATATTTTCAAACTTTTCTGTAATAATATCTATAATTTTTCTTCCATGACTTTCGACTACAGGATATTTTCTTTTACTTCTTGTTTCTTTATTTTCCCTGACCTCATAAATAATATTCCCGTCTTTATCTTTCTTGTAAAAAGTTTCTCTCATCGACAACATACCTTTTACATTTTCAAAAAGAAAAATTTTCGGTTTTGCAATACTTAAAATACGCAAATACTCTTCGTACAGCGTTGCTTTTTCATCAAAAACCCTTTGTCCTACTAAACTAAACGACTGGCACGGCGGACCACCTATTATTAAATCCACCTCTTGGTTTTCACCAATCATTTTCTCAATTTTATCTTTATCTAACTGTTTTATATCTTCATTGAGCATTTTTATATCCGGGAAGTTGAGTTTAAATGCTTCTGCAGCAAAAGGATCAATCTCATTCGCAAAAATGAAAGAATTTTTTCGATTTCTTACAAATTTATTATCTCTTTTTCTGTAATAAAATCCGAAAGTCAGACCTCCGGCACCAGAAAATAAATCTATAATTCTCATAAACCCTCCCATTTTTCTCATTTGTTCCTTAACTTCAACTCATAAAATAGTAAAAAAATGAAAGAGGTAAGATAGACGCTCTTCCTCTTTCACTAGTATATTCCCTTCAATATATTGCAGAGCTACATACTTTGCCTATATTCTACCAAATGTATATAAAATTTTCAATATTTTTATTACAACTACTTGCTGTGCTTATTGATTTTGTTCAGAACAATCATGATTTTTATTTTGTATAACCGATATCGGATACATTCCAAGTTCCGGATCCGCATTCCATTCTGCAATACTTACAACTTTTACCTCATCAATAAGTTTTACCTCTCCTGTTCCAAGCTTTTTCTGTAATTTAAATGGTAATCGATTTTGTAGCTTATTACGCACCATCAAACGTGATGATACATTACCATTTGGATATTCCAGAATATAAATATATTTTTTCGACTTATTTTTCCCCAATATCTGTAGACAATGTAGCGTATCAAAATATTTTTTTGCCACACTATCTAACAGATTTCCATTCTCTGGTTTAAATTTCTCTGGTTTAGATGCCTTTGGAATATCTGAATTTTTATATTCTACCACAAATATTGTAGTGTCACTCTCTATCACATAGTCCGCATCTTTCAGGAAATTAAGTTCTCCATACTTATGTTCTGCATTCTGATAATAGTCATGTATCGCATTTGTTGACCAAACAGCCGCAGTGCAGTCTATTGTATAATGCTTATTTTCTTCTGTATATTTCACTTCCATCTATTGACTCACATTTCCATATTATAAATTTCGTTCAATAAGTCATTGAAAGCCGTAATAATAATATTATGTTTTATTTCTGAGAATTTATATGCTTTTTCATAGACTATCAATGCATCATCCTCTCCATGCGACAACGAATGATAGATAATATGATCATCCTCCTGCTTTTTCACATCAAAATAACTGGCCAACATATAGTCATGTGTAGACACAAAGATCTGCACATCTTTCCTCTGCAATTCCAAAAGCATATCCACAATAATGCTAGTGTACAATGGATTAATATTTGCCTCTGGCTCATCCCAAAACAATACAGATCCTTTTTCCAAGGTCCCATTTTTTACCAGCTGCCACAATAATGCCATTTTACGGATGCCTTCAGCCACCAGATTAAATTCCTGCTTTGAGTTTCCACTTTTCAGATAGAACTCGTCCTTCTTTTCATCATAGACAACTGTGCCATGTGTCATCTGCTCAATCTTCTTAAGCATCGCTTCCTTCGATGCACTGTTTCTTCCTACTGAAATATTAATCTTTGCCGCATTGATAATATCCAGATATGTGTCATCAAATCTGACATTATTTTTCTCTGTGGCAGCATTCAGATTATAGCTATGAGAAAGAATTTCTTTTGCCGGAATAAAAATACTGCTCATTCCGCCGAAAGATGTCTCCCATCCATCCTCACCAGTCACCTCAGCGTCCCATTTCTTTGTTTTACCGTGAAAGGAAGCTGTCAATACCCGATCACTGCCAACACCCGGTTCCCCTGCCGTGATACGTACCAATGCCGTTCTGTTGCCGGTTTTTCTGGTAAGCAAACGTGATATTTTATAATCATCCGGTAACATTGTCATCACAAGCTTATGGGAAAAAGAAGTTTTTCGATCTGTACTCTGACAAGCTGAGTATAATGCTTTCATCAAATGTGTCTTTCCAGTACCATTCTCTCCAATAATAATATTAATTCCTGGAGAAAACTCTATTTGCTGATTTTCAAAGACTGTATAATTCTGAAATTTTATTTTCTTTATTTTCATCTTACAGCTCCTCCATATAGACAGATTATATATGATTGTTCATATGTTGTACAGCATATTCCTAACGTCAAATAGAAGCTATACACTATCCATCTTTCTTTTCTACACTTTCAAATATTCTTGGCTATTCAAAAATGTCACTATTGTTTTGACAACGGAACCAATTGTTCTGCGTTATTAGATCAATTTGTCAAAACAATTTATCAATATTGTTAATTGACATTGCCTCAGCTATTCCTAATGGTTCAAGAGCCTCATATGAAAGTCGATAACAGCGCATATTATCATCTGTGTAATTCAAACTACATTCTTTTAACGCTTTTCCAAAACTTGAAAGTACATAAGATGTTTTATATGTCTTTTCATCTATGGAATCGTTTAGCTCCTAGTCTCTTATTATATTAACAATCAGTTCAAACAACCATCCTATATAAAATTGACACTATATTTTTTCCGCAATGCTTGTCTAATGTTTTTTTATTTCTTCAGTATTTTCTAAACATCTGAACACTACAAACAGAATAGTAATCAATTACAGTAACCCCCAATGCAATCATAATATTCACTGTATAGAATAACAATGCAGATTTTAATTCTTAAAAAATATCTTTTTCGTTAACATGGCAGCTTTCCACTTTAAATAAAATCGAAAGACACATGATAAAAGACACAATTATAAAGCAGACTGCACCTATTATATTTATAATATTCATTCTTCCAAGTCACCTGCCGCAAATTTTTCATTAGACTCAAATTGTAAACTTTCATTTAAAGCATTCACCATTTCCAAATCGTCCAAAACTTTATCGACATCTATTTCAACACCTGTTTCTTTAGACATTTTGATTACTTCCATTGCTTTTTCATAATTTTCTAACTGTTTTCCCTTTAATTCCGCTTCTTTAATTTTTACTTCTGCCTCCATAGTTCTGCTTTCTTTGATCGTATCAATTATTCCGCCAGCAAGACCAGGAAATTCAAACCCAAAGCCGCTTCCACCAAAAACAACCAAATAAATTGCCACTAACGGTATTGCACCTTTTTTTAATTTTTCATACCCCTTTTCCAGTCTGACAGTTATCTTTCCTGGAGAATTCAAATTCACAGTAACAGATACCAGTTCTTCCTCTGTTAAATCGCAGAACAACTCTGTTACTCCGTACATTAATTTCGATAATTCTCTTGCTTTAATAGGCTCTTTTTTGGCAATATTCAAAGAAAACATCATGTTTCCTTTATATGTATAGCAGTCATACAGGCAATTTAATATATCAACAGCATAGTTATTCATATCACTTAATCCATGATATGATGACATGCCTTTTAACAACTTATATCCCAATCTTGATGCAGAAACAGTCAACATAGCTGTCATATGTCTTCTTTTTCTATAGGGGCACTTCACTCTTCCAATTTCAGCCTCGCCATTTTCAATTTTTAGAATCGTAATTCTTTCTTTAATAAAATCGTAATCTTCTTCGTAGTATTCTCCCAAAATGCCAATGGTTACTTTAGATCCGCCTTCATTTGGAACAAGTACATAATCACCCGCTTTCATTTCGTTGATAAACCGAATACATTTGTTTACTGCAGTACCCGGTTTAATATCTCCATATCGTTCCTTTATCTGGGTTTTCAATAATTCCACGTTTTTTTCATCGAATGACATGGATCGATCAATATGATTCCATCCTAGTGCAACGAATCCATCATGCACAAATTCATCATAAAAATATCCACCTTTCGTACGAATCAACCAAAAATTCGTATCATCTGACACATCCGGTATCACCACATTATTAAGATATTCTCCAAATTCTATCAACTGCACGTAATCCATTATAGTTCCCCCATATAATGACAAACTTTATTTCATAATATCTTATTTTATGACATTATACAACGGTGAACTTATTATTATCAAACATACTGTTACTTTCATCAAACAATGCCTATATGAATAATAAATCAATCAGTTTATGGCCTATGCATTTATGCAACTAAATATATTCTACCAGTATATCACAAGATCACGAACTACTTCTCACTCACACACAAACCTCACTTCCGTCTCCTCCAAATCCTCATACTCCGCACACATAAATGTAACTTTCGCTTTGAACCTGCCTTTTTTCATCGGAACGATATAGGCTCCTCTAAAAGAATCCCATTTCGTATGCACTATGCCATTCTTACTTTCAATGCTAACCATATTACCACTGATATCCATTGATTCAAAAATACTATTACGAACAGTATATGTGTTGAAAGCCGGCAAGCTAATCTTTCCATGGGCAGACAATTGCTCCAATTGAGCAATCGCTTTTGCCATCCCTGCCTCTGACTTATGCGCCCTTTCATATGCAACTTCCTGCAGATTCCGTGGCTTCTTTGGTTTCTTTGGTTCTTTCATCTTACGCACATCATCAATATCAAAAACCCGAATCTCATCCGGGAACTCGATCACCATGGAAACATCCGTAGCTTTTGCAGTTCCGATATTATGAACAGTTATTACAGAAGCGATTCCATGATCGGCAATCATGTGATACTTGCGATATGCCTCCAGATATTTTTCCATTTCTGCTTCGGAGGGTAATGAATTATTATAGTTTTCAATCTCCTCATCCGTTACTTTATCACGCAATGCACCGATAAAATCAGACTTCGCTACCGGCTGATATTTCTCTTCAATCAGAGCAGTTCCCACACTGCCAACTTTAAGATGAACAACTTCATCTTCGTCGGTTCTCATCCTCTCCTTCCGACTATACAGCGAATCTCCTTCCTCGCCTTCATCTGGCATATCACCTGTGAAAACAACGATCAGCTTTGGAAGCCGTTCCGGCTTTTGCTTAAGTTGCTGATTTTCTATCAGCAGAGACTTATTTTCTTCTTCAAGTTGCCGATTTCGTTCCGTCAGCTCTGTGAGTGCTTTTAAACTCTTCTCAATATCTACAGCATCACCCCGTATCCATCCAGGGCGCTTTGTTCTTGTAATCTGTTTATAGAGTGCCACCGTTACCTTTTGTGCCAATTCATCCGATGTTTTCCACCACTCAACAAGCCTTCCCGTCATGACCTTTTCTTTAAATGCTGCTAATTTTTCACGATTTTCAGGGTCCACATATTTCGGTACTACAGCGACATCATCATCCAGCAAAAAAGCCAAAATAGGTACGCCTTTTTCCAATGCGTACCTGAATTCCTTTTCCGTATAACTGATGCCAGCGTCTGGAAGACCTTCTGGAATCACTGTTCCATATCGCTGGCCTATAATAAGCACATAATAGTCCGAAGAATCGATTGTCTCGCTGATAATCTGCCATTGTTCTTCGTTGGCAGCTCCAAACAACTCCATTCCAACAGGGAAATGATACATTGACAAAATAGCATCACGCACTTTCGCCCGGGCATCAATCAAATCTATATATGTAGAGCTTATGAATACCTGATATTTTTTGTCCATATATCTTTATCTTCCTCCAATCGTTCTTCTCACTGCCTCAGAATGAATATATCTAATTTTGTTCTGATTATTCCGGGGCTCTCAAAGTCCGGACAGGTGGCTCAAAGAGCCCCGGAATAATCATTTTCCGGTAAAACCTACTATTCCACACATATGATATTCTCCTTATATTATAAATCAGCTAAATGTTTGCTGAATGCCTTAAGCCACGTAAATATTACCATTTCTGTAAGCAAAACCCCTCAGCATTAGATATTGTATAATAGAATTATCTCAAATAATATAAACCATATATTACTTAACCAAATATTACTTAACCAAAAGGTAATGACAGCGATCCGCTCACAATATCTACTTCAAAATAGCACATTATCACGTAAAATGAGCTAAAATTGTACTCTACATATAACAATTGTTAATTATTATTCTAGCCCTATATTCTACTGCTAATAGCTATGCCTAGAAATTACCCTACTCCCAAACCAACCGACACTCCGCCACACGAACCATACTATCCATAAATACACCACTCAGTCTCTTTTCAACATCCCGCTTCGTAACGTCCTTCTTCAATATCACCTGCAAAAATCCGCCGCCACCAGCGCCGCAGACCAGCTTGCCATCGACCAGATCCTCGATACTGCCAAAAATCTGTTCAATCAAGGTATTGCTGCTTCCGGCATCGACCTTTTTGCTCAGCTCCCAGTGATAATCTAACAGCTTGGCGAAGCCATCCACATTGCCACGTTCCAGTTCAAAGCGCATCAGAACAGCTGTCTTCTGGATCTCTTCCAGGGCAAACAGGCTGTCCGGTTCGTTACCGACATAGCGTCCAATCACATCCCGGAGAAGATTTCTCGCCAGACGTCGCTGACCGGTATAGATCAATACAAAACGCTCATCCAGCTCCTTTTTCGTCTCTTCCGGAATCTCTACATGGGATACTTTCAGCTGCTGGTCGATTCCCGGCATAGAAGTAATATACTTCATTCCCGGCGTCACGCCACCGACCTGATCCTGCCAGCCGCCACCGGTGGACATGATCTGTTCCATTGCCAGTACATGCGAATACAGATCTTCCTCCGTGTACGCAATGCCCATAAATTCAAATACCGCTTTCACACAGGCAGCCGAAAGAATAGACGACGTTCCCAGCCCAGATCCCTTCGGCACATTTGTCACCTCAGAATGCATCACAAAACCACCGCCAAGACGCTGCAGTATCTCTGTCAGCTGATGACCTTCTTTCGGAATAATACCACAGGCCAGCAGACATGCCTTCTGCAACGCAAACGGGTCAAACGGATCTCCTGTTGCCTGTAAAGGCTCTATCGTCTCAAACTCCCCATGGACATCCATATCACGGCTGTCAAAGACAATCTTTAGCTCATCTATACGTTCCAGAGTCACCTCTACCGGCTTCTCACCATTTAAAAGGATAGCAACATTCAGCACTGTGCCGCCATTCTCATTGCAATACGGCGGGGTATCGCTCCATCCACCGCCCCAGTTGACACGAAGAGGCAGCTTTACTGTATGTTTATCCGTTACAATATGCGCCTTTTCGTTATAAGACAAATTGCGAATCGTAGCTTCCAGAATTGCCGCCTGAATTGTCTGGAAACACTGCTGAATTTCTCCCTCATCATTCAGTACCGTCCCCAGGTAATAATGTAAACGGATTTTCTCTGCAAAATCCGCCTCTGCAAGACGATTCTCCAGCCACTCCTTCTGAATCTTTGTCAACGTATGCATCTTCTTTAACTGCTGCGCAGGGATCTTGTTCTTAATGGCCTTTGCAATCTCGTCCATAGCCACAAGATCTGCCATTCTCTTATTCCAGGCAATAATTGCATCCGGATCCGCTGCATTAAAACCAGAGCATAACGATTTTTTCGTTGCTGCTTTCCATGCTGCAAGGTCAGCCTTCGCATCTCCATGAATAATCGCATAAAGATTTAATGCTGCCTCCAACGCTTCTTTAATAGAATCCGCTTCCGGATAAAGCTCTGCATTCCACAGGGAATGGGCTGTCTCATGCCATATTTCACCACCCAACAGAGTATTGATTTCTTCCAGACTTCTACCAAAAATACGATCTTCTTTCGGATTATCATGTATACCAAATATCCGGACAATAAACTTACCGTCCTTTTGTTTCAGTCCGTGCAGTACTACTTCATCCGGAATCACTTCCTCATGCACATCTATGTAGGATAATACACAGCGACTGCCAATTGTAGCCTCGCCATGTACATACGACACTTCAAGATAACAATCTGATCTAATCGATGCCTTACTACTGAGTACACTATTGTAACCTGCCGCAGTATGATTCTGGATACTGCTATTGACCAGACAGCTCCAACCTAACTCTGCATACTCATCTACACCACCACTCATCAGCTCCAGGATCTCACCTGTTGTACCAAAATGGATAAATTTGGCCGGTGCCAGACGCAGAAGTCTCATCCTGTATGGACGCATAGCTTCCCATACCTTTGTACGAGCTTCTGTCAGTTCTTCACAAAATTCTCCTTCTGGCTTTTCCTTATAAAAATCTTCCAACGTAGAATCTTCTGCCAGCGGATATAAGAAATCTGCATAAAGAGACAAACGAGTTCTTTCATTCACACATCCATCATACTTCTCCGGTGTATCTATCAAAGAATACAGAGAAGACATCATGGCGGTACTGAATATCAGCGCTCCCGTATCAATATCCACACAATCCGACTCGTTCACAGCACCAACCGTGCGCAATGTCTCTACCGACTTTTTCTGTAAACAACATTTCACATTGCCATCCGGGCCATTCAAATAAACACCGTGATTTTTTCCCGTCTCCACGTGTTCTTTAAAAGAAATCGCTGCTGCACCGTTATTATTATAATCAATCTGCAACGGATTAAATAAAAGAAGCACATCTCCGGACAACAAAACCATGCCTTCACGAATACGGGAAGGCATGGAACTCATGCAGATCATAAACTCATCAAATAATGTAGAACTGCGACCATTCGGCAGCTCATGCGGTACAGGTGAAAACAGCTTTCCCAACGCAGAATACTGCGGTACACGCTTGCTGTCTCCACCAGAATGGATCACAAGTACTCGAAGACCAGAGAAGTCACCTTCCCGTTCTTTTAAATACTTAAGCACCTCAAGGGTAGCACCGCCAGATCCTACACGTTTGCCATCACGATCGGGAATTGCTACAAATTTTGTTGTTTCTGGAAGGAAATTGTGTCGTTCTGCAATTTGCTTTCGGAAACCTTCAGCCTGCTGCTCATTGGAGGCTGTTAAAATTACATAATCCCATTTGGGGAAATTTTTATTTTTTAAGGATCTGATATAATCATCCCAACAATCTTGGTATGCTTGAGACAAAAATAAAGAATATAATTTTTTCATCAAATAGCCTTTCTTCAAAAAATATTTAATTTCTATATTTCAAGAAATTCTCTCATTTATAGAACATTCTTTAATACACCACACTATTTTTTCGTGGATTTTCAATTTACATATTGGTTTTAGATAGGGTCAAAACTTTATAATTATCTTCAAATTATTTTTCTATATTCTATCGCCTCTATTCTGCTTCAAGAAACATTCCTTATTTCTAACTGATTATTCCGGGACTCTTTTGGCCACCTGTCCGGACTTTGCCTGCCGGATTTGCGGTGTTACCGCACGAGAATATTCACTTACAATCCGCATGGTATTCAATACCTTCGATACTTGCACTTGGTGTAGAAAAAGTTGCATTTTTGATGTATCTCGCTAGTTTGTTAGCTTGGCGTCTGCCCCATTCCGCATCTGTAAGAAGTGATAAACGATCCTCAAAGCCCAGTGCAGCATATGTGACAGGGTTCTCCATTTGGTGTTGAAGTTCATTAGCCATAGCTGTAAGCTTCATTGCTTTTAGAAGTTCAAGCGTGCTCTGGTTAATCATGAGCAATCACCTCCTTTTCGCAAAGTAAGCAGCACCTCGCGTAATACCATGCCCTTTAGGGGCAGCTGTATCATCGGGACTTGTTGCTCTGACCTTATCCTGTCCATTTTTTAGCATGGAACTAATGATGCGAATGGATGGCGTGCTGGTAAGCTCCCATACTTTAGAGCAAGCATTCTCCAAACGATTATGACCGTATCGATCACCAAGTTTAGTCAGGCTCGCACAAGCTTTGTAGCCTTGTTCAGGCTCGCTGCCACTGGAAAGAAAGGCTTCTACAACTTTAGCAGTGCTATTGCCTATACTCATTGCCCATACCGTAAAGTCCTCGGCATTGTAAGATAAATATTTTCGATGTTCTGTCGGCATATGCTCTGGCTGAATCACCGGGTCACGACGGGGTGTTGAGTATTCCGGCTGAATCCCCGTGCAGATGGTTCTATGTCACCGAAATATACAGCACCATCAGAACCGCCAGTATTCTAAAACAATCAATTACATAATCTGTCTGTCAAATTATCGCACCTTTCCATCAAAAATCAACCCCTTCTTAATGTGATGATTTAATTATTTTCTTTACAAATTTCATACCATTTGCACATTCTGGATTCTTTATATTAAGCAACAAAAAGATAAGATTTGGAATAATTGCACACACAACACCTTTGATAAGCAATGAAACAATATGATTAAAGCAGACATAGGTACAAATTTTATATGTAACCACTCCAGATACCACTAAACTTATAGTGGCAGCCAGCAACTGTCTGTAATAAGAAAGCTCACTTTTATCAAAATAGCATTTAAATAATGCATGCGTTTCCCATGGAATCTCAACCAAAGCATAACTTATCACAGTTGAAAGCATAACCCCAACAGCTCCTATAGCCTTTACCATCACAATATTAAGAATAAGATTAACCAGACACCCTACAATGGGTCTCCACTTATCTGCCCACCATAGTCCTGCGGCATCTTTGTATGTTAAAATAACTTTTCTTATTTGTTCAAAATAAAAACGCAAAACAAGGCAAAAAACTGTTCCCATTCCGAACAACAGCTTATCTCCCATCCAAATGGACATAAAGTCCTGAAATAAGCAGATAAAACAGATGCTACACCAACCAATTAGCCACGTATTCAAAAAAAAGAACTTTTTTAAATCAATATAGTTCTTTTTCAAAGATTCCGTAGCAATACTATTTCCAATACTTGCAGTTATTGCTCCATATATCAAATTTATAAATGTTGATACTGCAGATACAACGTAATAATAATTACCGTAAATTGCAACTATTCGAAGACCCAAAAAGGATGATATAATGATTGAATCTAGTGATATAGAAACTGTATTTCCAATTTTCTGTAAAGCTAATGCTCCAACATTTCTTGTTATCTGTGACTTTGTTGCTTTGTCAAGTTCTCCCGAACACACATACTGTGAATAGCGTTTATCGCATTCTCTTGCACACCACAAGTTATAAGCTATTGAATTTATAACCGTAAGAAAAACATACAAATATATATTCCTAAATACCGCCACAACAATTATTTGTAACACACTGAAAAGAATTCTACAAACAGCACCTATTTTTTCCGTTATATCACTGCGTTGATGTGCATTAATCACAGAAACCTTATAGGCATAAAATAGATAACTAACAACAGTATTAGCTAAATACAATAACCACACAATATATATATTAACATCTTCCGGTGGTTCACCACTTATAAGTGCACCAATAAATGGAGTTACTGCAAGCCCAACGCATAGAATGCAACAGCCAATAACCTTATAAAGTTTTTTGTATAAAGCCATCAAAGCTGAAACCTTTTTTACATCATTATCTGCTATTGGTTT
>CAKRQV010000006.1 GCA_934394565.1 uncultured Lachnospiraceae bacterium
TGGCTATATGGCTGCCCGGAAAGCCTCAAAAAAAGTTATAAATTTTTTTGTCGTGGGCTTGACATACGGGTGTCTCAAATCATGCACACGGATTCGCTTCACCCCAGATATTTTTGAGCCTCTGTTCATTTCATGATGCAGATAAGATTTGGAAATTGTGAAAATCCGTTCGTCCTCTTTCGGCTCATACAGCATTTTCAGATAATCCTGCATCTCATCACATATAAATTGTGGCATCTTGATAAATCTGTTACTTTTAAATGTCTTTGGTGGGGTAATCACATCTTCCCGGTTTAATCTTTGATATGATTTGTTAATTCGCAGTGTATGCGTTGTAAAGTCAAAATCCGCTGGTGTCAGAGCAAGCAACTCTCCTTCACGGATACCACACCAGTAAAGCATTTCAAAAGCGTAGTAAGAAACTGGTTTATCCATCATCACATCTGCAAATTTCAAATACTCTTCTTTCGTCCAGAACAACATTTCCTTATATTCCTCTGTTGCTATATTTCCAGTTTTCTGTGCCGGATTAGAAGGCAAATGATAAAAATCAACTGCATGATTGAAAATGGCACTTAACTGGCTGTGGATTTTCCGCAGATATGAAGCAGAATACCCTTTTCCATTCGCTCTCTTAAATGCAAGCAAATGATTCTGCCATGCAATCACATCTTTTGGTTCAATTTCTGCAATCTTTCTCTCCCCAAAGTATGGAAGAATTTTTGTTCTGGCAATATTATTCTTAGTTCCCCATGTGTTATCCCGGATTCTTTCCTTTTTATCTTCTACATAGATTTCATAAAAACTTGCGAAAGTCATATCCAGTTTTGCATCATGCTTTAACATTTGTTCGTGTTCCCACATCTGCGCTTCTCGCTTCGTAGGAAATCCTCGTTTTGAAGTCTGTTTCGTTTTCCCTGTCCAGTCGGTATACCGATAAACCACTCGCCACTTCCCAGTGACATTATCTTTGTAAATACTCATACAAATTCTCCTCTCTTTCTCTTACATTTCGCTGTAACATACTTTTTTGCGGAAATAATTGGTGTTTACTCTGCCAGCTACCGTAAGATAACCCAGCTTCTGTAATTCTTCATTTAGCTGTTTGACAATCTTATAAGCATAAGACTTGGAAACTCCCAGTTCCGCTGCAACTTCTTCTACTGTCATAAAAGTTCTGTTTGTCACATCGCATCTCTCCTTTCTATCTTAACGCATTTTGTTTAGGTTGTTACATTTGCATGATACTAAACATATTTATTTAAGTCAAGTGGTTTCGACAAGAATATTAAATTTTTTTGTTTAAGTTCTTCTTGCTATCCAAAATTGCTCATGTTATACTGAACTTAAACAGAATTGTTTTATTCTATATCACAACAAAACTGGCAACACACGAACGTCATATCATGAAGGAGGCAAACAACTATGGCAATCGGACAGCGTATCAAATATTTTCGTAACCGTATCGGCATGACACAAAAGCAACTAGGAGAGCAACTGGGATTCAAAGGAAAAACCTCAGATGTCCGCATGGCTCAGTATGAATCTGAAGCCCGAGTTCCTAAGATTGATCTTGTAAAACAAATGTCTCAGATCTTTGGTGTCAACACTCATGCTTTAACCGTGCCCGATATTGATACCCATATAGGTCTGATGCACACACTATTTGCACTGGAAGATATGTATGGTCTAAAGGTGAAAAATGTAAATGGACAGCCTCATCTCTGCCTTGACTCTTCCATATCTGCTCCCGGCTCATCTGCCGATGAAATGCTTCGTGCATGGATGGAACAAGCTGACAAACTGGAAAACGGTGAAATCAGCAAGGAAGAATATGATGAATGGAGATATAAGTACCCGGAACTGGATACTTACCAGAAACATGCCAAGGTACCCTCTCAGGAACTGAGTGATTACCTCGTAAAAGAATTGACTAAAAAAGAAAAATAAGAGAAAAGAAAAACCTTACCGATATTCAGTTTTTTACTCCTGAAAATCAGTAAGGTTTCTTTATATACGTTATGAAATAAAATTTTTATCTTTTGAATAATCGTAAAATGTTGCCATTTTGTTGCCGGTCACTAAGCAAATTTGTTTGTAACCCGCATGAATACTTGGTTTTTATGATTGTGTGGATTATTCAAACTCAATCGTACCCGGTGGCTTACTCGTCAGATCATAGAATACACGGTTGACCCCTTTAACCTCGTTGATGATCCTACTCATAACCTTCTGCAGCACATCCCACGGAATATTCGCAGCTTCCGCAGTCATAAAGTCGATCGTACATACCGCACGCAGTGCCACAGCGTAATCGTAGGTTCTCTCGTCACCCATAACACCTACGGAACGCATATTGGTCAGTGCGGCAAAGTACTGGTTGATCTCTGTATCAATACCGGCTTTTGCGATCTCCTCGCGGTAGATGGCGTCGGCATCCTGCACGATCTTTACCTTTTCTTCGGTAACCTCACCGATGATTCGGATACCAAGTCCCGGGCCCGGGAACGGCTGACGGAATACCAGGTACTCTGGAATGCCAAGCTCCAGACCAACTTTACGAACCTCATCCTTGAACAAGTCACGCAACGGCTCAATGATCTCCTTGAAATCTACGTAATCCGGCAGTCCACCCACATTATGGTGGGATTTGATCACTGCGGATTCACCACCGAGACCGGACTCTACAACGTCAGGGTAGATGGTTCCCTGTACAAGGAAGTCTACAGCACCGATCTTCTTTGCTTCTTCTTCAAAGACACGGATAAATTCTTCACCGATAATCTTACGCTTTGCTTCCGGCTCTTCTACTCCGGCGAGCTTGTCATAATAACGCTGCTGGGCATTGACACGGATAAAGTTCAGGTCGTACGGACCGTCCGGACCAAAGACTGCCTCGACTTCATCGCCTTCGTTCTTACGGAGCAGACCGTGATCTACAAATACACAGGTCAGCTGTTTACCGATGGCTTTTGAAAGCAGTACGGCAGCTACGGATGAATCCACACCGCCGGACAGTGCGCAGAGCACACGGCCATCGCCGACCTTCTCACGGATGGCTTTGATGGAATGTTCTACGAAAGAGTCCATTCTCCAGTCACCGGTACAGTGGCATACATTATATACATAGTTGGAAAGGATCTCTTTACCACGTACGGTATGCAGTACTTCCGGATGGAACTGGATCGCATACAGATTCTTTTCTCTGTTTTCTGCGGCGGCTACCGGACAATCTGCTGTGTGAGCGCAGATTTCAAATCCCGGTGCTGCTTTGGAAATATAATCGAAGTGACTCATCCAGCAGATCGTCTTGTCTTCGATACCGGTAAATAGCGGGGACTCAGTATTGACAAATACCTCTGTCTTACCGTACTCACGTACCGGTGCTTTTTCTACTTTGCCTCCCAGTACATGCTGCATCAGCTGTGCGCCGTAGCAAAGTCCCAGTACCGGGATACCCAGCTCGAAAAGCTCTTTAGTACATGTCGGAGCACCTTCTTCGTAGCAGCTGTTCGGACCGCCGGTCAGAATGATGCCCTTGGGATGCATATCTTTGATTTTCTGGATGTCAGTTTTATAAGAATAAATCTCACAATACACGTTACATTCACGGACACGGCGGGCTACAAGCTGATTGTACTGACCGCCAAAGTCAATGACTATGACCGTTTCTCTGTTCACTGGCATTTCCTCCTCATTTGTCTTTCCATTGATTCTTTCATTATATGTCACCTGTTCATTTTTTACAATCGTTTTGTGACATTGACAGCATTTTCTTGTGTCATACGCCCTGGACCTTCTTTCTGTTTTTCCGACCGGCACTGTTTCAGCTGTCATAATCGGCATAATATTATTACATTTTTTACATATCCGTTCCAGCGTATATTATATCAATATATTATATTTCAGTAAAATCATTTATGTGGTTTTATGTTACTTTTAGTGGAGTTATTCGTTTGTACTTTTGTGTATTTTTGTGGTTTTTTATTGTTTTTTGTTAATTTGTTCTGGACAAATCCAAAAACATTGTGTACTATATAGCTATCAAGAAGACAGCAACATCCGAAGAAGGAGGTATTTGCAATGAAAGTTTTGGACATGACTTTTGTACAGGGATTTATTCGTATGGCGGACGATGGTTTCCGCATGGGCTGGCATGAGAGGAATGGCGGCAACCTTTCCTATCGTATCAAGCCGGAGGAAATCGCCATGATCCGCAACCGTCTGAAAGATGATGGTCCGTGGCTGCCGATCGGTACTTCCGTACCGGATCTTGCCGGAGAATATTTTCTCGTAACCGGCAGCGGCAAGTTTTTCCGGGATATCAAGGACGATCCGGAAGCTACCCTGGCCATCATCGAGCTGGACGACAAGGGTGAAAACTACCAGATCAAATGGGGACTTGTCGAGGGTGGTCGTCCTACCAGCGAGCTGCCAAGCCACCTGATGAATCATGCGGTAAAAAAACGTGTAACCAACGGCAAATACCGTGTGATCTACCATGCACATCCGGCCAATATCATTGCCCTGACCTTTGTACTTCCTTTAAAAGATGAGGTTTTTACCCGTGAGCTCTGGGAAATGGCTACCGAATGTCCGGTGGTTTTCCCGGACGGTATCGGCGTGGTCGGTTGGATGGTTCCGGGCGGACGCGAGATCGCCGAAGCAACCAGTAAGCTGATGGAAACTTATGATGCGGCCATCTGGGCGCATCACGGCATCTTCTGTGCAGGTGAGGGTGCACACAATACCTTTGGTCTGATGCATACGATTGAAAAATCAGCAGAGATCCTGGTCAAGGTACTCTCCATGGCGCCACAAAAGCGTCAGACGATTCAGCCGGATCAGTTCCGTGAGCTGGCAAAGGCTTTCAAAGTGGAACTTCCGGAGCGTTTTCTGTATGAAAAGTAAACGATAGTTAAGACAACTACGGCGGGCACTCACTGTGTCCGCCGTAAATATTTTTCTTTTGTCGCCAGTCCCCCGCGGATATGTCGCTCCTGTTTGTTAGTGTCCAGGACCTCCCGCACCTGCCTTGCCAGGATTGGGTTGATCTGCACCATCCGGTCGGTGCAGTCTTTATGTACTGTAGATTTGGAAATTCCGAATTTTCTGGCGGTCTGGCGTACGGTAGCACTGGTCTCGATGATGTAGGTAGCAATCTCTACTGCACGTTCTTCGATATAATCCTTCAAGGAAAAGCCTCCGAAGGCGTTCATTTTTACAGTGTATGCCAGTCTGCTTGAAAAGTATGCCAGTCCACATCTCTATATTTTCCCGGATCAGTCAGACCCTGCCTGCATCATGTATCCTGAAACTCAGTCACGTGCTTACGGTAATGCAGCGGAAAATGGGTTCTCTGACAATCCGGATTTTCTCTGGCCCGGATCGCAATGGTCTGAAAAAATTCCTGCCACAGGGTTGTATAGATATCCCGATATTCTTCTGTCCTTTGCAGTTGCAAAATTTCTTCTTTAGTCAGCTTCGTCACATAAAATGGCTGATCAGAGCGGTGTACAGCGGCAATCCGGCGCCGATCATCGATCAGCATCCAGTCCTCAGAAGGCATCCGGTCGGCAAAATGATATGCCGTCAGTCCAACGATATTGCAGGCTGGCTCGATATGTGCCACATAGATCCCCGGCTCGATCCGGGTAAATCTGGTAAATTCCCGATAATAGTGCATATCGTTGCCCGCCCGGCGACTCAGTTCAAACAGACGCATTACCGGTACATCAGCCATCCGTTTTGTTACTGCCGCACCGGCGGCAAATCCAAGCAGTAAAAAGCGGTAGATCGCATCCAGCCGATCTGCTTTATCGCTCATGGCAGCCAGGTAAACCTGCCGGTAGGCTTCCCAGGAGATCTTATTCTGGATGCTGCGAACGACTTTGTCTGATTTTGTCTGATCCGCTTCTACATGGATATATGTGCAAAACATTTCCTGCTGCCCCACCGGCTCCAGCTCCAGCCGTACATTGGTACTGCCGTGCTTTGCCGCCCATACATCGTAGATGCAGGTCAACATGCTCTCAAATTCTTCTGTGCAGGTGTATATATACATGACAGACCGCCTCCTTTTTATGTCTGTACCCCAAAGTCCGAAAACAGCGACATCTGCCGGAAATCCTGCTGATGGGTCAGTTTCCAGTTGTCCTTATATTCCGTGCTTGTCAGCTGACGCAGGATATACTGCTGGTCAATTCGGATCGGATAGAGGGTCTTTCCATGGCAGGTGATAAAATAGTGCGCCCGTTTCAAGACAACTCCCATCTTTTTTAAATGGTCAAAATCCAGACTTCCATAGCGTCTCGCCTGTATGATCCGGGCTACGGATTTCGGCCCGATGCCGGGGATCCGTAAAAGCTCCTCATAAGCTGCCGTATTGACTTCCACCGGAAACAGCTCCAGATGTCTGAGCGCCCAGTCGCATTTCGGGTCGATCTGATCGTTAAAATTCGGCTGCGTTTCTGATAACAGCTCGTCGGCCTGAAATCCATAAAATCTGAGCAGCCAGTCGGCCTGATACAGGCGGTGCTCTCTTAACAGCGGAGGCTTCGTCTGTAATGAGGGCAGATCTTTGTCCTCATTTAACGGCACATAGGCTGAAAAGAACACGCGCTTCAGATCATATCTCTGGTACAGTGCCTGTGTCGTCTTTAACAGATGGTAGTCCGTCTCCTGTGTCGCACCGATGATCATCTGGGTGCTCTGCCCCGCCTGAGCAAACGGACGGTTCAGCAGCTCATCCCTTTCTTTTGCAGACAGCGCAGGCAGCAAACCATCAGTACCTGAAACGGTCTGTCCGGCGATCCTGCGCTGGTTTTCAGAAAAAATGCTGCCTTGCAGATAGCGGTTGGATACTGAGCGCTCCAGATAAGCGCTCTTGCCCTCCACCAGCCGGTGCATGGCGATCGTATCCGTCACTTTTTTCATCGGTCCGAGGATCGTGCGGTGACTTTTATTCGGAGCAAGCTTTTTCATGCCCTCGGCGGTAGGCAGTTCCAGATTGATACTCATACGATCCGCCAGATATCCGGCACGGGTGATCAGTTCCTCGGATGCACCTGGCACGGTCTTGACATGGATATAACCGTTAAAGCGGTGCTTTGTCCGTAATAGCTGTAGCGTCTCGCACATCTGCTCCATCGTGTAGGTTGGATTTTTCTGGACACCGGAGCTCAAAAACAGCCCCTCGATATAATTGCGCTTATAAAATTCAATCGTCAGCCCGCACAGTTCTTCCGGCGTAAATGCTGTCCGGGGGATGTCATTGGATGCTCTGTTTATACAGTATTTGCAGTCGTAAACACAGTGATTCGTCTGCAGCACCTTTAATAAGGAAATACAGCGGCCATCCGCTGAAAAGCTGTGACAGATCCCACACGCTTTTGAATTGCCCAGAAAGCCGGTCTTTCCCCGGCGGTCTACGCCACTGGACGTGCAGGCCACATCATATTTGGCTGCATCGGCCAGAATGTGCAGCTTTTCGTGTAAGGAATATCCTGTACTGATTTCCATCGATATATATATCCGCTCCTTTCGCATCGGTACACCCAACATCTTTTATCAAATGTTTAGTCCTTCCTTTTTTCCTTATTATATACGAACATACGTTCGATGTAAATAAGATTTTTATATCACAAAACCCCGGCTACATCTCTGCAGCCGGGGTACACCCTTTCTTCTTTGCTTTATACACCTTCCACCAGAAGACAACTTTCTATTCCTATTACGCTATCGTCCGGGCTTTCTGTTCCTTCTTTCCCTGCAAAAGCCCCCACAGAACTTCGCAGTCGTGCCGGTATGCATGCTTATATTTCCACACCAGCAGCACGATCATGATGATCCAGCTCACATCATAGCTCGTATAGATCACCCGCATATCCCAGAAAAATGGCAGGAGTATCTGACACCATGCCACTCTGAAAAAGCAGTAGCAGATCATCGAACAGACCATCGGACAACCGGTATGTCCCAGGCCACGCAACCCACCGATATACACCTGATTGATCGCATACAGCACATAAAATGGAAAAATATGCATCACTGCAGACTGTCCTTCCTTAAGGATTGCCGGATCGCCGGTAAACAGCCACAGAATCCACGGTGACACCGCCGCCAACAAAAGGCTGAATGGCAGCATAAATGCACAGGCTGTGCGCACGCTGATCTTCATGGCATCCTCTACACGATCCATCTTGCCCGCACCATAATTCTGGCCGATAAAGCCTGTCAGTGCCATACCATAACAGAATGCCGGATAGTACAAAAAGCCCTCGACTCTGGCAAATACCACCATACCGGCGGCCGCCTGCGCACCGAAAGCATTGATACTCAGCTGGATCACCAGTGAAGAAATGCTCATAAAGATCGCCTGCATGCCAGAGGGCAGACCTGTTTTGATAATATAACCTGCATCCCGGAAATTTTCTGTCTGGCCCCGCAACTGTAAGCGATATTCCGGTTCCATCCTGCACAGCCGGATGACGATCATACCGGCCAGTACCCACTGGGAGAGTACCGTGGCTGCAGCCGCGCCCAGAAGTCCCCACGGCAGTACGACCACAAACAGCACATCCAGCACCAGATTCAGCACACAGGAACCCAGCAGGTAATATAACGGCTGTTTCGTGTTGCCAAGGGAACGCAACAGTGCATTGCCCATATTGTAGATCAACTGTGCTGTCATACCCAGCAGTGACACCTGCAGATAGCCCGTGGCCTGCACAAGCACATCCGTCGGGCAGTTGAGCCACACCAGCAGCTGTCCTGCCATAAAGATACCGGGGATCGTCAGTATGATTCCTACTGCCAGACTGACAAGCACGACAAATTTCATCAGCGCCTGCAGCTTTTCATACTGTCTTGCGCCAAAATATTTGCCGGAAATCGCACTTACACCGGTCGAAAATCCCACAAAGAAATTGATAATGACTGACAACAAAAGTGCAGCTTCTCCCGCGGCAGCCAGACTGCCGTCTCCGCCAAATCTGCCCACGATCATGCAGTCCGCCATACTGTACAGCTGCTGCAGGATCTGGGATACCAAAACCGGCAGGGTGAACCATAACAGCGTCGTGGCGATATTGCCCTCCTCCATATGAACTTCCGCGCTTTTATGCACAGATCCCCCGGAAGTACCCTCAGCCATCAAGTCTCCTTTTGTTTGCACTTTTTCTTTTTTATAAGCTTCTGCAGTCCGCAGCTTTTTTGCAGCTAAAAAATGATCCATATGCTCTCTCCTTTACGGTAAGCCTACCACAGGAGAAAACATATGGATATACACGGTTTTTTATGTTTTTGTCATAAGGATTCTTTATGAAGTCCCTGCCATATCGTTATATCTGCTCATTGTCCTGCAATACAGCAGCTTTCAAAAACTCCAGAAAGCTTTCCATATGCGGAAGCAGTGGCCGGTTCTTATATTTCAGATAGCCAAAAGTAATCCGTCCCTCGTAACCGCTGATGCGAATTCGTCCAAAATCATACTTCCGGTACAGTGCACTAAGCCAGTAACTGCCGATATTGCACAGATCCGTATTCTGCAGCATCTGGATCATCATGTGTCCGCTGTTGGTGATGACCGTCTTTTGCAGGTGATGATGCCCTTTTCGAAAGGCTTCAGATTCTTCCAGCATATCCTCCAGTGAAAAGAAATCCTCCTCCAGCTGCACCAGCTTCACGTCCAGCAGCTTTTTCGGACTGATCCTTGGTGTACCGTACAGCGGATGATCCTTCTGCACATACAGCACCAGATCGGTCTTTGTCAGCGGAACAAATTCAAGATATCGACGATTCAGCATACTTTTTAACGCATACTGTCTGTCGTCCGGCACAAAGAGAAAGCCAAGATCACAGGCACCCTCCTGTATTTTCTGCAACATTTCTTCTATTCCGCATTCAAAATATTCGATCACCGGACCGGATGTACCCTGTTTCCGGTAGTAATCCGTCAGAAGCATTGCCATATGGCTGCTGGGATTGGATGCCACCCGGATACAGGGCGTCACATCCGCACACAGGTCTTTGACAGTGCGGGCATTTTTCACCGCATTTACCGCATAGGTATAGATACGCTTGCCCTCTTCTGTCAGCTCCACACCCTTGGCCTTGCGGTGAAACAGCTGTACCCCCAGCTCCTGTTCCAGCCCCTTGATGATCTGGCTTACATGGGGCTGGGTCATATACAGTTCTTCCGCCGCCAGCGTCAGCGAACGGTTTCTTACACAGGCCAGAAAACATTCCAGCTGTCTGATTTCCACGATTTAACCCTCTTTTTGTTCTTCTATCGATGTGCCGGTAAATTTTAACAGCATCAGTACCAGCAGCAGCAGTATAACAGAAATACCCAGACAGATAAACACGTTCTGTACAAATCCGGCGATCAGATACGATACAAAGGAAACAGCAGCAGCCACGATCGCATAGGGCAGCTGGGTCGATACGTGGTTGACATGGTCACATTGGGCGCCCGCCGACGCCATGATCGTCGTATCCGAGATCGGGGAGCAATGGTCACCGCAGACAGCACCGGCCATACAGGCGGAGATGGCAATGATCATCAGCTCATGGTTGGTATTCTGGAATACACCGACAACGATCGGGATCAGGATACCGAAGGTTCCCCAGGATGTACCTGTGGAGAAAGCCAGGAAGCAGCCCACCAGGAAAATGATCGCCGGCAGGAATTTCTGCAGATCACCGGCGGTGGACTTCATTGCTGTTTCTACAAAGACTTTGGCTCCAAGGCTGTCTGTCATGGCTTTCAGTGTCCAGGCCATCGTCAGGATCAGGATGGCCGGAACCATCGCACGGAAACCATCAATCAGGCAGTCCATGCATTTCTTAAACGGAAGCACACGGCGTACCATATACATAATGATCGTAATGATCAGGGCAAAGAAGCTGCCCACAGCCAGACCTACGGAAGCATCACTGCCAGAAAAAGCCGTGATAAAGCCTTCACCGGCAAAGAAGCCGCCGCTCCAGATCATACCGATGACGCAGCAAATGATCAGGGCAACGATCGGAAAAACCAGATCGATGACCTTGCCATTTGGATTGGCGTCAACGTTATCATCTTTTCCTACAAACGGATGCTCCTCTTTGGAGAAGAGATCACCTTGCAGAGCATTCTGCTCGAATTTTGCCATCGAACCAAATTCTGTCTTTAACAGCACCATACCGACCATCATCACGATCGTCAGGATCGCATAATAGTTGTACGGGATCGCACTGACAAACAAAGACAGGCCATCCTCCCCCTCAACAAAGCCACTGACTGCTGCTGCCCAGGAAGAAATCGGGGCAATGATACAGATCGGGGCTGCCGTTGCATCGATCAGATACGCCAGCTTTGCACGGGATACCTTATGACCGTCTGTGACCGGACGCATAACGCTGCCGACCGTCAGACAGTTGAAATAATCATCGATAAAGATCAGCACACCCAGCAGGATCGTAGCCAGCTGTGCACCAACTCTTGTTTTGATATGCTCACTGGCCCAGCGTCCAAACGCTGCCGAACCTCCGGCATTGTTCATCAGAGCCACCATCGTGCCCAGAAGCACCAGGAATATGATGATGCCCATGTTGTAGCCATCAGCAAGGACACTGATAAATCCGCCGCTGAATACCTGATTGATGGTTCCCTCAAAGGAGAAGTTGGAATACAAAAGGCCACCAACAACAATACCGATAAACAGCGAACTGTAAACCTCCTTTGTAATCAATGCCAGTGCGATTGCAATGACTGGCGGCACTAAAGCCCAGATTGTCGCATACCGGGACGGCAGTACAACCTCTGCCCCTTCCTCTGCTGCAAATACAAGCACCGGACAAAGCACCGTAAACAGTGTCGTCAGGAGGAGCAGCAGAGAGACTTTGTGTTTTCTTACGTGTCTCATACTCTTTTTCCTTTCTTTTGATAAAGCGTTATTGTGTAAAATTTCTCTCATCTCACAGTATACGAGGAAATTGTTTGTTTGAAAAGGGTGAATTTATTTGGGAAAGGAATTTTTCAGAATAAATTGTATGTATTATTATTTCCTTTGTGAAATAGTTCAGAATTGTTTACGATGTGCTAAGTACATAAAAACTTTTATTCTTCCACAAGCATTACCAGTAACTCTGGTATATCATTTTTTAATGTTTCAAAAACTATGTTCAGATCAACATTTCCATAATCATGTACGATTCTGTTTCGCAATCCATAGATGGCATTCCAGGGAATCTCTGGTCTTTTCCTTTTATATTCTTCAGATAGTTTTTTCGCGTTTTCCGAAAGCTGTATCATACGAAACATCATGGAATCCAGTAAAATTTCATTTTCCTGCAATTCTTCTATATCCACGTTTTTCATATATTTCACTATAAACTGTAGATCATGACATATTTTCTGCATATAATATGCATCTGTCTTAACATTATCCATATATTTTTATTCCATCCTTCAGTATTTCCTGTGTCAGTTCCAGATTATCTTTCAACTGCTGGATATCCAGAACATCCACCTTTTTATGCAATGCATTTCGGATTTCCTCCACAAGCCCGTAAAACTGTAACCCTTTTACATTTGCAGACAATAAAAGATCTACATCACTGACCGGTTGTGCCGTTCCTCTCGCATATGAGCCAAACAGATAACAGTAATTTACATCATATTTTCCAAAAACTTCCGTACATCTCCGTCGTATATCCTCCACTGCAAGAATCCCATGTTCTTCATCCACAGGATTAATCTTTGCCAGTTTTTCTAACATATACTTATACTTTAACGTTCCATCTTTTTTTGGATCATTCTCATAGGATTTGTAAGAGCGCAAAGAAATGCCCATCAGATCTGCCACTTGCTGCTGTGTTAATTTTTTTTCTGTTCTTAACTGTTTTAGCTCTCTCATTTTGCACCTCTGTTTTAGATTAGTGCAAAAATTGCACTTTGTCAATATTAAAGGTGCAGTTTTTGCACTTCAAAGATACAAAAGTGCAGTATTATTTATATAGTATTATACTTTTACAGAACAATGTCCGTCTCATAAAGGTGTAACTGGACCATATATATTAGATTGTTATTATTTAGCTTCTGCATCAGAAACAGGGGCACAAGAAACCCTATTCCAAGACAATAAAACATTTTCTCTTGAAACTGTTAAAATATATTTCTCTATCATCATAGACTTTTTTTAATATATAGTATATCATAAAACATATGATATATTTGAATATTTTTATGCTATGAAAAGGAGACTAATCCATGCGACTTACTACCGTGCAGCAAAAGCTGCGTGACAGAAATATCGAATTTACCTACAACGAGGAGGATGGCTGCGGCAGCATTGATTTTATGCACCGGGGGCTGTCGTATCATATCTGGGAATATGCAGACGGGGACACGCCGGTGGGTGTGGAGACCAATCTGATGCATGCCGGAAAGAGTGAGGATGTGGAGGGCGATTACGAGAAAACGCTCTGCGGATGGCTGCAGAAATACTTCTAGGTAAAAACAGACAGGCACACGACCAAAACCGTGTGCCTGTCTGTTTTTGCATGTATTGAGTGATAGAAATGAAACGCCTTTTGTCTGCATCTGAACACCATGTGTCCAGATGCCATAGGGGAAACACAAGAAAAATGTCTGTGACTTACTGCTGTACAGCCTTGAATGCCTCATCCAGATCCTCGATGATATCATCGATATGCTCTGTACCGATGGACAGACGGATGGTGCTCTGGGTGATACCTACGTTTGCTAACTCCTCATCTGTCAGCTGGCTGTGTGTTGTAGTTGCCGGATGGATAACCAGAGATTTTACATCGGCTACGTTGGCCAGCAGAGAAAATACTTTCAGATGGTCGATAAACTGGAAGGCTGCTTCCTTACCGCCCTTGATCTCGAAGGTAAAGATGGAAGCGCCACCGTTCGGGAAGTATTTCTCATACAGGGCATGATCCGGATGATCCGGCAGAGACGGATGGTTGACTTTCTCTACCAACGGATGTTTGCTTAAATATTCTACAACTTTCTTTGTATTCTCTGCGTGACGCTCCAGACGAAGGGAGAGTGTCTCTGTACCCTGCAGTAACAGGAATGCATTGAACGGAGAAATCGTAGCACCGGTATCACGAAGCAGGATCGCACGGATGTAGGTAACGAAAGCTGCTTTTCCGGCTGCTTCTGTGAATTTCACACCATGGTAGCTCGGATTCGGCTCAGAGATCCACGGATATCTGCCGGAAGCTGCCCAGTCAAAGGTACCGCCATCTACAATAACGCCGCCGAGAGTCGTACCATGACCACCGATGAATTTCGTGGCAGAATGTAAAACGATATCAGCACCATGCTCGATCGGACGGATCAGATACGGTGTACCAAAGGTATTGTCGATGACGAGCGGCAGACCATGTTTGTGAGCGATCTCAGCCAGTGCGTCGATATCCGGAATATCGGAGTTCGGGTTACCAAGAGTTTCAATATAAATTGCCTTTGTATTCGGCTGGATAGCATCCTCTACTTCTTTGAGGTTGTGGGCATCTACGAAGGTAGCGGAAATACCGTACAGCGGCAGTGTGTGTGCCAGCAGGTTGGAAGTACCACCGTAGATGGTCTTCTGAGCTACAATGTGCTCACCCTCTTTAGCCAGTGCCTGGATAGCATATGTAATTGCAGCTGCACCTGTAGCTACGGCAAGACCTGCAACACCACCCTCCAGAGCAGCGATACGATCCTCGAATACGCCCTGTGTGGAGTTTGTCAGACGTCCATAGATGTTACCTGCATCAGCCAGACCGAAACGGTCAGCAGCGTGCTGGGAATTACGGAATACATAGGAAGTTGTCTGATAGATCGGTACGGCTCTTGCATCGGATGCCGGATCCGGATTTTCCTGTCCTACATGCAGCTGTAAGGTTTCAAATTTAAACTTTCTTTCACTCATTGGTCTGTTCTCCTTTATTCCTATCGTTTATATATGGATTTCATTCTTAAGGATGCCGACACAGCTAAGCAGCCGTGTCGGCTATATATGCAGGGCAGGTTCCGTCAGTCATTCTAGCGGCCCGACATAACGTAGTATTTATTCTACAAATAACGGTGTGGAGTAATATCTGTCACCGCTGTCCGGAAGCAGAACTACGATTGTCTTGCCTTCATTCTCCGGACGTTTTGCCAGCTCAATGGCTGCGTGAAGTGCAGCACCGGAAGAAATACCGGTCAGAACACCTTCATGTTTTGTCAGGAACTTGGATGCGGCAAAAGCATCCTCATTCTCTACAGTGATAATCTCATCGTATACGCTTGTATTCAGAACCTTCGGTACGAAGCCTGCGCCGATACCCTGGATCTTGTGCGGTCCGCCCTTTCCTGTGGACAGTACCGGGGATGTAGCCGGCTCTACAGCTACAACCTTAACATTCGGGTTCTGCTCCTTGAGATATTCGCCAACACCTGTCACGGTACCACCTGTACCGACACCGGCAACGAAAATATCTACCTTACCGTCTGTATCTTCCCATATCTCCGGTCCTGTAGTAGCTTTATGGGCTGCAGGGTTTGCCGGATTGTCAAACTGTCCCGGGATATAGCTGTTCGGGATCTCTTCGGCAAGCTCTTTTGCCTTTGCAATCGCACCGCTCATACCTTTGGCACCTTCTGTCAGTACGATCTCTGCGCCGTAAGCTTTCAGAATATTTCTTCTCTCAATACTCATGGTCTCCGGCATCGTCAGGATAATACGGTAACCTTTGACTGCAGCGATAGAAGCCAGTCCGATACCTGTATTTCCGCTGGTCGGCTCAATGATCACCGAGCCTTCTCTTAACAGTCCCTTGGCTTCGGCATCTTCGATCAGCGCCTTACCGATTCTGTCTTTAACACTGCCCGCCGGATTGAAGTATTCCAGCTTCAGTGCCAGTGTGGCTTTGAGTCCGAGTTCTTTTTCTATATTTACGGCTTCTACGAGTGGAGTATGTCCTACGAGTTCCAGCGCGCCTTTGTACATCTTGCCCATTTTAACTTTCCTACCTTTCCTACTGAATTACTAGGTTTTTCTTGTTGGGCTTATATTACTCCTCCATATTTCATTTGTCAACTATATTTTTGCATTTTTTTCCTGCAATGTTCCTTTGTGTTACGCAGCACGCAAAACGCAATACCATATTATCTGCACCATAACTGCCACAGCCAATAGCAGAACCCCAGCGCACTGGACGTTACAATACCATACAAAATCACCGGTCCGGCGATGGTAAAGATCTTGGCACCAATACCAAAGACCTGTCCCTCAGTCTGATACTCCACCGCCGGGGCGGCTACGCTGTTGGCAAAGCCTGTGATGGGCACGAGAGCTCCGGCTCCACCAAATTTTCCGATATACGGCCAGATATTTAAGCCTGTCAGCAGTACACTCAGCAGGATCAGAAGCACCGATGTAAAACTGCCACTCATCTTATCATCCAACCCCAGGCTTTTGCCCCAGTTTAAGAAGATCTGTCCCAGCACACAGATCAGGCCGCCGACCAGAAATGCCTTAGCCATATTTTTCGGCAGACTGTGGGTCGGGGTGATCTGTTTAACGTATTCCTTGTATTCCTGTTTTTCCTGTTCTGTCACCATGTTTTTCTCCTTTTTTATTTTCGACTGACCTGCGCCCTGTTTATCCGTCATTCTCCGGCTTTTCATGCTGTTTCTGTCTCTACGTCAGCAGATCGAACAGTGCCCCTGCAGCCTTTCCCAGACAAAGTGCCCATACGATCACCTCCAGCAACACCCGGATCTTTAACCGTCGAAGCAGCACCGCATACATATTGAACAATTCCCCGAGAGCACAGGTCCAGCAACCGACAAACACACCACCAGTCAGACCTATTCCCGCCAGAACCGCTACCGGGAGTGTCGCCCGCACGGCACCAAGCTCCAGAAGCATTCCGGTAAAAATACCGCACATGACCAGAGTTTCGTACCAGAGAAGCCGCTTTCCCGTCCCACTGATAGCTGCCACCCGGGGCACAATACCCAGTGCCAGAATAAAAGCTGCCGTTGCAAAGGATACCGCCAGCCCTCCGCTCATGGCGATCATAGCTGCCACGCAGCGCATCACAGCTTTTCCTCCGGTTGCTCCAGAATCGTCTCCTCTGCCTCCTGCATATACTGTTTCATCTCCATTTCCATCGGGGTCGGCTCATCCTGCAGACGGAATTTCCCGAAATGATTAAAATACAGCAGCATACCGATGCCAACACCGATGGCAAAGCTGATCTCGATGCCCTTGCTGTCCACAGCTCCCCGCAGTCCCAGATACAGATAAATCCGGCTGAACAGACCATTCAGATTTGCCTCATGGATAAACGTCATAAAGGTAAATGCCGAACCGACAAAGATGATACTACTGACCAGAAGACTCCAGACAAAATCCCGAACTCCCGGTTGTTTCTCAGGCTTTTTATATTCCAGTATCAGTTCCGGATCACCTAAAAATATCAGCGTATATTCCGGATGCACATTCAGGATCTTCTGTCCGATTTCTCCGGCTGACAATACGCTTCTTCCATATTTTCCGGGCATGATCCTGGCTACCTCTATCGTTCCGATCACATCACATTCCATCGCATTCACGCCGTAAATCCCTGCAATATCTGCCACGCAGACCGCCCCGGCAGTCACAACATTATGCCGGGACAGCTGCAGATAGAGTTCTTTTGTGCCTTTTTCTGTCATAACGTGCTGTCTCCTGTACTATATTTTATGCGCGTACAGTATCTGCATTCTGTCCAAAATTTATACCTGACATGACAGATTCTGCTGTTTTCGTATTTTCTGCAGAATTCGTTTTTCCATGCGGGAAACCTGCACCTGCGATATGCCCAGCTTCGTAGCTATATAGGACTGTGTATATTCCTGCTCATAACGCATATACAGAAAATGCTTTTCCTGCTGCGAAAGCCCGGCCAACAGCTGATCCAGCAGCATATGGTCCAACACCTTTTTCTGATGATCTGCCGGATCCTCCAACCGTTCCAGCAGGGTCAACTGCGTCCCTTCCCCTCGATATACCACCTGTTCCAGGGATTCCACATCCATATTGGCCTCCATGATAAGCGAAAGTTCCTCCGGATCCACTGCCATTTCCGCTGCTATTTCCTCCACCGTCGGTTCCCGGCCAAGAACCGTTTCCAGTTTTTCTCTGGCCCGGTACATCTGCACAGCATTTTCCTTTAAGGACCGGCTGACCTTGATCATACTGTTATCCCTGAGATGCCTGCGAATTTCCCCTGCAATCATCGGTACAGCATAGGTAGAAAAACAGACACCGTAATCCGGATCAAATTTATCTATAGCCTTTATCAGCCCAATACTGCCAATCTGAAACAGATCCTCCATCTCCACCTTACGGTTGGAAAACCGCCGGACAACACTCCAGACCAGGCCCATATTTTCCTCTGTCAGTGCATCTCTTGCTTTTTTATCCCCCTGATGTGCCCGTGTCAGCAAAGACAGTGTATCCGCCATGACACCTCCCTTTACGCAAAAGGTATATGGCCGCCGTCAAAGATCTTTTTCATGCGGACCGTCGTGCCCTTTCCCGGCTGAGACTCCACCTTAAGCTCGTCCATAAAAGCCTCCATAAAGGCAAATCCCATGCCGGAACGGTCCAGCTCCGGCCGTGTCGTATACAAAGGCTCCATTGCCTTCTGGATATCTTTAATACCAACACCGTGATCAATCACAGCGACTTCCATCGTCTGTTTATACACACGGCATTCGATGCGCACCTTGTCAACTCTGCCCCTGTAAGCATGAATCACAACGTTCGTTACCGCCTCGGAAACCGCTGTTTTCAGATCCGCCACTTCCTCCAGTGTCGGATTCAGCTGTGTGGCAAAGGCTGCCACAGCCACCCTGACAAAGCCCTCATTCTGCGAACGGCTGTCAAATTCCAGTATCATTTCATTGGTGTCTTCCATGCTACTGCCCCCTATTCCTTTTTCCATAACTCCCCGTTTTTCTTTTTAATCTGTTACACTCCCCGGATTTCCACAACCTTGCTGATACCAGCCATATCCAGAATTTTCCGTACACGTTCACCGACATGTACAGCATACATCTGACCACCCATGTGACTGATCTGCCGGTAACGGCCCATCAACATGCCGATTCCTGAACTGTCCATAAATTCGGTCTGGGAAAAATCCATCTCAATTTCTGCGATCTTTCTGTACTGCAAAATCTCTTCTGACTGCTGCCGTATGGGCAGCGCTGTATGATGATCCAGCTCTTTTGGCACATGGATCACCATACGCTTTCCCGTCACTTCCACAGCTTTTTTCATACTCGCCCTCCTGTTCCAATATTCACAAGATATTTTCTGTATATAAAAGGGATGCACAGCTATATGGCTGTACATCCCCAATATCCGAGGTTTTTCTGTTGTATATCGTCTTACTGTGCAGTTCCCAACACATCCTCTGCGTTGCCGAGACCACCGTTATCTGTTTCGCCCTGTGTATCCACAGTACCGTCTCCCGTGGCGGTATCTTCCCCGGTCGTGTCACCTGTGGCATCTGCGGTTGTGTCCGCAGTATCTGTTCCTGTTGTATCCCCGGCCGTATCTGCGGTATCTGTTCCGGTCGTATCCGCTGTCGTACCACCGTTTCCTGTTTCTTTATTGATAATATCAATAAAGGCCTGGGCATTGGTCGCCCGACGGGAATTCGGGAAATTCTTTATGATTGCTTCAAAAACCGTCTTGGCATTGCCATTCTTACCCAGTTCCCTGTAGGACAATGCCAGACACTCCAGCACGTTGTAATCCGTATCCTTGATATCCATAGCTTTTTGCAGATCATCTGCCGCTGTCTGGTAATCCTTGTCCACATAGGCCTGGACACCCTTTGACTTGTACTGCTCAAACAGACTGTCCTTGACCTGGCTGTAGATCGAATCGTACAGTATACGGGCATCTACAGAAAGTCCCGTCTCATCGATATTCTCGATAACGTTGAGCACGCTATCATAATTGCCCTCTGTATAGGCACTGTAGGCCTTCACCAGATTCTGGTAGCTCTCGACTTCTTTTTTGGCTGCATCGATCTGCTCATTGGCCGATGCCACGGTATTTTCAGATTCTGTGATCTGCTCCTTTAACTTGGCAATCTCTGTAGACTGGCTGGCCATAGTGTCAGAATATTCCACAATCTTGGCATTTGCCGTCTCGTTGATATCCTTTCTTGTGGCAGGAACCACCAGAAACCATACGACCGCAGCGCCGACCAGAAGTCCAAAGCACAGATTGATCAGCGTAGCTACTACCGATGTCTCACGGAAAGCCGGCGGCTGAATCACGACATCATTATCGGAAACAAAGATCTCCGGACCTCCCTCTTTGAAGTCATCCGCCTCCCGGTTACCAAAGGATGGAAGAAGGGATCTGCCACCGGAGCGACTGGAAGTGCCGAGCTGCTCATCGATTTCCTTCATAAAACGCAGCGTCGTCGAATTGGTATGGTCAATCTTTATTGCTTTTTTCAACACACGACGAGCTTTTTTGTATTCACTGCTGTGCATATAGATCAGTGCCAGCAGATGATATCCCTTGATGAGCTTCGGATTCTGCTGTAACACCTTTTTCAGCTGGATGATCGCCGTATCCGTATGGCCGGCACGACAGGTTTCCAGCGCTTCGTTGTATTTTTTGATGGAAAGGTTGATCGTATCCAGCTTATTGGCATTGGCCTGCAGCTGCGCAATAAAATCAGCTGCCAGATTGTCTTTTGTCTGCATATTGTCGCTGATGACCCACTCACTTAAGGCAGCAACCGCCTCTCCCATCTCAAAATAGACCAGACCTAAAAGATTACGGGCCTGGATATTCCGTTTATTAAATTTCAGACTGCGAACCAGAAGATCCACCGCACCGGACAGATCTCGGATCTGGGCCTTTTCCAGTCCCTGATTATAATACAGATCAGAGATCAGATACGCCCGCTTTTGCAGTGATACATCACAGCCGCAGCCCGGACAGTAAGAACTTTCATTCAGCTCTGTCTGACATTGTCTACATCTCATGTATTTTCCCCTTATTTCGTCTTGTCTGACGCATTTTTCTTGTCCATCATCTCTTTGACGATGTCGATCACATCCGTCAGCTCCTGATTATGGATGGCCTCTTCTACCTCGCCAACCTCCAGGCACGGTTTGAATTTTTTTAATTCTTCTTCGTAATTAATCATCGGTACTCCTCCCGTTACTGTTCTTCTCCGGCAAGATACGCTTTAATCTCTCCCACCAGATACAAAGAACCCACGCAAAACAGCATACCCTCTCCCTTGTGGCTCTCGGCCAGTCGATATGCTGCTGCCACATCTGCCTGGCTCTCCACCGCCGGACAGCCATGCTTTTTAAATATTCCGGCCAGATTCTCAGCCGGTACTTCCCGGTAACCACCAACCTGTGTCGTCACAACATACTGCGGATGGATCCTTTCACAGATCTCAGCAATCATCTTCTCATACTCTTTGTCTGACACAGCAGAAAACAGCAACGTAATCGGACACTGTGCAGCAAAATGCTCTGCCGTCTCAACAAAACGTGCCACACCGTCTGCGTTATGCGCGCCATCCAGTACAACACCCGGACGAACTGTCTCCATACGTCCCGGCCAGCTTGTCCTGGCAATTCCCCGGATCAGATCTGTCTCGCGTATTCCATGGACATCCTTTAATACCAACATCGTCAGATATGCCAGCGAAGCGTTCATCATCTGGTACGGTGCGATATACGGAATCTTTAATACTGTATCCTCACAATACTCGCTGTGGAAGCTGAAGGTAATGCCCTCCCGTGTGTTTTCAATGATGCGGTACATGTCCTCTTTCAGCTCGTAAGCCGGTGCTTCCATCTTTTCTGCCTGCGCACGGATCACATCGGCAGCCGCCTTTACATGACCGTCATAAATGATCGGAATATGCGGCTTGATGATACCTGCCTTTTCCCCGGCAATCGCTTCGATCGTATCACCAAGAATCTCGGTATGATCCAGGCTGATGGAAGTAATAATCGTGGCTAATGGGGCTTTGACACTGTTGGTCGCATCCAGCCGTCCGCCGAGTCCCGTTTCCAGCACGCAGAAATCCACATGCTTTTTCTGGAAGTACAGCATGCCCATAACAAACAGCGTCTCAAAATAGCTCGGATGTCCCTCGCCCGCCGCCATCATTTCATCAATTTTTTCCTTTACCTGGGAAAAGACTTCGACAAAATCCTCTTCGCTCGCCATAACACCATCGATCTGAAAACGTTCTCGAATATCCACCAGATGCGGGGAAGTAAAGAAGCCGCAGGAAATGCCCCCGGCCTTAAACATACTGGCCAGATAGGCACAGGTACTTCCTTTGCCGTTGGTACCTGCCACATGGATCACACGAAACTGATCCTGCGGATTGCCCAGAAGTCCAAGCAGCTTTCTGGTATGCTCCAACGGATGTTTTGTCGAAAATTTTGGTATTTCTTCTATATATTCTGTTATTTCCTGATAATGCAAAATGATCACCACTTTATCTTTTATTATATACTGCGGCTTCTCTTTTCCGAAGCCACAGTACTATAATACGTGCAGTGGTGATCATTTGCAAGTAAATAATATCGCACTTTTAGACTTAAAGTCTTTAAAACTGAGCCAGACGCTCTTTGACCTGAGCCATCATCTGCTCATACTTCTCCAGCTTTGCCTTTTCCTCGTCAACCTTGGCCTGCGGAGCTTTGGACAGGAACCGCTCATTACTCAGCATACCATTGGAACGGGCAATCTCTTTTGTCAGACGGGCCTCTTCTTTTTTCAGACGCTCCAGTTCTTTTTCCTTATCAACCAGATCCTCCAGCGGCATGTAAACAACAGCATCAGCAATCACTACAGATACCGCATCCTCACCGATACCGGCCTTGTCAGCCTGTACAGTCACACTGCTTGCAAATGCCAGTTTTTCATAAACATCTGTATACTGTGAGAAATATTCACGCAGCGCAGTATCCGCTGTCACTACGAATACATGTGTCTTTTTGTTCTGCGGTACATTCATCTCATTACGGGTATTGCGGATACCACGTACCATCTCTTTGACATGGTTGATGAAAGATACCTCAGCTTCAAAATGCATGGTCTCATCTGTTACCGGCCAGCTCTCGATCATGATCGTCTCTGCTTCCGGATGCAGAGTGCAGTAGATCTCTTCTGTGATAAACGGCATGTACGGATGCAGCAATTTTAAGGCCTCGGACAGTACATGGGTCAGTGTCCACAGTGCCGCATTGGCATCTGCCGGGTTCTTTTCCTTATCAAACAGACGACTCTTGGCCATTTCAATGTACCAGTCACAGAACTCATCCCAGATAAAATCAAAGATCTTCTGTACAGCGATACCCAGCTCAAATTTCTCCATATTGGCTGTAACATCACCGATCAGATCGTTTAATTCGGACAAAATCCAGCGGTCAGCCGGTTTAAGATCCTCTACGGCCGGTTTCTCCGGTGCAGTCCCTCCCATATTCATCATGATAAAACGGGACGCATTCCATACCTTGTTGGCGAAGTTACGGCTGGCCTCTACACGCTCCCAGTAGAAACGCATATCGTTGCCCGGTGCATTACCGGTGATCAGGGTCAGACGCAGGGCATCGGCGCCGTATTTATCAATAACCTCCAGCGGATCGATACCGTTGCCGAGAGATTTACTCATCTTGCGGCCCTGGGAGTCACGTACCAGACCATGGATCAGCACATGCTTGAACGGGGATTTGCCCGTCTGCTCCAGTGCGGAGAATACCATACGGATGACCCAGAAGAAGATGATGTCGTATCCGGTCACCAGTACATCTGTCGGATAGAAATACTCGTACTCCGGTGTTTTCTCCGGCCAGCCAAGTGTGGAGAACGGCCACAGGGCAGAGGAGAACCAGGTATCCAGCGTATCCTCATCCTGTGTCAGATGGGTGCAGCCACATTTCGGGCATTTTTCCGGCATTCCGATATTGACAACAACCTCGCCGCACTCGTCGCAGTAGTACGCCGGGATACGATGTCCCCACCACAGCTGACGGGAAATACACCAGTCACGGATATTCTCAAGCCAGTGGGTATAGGTCTTTTCAAAGCTTTCCGGTACGAAGTTCAGATCGTCTGTCTTTACCACTTTCAGTGCAGCCTCGCCCATCTCTTTCATGCGGACAAACCACTGCGGCTTGATCATCGGCTCTACGGTCGTATGACAGCGGTCATGTGTACCGACATTGTGTACATGGTCCTCGATGCGGACCAGCAGTCCCTGGGCCTCCAGATCAGCCACCATGGCTTTTCTGGCCTCGTAACGGTCCATACCGGCATACTTGCCGCCCAGACTGTTGATCGTACCGTCATCGTTTAAGATATTGATTTCTGCAAGGTTGTGGCGTTTACCAACCTCGAAGTCGTTCGGGTCGTGGGCCGGTGTGATCTTTACGCAGCCGGTTCCAAACTCTTTGTCAACATATTCATCAGCGATCACCGGGATCTCTCTGTCGGTCAGTGGCAGCTTTAACATCTTACCGATCAGATCTTTGTAACGCTCATCCTCCGGATTAACAGCCACAGCGGTATCACCAAGCAATGTTTCCGGACGGGTGGTGGCGATCTCTACGAAACGGCCTTCTTCTCCGACGATCGGGTAATTGATGTGCCAGAAATGGCCGGCCTGCTCTTCATGCTCTACCTCGGCATCGGAAATGGAGGTCTGGCATGTCGGACACCAGTTGATGATACGGGAGCCCTTGTAAATGTAGCCTTTCTTGTACAGTTTCATGAAGACTTCCTCAACGGCACGGGAGCATCCCTCATCCATCGTGAAACGCTCTCTGTCCCAGTCAGCGGAGGAGCCCATCTTCTTTAACTGGTTGATGATCTTGTTGCCGTACTCGTTTTTCCAGTCCCAGCAGTATTCCAGGAACTTTTCACGCCCGATATCGTTTTTGTCGATGCCCATTTTTTTGAGCTTGTCGATAACCTTAACCTCTGTGGCGATAGCGGCGTGGTCCGTGCCCGGCTGCCACAGTGCTTCGTAGCCCTGCATACGTTTGAAACGGATCAGGATATCCTGCATGGTATTGTCCAGGGCATGGCCCATATGCAGCTGGCCGGTAACATTCGGCGGCGGCATAACGATGGTAAATGGTTTCTTATCCGGATTGACTTTGGCATGGAAGTAACCGCCGTCTACCCATTTCTGATACAGACGCTCTTCGATGCCCTTGGGATCGTAGGTCTTTGCAAGTTCTTTGCTCATGGTAATTCTCCTTTTTGTTTTCTGGTATCTGTAAAGCAGTATGCGTAACTATAAAAAACACGCTTTGCGAGTTTTTCATAGTTGTCGCGGCAGTCGCCAAGGTCTCGTGCAGGCACGGACTTTGGCTCGTTGCTCGCGTAAAAAAAGCCCTTTGCTTATAAAAAGCAAAGGGCGAATCTTAACCGCTGTACCACCTTTATTCGATGTGTATACATCCTCATTATCCTGTAACGTGGATCAGACGTGTCCGCTTACCTTTCGCAACACTGTACGGTTCGGCGGGCCGGTTCAAAAGCTACCTTCCGGATCTCCTCTCCCGGGAACTCTCTCAGCCTGCGGGGCTCCCTCTCTGGCGGCGGCGGATCGCGTACTCCTCTTTCTCACTACCTTTTCGTAACCCCTATCATAAACGCAAGTTCAGGACTTTGTCAAGGATTTCTCACAGGAAAGCAGGAAAAGAGCACACTATAAGAAACGGACTTCGCAGGTTTCTCCTAGTTATCGCGGCAATCGGCAGTTTCTCATGCACACACGGATTTTGGCTCATTGTTCGTGCAAAAAAAATACAGCCTCCATAAGGAAACTGTCACATACACTGATATAAATGGAGGACGGCCTACTCCGGTTCAAGATCATGTAGAGGAAGTATCATCATTTTTGTTGCGGAGGAAAAACGATGATCATTGATATCGATCCGGAGTATCCACCCAGCCGTTTAATCTCTTATTCCGTATTCGAGGCTATTGGCCAAGTGAATATCACACACATGATATTCCATAAAAATAATGCCTGCTCGAAAGAAGCAGACATCTAAGACGATCCTTACGGATCGAATAGCTGTTCAACTTTCTTCGGAAGTCTCAACCTCACTACACAAGCAGGTTTCCTGACTTACAGATCATCGCTTGGCTCTCCTTCTCATATGCTGAGGACATACAATGGATATTTGAGCTTCACTCCCTGCTCACAGTGACCGGATCGCTCAGGACTTACACCTGATTCCCTCTTTCAACTGGTACGAATACCAGAAGCACTTGCATAGGCAATATGGAATAATACGATAGTATAATAGCATCCTCCGACAGATCTGTCAACCCGGATCTGCCGGAAAATACATATTTCTCCTTCGTTTTTTTACCTGAGTTTCAAATCCAGATGGCTCTCCTCAAGGACACCACCATACCGCTCCGGTAATACCGCCTGCAGTTCTTTTTTGCAAGTGGACACATTGACCTGCTGCCATGTTTTCGTGCGGATTTCCCATGAGGATGCGATATCCGCTTTGCTGTCCCGGCTACGGACACGCTGCAGCTGAGCGGAAAACAGGGGACCTGCAATATGACATTTGTACACAGTTCCTTCACTTTGATACAGCTTCTGTCCACAGCGCAGCAGCACTTTTACCGGATGCGCAAACCAGATCGCATCGACCAGCGCGGCTCCAAGCTTCGAATATTCCTTTGGCAATCCGTACAGAAGCCTTTTCTGATCCGGACTGTACATCTCTTCAAGGCAAAAGCAGTCACCGGATGCAAAAGCCAGATAAAAGCGACACTCCTTTTCCTGCAACAGCTTCTGTACAGTGTCCGGCAGCATTTCCGGCTTTAATTTTTCCTGCATGGCAGATCCATCCTTTCCAGGTCGCTGTCGGGATGATTGCCACAGAGCTTATAGTTATCATCCACGGCCACAAGACCATAACTTTTTCTTATCTCATAAAATTCTTTTGTCAGACGCACATAGTAGGACAACGGTGGCATCGGCTGCATGCCAAGCTTTGCATGCTTATGGGGACGCCAGATCGTTGTCAGGCAGACCACACCATGCTTTGCAAAAAAGTCACACCCCTCCAGATTTGAGCGCAACGCATCGTCCACACTGGTAAATCCATACGGTCTCGCCAGCTCTGCCCCTGCGACGATCTGCGTATATACATTTCCCGTTCCAAAGACATCCACGGCATCGAGAGTTCTCTTTATCCACGTATCGTACCCAATCCATCTTTCCTTGCCCGGACAAAGCTTTTGAAACAGCGTCTTGTCCATCACTTCGATATTCGGAGAATAGCTTGTCAGCCCCGTCTCCTGATACAGCCGCTGTACATCCTTTTTTTCGTAGGCCGGCGCCATCAGCTGACTGTGGAATTTGCCGTCAAACAATGTACCGATGGAATGCAGAATACGGACATACCGCGCAATCTCTTCCTCAAACGGATAGCTGCCACGATAATCCGAGCCGCCGGAAATATAGATCTGGGAATAACGGCCCGGCTCTTTTAAAGCCTCCCGCACCGTCTCAAAAATATCCTGTTCGTCCACCTCTGCCGTCTTTGTTTCCGAGAAAAAGGCACAGTATCTGCACTGCTCTCCGGCTTTCCAGAACAGACATTTCTGAAAGGCCGTAAGGATCAGCTTCTGCGCCCTCGCCAGTGCGACCGCCTCCATCGGCGTTCCCTTCGACGTCACCTGTCCGTAAAAGGACGGTCGGGGGACAAAATCGATCTCATCCACCATCTGATCATCTTCCAACAGCAGAAAACACCCCGTTTCCGGATCATAATCAGCAATATAGGGATTCTCATACGGTTCCCCGTAATTGATATGGACAAAGGTTGCATCCCGCAGAAGGATGGCTCCCGGATATACTTTTTTCACTTCTTTTCCACCGGCCAGTCCAAAGGGCTCCAGCTTGCCAAAGCAGTAGTCCGGTGCCTGCACCCGGTCCATTGCCCGTTCTGTCAGGGCAACACCATGCCAGATCATACTCAGTTTCAGCAAAACAAAGGGAGACATCGTGGGATATTCCCGCTGCAGCTGCTCCCATTCCCTGACTTTTCTGTATTTGTTATCCTGTATATTCATAAATGTATGTTCTCCTGTTGTATCTTCCAACGGCATTTTCCAAATACAAATCTAAATATTTCACTGCGTTTTTTGTATGTGACCCTGCTTACAGCCACACCAGACCGCAGATAATCCCTGCATTCAGTCCGATCAGAAACACAAAATCTCTGATGCGCACCTTTGTTTCAAAGGCCACCTTACGCGGGGCATCGTTCTGAAAGCCCCTCGACTCCATCGCCATGGCCAGGCTCTGCGACCGTTCCATGGCCTGCACAAGCATCGGAATGATACGTTTCGGTGAGGCAAAACCGGCCTTTACGCCACGTACTTTTAAAGAAGCACCCACAATGCCATATTCCTCTTTGACCACTGGAAAGAAATGGTATGCCGCCAGTATACCATAGGCAAATTTTGGTGGCAGCCTAAACTGCTGCATCAGACTCATGACCAGCTCAAAGGCATCCGTGGTAAACGCATACAGCATACCTAGTCCCCCGTAAGCCAGAATACGGCTTGCCAGCTGCAATGCCGTCTGCATATTGCTGGCATACAGTGTCCTCTGACCTAAGGCACTGACCTCGATGCCTGCCGTCGTTCCGTGATCGCCAAAAAACAGACCGGTTGTAAACATACCCAGTGCTGCAATGCCAAAGGGAACCATCGCCAGAAGAAGTCCCCTCCGATTGACGCCCGGTGTCAGAAATGTAACCAGAATACAGACCACAGCCACTACAAGGTTGACACGGATATGAAAAGTTGTGGATAAGACCAGAGAAGCCACGATAACGCTTAACATTTTATATGCCGGATTCAAACTCTTCACTATTTTCCGCTCCTTTCCTGTATACACGCATTTCCTCGTCCGTCAGTGCCCGGATCTGCCGGTTTTCCACCAGAAAGATCTGGTTGCTGATTGCCTGGGCCAGCCCGAGGTCATGGGTTGCCAGGATCACCGTCAGACCCTCTTCGATCCTTTTTGCCAGCAGCGATAAAATAAACTTCGTCGACTTTTCATCCTGGGCATACGTCGGCTCATCCAGCAGCATGATATCTGCCTTGCTTAAAAGCATCGACAACAGCGCCAGTCTTCTCTGCTGCCCCTGGCTGATCGCATACGGCGAATGGTCTTTATATTCCCACAGGCCGAAGCTTTGCAGAGCTTCTTCTGTTTCTTTCCTCATGCTTTCCGGATCTGCGGACTTCCCATCCCGCATGGCGAGGGTTTCCATGATCTCATCCTCTATCGTCAGCTTTAAAAACTGAAATCTGGGATTCTGAAAGACCAGACCGATCTTTCCACGGATCTGCAGATCGCCTTTCGTTTTCAATATTCCTGCCATACCGTACAAAAGTGTTGTTTTGCCACTGCCGCACCGGCCCACCAGAGCCGTCACGCTGCCCTTTGGGATGGCAAATGACAGATGCTCCATAAAGCAATGCTTCCGGTCATGGTAAAGGGCTACATCCTGCGCCTGCAAAATGACCTCCGCTGCCGGTAAGACCTCCGGCTTTTTTACATCATCCAGATAAGAGCCTTCTTTTGCATCAGCATAAAAAAGCCCCAGATGCTCAAATTTTTCCCGGCTGTTGAAAAGCTCTGCGGGATATATACTCGTTTCATCCAGATTCCCCTCTGTCTGCATCAATACAACACGGCTTAAGAAAGGCTTCCACCAGTCCAGCTTATGATCCACGATCAGTAAAGTCATACCCTCTGCATTCACTTCCCTCAGCATTTTGGCCAGGCTTTTGCAAGATGCCGGGTCAAGATTGGCAAATGGCTCGTCCAGGATCAGCATCTTCGCACCCGTGGCCAGTGCCGTGCCCAGTGCCAGCTTCTGTTTCATACCACCGGAGAGCTTCTGGATCTGCGTATGCATTTCCTGCTCCAGACCGATCTTTTGCAGGATTTCCTGCGTGCGTGCCACCAGATTTCCTTCATAATTGATATTTTCCAGTGCAAACAGGACTTCCTGATCAACCCGGCTCATACAGAACTGATCGTCTGGATTCTGGAAGAGAATGGACATTCTCTTAGAACGTGCCGCCGCCCCAAAAGAAGAGAGAGATTCTCCCTCTAAAAGAATCTCTCCCGACATTTCTCCTGAATATTGCGGATACAGTCCACTTAAACAGTAGGCCAGTGTACTTTTTCCGCAGCCGGATGGACCCATAAGCAGCACAACCTCTCCACGTTTTACCGAAAGAGACAAATGTTGAAAGACCTTTTCTTCTTCCGTGCTATAGGAAAAGCTCAGATCCTTACAGGTTAATATCTCATCCATTTTCATTATTTTCTACCTAATTCATATCCCTTTAACAGTCCGGTCTTTGCCAGTCCGTCACCGATCATCTTGCAGATGAAACCGGAAAAGATTAAAGAACTTACCAAACGGATCACAAAGAACAGGATCAGCACCGGAACCGACAGCTTGCCGTATCCGGAACGGACAAAGCTCCAGGCAAAGCTGGTGATACATGCACCTGCAGATGCGATGTACATCACAGCACCGTCAAACTTGCAGTATTTGTTGGCGGCAAAGACGATCTCCGCACCGGCACCCTGAATGATACCGGCCACGATCACCATCGGTCCGAACCAGTTGCCCAGCAGAACTTCGATCACAGCGGCGATAACTTCGGCTACAACAGCCACACCCGGCTTCTGCAGAATATAGCCGGCCAGTGTTGCCGCCATAAACCATACACCAAACAGGATCTCATTGCCCAGCTGGCTAAGGCCTGTGGCTGCCAGTGCTGCAGAGATAAAGGATGCACCGTAAACAGCACCCAGATATACCACACCAAACACGATACAGATCATTGCGATCAGGATAATTTCATTTAACTGCCATGTATTTTTCTTTTCTTTCATCTTCTTACTCCTCCACTGTCGGACTGTTACAGTTCATTGTAAAATGTAAAATATAATGGGGCACGCTCTTTTCCATCAGTGCGCAGACATCTGTCAGATAATCCATCACCTCATGGACATCTCCCTCAATACGGGTCGCATAATGGATCGTTTTCGGCTGAAGGCCTCTGTCCTCGGCCATGTACCATACCTTTGCGATCTCATCGATATAGTCACCCGTACCCATCGGATACAGGGCAAGCTTACAGTGTACCGGGAAATGGATATCCTGCACCTTCGCTTTGTTCGGTGCTTCTCCCTCTTTTCCCAGCACGCTGTCACCGTCGCTGTCGCCCGGACAGCCCTTGGAGAACTGGCCTTCCAGAGCCATATGTACACCCTCGCGGTAAGCGTTGATAAACAGTGCTTTCACCGCATCTGCGACATACGCAAGCTTTCCACGATATACCGTAGATAAAGCATCTGACTCGCTCCATACATAGGATGTATCGGTTTTCTCCAAAGATCCTACGATCAGGTCGATAAACTGATCGCACATCGGATACAGGGAAAAACGGCATCCGGAGATTGGCAAAGATGTGCCTCTTCCGGCCCATGGCAGATCCGGTCTGTTGCAGCCGCTGCAGCAATTGTTTTCCATAGTCATTTCCTCCTCTTTTATCTGCTAAGGCAACCATGAGAAACACGCTTCGCGAGTTTCTCATGGTTTTCGCGGCAGTCGCCAAGGCCTTGTGCAAGCACAGGCTTTGGCTCGTTGCTCGCGTAAGCAAAAGAAACCTCCACCGGAGCTTTCTTTTACATGCTAAGGCAAAAAAAATACTTTCCTTGGTAAAAGAAAGTATCTCGGTCATATCCTCTGTATATTGATTTTATGGTTGAAATACTTCCCTACGCCGGTATTACCCAGATCAGGTACAAAGGGTCGAATCTTTATTCTCTCAGCCTTGCGGCTCCCCCAGTATTATAATATTTTTTTGCACGGGCTTAAGTATATAACGATATATCGACTTTGTCAATGAAAGCATATTTTATGCTATAATACAGGAAATGATTCGAAGGGAGGACAGCTATGACTGGACAACACTGTCTTTTTCTCGGCGACAGTATCACTGACGCCGGACATCTCTGGGAAGCGGATCCCCGCCTGTTGGGGAACGGTTTTGTACGAAAGATCAGCGAAGCGGAGGCTTTTTCTTCGGCCCATATTGTCAACCGGGGGCAGGACGGCTTTACCAGTGCCGCACTCTGGCGGCTGGTACAGCGGATGACGGATCTGTCTTCCTTTGACACGATCACCATGCTGATCGGCGTCAATGATCTGCCTGTCGCTTACTATACCGATCCCGGCTGGATCACGACAGCCTTTGCTCCGTCTGTGCGGGCACTGCTTGACCGTCTCACGGTCGCCGCACCCCAAAGGCTCTTTGTCATGGAGCCCTTTTTATTCACGCCGCCGGACAGCCACAGTCATCTGCTGCCACTGCTCTTACAGGAACAGCAGATCCTTCAGGCATACGCTGCGGCCTGCGACGCTGTCTATATCCCTCTGCAAGAGGCGTTACAGGCAGCCATCGACCGCCTGGGCACAGCCGCTGTCACAACCGACGGCATCCATCTGACGCCCGCCGGTAACCAGATCCTTGCCGACGCATGGATCCGCAGCTGTCTGCAGGAGTAAGTCTTTGGTCTTACTGCATCCGGTCGGTCGTATCTTTCATGCTCTCGCTGTGAGCCTGTCTGCTCTTTTCCTCACGCTTTCTGCGAGTGACCAGACCGCCGATCCGGCCGGTTTCCTTGGCAGACAGCGTTTTCCAGCCGTCCTCCAGCACACGGTCCAGAAGGCCGAGCTCCCCGGCGATCTCATATTTCATCTTTTCTTCCCGGGACAGCGTATCCAGATCCGGGATTTCCTTTTTTCTGCTCATGTGATTCACTCCTTTGTCCTGTGATCTGTAAGGAGTATGCCCGGAATCTGACGGGATATACACGTTTTTCCTACTGCTTTCCAGACAGCCTGTTTTTCTCACAAAAAGGCAGTTTTAATTTTATGTTTTTATCACGAAAAGGCAATTGCAGTGATATGTTTCCTGCAAAGCCTTTGTCCTTCTGTCCCACAGATCTCCCTGTTCTGTTTTGATTTTTGTTTTGATTTTTGTTTTGATTTTCGTTTTGAAATACATAACGACTGTTAAATTTGAAATGATAACACCTGATGACGAACTCTGATCAGAAATGCATAATTTATAATGCTAAAGTTATTAACTATTTTATTCGTCTTATTTACTAGATCCTTTTTCCCAAGGTTTGTCAATCCCTTTATGACAGGTTCTCCTTCACTATATTTTTTACAAATTCCCAAAAACAGGATGAGCACCGGCAGACTTTTCGGTATGGCTCTTCCCGGGCAAATCCCTAAAGGGAGGGTCTGCTGGTTCTTGGTGCGCAGCTGACCAGAGGGCAGGGGCATCAGCCGCTTACCAGGCGGCTGATGAGTGGGGCCTGAGCCGAGTTTTCATCAGAAAACGCAGCGAATTCCCACTGTACCCTGTCCGGCGGGAAGCTGCACACCTAGAACCAGCACCCGAACGTCGGGATTTGTCCGGGAAGAGCCATACCGAAAAACCTGCCGGTGCTCGTCCGTCCCTCCTATCCACTGCCATATGACAAAGAAAATATCCGTAAAATAATACACCATTCTTACAAGTTTACTGCTTCTGCAGTACACCTATTGCCATTTTAAGTAGTTCATCATTCACACCCGATTTTCGAATGGCAGACTCATTTTCTCCATTCAGTAAACGTCGGATAAGATCAATCACAGCTTTGGCTCCACGGGCTTCGCCTAACTTTATGCCGCGAGCTTCACCCAATTTTATGCCACGTTCTTCGCCTCTCTGTTCCGCAATATCTAATACATCACACATATTCTTTACTTTCCCTTTTTAGCTACAACAGATGTAAAATATCCTTTACTGTCTCTTCTGTTTCACCTGTCATCCGTGCAATCTCCTTTACCATATAGCCCTGACCATATAATAAAGTCACAATCTTTGACACAGCTTCCGTCCGACCTTCTGCCCGACCTCGATTTTCTACAACGTCTAATACATCACACATATTCTCATTTTCCTTCCCGTCGTCTCTGTAGATTGCCTCCGCAAATCTGTCATCGTGTTCCATGATTGAAAGCAGCTGTAATACCGCTTCCACGTGTTTGATTTCTGTTTTTGTTGGTGTGTAACTGTTATTTTTTCGCTTTTGTACGAAATAATCTGCTACAACTTTAAAATCGGACTGGAACATTTCTACCTGCTCGTCTGTCAGCCAGGCCACCTCAAACAGATTTACTTTATAGTCATTTACATAAGGATCCAGTTTCTCTGGAAGCGCTAGTTTTTCAAGTAACTGCAACGGCTTGTCCCATTTTTTATCATAGCCAAAGTACAGCACGATCGTGACTACTGGATATCTTTCCTGCCGCTTCGGTTCATCAGCCAACTGTGCCCTGTATGCTGCGCCATCATATCCGATCACCCGCAATGGCATATCTTGGTCTATAGTCGTCTGATTTTCAACCCCGATACAGGCAAAGCGTACCTCCTCCTTTTTCCATCGTTTGACTACATCTCTTTCCATCTCATGTAATACACCATTTTCCTTATAGAAAGCCTTTGCACCTCTGTCTTCTAATTCTTCCGGCTGGATTTGCTTCTCTCCGTTAAACAGCAAAACGTTGACAATATCCGCAAATACATCATTATACGCCACAAGAATCTTTTCACTTAAATCCTTCTGTCCCATAGATCTCCTACTCTGTTTTGACTTTCGTTTTTGAAATACATAACGACTGTTAAATTTGAAATGATAACCTTTGATGTCGAATTCTGATCAGAAATGCTTAATTTATACCATTAAATATACAACTACTTTATTCGTCTTATTTACTATAGCTCTTTTCATTCAGCTTGTCAATCCCTTTATACTGGTTTAATACTCTTTTATGTGAAAAAGCGTGCCTTATCAGTGGCACGCTTCTTCAACGCGGGATTCATGGATGAACATCCCGCCGTATTTTGGCTTGTTAAACCGCCGCATAAACAGTGGACATTTGCAAAGGAAGATGTAGTAGATCGGCCAGCCATAGCCGTAGGCTGTTTCGAAATTTCCCATGCCCTTTGCCAGGATCACGTCCGTCCGGGAGAGAAATTCCCGTACAGCTTCCGGTACATGTGCGGGTGCTGTACCTCCGATATCGGTTCCGTTATCCATGATCTCTGCCACCTGGTCTGCGCCGACCTGCAGCGCATCTTCTCTGGTTACATCGTTGGACACCGGTTCGCCGCGGACCATCATCACATAAGAAATCTTCGGCCACCTTTCCTTTAATGTCATCAGAAGCAGCTTGTCAAGAACGATCTCCCCACAGTTATCTGCCAGAAGCACCATGCGCCCGGCACTGTCCATCTCCCTGGTAAAATGAACATATTCTTCTGCATCAATGCTCTCGGAGTCTGCCCTGGAAAACAGATCCAGAAGCTGCTCCTTTTCAATCGTATTCCCCGTGCCAAAATCAATATAATTGGCGGTCTGGGCAAACACAAGCGCTGTGCGCACCGGATCATCTGATGCCTTTATACGGTTCAGAAACTCATTTTCCATGGAAAGCATCAGCTCGTTATAATACCGCTTGATCTCTGTAAAATCCTGTTTTTTCCCAAAGTAGCGCTCATAGGCTTTTCGCATCTGCACCGACAAACAGGGAGCGGACTCTTTGTCACCCTGTGCGGCAACGATTCCGGCGATCTCCCGGAAATAGTCGGCCTTTTTCTTTTCGTCTGTAAAAGATTCGATCTCTCTTCCTCTGCGGTCCAGAAGGCAACGCATACATTCACTGGTCAGTTCCATATCATTTCTCCTATGCAATCGTTTCGCGTATACAGATATCCAGACAGGTATGTACCACATCCTGTGCCGGCAATGTACCGCTGCTCAAATAATCATACAGTATCTGCAGGGGCTCGCTGCCCTGCCGCTCAGCCTCCTGACCGATCGTGGCATTTAAGATGCCGTCCTTAAGCATCCGAAGCGTAGACTCTGCTTTATCGTGGCTGATCACGGCCATGCTGTCCTGCCGTCCGGCAGCACAGACAGCCCTGCAGGCGCCGTATACGCCACCGGCGACAATATACAGTCCCGTAATCTCCGGATGGGCCGCCAGCATCTGCCTTGTCACGTCAAAGCTGATAAAGTCATCATCCTGATTGGCTGCGGCTGCTTCGATCGTCAGTCCCGGATATCTTTTCTGTAAAATCTCCTGAAATCCCTTTTCCCGTTCTACATGGCAGGTGACCATAGACGAACCACTGATGATCCCGACCTTTCCCCCCTGCGGATGAAAGAGTCCCATCAGTCCACCGGCCACTTCTCCGGCCTTTTTATAGTCACTGCCTACATAGCAGAGCCTGTCGGAATCTTCGAGGTCTGAATTTACCGTGACCACCGGGATTCCTGCGGCTGAAAGCTCTTTCAGCCTTTTAGCCACTGCCGGATGGCCAAAGGGTGTGATAGCCAGTCCCTGGACTCCCTCGGCCACCATACGGTCGATCTTTTCGATCTGTCCGGCTCCGGTTTCATCTTCTATACTGCTTGACGCCTTTAGCACCGTCACCCCGAAGCTTTTCAGCTCATTTTCTTTTTCTTCTACCCCGCGCAGTACTTCCGTAAAAAAGGGGTTGGCTGTTGTTCCCTGAAAGATCAGATAGCCGAGCCTTATATTTTTACGGCTGATCGCCAGTGTACGGCCAATGCTGTTTGGCACATAGCCTACAGAATCCACAATTTTCTGTACTTTTCGCGCTGTTTCCTCACTGACACCGCCCCGGTGATTGAGTACCCGGTCCACCGTTCCCCGGGATACCCCCGCCATCTGCGCAATTTCTTTTAATGTGATCATAGTTTCCACATAAGCGGTTTTCCCGCCCTTTCCCGCATTTTCCTTGCATACCCTTTTGGGGTACTTTCTCTACTGTTCAGTATACTTCTTTTTTTCTATACCGGCAACACATCCCTCAGGGCAAAAGAATAGATCAGCCGCCGTACCACCGGTCTGCCAGTCAGCCGTGCAAGGGCCTTTGCATAATACTTTAACTGGACACGGTACTTATCCACCAGATCCTGTCCGTCCGGGCGCGTAACGCGGTCCGTTTTATAATCCACAAGCACCAGACCGTCTGCTGTCTCATAGTAGGCATCAATGATTCCCTGTACAAGGATTGTCTCCTCACTTCCTGCAAAACGGGGATCGGCCTCTCCGGCCGGTACCGTCAGAAAAAACTGCCGTTCCCGGTACAGCCGCCCCTCTCTGCTGGCCGCAGCCATTTCCTTTCCCAATGAGCTTTCCATAAAGCAGGTAAAATCCTCCGGGCGCAGCATAGCGGCATCCGCCTCACTGAGCATGCCTCTTCCGGCAAGTTTCTCAATCTGCGTCTTCATATCCGTACCTGCAGCGTACGCTTCGTAATCCATGCATTCCATCATCCGGTGATAGGCCGTACCGCGCAGTGCACCCTGACTGGCCGTCTGGCGGCTTCCCTGCATAAAGGATGGAATATACGGAATCACCTCCGGCTCTTCGTACAGGCTGTGCCCCTGTTCCTCTTCATAAGCTTTCAGCTTCAGTTCAGATACACTGAGCTTTGGCGGCATATCTGCATAAGCCTGATAGGCATAGGTGTATCCCAGGGTTTTTTTGAGATATTCTCTCGCATTTTTGTCATATATTTTTTCCGGATCAATTGCCCGGATATCTTCTTCCAGAGCTTTTTGCTGCAGCTGTCCGGTCATTTCCGATACCAGAAGATCCTCCACCTGAAACAGCCGTATCCGGAAATCTCCTTCCGGCAATGTATGCTTTGTGTATACACCTGTTCCCTGTATACCCCGTTCCTTCGCCAGCTGTGCCAGTGCCTGACTGCCTCCCAATGCCTGCAGGATCCAGTCCATATAGGAAGAAGCAAACAAAAGACGACCATACGGCAGAGCGTCTTCCTTTTCCTGTACTCCCTGCATGATCTCAGTCAGCTTCTTATCCGCAGATGCAAGAGTTCCGGTAAGGATCAATTTCTGTTTGGCACGGGTCAGCGCCACATAAAGCACGCGAAGCTCCTCGCCAAGGGTCTCCTCCCGGAGAATATTCTGCAGGACTTTATGATACAGCGTCTCTTCCTTTGTGCGAAGCGCTGTATGGACACAGGGCATGCCGATACCAAGCTCCGGGTGCAGCGTCACCATCTGGCGCGTATCCGTCATATTAAAGCTTTTGCCAAGTCCCGCCACGAGGACAACCGGAAATTCCAGACCCTTACTGTTGTGGATACTCATGATCCGCACCATATCGGTCTCTCTTTCCGCCACGCCTGCCTCACCGAAATCCACCTGATATTTCTGCAGACTGTCGATATACCGCAGGAAATGAAACAGGCCACTGTAGCTGCTCTTTTCATATTCTCCGGCCTTTTCCACCAGCATCAGCAGATTGGCCCTGCGCTGACTGCCCGCCGGCATGGCACTGACCTGTTCCAGATAGCCGGAAGCCTCATACAGCTCGATCAGCAGTTCTCGCACGGATGTATATGAGATTTTTTCTCTCAATATATCATACTGTTTCCAGAAGTTTTCCAGACGATATGCCAGATCTGGATCTGCTGTTTTTTCGAACGGATAGCTTCTGGCTGAACTGTACAGGGGCTTTGTCGACGCACTGTTTTTTATTTTTGCCATATCTTCGGCCGACAGACCGGCAAAGGCAGACGTCAGCACTGCCGTCAACGGCATCTCCTGCAACGGATTGTCCAGAAGCCGCAGATACTGCAGCACCGTAACCACCTCCGGGGCACTGAAATACCCTACCCGGGAAATACTGACTGCGGGAATACTGCGCTCTTTGAGCACCCGTGTAAAAATCTCAGACCAGCCGCGGATACTGCGAAGCAAAATGACGATATCACCATAACGGATCTTTCGCCGCTCTTTCGTCTCTTCGTCTGTGATCCACTCCCGGCCAACCATCCGGCGAATCCGGTCCGCTGCCAGAATGGCTTCCAGTTCCCTGGCCGAACCCAACTCTTTTGCATCCTCGGTATCCTTTTCGATCATCAGAAGCTCCGAGGCACAGTCCGTCTCTGCCTCCGGCCATACGGCACCAGGGTAAAGATAGACCGAAGGATCGTAGCCGATACCGCCAAGGGGCTTTGTCATCAGCCGGGCAAACAGACAGTTAACACTGTCGATCACCTCCCGGCGACTTCGGAAATTTTTATGCAGATCGATTCTCTGGCAGGCGCTGTCCGCCAAAGTGTAAGTTTCATATTTTTCCATAAAAAGCTCCGGCCGGGCCAGACGGAACTTGTAGATACTCTGTTTGACATCACCTACCATAAACAGATTATGCTGTCCATTCCTCTCACGGCTGACGGCAGTAAGAATCTTTTCCTGCACCAGGTTGGAATCCTGATATTCATCGATCATGATCTGGGCATAGCAAGACGAAAGCTCTCTGGCCGCCTCTGTAGGCACTTCGCTGCCATCCGCCTGTCTGTCCACCAGCACCTTAAGCGCCATATGTTCCACGTCGTTAAAGTCCAGCAGATTTTTCTCCCGCTTGGCCGCTGCCAGATTTTCCCCAAAATGTAAGGTCAACGTGATCAGACCGCGGATAACCGGCAGGGACTGGTGCATTTTCTTCCAGACTTCTTCGAGGGAATCGCTGTAGTATGCCTTTGCTATCCGCTCCTGCAGAATCTCCTTTGTGCGAGCACGTTCCTTTTGCACCTGCAGTTTCTTTTCCTCCTGCACATCCGGCACCTTTTTCCCGGAAAGTGCCTTTGGTTTATAGCCAAGAAGAAGCGTGCGCAGGTTCTCATATCCGGTCGCCACTGCCACATTTTCCATATAGTCCCGGTCATTTTCCAATGCCTCCACGTACTGACCGGGCCCATGTTCAGAAAGGGCCACCGCCATTCCGCGTCGGTTGGCCTCCATAGCTTCCAGCAAAAGCGCTTTTGTCAGCTCTTCCACCTTACCGATCCAGGGCATCTGCTCCAATGCTTCTTTGGACTCTGCCTCATATGGGGCAAGGCAGGAGTTAAGCCATACCTCTGGCCACGGATGACTCTGGGCCAGCGTATAGAGCTTCAGCACGGCCGTTTCCAGACTTTCATCACTTTTTCCGCTGTCCAGCGTCTCCGCCAGTGCAACAAAATCCGGTGTCTGTGTTTCGTACGCTTCCTCCAACGTTCTGGAAAGCACATCCTGCAGCAGAAGTTTCTGCTCGCCCTCATCAGTTACTCTGGCTCCTGGATCCAGATCGATCTGCTGGAAATAGCTGCGGATCACATAGGAACAGAAACCATCGATTGTCGTGATCTGGGCATGGTGGATCAGCGTCGTCTGCTTCTGCAAATGGGTATTATCCGGATCTGTTTCCAGCTTTTCCTCCAGCGCACGGATCAGCCTGTCCTTCATCTGTGCCGCCGCAGCCCTTGTAAAGGTCACAACCAGCAGCTCATCCACATTCAGCGGATGCTCTCCCTCACTGATCAGCTGCAGGATTCTTTCTACAAGCACCGCCGTCTTACCGGAGCCTGCGGCTGCACTCACGAGAATATTTCTCTCCCGCAGATCGATTACTTTCTGCTGTTCATCTGTCCACTTCACTGTCACTGTCTTCCTTTTCTTCTCTGTATATCCGGCCATCCAGGATCTCCTGCCACAGCCAGTCCTTATTCTGCTTCTTCAGCTGCCGGAATGTACAGCCGGCAAGCCTTGTATCAAAACCACACACTTCCTGATATGCACAGAAATCACAGGCTGTACGTTCCCCCTGACGGCAGGGATTTTTTCCGGCCGCACCGCTTAATATCTCCTGTCCGATCTGTACCGCCTTTTTTACGGCGTAATCCGTCAGTGCCTGAAACTGTTCTTCGTCTATGGCCGAGGATCTGGCACTCAGGGAACCGTCTTTTTTGCGCTCCAGCGGCAGCATACGGGACTTGTATCCCGGCTCCAGCCGGTTATCCAGATGGCAGTAGACCTTTTCATCGGAGGACACCAGTCCGTTCATCCGGAGTGTTTTCAGCCGCAGATCCTCTGCAGGGTCATTCTCCCCGGCTTCGATCAGCGGATCCTGCATCTGGTAATACAACATCGCTGCCGGGGACGTCTTTTTATCCGGATGGTGTCCTTTTTCAATTTCGAGTGCAGCTTTCATATACAGGATCAGCTGCAGCTGCAGGCCATAATAGAAATCCTCGAGAGAAAAGCTCGTATTTCCTGATTTGCAGTCTACGATCCGTACCAGCACCTGCCCGGAATCCCTGTACAGATCCATACGGTCGATCTTGCCGCGCAGATACATCCGTCCGGTTTCGGACAGCTGCAGACACATACTGTCCAGAAAGCTCTGGCTGTCAAAGCTGATCTCAAAGCCTGCCGGTTCAAAATCGCTGTCCTTTAACTCTTCCCGGATTGCCCATAGGCTGCGCCGCAGCAATTTTTCAATACGCTTCCCCATATAACGGTTTCTGGCCGAGCTTAGCAGGATCTGGTTGCCATACTCCTCCATGACCTGCGACAGACACTGACTGATCAGCTCATTTTCCCTTTCTGCGGGGATTGTCTTTAAAGTATAGCCTTCCTTTCCGGCCAGACGGCCAAAAAGCTCCATACAGGCATGCAGCAGTATACCCAGATCCACTGGCCGAAAACTATATTCCTCTCTCTCCGAAATCTGCAGGCCATACTGCAGGAAATGGGCATAGGCACAGGCCGCATACCGCTCGATCCGGGATACACTGTTCATCAGCTGATCCCCGTACAGCACCCGGGCCACCGCCTGGCTGATCCGATCCGTGTGCGGTGTGTTTTTCGCCGCTTCCAAAAGTGTATCGATCTTTGCCTGATTTTCCGGTTTCTGCAAAAGGAAGCCAAACAGCTCTTTTTCTTCTGCTGTCAGGGCTGCACCGCCGGGACGTTTGATCAGCTGCAGCAAAAGAGCTTTTGCATCCACCTCTGTCTCGATCTGGCCGATCCGCTCCGGTGGCTGTACAGCTTCCAGCCGCAGAGCCGGAAACAGCCGCCTTAACGTACCAAACAGGTAGGCCGGGCCGGTCTGTTCGCCCTTTGCCGAACTGGCCGCATAGGATACGCTGACATACGACGAAGGCTTGGTCAGATGCAGATACAGATAAAACTTCTGGATAAAGATTGTCTCCCTCGGTGACGGCGCAAGCTCTACGGCCATCTGCTCCAGCATATCCCTGTCTGTTTCCGACAACAGACCGCCACTGGACAGTCCGCCCGGGATCACCTGATCATTGACCCCGACAAAAAACAGCGCTTTCAGCGATTTCAGACGGGTTCTTTCTACATCGCCGATCAGCACCTGATCCGCCGTCGGCGGAATGATACCGATACGCAATTCCATCAGACCTTCTTCCATCAGCTGGGCAAAATCACGGATGGATACCGGCTCCTCACCAAGTATCTCCACCATCTTATCCATAAGATCCATCACCGCCCGGTAGATCTGCGCATATTCTCTGGCAAGCGCCGCTTCGCCACACTCCTCAAATTCCTTCCGTTTCTTTTCCATCTTTGTCTGTGCATCCAGCGACAGCAAAAAGGCATACAGGGCTTCACAGCAGCTTTTCACTGTTCTTTTCCTGCTGTGCATAGCCTCCGTAAAAGGCGCTAAAACCGTCATTACACGACCGCGCATTTCTTCCAGCGCCGGTACACGCCCTGGATCCATCCGCTGACTGTGGGCATAAAAACGGTTTTCCCAGCTTTTTCTTCCCCGGATACCCAGCGCCAGACAGTAATTTTCCAGCTCGTCTATCTCTTCTGTTGCGAGATTGGAAAGTCCTGTTCTGAGATAGCGAAACATACTCTCATAGTCAAAGCTGCTGCTCTGTATAGCCAGTACCGCCCGGATGCATTCCACCAGCGGATTGGCCAGCACATGACGGCGGCTGTCGAGGAAGCAGGGGATCTGTGCCTTCGTAAAGGCACGGACAGCTTCAAAGCCATAGCTTTCCAGATCTCCGGTGATCACGGCAATATCCCGGTAACGGTATCCCTTTTCCCGTACCAGACGGTGAATACGCCGACTGACCTCCTCCATCTCTGTTGCCGGCCGGTCACAGACAAACAGCTGTATATGTTCCGGCTTCTTTTTATAAACTGCACGGTCATAGCGAAACAGATGCTTTTCCAGAAAACGCAGATCTGTGCAGTCACCGAAACGATCCGCACCGTGGGATGGTATACGGACCACATCCTCTATGGGAACCTTCTCTTCTCTGGCAATATGACACAGTGCTGCCACCGTCTTTTTTGTCATCCAGGACAGCTCCTGCAAACCGCTTCTGCCAAAGGGATCTTCTCTTTCATCCAGTGTCAGCGTCACATATACCATGGGACAGCAGGTTAAGAGCGTACCGATCAGACGGTTCTGTATCGGTGTAAAGCCCGTAAAGCCGTCCAGCACAATCGTTGTATGTTTTATACTATCAGAGAGTGGAATCACACGGCACAGCTGATCCAGCACCTCTTCAGTGGTCACATAATGACTGTCCATAAATTCCTGAAAACCCCGGTATAAAATTTCCACATCCTCCAGTTTTTCCTGAAGCATAGGATTTTTTTCGAGGTTTTTTCTCACATTTTTCAGATCTTCCGGCTGGATATCGTACTGCATACATTCTGACAGCAGTGATTTCACTTCCCGTATATAGCCCGGACGGGTAATCTGGTTTTTCAGGACAGAAAGCTGTACTTTCTTTTTCTGTGCCACACGTTTTAAGACCATGGTCTTCCCGGCATCCTCCAGTACCGGTGGCAGCTGACATCCAGTCTCCATAAAAAGCTTATAAGCCAGACGGGTAAAACTGGATACATCAATATTGAAAAGCCCGCCTCGCGGATGTCTGGCAGCCATTTCCATCTGGATCTGCATGGTAAACTGATCCGGCACAAGAATCAGAAACTGTTCATTTGCTCTTTCTATAGATGCCTGGATGATTTTTTCGTATATATAATGGGATTTTCCGCTGCCGGCGCTTCCCAGTATCAGCTGTAATGCCATAATTGCCTCCCTTATGCGGGTCTGTGTTGCCTTTGATTTATCCATTGTAGTGTATCATGGTTTTTCGTGTGTCACAAGCGGCACCATGACGCAGATGTCGTACTTTTTCATCCGGTATATACGGTATGTCCTGTCTTTTTGACAGCTATCGTTGAAAGAAATTCATATTTTTGCAGTTGGCACATAGGATATAACAAGTAAGGTGAAAAGAGGCCCGTATGAGTTCCCGTACCAGAATCGTGGTTTTACATATGAAGGAGATTATCTATACATTGATTTTTGCTGCACTGGCGGTGGTGATGCTGGTGCTTTTGTTTCTGATGTTCCGTTCCAGACAGGTGGCGGAGGGTACGGATACGAGGGAGACGGCTGCCGAGGTGTATGTGCCGGGAGTGTATTCGGCTACAGTGGCACTGCATGATCTGTCTTTTGATGTGCAGGTGCGGGTGGACACGGACCGAATCACCAGTGTGGAACTGGTAAATATGAATGAGACGGTACAGACGATGTATCCGCTGGTGGAAACTTCGATGGAGGAGTTGAGAAGTCAGATCCTGGATACACAGACCACGCGGGGGCTGACGTGTGGGACACAGAACCGGTATACGGCGGCGCTTTTGGTGCATGCGATTGATACGGCGCTGGAGAAGGCGAGGAAGTGAGGGACGGACGCTCGTCGAAAGCCTCCGGTCTGTGGGGAGTATGCAAAGGTGTTTCAGACAAGTGCAACGCTGCGGAAAGCTAATCGCCAACTACGACTAATGCGCTCGCTAAAGCGGGCTCGCGCATAAGTCTGCGTAGGCGCTGGATCTTTCCTCCGCTAAAAGCGCACTTTGTATCGTCTGAAACACCTTTGCACACTCCCCGCAGACCGGGGGCTTTCTCCTCGCTGGTTTTGTAAGACGGTGGGTGAGATGGGTGGCAGGATTGTAGGATTTGTTGCGACAGAGTAAACCTGTCGCGGGGGGGGAAGAAATTTGTGGGTGTGGGGGCAGAGTAAACCTGCCTCGGATAGGGGAAGAGCAGAAGGGGCGATTGTGGCTCTTCTGCTCTTCTTTCTTTTAGTTTTAGTTTAATTTCTCAATTTCATTTAACCAAATCGTGGCGCAGGCGTCGCTGGGCATGCGCCAGTCGCCGCGGGGAGATACGGCTACGCTGCCGACTTTCGGACCGTCGGGAAGGCAGCTGCGTTTGAACTGCTGCATGAAGAAACGGCGGTAGAAAGTCTTCAGCCATTTGAGGATCGTTTCGCGGTCGTAGGTGTCTTTGAAGGCCGTGAGAGCGAGACGGTAGATTTTCGCCGGGGAAAAGCCGAGGCGAAGCATATAGTACAGATAGAAGTCGTGGAGCTCGTAGGGGCCTACGAGGTCTTCGGTCTTCTGGGCGATCACGCCATCTTTCGGGGGCAGAAGCTCGGGACTTACGGGGGTGTCAAGGATGTCGAGGAGAATATGGCTCAGTTTTTCATCCTGACAGGTGTCGGCGAAGTAGCGTACGAGGTGGCGTACCAGGGTCTTGGGGACGGAGGCGTTGACACCGTACATAGACATATGATCGCCGTTGTAAGTAGCCCAGCCGAGGGCGAGCTCGGAGAGGTCACCGGTACCGATGACCATACCGCCGGCCTGGTTGGCAACGTTCATAAGGATCTGGGTCCGTTCTCTGGCCTGTGCGTTTTCATAGGTGACATCATGGACATTGATATCATGACCGATGTCGCGCAGGTGGATGGTAACGGCTTCTTTGATGTCTATCTCTTTTAAAGCTGCACCGAGCTGTCTGGTCAGGGTGCAGGCGTTGTTGTAGGTACGGTCGGTGGTACCAAAGCAGGGCATGGTGACACAGGTGATTTTTTCACGCGGTATCTGCAGCATATCGAAGGCTCTGGCCGTTACCAGAAGAGCCAGGGTAGAGTCAAGACCGCCGGAGATGCCGATCACAGCACTCTGGCAGTGTGTATGCTCCAGACGCTTTTTCAGACCCATAGCCTGAATATTTAAGATTTCGTTGCAGCGACGGTCACGGTCGGCTTTGGTGCCCGGGACAAAGGGCTGCATGGCGAAGGTACGGCTTAACGGAGTATCGACAGCTTGCAGCGTAAAGGTTGTTACACGGTATCCTGCACCATCCTGTACAGGGTAGGTCGTCATTTTACGCCGTTCGCTGACGAGACGGCAGACATCCAGTTCAGTACAGATGGTCTGGTTGGTAAATCGCTCGGCTTCAGCAAGGATCGTGCCGTTTTCGGCGATCAGGTTCTGACCGCCAAAGACAAGGTCTGTGGAGGACTCACCCTCTCCCGCTGTCGCATAGATATATCCGCAGATCAGGCTTGCCGACTGTGCGGATACGAGCTGACGACGGTAGGTGTCCTTTCCGGTCATTTCGTCGGAGGCAGACAGGTTTACGATCACAGTAGCTCCGGCCATGGCATGGGCTGTGGACGGCGGGCAGGGTACCCAGAGATCTTCACAGATCTCAGCCGCTACTTTCAGTTCCGGCAGCGTCTCGCAGGCAAAGATCTGGCGGCTGCCAAACGGCACCTTACGATCTCCCAGCTGTACTTCTGTAATCTCTTTCGGACCCGCTGTAAAATGGCGGCCTTCATAAAACTCCGCATAGGACGGAATATGGGTCTTTGGCACCAGTCCGAGGATCTCGCCGTGACAGAGAGCTGCCGCAACATTAAACAGCTTGCCGTAAATTTCCATCGGCAGTCCGACAAACAACAGGGCATCCACATCTGCTGTCTCCCTGGCGATCTGTAAAAGTGCTTCCTTTGCCTCTGTCAGCAGCCGACTCTGCCAGAACAGATCCTGACAGGTGTAGCCTGTGATGCAAAGTTCCGGAAGTACCATGATTTTTGTGCCCAGTGCCTGCATTTCCCGTACCTTTGCAAGTATTGCCTCTGTATTTGCTGTGGTATCTGCCACACTGATCTTCGGAATCGCCGCTGCGACCCGGACAAATCCATCCTTCATCCTGTCTCTCCTCTTCGTCTCTTTATCTGGTACACTGCTTATACAGTGCTTTGATCTCTTCTACGGAAAATGTATAGTCCGTATTACAGAAATGGCAGTTCAGCTCGATCTCTTTACCGTCGTCGATCATACTTTTCAATTCCTTTTTCCCCACACTGATCAATGCTCTCGAAACTCTCTCTTTGCTGCAGTTGCAATAAAAGGATGCAGGAACTGTATCGTTGATCACCGGATTCATACCATCAAGAAGCAGCCCAAGCATCTTCTCCGGTGTATAGCCCTCCTCCAGAAGACCGGTAACAGAATGGATCTTTGCCACATTCTCCTCCAGCTTTGAAATTATCTTTTCCTCAGCAAACGGCATCAGCTGTACGATAAAACCGCCGGCCTGTTTTACGGTATTGTCATGCTCCATTAATACACCAAGTCCTACGGCGGACGGCACCTGCTGACTCGTTGCAAAGTAGTAGGTCAGATCCTCAGCAATCTCGCTGGTCTGCAGCATAACCTGTCCGTTGTACGGCTCCTTAAGCCCCATGTCCATAATAACATTTAAAAATCCAGGGCCTATCGCACCGGCAACATCGAGCTTTCCCTTGGTATTGGCATGCAAAAGCACCTCCGGATTGCCCACATAGCCTTTGACATGGCCATGGGAATCTGCGGTAACGGTGATGCCTTTGATCGGGCCACTGCCCTCAATCTGCAAGGTGAGGATATCCTTATCCCCTTTCATCATTACCCCCATCATCAGCGCGCCCGTCATCAGACGACCCAGCGCCGCTGTGGCTACCGGACTGGTATTGTGTACCTTTCTGGCGTATTCCACGGTTTCCTTTGTCGTTGCGGCAAAGGCACGGATCTGACCTTCTGCCGCTGTTGCTCTTACAATATAATCTGTATTAGCCATACTTCTCCATCGCCGGACATTACAGACCGACTTGCCTTTCTTCCGGCACTGACCGGATGTTTTCTTCTGCCTGCCAGGCTACCGCCTGATCACCAGAACTATATCACTGTCTTGTATACTATCTTACGGATATTTCCGGATCATTTTCCGGAAATATTTTTACCCCTTTCACGAGTGATCACATACACTCTCTCACTGTCCTCTGTCGCAGGTTCATGGGTAAATGCATCGTACATCGTGACAAGCTCCATGCCGCTTTCCTGTATGATCTCGCCAATCCGCAAAAGTGGATAGGCCCGCTGCTCATGAAACTCCTCAAATTTATCATACCGACCGTCCTCATCCCGGATAAACAGAGTCAGGTCATATTCGTTGATTTTCTCCTCTTCATCGAAATAATTCTCCCAGATAAAGCTGGCTTCCTCACGGTTTTCAGCTATGGTCGTTTCTCCCATATCCCGGTATTTTTTCTCCGTGTTCAGATCAAAGATAAACACACCGCCGGGATCGAGATAATTGTTGACCAGACGAAAAACGGTCAAAAGATCCTCTTCTTCCAGCAGATAATTCATCGAATCACAGACACTGACAACGGCACGGACTGTACCATACAGTTCAAATTCCCGCATATCCTGCAAAAGATACAGGATATCCAGCCCCGACTCTGCCCTCTTCTCCATGGCGATATCCAGCATATCTGCTGAAAGATCTGCACCGATCATATCGTAGCCTGCGCGTGCAAGCCGCTCGGTCATACTTCCGGTACCACAGCCAAGTTCCAGCACCAGTCCATCATCTACACCATATTCCTTCAACAGGCTGATCAGATATGCACTCCAGCCATCGTAATCTATATTATCCATGAACAGGTCATACACCTGTGCAAAGCTCTGATAGGATGCCATCTGTATCCCTCCCTGATATTTGCATAATCCATTTTAGTATAATGCATCCTCCCGGCAAACTCAACCGCATTTTTTCCCCAATATATGGTATACTATTTTTTAGAAAACCCGATATTTTTGCATACGCTAAGGAGGTATCCCATGCTTGAACAGGCAAAGGCACTGCCACGTCCCGAGGCAGATGAAATCCGACGACGCACTGCAGCTGCCAGAGAAACGCTGGCCACACAGCAGCTTTTACTCAAGGAACACAAGCTCCCCGTCATTGTACTTTTTGAAGGCTTTGGTGCCGCCGGAAAAGGCAGTATGATCCGACGCATCATTAAACCTCTGGATCCCCGTTTTTTCTCTGTGGATACCATGACCACCGCTTCCGAAGAAGAAAAACGCCGTCCATTTCTCTACCGCTACTTCCGTCGGATTCCCGAAGCAGGTACTTTTTTGTTTCTCGACGGTGGCTGGATGGCCGATGTGACCCGTAGACGTCTCGATGGCTCGCTGTCTGATGCAGACTACAAAAACCATATCCGCAGTGTACGCCGTTTCGAACGGACCCTGACCGACAACGGATATCTGGTACTGAAATTTTTCTTTGTTATTGACAAAAAGGAACAGCGGCACCGCCTGGACCATCTGGCAAAGGATCCGCATACGGCATGGCGCGTCAATGCCTTTGACCGTTTTGAAAACAAACATTACAAAACCTGTCACGCCGTTTACGACCAGTTTCTGGAAGACACAGCTTCTGCCTTTGCGCCCTGGTACGTCATTGATGCCAGTTCACGCAAATGGGCTGCGCTGCAGATTTTCGAAGCACTGACCGGAGGCATTGATGTGGCTTTAAAGAACCATATCCGCACTGTCCCACTGCTGCAAAATGCCTTCCCTCTGCGTCCTGTACCGCCTCTGGCTGAAATTGGACTTGACAAAACCATCAAAGAAGACTTATATAAAATACAGCTGAAAAAACTGCAGTCCCAACTCGGGAAGCTGCATAATCAGCTTTATCAGAAGAAGATTCCCATTGTTATCGTTTATGAAGGCTGGGATGCTGCCGGAAAAGGCGGAAATATCAAACGCCTGACGGAGGCTCTTGACCCCCGTGGCTACGAAGTCCATCCCATTGCCAGTCCAAAGCCCTACGAAAAAGACCGTCATTTTCTCTGGCGCTTTTATACACGGCTTCCCAAGACCGGTCATATTGCGATCTTTGACCGCAGCTGGTATGGTCGCGTCATGGTAGAACGTCTCGAAGGCTTCTGTACAGAAAACGACTGGCAGCGCGCCTACAACGAGATCAACGAATTTGAACAGGAGCTCTCTGACTGGGGTGCTGTAATCCTGAAATTCTGGGTACAGATTGACAAAGATACTCAGCTGGCCCGCTTTACCGAGCGGCAGAATACACCGCAAAAGCAATGGAAGATTACAGACGAAGACTGGAGAAACCGCGAAAAATGGGATCTTTATGAAACGGCAGTAGACGAAATGCTACAAAAAACCAGCACCGCTGCGGCTCCCTGGCATATTCTGGAGTCCAACGACAAACGCTATGCCCGCATCAAAGCACTCGGCATCGTTATCGCAGAACTTGAAAAAGCTCTCGAAACAAAAGCATAATAGAAAGGATGACACCACTATGATGAAAATTTCCAAAGACATGATCATCGGCGATATTCTCGCCAAAGAGCCGGATATGGCCGGTATCCTCATGGGCATGGGTATGCACTGCATCGGCTGTCCGGCATCCCAGCAGGAGTCCATCGAAGAGGCCGCTATGGTACACGGCTTCGATCCGAACGAGCTCGTACAGGAAGTTAATCTCTATGTAGAGAAAAAACAGATGGTAGAAGAGGCTTCCAAGTAAATCATGCCTTCTGCTGAAAATCCCGGCTGGACACCCCAGCCGGGATTTTTTTCAAAGCCAGATTGCAAACGGAATTGTCCGTCTTATTTAATCACATACTGTCCATATCCACATTCACATACGCTACTTTCAAAGAACACCTTTCCCGCAGCGATCAGCGTATCCGTATCCTTCACCCCTGCCGTCTCATACGGCGAATGCATCGCCAGCTGCGCCAGTCCGATATCCACCGTATGCAGTGCCACCTGCGTTCCCGAAATATTGCCCAGCGTAGAACCTCCCGGCACATCCGAATGATTGACAAATATCTGTACCTTTGCGCCCGCCTTCTCACAGATCTGCATAAACAGTGCTGCCGAGACCGCATCCGTCGTATACTTCTGATTCGCACTGTACTTGATCACAATACCCTCATTCATATATGGCCGGTTTGTCGGACACGCCTTCTCCGGATGATTCGGGTGTACGGCATGGGCATTATCCGCAGACACCATCATACTCGATGCCAGCATCCGGCGATACTGCGCCGCCGAAAGTCCCAGTGCCTCACAGATCCGGGTCAGCGTGTCCAGAAGGAACGTCGAAGCCGCTCCCTGCTGCGTACCGCTGCCTACCTCCTCATTGTCAAACACACAGTGCACCGGGATACTCTCCCCCTCGCCCGCCGCCAGAAAAGCTTCCAGCGAAGAAAAGGCACACTGCAGATCATCCAAACGCCCGATCGACATGTATTCTCCATGTGCGCCCCAGACCGTTCCCGGCATCCGGTTATACACAAACAGATCCGACGAAACGATATCCTCCGGCTTCACACCGGCACTCTCTGCCACCAGTGGTAAAAACGTTCCCTTTGCTGTCTCATCTCCATACAGTGGCAACAGATCTTTCTGCGCCTCCAGCTTCACGCCGTCATTGGCCTGACGGTTCATATGAATCGCCAAATTAGGAATCATCACCAGATCCCGGCTCACATCGCAGAGCACCTGCTGTATCCCCTCTGCGGTCTGCACAATCAGTCGTCCAGCTACCGAAAGCGGACGGTCAAACCACGGCGCACAGAGCATTCCTCCGTATTTTTCCACATTCAGACGCACATAATGACCCTCTGTCTCCATCTCCGGATGCGCCTTGATCTTAAACATCGGAGAATCGCTGTGGCTGGCCATGATCTGAAAGCCCACCGGTGCACCTTCCGGTATCCTGAATGCCAGGATTGCCGAACCATTGCGGATCACAAAATACCCTTTCCCCGGTGTCAGCTGCCAGTCTTTTCCCTCCAGCAGCTGTATATATCCCTCATCAAGCAGCTTTTTTCGCATATACTCTATCGCATGGAATGCGGTTGGGCTTTGCTCTATAAAAGAGAAAAGCCTCTGTACGGTCGTCTCACTCATTTTCCTTGATCTCCTTTATCTTACGTGTATCTTTTGCCATATGTTTCTATCTGTCAGCCAGTATACTGTATTTTCCACGGCAAGTCCAGACCACGTCACATGCGTGTTCTTTCTGAAACGATACCCCTTTTTTACATGCACAGATTTTTGTAAGCTACCGCATACCCGTCCCGTGCTTTCTACCGGCTGTCTGTAAAATAGCCGTACTGCTTTTGTCCGTCCACCCGTGCGTAGCTGCTGTCTGTATGGCCGCTGTCATAGCCTGTCCCATAACTGCCTGTCAGTTCACCATCGCCGACAAACATTTTTTCATCATGGATCAGCGTCTCTGTGTCAAAAGAAGCCTCTCTCTTTTGCCATACTGCATATAAAAGCACTGTCTGCTGTGGCTTTGCCAGCTGTGTAACCTTCTGTCCCCCACTATACTGCGCTTTACGTGCATCCGGATCTGTACTCCATCCCAGGAAACGGTACCCGTTTCGGGTAAACTGGTTTGTTTTCAGCACACATTCCGAATCATAAATGGCTTTCTGATCTTCCATGCTGCCAGCACCGCCATTGGCCTCATAACGGATTATGTAATCGGTTCTGGTAAACAGAAGTCTTATGCCGGTAAATCCTTCAATCGAGCCGGACAGACTTCCCTGTACGACTCCGCCATAGGCATACCCTGCCTTTGGACGGATATTTCTGATCTCGTACGTCTTCCCCAGTGGATACGATGCATAATGATCCGCTGCATTTTCAGCAACCCGTTTTCCGTCTATATAGATATCAACCGTACCGCACGCCCCCAGCGAATCCATGTCCGTACTGCCCAGACGGCCATTCAGATCCAGACAGGCACTCCAGTTTGCCTGCAGATTTACCGTACCTCCGTTCTGATCTCTGCCATAACCGGCCCCGGCGGCATATGTCTTCCCGTCCGGGTCTGTCCAGTAACGAAAGCTGCAGCCACTGCGCGAAGGTTTTTGTGTAGAAAGTACCAGCGGACTGCCATATATCTTTACCTGGTCGGCCGGTACTGACGAAGCTTTGTCCGCCACATAATGTAGCGTATGCTGCCAGGGTGTCCATTTCGGATAAACTTCTGTATTGCCCGTGATCTTTGTCAGACTTTTATCCCATCCGGTAAAATTGTGGCCCGCTTTGGACGGTGCTGCCGGTGCTGTGGCAGTATCGCCGCAGGCGACATTCTGGGTATGGTATACATTTCCCGCCGCATCGTGGAAATTGACCGCATACACCGGCTTCGCATACGAGATAGTCAGTGCTGTTCCCTGATATCGTGTCTTGCTGTTGGTGATCAGTCCTGCATTTCCTACATAAAAGGAAACATTGACTGTCGTTTCCGTATCCTGATACACCGTATCTGTCCGAACGCTCAGATCCCCGTCACTGCCGTCCGCTCTCTGCCAGTACGGACCGAACCGTCCGCCGGACGGCCGCTCACTCGCCCATGTGGAAAAGCTGTAATTGGCGTGCTGCGTATACCGGAGTGTCACATTACCGATGGTGTATCTTCCATTGGCATTGCTCGCTGTCGTTGTAAACGCCGTACTGTCCAGCCGTACATTGTGATGATTTCCTGTTTCCACAACCAGACTGCAGCTGTAACTCTGTCCTCTGCTCTTGAAATCATCGTATTTAACCGAAGCACTGCGGCTCATATTGATCCTGCACCGTGTCATCTGACCACCCATATCCTGCAAAACCACATAAAAATAGCCGTCTTTGTATGCCGTATCTTTCCTGACGGTCTGGCTGGTATAGCCATATACACTGTGTCTTGCTGCTGTAAACAGCAAGACACCCAGCAGAACAGCAATCAGCACGGCTGAAAGCACACGCCATCCTCTTTTTATCATTTTTTTGCTTTCTCCTGTTTTTTGTTTTATTCTTCTGTATCCTCCGACAGACGCAGTCTTACAGCCAGCTTATGACTGTGGCTTTTTCTTCTGCAGATCCCGGTAGTGATAAACCCAAAGCCCATGACCAGACCCAGCCACATCGGCCATCCTCTGCCGCCTGTCACCGGCAGCTGCAGTACGGCTTCATCCGTCACCTCATATGTCAGATCATAGAAATACCAGGCATCCGCATACCATACGGCTTTTTTCGTATCTGCCTCCATCTCTTTTGCTTCTTCTTTCGTAAGTTTACGGGGCAATGTGATCTCGATCGGCTCTTTCAAAAGGCTGTAGCCGTCTCTTGTCTTTACCTCCGTCACCGTATAACTGCCGGGCAGAAGCTCTGCAAAAAGCACCTCACCGTTGGCATCTGTCGTCTTTTGTGCCGTCTGTCCGTTTTCCTGATTTTTCAATACGAAGGTCACACCGGACAGTATGTCCTTTTTGTCCTCCTGATATTTTCTCAGCCGGATACTTCCAAGGTGTGCCGCATTCTCAAAGGTAACATCCGCCTGATACAACTCTTTTGCCGTAAAGTCCGGCTCTTTCGCTTCTGCAAGAGACGGGCCGATCTGTACTCTGCAACAGTTGTCCTCTGTTTCCACAATTTCCGCATTTTCCCCGGCAATACACTGTACCGGTACGTAGATGCCCTCCATCCCTGCTTCAGTCACCGTATAGGTTCCGTATGGCACCTGCTCAAACAGCACGGATTTGGTTATATAGCCCCTGGCATCCGCGGTATCCAGATCCTCTTCTGTGAATACAAGCTCTTTTTTCTGTGTATATATTCTGCCATACACATCCGTTCCTTCCAGCCTGAATACAAATACCGGATCTCCCACTTCTGCCGAAAACCGTTTCACAGGAATCCTCTTTCTGACCAGCACACTGCCGCCGTCGGTATACCGATGGGTATTGACAAGCTGTGTCCGGTGCGGATCGTTCGTATCTGTGCTGTAGGATGGCGCATAACCGATCGTACTCTCACCGGTAATAAAGCTTTCCTCTTCCATAAGCTCCTGCCACCGATACACGATATCTCCCGCCTCATCCGTCACCGGCAGACCATCCACACTGGCCATCCACTGCACATCAGCCGACAGCACCAGCCGGTCTGTCGTACCTTCCTCTGCTTTACCCGCCCAGACATACCCCTCTTCTGCAGGTCTCAGCTGTACGGGCCTGTCATTGGCCAAGAGCTGCACGGTCACCGTCTCCGGGCGGATCTGCTGCGCATCGTCACTGTCATCCCAGTGCTTTTGTATGGACAGTTTCTTTGTATCCACTTCATGATAATTGATGATCTCGGCATCGGTGCTGTTTTCCTCCTGATGCACTGTAGACAGATAGCCCTCCGCCGGATCGCCACCGATCAGCTCCGTGGCCGTTTCCTTCCATGTATACCGGTAGGTATGGCCCTCGCTGTCCGCTGCCGGCAGATTTTCTTCGGTGTATGTCCATTTTCCCTCAATAGGAAGCGTAACCCGTCTAAGCAGCGTATCATTCTGATACAGCTCCACCTGGACCGTCTCCGGCCGTAAGCCTTCCTGATTGTCCTGATCCTCCCACCGTTTGGTCACCGTCGCTGATACCGGCAGACGACTCCGGTTTCGGAAGGTATAGATACCGGTTTCGGGATCCCAGCTGCTGTCCGTTTCTTCATATCGCTTTTGAAGCTCCGAAGAAAGCTGCTCCGTAAACCATTCCCGGATCTGCGTACTGCTGTATCCGGCAAATACCCCGGCATCGATATCCGTACAGAGTCTCCAGCCGTCTTCTTTGCAAAGGGTATAGTTTTTCCGGTTTCCATCCGGCAGGGTGATGCTCACTGGCAGCGTATCCGGCCGGTTTTCCTCCCGGTCTGCGATCCATTCCTTTTTCAGACACACCTTTGTACTCTTTTTGTTTGTATACAACCAGTCCGCACTGCCACTGTAGCCAATATCATCCTCCGCTGCTGAATACCCTGACCAGCCATAAATCCATTCCGCCACACTGTCCTCCCGGGCTTCTCCGGTACAGTACACGATACGGTCTGTCTTTTCGTAGCCCTCCGGAGCTTTAGTTTCCCGTATATAGTACATATATGGCGCAGACTTGTCCTTTTTTGACGCAGTTGTCGGCAGATTGATAAATTCCAGATAACTGAATGTATCACTACCCGAAACCTGCGTCTGGATCACGTCATCCTTTTTCAGGATTACCTTTCCCCTGCGGTTGACGATATCACAGGCGGCATACAGCGTAAATTCTGCTCCGGCAAGCATCGTATGTTCCGTATCCTGTGCATCGGCCTTTATCAGCTGCAGAGAGATCTTCTGCTGCTCATCTGTCATCTCCAGCGTGATCTCCGGAGCCTTCCATGTCTGCTCCAGCGCACCGTTGATTTCTCTGACTATGACCGCAGCCTCTGTCGTGCCAAACCGACCGTACTGTCCTGCTGCATCAAAAGCGATCTGCACTGTCCTTTCTCCGACATCCTCCGCTGTCTGAGGCAATATCTTCGCATCAGCTTCCTCCGGCTGTACTTCCTCAGCCTGACCATTTGCATCATAGATATAATACAGAAAGTCCCCTGTCCGATAGCTGTGTCCCACAACGAACTCTCTTTTTGGTATCGCAACGATCCTTTCCGGCTCATCGGTTTCATACACCGGATTCCGTTTCAGCTTCTGTCCATTGACATGGATCGTTTTCAGAGCGGCACAATACGCAAACATACTGCGCATATCCTCTGTGCTACGGGTATCAAACGATGACAGATCCAGCTCTGGCAGTACCCTGCACCGGTAGAACATATAGCTCATATCCATCACCTTCGATGTGTCGACGTTTTTGAAACGGATCTTTTCAAGATGGCCACAGGAAGCAAACATATACGCTGATGTCGGATGCAGACAGATCTCCTGCCCGGCAAGCTGTGTCGAAATATAATACTCTTCACCGTCTTTCCACCAGACAATACTGCTGCCGCCATCCTTATCCAGATTTCCCGTTGTGACACCTGCTGGAGCTTTTTCCCATGTAAAGGTAACGGTTCTGGCATCTTTTATGATCTGATTGACCTTTGTGCCCTCTGCCAGCATATATTTTCCAGTGAAAGAAGCCTCTGTATGGTTGCCCACCGGAGGTTCCGTTTCCGATGTTTTTTCTGTTTTCCGCAGATCGTCAAACTGGTCCGTCTTCGTATCCCAGTCCAGCACGATCTCCTTTTCCTGTGGATCCCTCACATACCCACCGGGAGCCTGCAGCTCTTTGATGTAATATTTTCCCAGATAAAACCGGTCCGTTGGCTGACCGTCCGAATCTTTGCGGGTGAATCGGATATAACCACTCTCATCCGTCATTTTACGGTCGATCAGCACATCTTTTTCATGAACCGGCGTGCCATCATCCTTACAGACAGTATCTCTGGCATACAGTCCATACACAGCACCTGTCAGAGATTCCTTTGCTGATAAAAAGGACTGGCTCTCTTTCTCATAGCCCAGCAGCACCTGACCGTTTTTGTGTATGGCAATCGTACCCATCACCGGTGCATCGGTAACCTCCAGTACAAAGGAACCGTCGCCCGTATCCGTATACGTCACACTGTCTTTATCCAGCACAAAGGTGTATGTTCTTTCATCCAGCGTATAACCATCGGCCGGATAGACTTCCCTCAGTACATACTGGCCATAGGGCAGATACTGTATGGCTTTTCCTTCCAATTTTTCTCCGGTGTCTTCGGCTTTTGCCGTACCGGTGACCATGTTGGCAATAAATTCTTCTTTGTTCTCTCCGCCTTCTTCACCGGACAGCATGCGGTACAGCTGATACCTTGCACCGCTGACCGGAATCCCGGTCTCAGCAGATGTCTTTGACAGTTCAAAGCGGATTTCCTTTTCTTTATCCACCAGAGGCTTTGGACTGACCGCCACATTCGCATGCCGGTTTTCTTCTGTCACTGTGACAAACACCGGTGCACACAGGGTATGACGGCTGTCACCGGTGACCTGTTCCACCAGATAGCTGCCAAAATCCACCTTTTCAAAACATACCGTGCCGTTTTCATCCGTTGTTTCCTGCGCCACGGTATTGCCCCCGGCATCCAACAGCCGAAACAGTGCGCCACTCTCCCAGACGGTATCCGTCTCAGAGACCGTCATCTGTTTTTGCAACGTTACATTTGCCCAGTCGTCCCACATATCCGTTACTGTAAAAGAAAAGACATGGATTCCGTTTTCTGTCGTCTGTTCCAGATCCGCAGAATGCACAGGCTCTGCCAGCAGATAGCCCTCTTCTCCATTGGTCTGCCAGACGATAAAGCCCTCCGGGTGGGTGGCATAAATCCAGTTGTCCATAATCTGTGCCACTTTACCGTCTGTGCCGGTTGTCAGCACACCGATAATGGCCTCCGGACAACGTTTTTTCAACGTCAGGATATAGTCCGTCCTTTCCTCCGCTGTTTTTCTTTCCTCCAGCTCTGTATAGCTGTCCTTTATCAGGGCTGCATCCAGCAGCGTAAATTCTGCCTCCGCTTCCGGCTCCTTTTTCCCTTTCTGTTTGTATTTCTGTATACGGATCTTACTGCCGCAGTAGGCGTTATCGTATTCTGCATAATAGATCGTCTTTTCCTGCTTCACCTCTATCTGCTGCGGAGGCAGCAGAGTATAGTCATCGGATCCCTTTACCTGCCTGACAATATATGTACCCGTGCCCTGGCTGTCCAGATTGCCGGAATACGCGATACCGTTTTTGTCGGTCCGGATCCGCCGGATCAGACGGCCATCCGGGGCATATATCTCAAACTCTGCACCTTCCTCCGGCTCCTTTTTCGTGGTCCCTGTCTCCGTATCGCTGATGGATCTTGTCTTGGTCAGGAAAAAGCCGGTCTCATCCCGCTGGTCATCCAGTGTCAGCTGTACCGTCTGATCCCGGGCACTGATCTTTACGATCTGGTTGGGAACCTTTGCATACTGTTTCGTAGATGCTGTCTGCCGCAGAATATATGTACCATAGGGGATTTTTTCCGAAATCCCTGTACCCTTACCGGCACCTTCGGCGGCGATCTTTATCTGTGTCACAACCTTTCCCTGTACATCCACCAGCTCAAAGATGTCGGTGATCGACAGTTCTTCCTCTGTCAGTACCTCTTCAAAGGCGCAGATATCACACAGCCATGTGCAGGGCTGTCCAGATCTGTAGGCGGCATACTGGCAATCCGCATCATGCACATGATGGCAGTCCTCTTTTTGCTCATAACAGTCTTCGGTATGTACATGAAAAGCCTCTTCTTCCTGCCCGCACTGCAAAATACCGTTCTCGTCATAACACGCTGCGTCGTGCATATGCCCTTTTGTTTCCTCCTTTTCACAGACCAGCTCCTTTACATAGCAGTCCGCCGTATGCACATGGTTACAGGCATGGGCCTTTTGTTCTTCGACATATCCGCACTGCGCATTGTGCTGTGTATGATGCTCACACAGCCCCGGCACATAATCTTCTTTGGGCTGCCTTTTTGTCACAAACTGTGTCGGTACATCCTTTCCGGCAAAGGTCTTTTGGATCTGTATACGCCCGTATATGGGTTCTTCGTATACTGTGATCTCCTGCTTTGTCTGCACAGTCTCATCGTTGCAGGTCAGATCCACAGCATAGCTCTTAGTATCTTTGCAAAAGCCCTCCGGTGCGCCAATCTCCTGCAGCCGGTATCTGCCCGGCAACAGCATTCCACTCTCAGCCTTTCCCTGGCTGTCGGTGCACAGCTCCGTCACCTTTGTTCCGGTTGCGAAAGCGACCGTCCGGTTGTCCGTTGCCAGAATATTTTCCGCTGCATACAGACCATAGACCGCGCCCTTCAGGGTAACGCCTGCGCCACAGGCCTTCGTTGCCTTTTTCTGCAAACGCAGTGTCATATATATCGGCGCATCATAAAAGGCAAAAGAAAGCTCCGATGTACCGGCCTCCTCCCACTGGCTCTGTGGCTCTTTGTGCCGGGCATGTCCTGCTGGTGCACTGATCTCTTCCACCGTCCACTGGTGTCTTTCACTCTTTCTGGCTTCCAGGGCTGCCTGCAGACGCGGCCGCAGATCGCTCTCCCAGGCAGACAACGCATTCACCTCACTGGAATAATACCCTTTTTGTTTTTCTGCCTCCTGCGTGGCCCGGGGCAGCGCATTCCAGTTTAGTACATACACATATTCTTTCGACGGCGCAGCTTCCGCGGTATAGGTTTCCGTATGCGTATATTCCGCCACACCGTCCTTCGTCTGCACTGTCGCCACCTGCACGCCGTCCCGGTAAATGGCAAATCTGGCCGTGTCCAGCAGGCTTCCTGTAGCGGCATCCTTTTTTTCCACGCGGATACGGATCGTCTCTGTGTCTTCGCCGGACAGTGCATCCGACACTGTATCATATTCTGCAGCCTGCACCGCCTTTTCACTCTCCCAGCCGATCAGATGCTGATGGGCACTGCCGTTACCGCCTTTTCTGCAGTGATTCACCGTATAGTAGACCACCTTGCCGTAAGGGGCGGTGGCATCGATGGCCTGATAGACTTCCCGCGCATAGCTGCTGCCCGCACCACAGGCAGAGGCCGCCTGCAGCATGGCTGTCTTTTTGTTTTTTCCGGCGCCCGCCGCCCATGCATATGCCTGACAGAGCGCATAGGTCTTTGTCCCGCCTTTTTGTCCATTGACACCAAAATAATAGGTCAGAACTTTGGCAAGTGCCTGATTCTCATAATTAACAGCACTGACCTTCTTTCGCTTTGCCGTATCCTGATTGTGCAATGCCTTTCCCGGATTTAAACAAAAAACCTTCCTGCCTCCGACACGCATCGTCCACAGCCCCTCCGAGGCCGGTCGGTTGATCTCCGCGATTTTACAGGACGACAGCGTCTTTGACAGGCGTACCGTACTGCTGTCCGCATATACGGTCGTTATCATACAGGTATCCCATGCTGCGATCCCCGTCTGCCCCAAGCTCACCGGCAATGCCAGAAGTACCACCAGTATGCCCCACAGGATCCGCTTACCGATTGCTTTCACACGTTTTCCTCCTTGTTCTTCTGATTTTTACTTCTCCTTTTTATCACACACAGACACATCACAGCGATGACCATTCCTGAAATACGGCATATGAGATTTTCTCTCTCAATATCCTTTCCTGCTGATCTATGCCCTGTATCTGCTGTCTTTTTCGATTGTCCTGCCAAACCTTCCTCGTTTTCCTCCATATGCTCTTCTGACCGCACACAATAGACAATGTACCGCCATTTACCATTCCCGCGATACGGATGACAGGTAAGAAGCGTCAGCATATCCCTGCCTTTCTGTATCTTTACTGCTTCACTGTCATCGGGCGCAATACGCTGCAGTGCCTCCACGGTATAGGTAAGACGCTCCCATGGATTACGGATCTGCACACAGTCTCCGATCTGCAGCTTCTCGATATCCCGAAAAAAAGCGATCCCACGATATCCCCTGTGTCCGGCGATCACACAGTTGGTATTTATTCCACCTACAGGCAGAGATGTCTCGCCCAGCACAGCCGCGCCTTTGGCCATATGCGATACCGATGCACCGATATACAGGGGAAGCACCGTATCCATCGCTGGAATCTGTATATAGCCAAAGGGCTTTTTGCTGTACTCCTCCAGACCTCGTACCGCAGGTGTCTGCGCCACGATCCAGGGATCTGCAAACGTCACCTGCTCCTGTGCATACAGCTGCAGGTTGTACGCCTGCATGCGGGCATACAGCGGATCCTCTGCAGGGGCAGCGGTTTCCTTCGCTGTCTCCTGCTGCGGATACATCTGTTCGAACCTTTTTACATACTGTATGGTTTCCTGCTGCACATACCGCTGTGCTATCGCCGGATACCAGCACAGGCTGCTGCCAAGAAGCAGCAACAGAAGTCCCGACATTCTTCGGACCGTTCTTTTCATGCTTTATATCTTCCTTTTTTCCATGTCATCAGACACCACAGCAGGAATACCGCCACGCCGCCGCAGACCAGCGAATGCACATAAGCTTTCATCCACTGTGAACCGCTCCTTTTTTCTGTCACTTTCTGCAGTTGATCCGCATCCTGGCAGCGAATACCCTGCACCAACAGGCGATGATCGTTTATGCCATACGGCGTACAGGTCAGAAGTGTGACCAGATCCCTGCCCTTTTGGATCGCAAGAGCCTGCGTATCCTCCGGAACAACGATCCGGATATCTTCCACACGATACGTCAGCTGTTCTCCCAGTATATCCAGATAAAACAGATCTCCTGTTGTCAATGCTTCCAGATCTGTAAAAAGCCTTGCTGTATGCAGACCGGTATGGCCAGTCAGAACGGCATGGGTGTTTTCCCCGCCGATCGGCAGCGACGTTCCCTCCAGATGGCCGGCCCCCTTTTGCAGCACAGCTTCTGTACTTCCCATATATACCGGAAGCTTCAGCTGCAGGACAGGGATCTCCACAGATCCGAGAATTTCTCTCCCAATTTCTTTTTGTACCTCTTCATACAGTCTCTGCTGATTTTTCTGCCCGGCTGTCCGAAAAGGATCCACCAGCACTGCTGTCTCCTGCAAAAGCGCTGCATTATAACGCTGTGCACAGAATCTTGCCTCTGCCATGGCTGTTGTATGCAGCTTTTTTTCTCTTTTATATTCCGCTACCGCACTGAACGCCCGGCTCTCCTGCCAGCTGCAGCTGACCCATGGATATAAAAGCAGAAAACAACCGACTACAATACAGCAGGCAGAGGAGATCTGTCTTTTGAGTTTTTTTCTCATCATTCCATTCTGTGAAGTAACAGGCATCCACAACCTGCTGCCAGCACGCCAAGAATGGTGACCAGGTACAGGCCTCTGCCTCCGGTCTGGGGCAGTAAAAATCCCCGGGTATTGATAACTTCCAGCTGTACCATGGCATTTTCTGAAGACACATCCGCGGTCACCTTCGCATTATCGCAGATCATCTGCGCCGTCTGATCATCCACTGTGGCACTTGCACTGTGGATTTCTCCGACATACAGCGGTGTTTTTCCTGCTGTATCCACCGCAGCGGCAATGACTTCGCGGTCGGTTGCCCGGATTGCTATAGTAACCGGCTCTTTTAGCAGCTGGTAGCCATCTGCTGTCGCCACCTCGGTCAGCTCGTAGCTGTCACCTTCCAGCCCGCAGATCCACAGTCTGCCGTCTGCCGCCGGTGTAAACAGCGTGGCTTCTGCCTCATTTTTTGTCTTCTGCCGCACATAATAGAGGCCGTCCTTCTGGGACTTTTCAGCCATCACATACCTTTCATCCGTGGCATTGTACAGACAGAACTGTACCTTACCTGCCAGCGTCTGACCGGTATCTGCAGGAGAAAACGTCTTTTGCAGATCCAGTCCGTAGGCATAGACGTAATTGCGATCCTCCAGCGTATTGCTGTATCCATGGGAGGTACGGCTCCAGGTCAGCCGGACGTCGTTCGGATTGCCCTCGTCACCAAGCACCATCGAACTGTCCGCGTCAAGTGTCGCTGTATAGTACACAACCAGATAAAGCCCGCCACAGCTGCCATACTCCGCTGTCAGTCCGTCGTCACTGTCTCCGTTGATCCGCTGCAGTCCTTTTTCACTCAGCTCAACTGTCATCCTCGAACCACCCGCTGTATCATCCTGTTCTGGTATGTCTTCATACGCCACCGTGTATAAATCCGACGATGTATCCCAGATCTCCACGGCGTTTTTTACCGCATTCTCTCCGGCATCCTCCGCATTTTTACAGAGAGCGATCTGTGCATCCCGGTTATATGTAAGACCCTGACTCAGCTGATCCTCAAACATATACTGATTGATATAGGTGGCTTTTGACGTAATATTTGGCAGCCGGGAAACGATCGTATATTCCAGCACATCACCGCCGGATGCCGTCGCAGTATCACCATAAGTATCCGTACCCGCCTGTCGCACACTCTTGTCCAGCGTCGGATTACCCGTCTGATTTTTTGGATAACACACCATGTCGTAGAGCCACGCTGTTCCACCCGCAGATAGTTCATCCTGTGCCTCCTCTTTTGCGGCAGTATTCGTAAACGGAAGAGAAACAAACCACGGATCGACCGTATCGGTCACCATCTCCGGCACCTCCGTCTCCGCCACCAGATACAGGCCCTGTGTCAGGCCTTCAGCCTTTGTCACACCATGGCTATCCGTCTTGGGCAGGGAAAAAGCTCCCTCTCTTTCCTCACCGTCTCCGTTATCGTTGCCCTTTCCGTAGGCATACAGGTAGTCCTCCAGCCGCTTTTTCGTTCCGGTCGTATCGTCCTGCAGATTCTGCTGCAATGCTTTGGAAAGCTGCGTCGCCGTATAATGCTGGACGTCCGCAGTATGACAGACATATTTCAGCCCGCGCTGTCCCATATCCACCGCATCTTTACTCTCCAGCCCCAGGATCTTTCTTAACTTCTCCGGGATTTCATAAACCAGCTGTACCTCACTTTGATCTCCGGCAGTTTTGCTGTATACCTCCATATCTCCGACGCGCAGACCTGTAAACTGCACACCCTCCACGGCATACGCCGAAAGCACTTTTTCCACCGCAGCATCGGCCTGTCCTGTAGCTTTTATCTGTCCTTTCTGATACACCCCCGCCTCCTTGGCAGCAGTCAAATCATACTTGCAGATGGTCAGCGAACCCAATCGCCCCGGATCCGGCACAACAGCCTCGGCTACTGTCCCTACTTTTTCTGTACCATTCCCCTGTTCCTGCGCCGCATTTACCGAAAACGGCAGCAAACACCACACCGCCGCCATTGCAAACGCAAAGGCAGCACACACCCTTCGTCCTTTTCCCTGCATAGCTTCGTCTCCTTATCCTGTTTTCTGTTTTGGAAATAGATTTCAGAACTGAAATCGTTGGAATTGTCGTTCTATAAACGTCTAAATTCATAGTATCATAAGTTTTGTGAGTTGTAAAGCAAAAACACGAAAAAAATAGACAAAAGCAGACGATATATTCTGAACATCCTGTTCTTCTATATCCTCTGCTTCCTTTTCATTCTTTATTATATTCAGGAAATATCATTTCCCATCAATAATAATTTTCTTCAAACCACTCATAGCCGTCACTGACTGCCTGCTCTGTCCCGACAGCTTCACGCTGTTTCTCTTTTTCCTGATGTATACGCTCAAAATCTTTCGTTTCCTGCGCTGTGTCGTTTCCCTGCTGCTGATCTTCGGCAAATTTGGCGGCAAGTAAAATTTCCAGATTATGTATCCGAAAATATTCTTCCGGCTGCTGGTCTGCACTCTTTGCATCGCTTACAACTGGCTCCTGCTCATACAGCTTCAACAATACAGATACGCAATCCTCTCTCGAAAACAGTGCCGGATACACATTAAAATTCGTCATATGCATATCCAGAGCCGTCTTACTGCTGTCATATGCCTCAAACTGCATAAGAAATCCATTTTCCAGTATCGTCTCCACCAGAGACTCCGTACTTAACCCCTCCAGCTCTTTCTCCGGTATCTGATACTGACCGATATCGGCTGCTCCCTCTGGCAGCTGGAAATCGTATGGTTTTACACGATCATCCCCCGAACCAATATATCCAAGCCCTAAGAAAAACAACAGCGCGAAGCCTATGATTCCCGCTATAATTGCAAATTTACAACGAATTTTACGTTTCACCTGTAATACTCACTCCTTATCTGCATCTGCATAAAGTCATATGTAAAATATCCAAAAAGAGACTGAACACACCGTTCAGCCCCTTATTTCACGTCTATACTATTAAATTTTCAAGCTTACAGCAGCTTAATCCCCGCAGCCTCCATCTCTTTCATCGTCTCTTCCGGCCACATCGAAGCCTGTACTTCACCGATATGGGCCTTTCTGAGATAAAACATACAGATACGGGACTGGCCGATGCCGCCGCCGACTGTGTAGGGCAGACGTTTTTCAAGGATGGCCTTCTGGAACGGCAGCTTTGCACGCTCCGGGCAGCCGGCCTTTTCCAGCTGTTCCTTTAAGCTGTCCTCGTCTACACGGATACCCATGGAAGACAGCTCCAGCGCGATATCCAGCACCGGATAATATACGATGATATCACCGTTTAACTTCCAGTCGTCATAGTCCGGCGCACGGCCGTCATGCTTTTCGCCGGAAGCCAGCTTGTCACCGATCTGCATGATAAATACAGCACCTTTCAGCTTCGCTATACGGTACTCGCGCTCCTTGGGCGTACAGCCCGGATACATATCCTCCAGCTCCTGCGTCGTGATAAAGGAAATCTCTGTCGGCAGGATCTCCTCGATATAATCATACTGCAGGGACATATACGTCTCCGTAGCCTTCAGGGCTTTGTAGACATTGCGTACGACAGATTTTAAGTAATCGACGGTACGCTCCTCCTTGGTGATGATCTTTTCCCAGTCCCACTGATCCACATAGATCGAATGGATATTGTCGGTCTCCTCATCACGGCGGATCGCATTCATATCCGTATACAGTCCCTTACCATGTGCAAAACCGTATTTCTTTAACGCATAACGTTTCCATTTTGCCAGAGAATGTACGATCTCTGCCTCAGCACCGTCCTGCTCCTTAATATCAAAGCTGACCGGACGCTCCACCCCGTTCAGGTTGTCATTCAGTCCGGAATGCGGATCGACAAAAAGCGGCGCCGTCACGCGCAGAAGCTTCAGTCTCGTCGTCAGCGCCTGCTGAAAATAATCCTTTACCATCTTGATCGCCACCTGGGTATCGTACAGCTCCAGCGCCGGTCTATAGTTTTCCGGTAGTATCAGTTTACTCATCTCTTCACCCTGCTCTTCCTTTACTTTATGTCTCAGTATAACAAGTCTTACTTTTTCAGGCAAGGCTTTTTCGATGCAGCATTATGCCAGAACCCGCTCCACAAGCTTGCTGAACCGCTCTTTATCCTTCTGACAGAAATCCGTAAACAGCTCACCAAGCTGCTGCTCCACATACGCATCTGCAGTGTACAAAGCGATCACATAGCTGTTGCGGCCTCTGCGCTCCTTACGGATATACTGCTTCTGTTCAATCTTCATCAAAAAGGTGGCCAGTGTTGTTCTGGCATACACCTCACCCTTCTTGGTGTGCAGCTCTTTTCTAAGCTCTGTCTCAGCGATCTCACCGCCGTTACACCATACCACACGCATAATTTCCATTTCACTGTTTGTCAAGCGCTCCATTACTACTCTCCTTCACACTTTGATAGGTCTATTATAATATGCCTGTTACATGTAGGACAATACTTCTGTGAACTTATTTTTCTTCCAATATTTTCTTACACTGGATACATGGCATTTATCCGCCTCTGTTTCCCCTACCAAAGAAAGGAATGCCTATGAAAACCTATGATTTTGGACACGTCGAGATCCATCTCGACCGCCTTCTGGCAGAAAAAGGACTCAGCAAAAATAAACTGTCCCAACGTGCAGAAATGCAACGAACGCAAATCAATCATTTCTGCAACAATGATATTACCCGGCTCGATACGGCCGTACTGGCCCGTATCTGTGCCACACTTGACTGTACGATTGCAGACCTTCTGGAATACATACCTCCTGCAGAATCGGACAGCCCTCTTTAGTATAATATTTTACAACGCTTTTCAGGTTCAGGGAAGCCCCTAAATGTCAACAAACGTCATTTTTCATCTGACGGGTCTGCCTTTGCAGCTCCGGACAGATAAAAGCAACCAGATTTCAACGCAAAAAAGACCGTCTGCTCTCTTCGATGGTCTGTTTTTGCTGCCAGATCAGTGCATCCGCCAGCCGGAAAGGAATTTATTTTTGAGCACGCCGTTGACCAGCTTGCCCCAGCCCAGCGGATACCCGTCAACACAGATCAGCTGCCAGCCTTTCTTACGGATGGCCTCCGTCTCTTCGATCAGGATCGTCTCTCCTTTCAGATACCGGCGCACCCTTGCATCCGCAGCCGCAAGGTTGATCGTAGCCGCATAGTCTTCCTTTGTCAGCGCCATGGCCAGCGGCTGTGACGGTTCAAAACGGTCTTTCCGGATCTCTCCCAGCAAAAGTCCGTTCCGGACAAATTTCACCCCACGCACTTTCGGAAGCAATGTCGGAACAGCATAGACCATCCCTTTACGGATATCCAGCGTATAGCCCTGACGATCCCCTTTCACATCTGCAAAGAACTCTGTCAGTGCCTTTTCCTGCTGTTTATCCAGCCGCACTGTGTTCTGAAAGGCCGGCGAAGTTCCGCTCTCGCCCTTTTTTTCCAGCAAAGCCAGATAATGTCCCTCACCGTCCATATGCTGTGGCCAGATCCTTACGGTCTTTTTCAGCTCCGGATTGCCGTCGGCCCACTCAGGATGACCGCAGGCAAACCCGTCATACCATGGGGTGATCTCCTGCAGGGTAAATTCCGGATACAATTCAAGAACTCTGGCGATCTGTTCCTCATTTTCCTGCGGGGAAAAGGTACAGGTGGAATACAAAAGTCTGCCGCCCGGCTTTAACATCTGCACTGCCGCATCCAGGATCGGCCGCTGCATTCCGGCACACAGCTTTGGCTTGTCCGGTGTCCAGGCCTCCATCACTGCCGGTTCCTTACGGAACATCCCCTCACCGGAGCAGGGCGCATCGACCAGGATCTTATCAAAGAACTCCGGGAATACCTCCGCCAGCCGCGCCGGATCTTCATTCGTCAGAAAAGCATTGGGAATCCCGGCCACCTCGATATTCTTTAACAGGGCTTTCATACGCGGTGCACTGATATCGTTGGCCACCAGAAGTCCCTGCCCTTTCAGCCTCGTCCCCAGCTCTGTCGCCTTGCCGCCCGGCGCCGCACACAGATCCAGCACACATTCCCCCGGATAAACGGGAAGTCTTGAAGCCGGTGTCATGGCACTGGGTTCCTGCATATAGTACAGTCCGGCAAAGTAGTAAGGATGCTTTGTCGGCTGATCTTCGGGGTCATAGAAATAGCCGTTTTCCACCCAGGGAATCCGTTTCAGAGAAAAGGGAGCCAGTCTTTCAAACTCCTCCGGCGAAATCTTGGCTGTATTCACCCGCAGTCCATACACCCGCTCCTTCTCATATCCGGCTGAAAAGTCTTCATACTCCTCTCCCAGCATACGCTTCATTCTCTCTGCAAATTCTTCTGGCAGCTGCATTCTCTTAACTTCCTCCTCTTGCGTTTTTTTCTTCTATATAATATAGTATCCTGCCCGCTCTGACAACTGTTCTGTGCACAGGCATTGAAATTGATCCGTTGCCCGCAAACCATAAGAAACACGCTTGGCGAGCTTCTCCTGGTTATCGCGGCACTCGCCAAGGTCTCGTGCAGGCACGGACTTTGGCTCGTTGCCCGCGTAAAAAAATAGCCACACGGTTCTCTCGCAGAGCCGACGGCTATTTTCGTTACAATATTTTATTCTAAATGATCTACCGCGTACTGGGCTTCATCTTTTGTGAATTTCTCGCCGTAGTCCGAGATCAGCTGATCATAGATAGCTGAGGATGACATATCCATGTCCTGATAGCTTTTTGCCTTTTTCAGAGCGTTTTCTTTGTAATCTGCCTGCAGATTATCCACAGCGTACTGAGCCTCTTCTTCGGTAAACTGTTCGCCGTATTCGGATACCAGCTGGTCGTAGATTCCTTCTTTTGACAGGTACATGGTATCACTGTAATTTTCTGCTTTGACGAGTGCATTCGCTTTCCAGTCAATGTCCACATGCTCCATGGCGTAATCGGCGGCATCCTTATCAAATTTTTCACCATACTCCGATGTCAGCTGATCATAAATGGCCTTTTTCGACATATTCATGACATTTCCGTAGGATTCGGCTTTTTTTACCGCAGACTTGTACTCTGTCGGCACATTTTCTTCCTCTGGCGCAGCTGTTGTTTTCTCTGCCGTATCAGCGACAGCAGAGCTTTCCGGTTTTGCAGCTTCACTTTCCTCTGCTGCCGACTTTTCCGTATCTGAAACGACTGCAGACACCGGTACATCCGATGTTGCCACCGCAGTGTTTTCTGTCTGCTTACCCTTGTCCGAACCGCCGGAAGAAGCGATGACAATAACAACTACAATAATCAGCCAGAACCACCATTTTTTATAAACCGGCCTTTTGTTCTTTTCTCCGCAATGCGGACATACCTTTGCCCCTGCTGAAATCTCCTGTCCACACTGTTTACAGGGTATCATCTTTTGTTTTTTCATTGATTTTCTCCTTCTCTTTTTTATTTTACAGAGCCGTAACCTCTGGCCTTCTGTATAGCTTTCCCTCTTATTCCTGCATCCCGCTGGTTCTTAACGGCTCCATGCCATTCTTTTTCAATAAAGCGTTGGCATCAATGATGCTGCCCGGACGTTCGTTAAAAATGATCATCAGCAGGGCATCCCGCGGCACCTTGGCATACAGCTGCGGCATCTCATATTTCCGCAAGGCTTTTTGCGTCTCCTCCAGCGTACATTCCGCCGCATAACAGATCCGCAGGATCACGTCCCTCTGTTTCGTATGTTTTTCACCTGATAACAGCTTGTATCCATAGCGTTCCGGGATATCCGCCAGAAGAAAGACCTTTTGCTGTGTCAGCTTCTTTTCTCTGAGCAGTTCTTTGATATATACAGAAAAAGAATCCATATCCATATTCATGTGGTCTTTATTTTCATGGTAAAATTTTTCAAAGTCACTGACATGTGTACTGCCCAATGCATTTTCCAGTTCTTTTGTGCTTTTTTTACTCATTTGCTTCTCCCATCTGCTATAATACTAACCAACCTATCACGAAAGGAATGATAATTTGGATATTGCAAAGCGCCTTGCGCTGTCCTATTACAAAACGATTGCTGTGCTTGATGCACCACACCAGGTCAGTCTGGTCCAGCACCAGGACACACGGAAAATATATGTCAAAAAAATATTACAGGTATATCATCTACCTGTTTATGAATATCTGGCCGCTCATCCCATTTTCGGAGTTCCCCGCATCATCGACTATATGGAAGAGCAAAACCAGCTGACCGTCATCGAAGAATATATCTCCGGCGATACATTGCAGTCAAAACTGGATGATCATGCCATTACCATTAATGCCGCCAGACACTATATGCTGGAGCTGTGCGATATTCTGCAACAGCTGCACAGCCTGGATCCCCCTGTCGTTCACCGGGATATCAAGCCCTCAAATATTATGATTACCAGCTGTGACCATGTTGTCCTGCTGGATTTTAATGCCGCCAAATATTATACGGAAAACGCAGATTCTGATACCACGCTGCTGGGAACACAGGGCTATGCTGCACCGGAGCAATATGGTTTTGGCTCCTCTTCCCCGCGCACTGATATCTATGCGGTCGGTGTCCTCCTGCAGGAGATATGCCACATACTCTCGGATGCCGCCAGTGCCTTTGCACAGATAGCCGAAAAATGTATGCATATGGATCCGAAGGATCGCTTTTCTTCTGTTGCGGAGCTGAAAACCGCCCTTCTCTGTACGGATTCCCATTCCGGATCCGCTCTGCAAGGCGCTGCTGCTGCCGGCAAAACAGCCACTGGCAAACGGTTCTTCCTTCCTCCCGGCTTTCGTACCGGTGTTCTTTGGAAGAAAATCCTTGCTGTTATCAGCTACACCTTCTTAATCTGGCTGTCACTCACGATTGTCATACGGGATGTTGCAGGAAACAACCTCGCAGCTGGTCCGCAATGGCTGGAACGGATTTTCTTACTGCTTATGGGCCTGGCTGTGATCTGCTTTACATGTGACTATCTGCATATACAACGTGTCTTTCATCTGGAGCGCATAAAACAGCCGGTTCTTAGATGGCTTTGTATCGTTGGTATTGATACAGGTATTCTGTTTGTTCTGACACTTTTCATGATCGTATCAGAGTCTCTGCTTTTTCACGGCTGATGCTATTATAGCATTTATCTTTTCCGTTCGTTGCCACCACAGTGGTGGCAATTTACAGGTAATTTACCGAAATATTTGTTTATTTGCAAATACATATTTTTTTGCTTCTATAATTATCTGCAGGAAACAACTTCTTTTTCCTGTGCTACATCATAAAGAGGCTGCACTGTCTTTTCTTTACAGTAAAAATTTCCCGCTGTATTCCAAGTGGATATGGAATACAGCGGGAAATTTAGTTTATTCAACGGTTTATTTCTTGAATTTCTGGCAGAGTTGTTTTGCCATAGGAATTGCAGGCTATCAGGTAGATTTCTCCGGGCTGCATGAAATTTGTCACACCGTCTATGTAGATGTTCCAATCTGACCATTCAAAGCCGGGCACAGCTTCGTCGATCCAGACTTTCAAAGGCCAGCAACAGCGCATGCCCTCCGGCTATGCTGTAGGTTCTCTGATCAAAAAAGCTGCGAATCAGATATCATTTGTGGGAAAGGAGGGGATTTTGATGACACTGGATGAAATGATTGCTGTTATCAGCTTATGCATTACGGTTTTTAGCCTCGGCTACACCCTCGGTTCAGACCATCACGTACGAAAATAGCCGCCCTGCCCTCGCAAAGCTGGCGACTATTTTCGTTCACAAGTGAAGGACTAACCGTCTATCGGCAGTACCTTTTGTAGTTGTATACTAACACTCTATCCTTACTTAGTCAATAGTTTTATATACTTAAAGGCAACTTTTTAAACTTGTTTTTCTGGATTTTTTATGAAATTACAAACATCTCAACTGTATGCTCTTCTTTACATAAATGGATTCTCTGTCGGATATCTTACACCCTTCGGCTGGTTGTAACCGATCTCTTCCGGTGCTACACCGAGCATCTTGAATACCTCAAACAGGGTCTTGCCGTGATGTCCGAAAGCAACAGCGCCATGATGCGGATAGTTCTTCTCTACCAGCACGTGACGGTAGAAACGAGCCATCTCCGGAATAGCAAAGATACCGATGGCACCGAAGGAACGTGTAGCTACCGGCAGTACCTCGCCGTTGGCAACATAAGCTCTTAAGATACCGTCAGCTGTGCTCTGCAGACGGAAGAAGGTGATGTCACCCGGTACGATATCTCCCTCAAGAGTACCGTTTGTTACCTCTACCGGAAGACTTCTGGCCATGATCATCTGGTTCTTCATCTCATGGAAAGCCAGTTTCTTGGAGCAGGTATTACCGCAGTGGAAGCCCATAAAGGTTTCTTCCTGCTCGTAGTTGAATTTACCCTTGATATCTTCTTCATAGATGGACTTGGTTACAGTATTGTTGATATCCAGCAGTGTTACAATATCATCGCTGACACACTGGCCAATGTACTCGGAAAGTGTTCCGTAGATATCTACCTCGCAGGATACCGGGATACCCTTGCCAGCCAGCCGGCTGTTGACATAACACGGAACGAACCCGAACTGTGTCTGGAATGCCGGCCAGCATTTACCTGTCAGTGTGACATATTTACGATAGCCTCTGTGTGCCTCAACCCAGTCAAGCAGTGTGATCTCGTACTGTGCCAGCTTTTCCAGTACTTCCGGTTTCTTGTTTCCTGCGCCCAGCTCTTCTGCCATCTCTTTGGCAACGTCTGCGATACGCGGATCACCGGCATGTTTATTGTAAGCTTCAAACAGATCCAGCTCGGAGTTTTCTTCAATCTCTACGCCCAGATTATACAGCTGCTTGATCGGTGCGTTGCAGGCCAGGAAGTTCTGCGGACGCGGTCCGAAGGAAATGATCTTTAAGTTCTGCAGAGCATCTACCGTACGTGCGATCGGAATAAATTCATGGATTCTGTCTGCCAGGTTAGCTGCTGTTCCTACCGGATGCTCCGGGATATACGCTTTGACATTTCTCAGAGCCAGATTGTAGCTTGCATTTAACAGACCACAGTAAGCATCCCCACGACCCTGTACCAGATCCTCTTCCTCGGCTGCAGCAACAAACATCTTCGGTCCATCAAAGTGTTTAGCCAGCAGTGTCTCGGAGATCTCCGGACCAAAGTTGCCAAGATATACGCACAGTGCGTTACATCCGGCTTTCTTGATATCCTCCAGAGCCTGTACCATGTGGATCTCGCTCTCTACGATACAGACCGGACATTCGTAGATATCCTCTGCGTCATATTTTGCTTTGTAAGCTTCTACCAGAGCTTTTCTTCTGTTAACGGAAAGAGATTCCGGGAAACAGTCGCGGCTGACAGCCACGATACCGATCTTAATTTTCGGCATGTTATTCATAGTCGTATCCTCCTAAAAATATGTATATATTTTGCAGAGCCGGGCAGGAGACTTCGCTATGCCATATGCTGCACAGCTTCGTTCCTGCCTTGCTCTTTTGTTACCGTATATGGATATAGCCGTTACTTTTTACTCAAATGCATGTTTTTCTGCCACATCGCATACCCGCTTTCAGTGAACGCTGAAAGACAAAATCTGCTATACTCTGTGCTTAGATTGTTACTGTGTCAAACAGTCCTTTAACTGTCGGGTAAATCTGGGCAAATTTCTGATATCTGTCTTCATATTTGGCCACCAGTTCCGGATCCGGCTCGATCGTCTCCACAACGTGTACGATCTTAGCTGCCGCATCTTCTACGGAATCATATACTCCACAGGCAACAGCTGCCAGCATAGCGCCACCCATGCCCGGGCCTTCCTCTGCCTCGATGATATCCACTTTCAGGTTCAGCACATTGGCAATGATCTTACGCCACAGCGGACTCTTGGCTCCACCACCGCAGATCTTGGTACGCGTGATGTTGATCCCAAGCTTTCTTGCGACCTCCAGAGAATCACGCAGCGCAAAGGCTACACCCTCCAGAACTGCCTGCGTCATATCTGCACGGCTCGTATCCATCGTCATACCGATAAATGTACCTCTGGCCAACGGATTATTATGCGGGGAACGCTCGCCCATCAGATACGGCAGGAAGAATACATGGTTCTCACCAAGCTTTGTAATACCTTTCTGCTCACCGGCGAAATCCTTTGTACCGATGATTTCTTCCATCCACCATTTATTGCAGGATGCAGCGGAAAGCATACAGCCCATCAGATGATAATGTCCGTCCGCATGTGCAAAGGCATGCAGCGCATTGTTCTCGTCTACACCAAATTTCTCACTGGAAATAAATACCGTACCACTGGTTCCCAGGGAGATCGTACACTGACCATCACCGACTGTACCTGTACCGACTGCACCGGCGGCATTGTCACCTGCACCGGCAGCGATCTTTACAGTATCCTTCATACCAAACTCTTTGGCCAGCTCCGGCTTTAATGTACCGACAACCTCGTAGCTCTCAAAAAGCTTCGGCATCTGTTCTTCCTTCACATCACAGATCTCAAGCATTTCCTTCGACCAGCAGCGGTTCTTTACATCTAAAAGCAGCATACCGGACGCATCGGAATAGTCACAGCAATGTGTACCGGACAGCTTGTAAGCAATATAATCCTTCGGCAGCATGATCTTTTTGATCCGTGCAAAATTCTCCGGCTCGTTTTCCTTTACCCAGAGAAGCTTCGGTGCCGTAAATCCGGCAAATGCGATATTGGCTGTATACTCGGACAGCTTGTCCTTGCCGATCTCATTGTTCAGGTAATCCACCTGCTTCTGTGTACGACCGTCGTTCCAGAGGATCGCCGGACGGATCACCTCGTCATTCTCATCCAGAATAACGAGACCATGCATCTGACCGCCAAAGCTGATACCGCCAACCTCAGCCGCATCAATGCTGCCAAGCAATTCCTTTAATCCATCACATACCGCACTCCACCAGTCCTCCGGCTTCTGCTCCGACCAGCCCGGCTGCGGGAAATACAGCGGATACTCTCTCGAAACACTGCCACAGATCTTTCCTGCATCATCCATCAACAGCAGCTTCACAGCCGAAGTACCCAGATCCACTCCGATAAAATACATATCGTCCTCCTTAATCGTGCACGTGCACGCAATCATCTAAACTTACAGATATTATAGATTTATTCCTGCACAAATTCAACAGACAATCCCGGTATTTTCTGCTTTTGTACATCTTTCACAGATTATCTGTCTATATTTTAGTGATTCCGTTTCTTGACACTCATTTCGTGTCCGTTCCCGTAGAATGGATGTCAGAAAATATGCCCGCACAGTGCTGGGCATATTTTCATCTACTTTACTATCTCACCGTAAATTTGAAGATTGTCTCCGTATCGTACGGCTCTCCTGCTTCATACACAATATCCGGAAAATGCGTATAATGCACTGCGTCCGGATATCCCTGCGTCTCAAAGCAGTAACCACTTCTCTTATGATATACCGCACCGGCCTTGCCTTTCGTACCGTCTCCTACAAAATTCCCGGTATAAAACTGCATACCCGGCTGATCCGTATAGATTTCCATTCCGATGCCCGTCTCCGGCGCATAGGCCTTACCGACCAGACGGATTTCACCCGTATATGCATCCAACACATAATTGTGATCATAGCCACCGGCCCGTTTCATCTGTATATTGTCCGCATCAATCGCATCCCCGATCTTATGCTGCATAGTAAAATCCAACGGCGTTTCTTTCACAGTAACAATATTTCCATTCGGATAAACTTCATCATTGATCTCCGTAAAGAACTGTGCACCAAGCATCACTTCCTGATCACCAATATTGTCCTGATCATGTCCCTGCAGATTAAAATAGGTATGGTTCGTCATATTGATTGGCGTCGCATCATCCGAAATGGCAAAATACCGGATATGCAGCCCGTTTTCCTCGTCCAGGGAATACGTCACGATGATATCCAGCGCTCCCGGAAATCCCTGATCTTTATCCGGGCTGTGCAGGGAAAACGCAATCGCACATTCCTCTTCCCGCACCTCGTAGTGCCACATTCTCTTATGATACCCATGGAATCCACCATGCAGACACTGTTTTCCATCGTTGGCATCCAGCGCATAGCTTTGTCCGTCTATCACAAACTTTGCGCCTGCAATACGGTTGCCCACACGGCCGATCGTTGCGCCGAAGGCATTCGTGTCCGTCTCATAGCCAGCCACATTGTCATACCCCAGCACAACATCCACCAGCCGCCCGTCCCGGTCCGGCACCTGCAAAGACACGATAGCTGCGCCAAAATCCGTCATCGACAGACGCATGCCATTCTTATTTTCAATCGTAAGCAGACTCGCCTGCGTACCGTCCTGCAATTTACCAAATTCCTGTATCTCCATTAGAAAACCTCCTGTTCCCACAATAGCTTTTTATGCCATCTTTCTTTTGAACATCGTAGCATAGCCACTACCCTCACGCAATCCAAAAATCTCCCTGTTTTCTTATGCATATTTTCGTTCAAATCCCCCTTGCCACTTTCCATTTGTTTTCTGATCAGCTTTTCTGTCACTTAAAGCATACTTTCAAAAAATATATTTTCTGCAAATGTAACCTTTTTCTCTCTGCATTCGTGTTATAGTTGAAAGGCCTTTCAAAGAGCTTTGTAAAAAACTGCCACTAAACAGTTTTACAAAACAAAAGAACGATAAGAAACTGAGGGATCACTCATGCGACAACCCGTAGAACAGCTGATGAAAGCGTACCAGTCCCACCTCTTTGTGGCCGCCTTCAACGTATGTAAGGACGCCGAGGACGCCAAAGATGTGGTGCAGGATACCTTTATTCAGTACCATACATCCACAAAAGACTTTACCGATGAACAGCACATCCGTGCATGGCTGTTTCGCGTAGCGCTCAATCGCGCAAAAGATATTAACCGGTCTTTCTGGCGAAAGCATAAGGTTTCGCTGGAGGACTACACGGAAACGCTGCCCTTTGCGGAGCCTGCAGACCACGACCTTTTCGATGCCGTGATGCAACTTCCGGAAAAATACCGCATCGTTATCCACCTGTTCTATTATGAAGATTACCGCATACACGAAATCGCCGATATTTTAAAAATCAGCGAAAGCAACGTGAAAGTCCGACTGTCCAGAGGACGCACACTCTTAAAGGATGTATTAAAGGAGGAATGGTCAGATGACGAATAAAGAAAAATATAAGAGGACCTTCGATACCCTGGCATCCTCCGAAAGATTCTTTTTGGAGGTAACCGAAATGAAAAAGGAAAATAAAACAAAACATGTATATAGCCGTATCGCAGCAGCCGCTGCCGCTTTTGTACTGGTCATCTCTGCCAGCACTGCTGCCTATGCTTCGGATCTGGGCGGCATCAAGACGATGTTTACTATGTGGATCAACGGCGAACAGCAGAACGCCACTGTGACTTCTTCCAGGGATCACGACTATGAATTCACCTACAAGGATGCCGATGGCAAAGATGTAACTGTCGGCGGCAGTGGCGTAACCACAGACGAAAATGGCAACGAACGACCGATGACCGCCAGCGAAATCGCCGAAACCTTCGGTGATACCGCTGTGGATCGTGATGATAACGGCAAAGTCTATCTGACGTATAAAAATCTGAAATTCGACATCACCTCCGCTGTAAATGCCGGCAAAACAAAATTTGTCTTTACAGCTGATGGCAAAGAGCAGTACGTTACCATAGACGATACAGCAAACGAAAGCATCGGCAGTTATTCCCTGTCCGATTGCGTCGGCCCGAATGAGGATGCTTCCGATTACGAAGCACTGAACTGAAACGCACCCAGTCTGAACTGGTATTACAGACTGACAAATACACTGCGGGACTGGATTTCCGGTCTCGCAGCTTCTTTTTATCCAAACTTTCTCACAAATGGAGGTCTCCCCACTTGCCTCGCCGTTTTGCCACATGAAAGGCCGCCGGAGTCTACAGTCTCCGGCGGCCTTTCTGGCTGAAAAAGTTGACTTACCCGGCAAAATGGACTTTGCCGTATTTCAAAAAACAGTTTTCGTTAGGAGGATCACTGTTTATTTGATAAAGCTTACGTGCTTGCAGATTTCTTCTATCGCAGCATCTTTTCTCTGATTAAAGATCACTTTATTCTCTTCAAAGAGATTTCTTCCCTCTGTATCGATGGACACGATCAGCGGGCCAAACTCTTTGACACGGCAGTGCCACAGCGTCTCCGGCATACCCAGATCACGCCACTGGGCATCGACGATCTCTTCCACCTCTGTAGCAGCCACGACAGCGTTTCCTGCCGGGAATACGCAGTGGATTGCCTTGAAATTCTTGCAGGCATACTCTGTATTCGGGCCCATGCCACCTTTACCGATGATGACTTTGACACCGGTCTGCTCTACAAACTCTTTCTCGAATTTTTCCATACGCATACTGGTGGTCGGTCCTACAGATACCATCTCAAATTTATCATTTTCCAGCGGACGGATGATCGGTCCGGCATGGAAGATCGCTGCATCACGGACATCCACCGGCAGCTCACGTCCGGCTTCTACCAGACGTCTGTGGGCCACGTCACGGCAGGTCGTCATGCTTCCGTTCAGATATACGATATCTCCGATATGAATATCAGCCAGATCTTCTGCGGAAATTGGTGTTGTCAGAATTTTCTTTCCATCTTTTACTTCGATCATAATGTTACCCCCGAATGTGTTGTGATTGTATAGTTGAGATCCTTGTCAAAGATAATATGGCCACGTCTGTGAGACCAGCATCCGACGTTGACAGCGACACCGATGGTGGAAGGATGTCTGGCTGTATTCTCAATATGTACACCCATAACAGAATACTTGCCGCCCATACCCTGCGGTCCAAGGCCGATTGCATTGATACCGTCTTCGAGCAGTTTTTCCATGGAAGCCGCTCTTTCGTTCTCATTGTGGCTGCCCAGCGGACGCATCAGCGCTTTCTTGGACAGCAGTGCAGCTGTCTCTACAGAAGTTGCCACACCAACACCTACCAGAAGCGGAGGACATGCATTCAGTCCGTATGTAGTCATAACATCCATAACGAATTTGGTCACACCTTCATATCCGGCACCCGGCATCAGTACCATGGCTTTGCCCGGCAGTGTACATCCGCCGCCTGCCATATAGGAATAGATCTCGCACTGATCGCTGTCCGGAACGATGTCCCAGAATACAGTCGGTGTGCCCTTACCTACGTTCTTACCGGTATTGTACTCATCAAATGTCTCCACACTGTTGTGACGCAGCGGGGCTTCCTTTGTCGCACGGACAACAGCTTCCTTTAACAGAGCTTCCAGCTCACCGATCAGCGGGAAATTGGTACCGCATTTTACCCAGAACTGCAATACACCGGTATCCTGGCAGCTCGGTCTGTTGAGGTCTTTGGCCAGTTTCTGGTTGTGCTTCATGGTCTGGTAGATAACCTTGGACAGCGGACTGTCCTCTTTCTCTGCCAGTTCGTCCAGCTTTGCAATAATGTCATCCGGCAGCACTTTGCCAATGTAGGATACAAAGTTTGCCATATAAGTGGTAAGCTGTTCTACCTGTTCTTTCTTACCCATAGTTGTAGTCTCCTTTATGATATAATATTTTTTCAGTTACAGATTTTATACCCGCCGCCGTTCTTTACGGGAAGAACGGGAAGGCGATCGGCAGGATGATCATGCTGACGATTGTAGCAATCACGATCAGCGGGCATCCGGCTTTCACATAGTCTTTAAAGGTATAGCCACCGGTGCCGACAACCATCGTATTGGCCGGCATACCGATCGGTGTGGCGTATGCGCAGGAACCACCGATGACACAGGCCATCAGGACCGCTCTCGGATCCGCGCCCATACCCTGGGCGATAGACAGACAGATCGGTACCATCAACGCTGTTGTCGCTGTATTGGACATAAAGTTTGTCATCACACAGCACAGCAGGAATACGACCAGTGTCAGAAGATACGGGGACGGACTGGCACCGAGTGCTCCGATCACCTTGTCTGCAATCAGCTCGCCCGCACCTGTCTCCTGCAGGGCACTTGCCAGAGAAAGCGTACCGCCAAAAAGGAAAATGGTCTTTAAATCGATAGACTTTAACGCATCTTTCTCTGAAATAACCCCTGTCAGAATCAGAAGCAGTGCACCGATACCACCGGTGATACAAAGCTTGATACCGATCACTTCCTCAAAGATCATCGCCAGAATCGTAGCCACCAGAATGATCAGGGACGTCCACTGTTTCCACTGTGGCACATCGCTGAAATCGCGTTCTACGAAAATGCCATCTTCTTTGACATCGTGACTCGGCAGTAATTTATAACCGATCGTTGCGTAGAAAATGATGCCTGCGATCAGGATCGGCAGACCAACGATCGCATACTCAAAAAAGCTGAATTTCAGCCCCAGCGGCTCTAAGGCGCTCTGGGCAATCATATTTCCCGGCGCTCCGATCAGAGAAAGGTTGCCACCCATGGCTGCAGCAAATACCAAGGGCATTAAAAGACGGGATCTCTTGTACCCGGATTTTGCTGCGATACCAATCACGACCGGAATCAGGACAGCGGCTGTACCCGTATTGGAAAGCACACCGCTCATCAGACCAACGATCACCATGATTGCAATGATCAGCTTCCGCTCCGTACCGGCAAATTTTGTTACAACTGCGCCGATTTTATTTGCCATACCTGTTTCAAACAGTGCGCCGCCTACGATAAACATGGCAACAAACAGGATGACATTGCTGTCAATAAATCCGGCAAAAGCCATTTTGACATCCAGTACTCCTGTCACTACCAGTCCGAGACAGACGATCATGGAAGTGACACCCAGCGGTATCTTTTCCATAACGAACATGATGACAGCAAACAGGAGAAACAGTAAAGTTATGGTTGAGGGACTCATGGTTTGATTTCCTCCGTTTTCTTTCTTTTCTTCTTTTTGTTATTTTTTTGTTATTGTGTTTTTCGCTGCTGTAACAGCCCGGCCGGTCTGTATCTCTTGCATGGTCTTAGTATATCCTTTGTTTTTCTGTATGTACAATCACATAAAATGATGCATCCATAAATAAATTTTATGTTTTACTGAATTTTCATGCAGTTTTTACAAAAAATATGCTATAATCTCACGCAACAGAGGAAGTGTTTTTGGTGAATGTATCCAAAAATTGATATGAAAAGTTTTTTCTGAATGACATCGTCAAAAGCAGGTATTTTACAGATTTACGGTAAAATCCTGCCCATATACCATGTTTCCAGAGAAAAACAAGGAAAAGGAGAACTGTACAATGAAGTTTGCCCAGCTGGAATACTTCTGCGCCGTCAGCCGTTATCACAGCATCACCCAGGCCGCCCAGAAGCTGTATGTGACCCAGCCTGCCATATCCACGGCGATCCGCGAGCTGGAAAAGGAATTTTCGGTCAGTCTTTTCGTCCGCTCAAAGAACCATGTAACACTGACCAGAGAAGGAGAGATCTTTTACCAGAAAGCCAGCGAGCTTCTCAAAATGGCACAGCAGACCTCGCTGGAAATGTCCGATCTCGGCCGACAGAGCACACCGATCCGTATCGGTATCCCACCACTGTTAAGCACGATCTTCTTTCCGGAAATGCTGACAGAATTTCACGAGAAATATCCGGGCATCCCGGTCGAGCTCTACGAATACGGCTCGATCCGCGCCGCCCAGCTCGTGCAGGAGGATATGCTGGATCTGGCCCTTGTGAATATGCACTTTTATGAGATTGACAAGCTAAACTCCTACCAGATTCTGACCGACCGGATCGTTTTCTGTGTCTCGCCCCGTCATCCGCTCGCCGGTGAAAAGGAGCTGACTATTGAACAGATCAAGGATGAACCGCTGATCCTGTACAATACGGATTCCGTCCAGAGCACTACCATGGCCGGTATCTTTGAATCCTGCGGTGTCAAGCCAAATATCGTACTACGCGCCAACCAGCTCTATACGATCCGGAAATTCATCGACCAGGATCTTGGCGGAGCTTTTCTCTATGAATGTCTGCTGAAAAATATGCCCGGCGTTGTCCACATCCCGATCACGCCCCGTATCGAGCAGGAGATCGGCATTATCTGGCCTAAAGGCAAGTATATGAACAGCCGTGTGGAGAAGTTTGTGGCATTTTCGCGGCAGTTTACACTGATGCGCTGACCCACCGGCTGTCGTACTGCCCGCCTGCTTTTGGCAGTATCCTGTCCTGCAGCGAAGGAAGGCTGCCACACATCCGTGCGACAGCCTTCCTTTTGACACATCTGTTCATCTGGTTCTTCTTATCGGGTACTTCCTTTCACACCGCCACTTCTGCTCAGCATAACACAGCGTTCGGAATGTTTCCGGTAGGTCTTTCATACAAAACGGCCTCTTCATCGTAACTGCTGTTCATTCCATACTCTCGATCATAGCCTGCCATACCTCCTGTGGCTGTCCGTTTGTCAGCTGCAACGAATAAGCGTATGTGCCGTCCGTCCAGGTGGCCAGTGTATAGCTGCCGGATTCCCCTTTTAATCTGACAGTATATGCGCCGATCGTCACACTGGTTTCTTCTGCATAGGCATTATAATCACCGGATACATCCTCCGTACCCTCTGCTTTTCTGAACACAGCTTCCTCATCTGCACCAATATACGTGATCTCCGCCATATCTCCCCAATATGACATGTACCGTGTGCTTTCTGTCTCAAATGGCAGTGTATGGATTTCTTCCACAGAAAATCCCACATATCTTTCCAGTATTTTCAAGGAACCCACCTCTTCCATACCGTTTACGCCCTGCTCCACAACCGGCTTTTTTCCAAAAGGAGTCAGATGCCAGATACCGATACCGCCAAGCAGCAGCAATGCCACACAGGCCGCTGTCGCAGCAAGCCTTTGCAGATTTTTCCATGCAGACAGGCTTGTGATCTTTTCTTTCTCCGGCACAGTTGTTTCTGTTTCTACTGCCTCCAGTGTACGCAGGATACGGCTTCGCATCTCATCTGTTACCCGGACTCTGTCCATGACCTCTTCATATTTAGTATGCAAAATCGTACGCCTCCTTTAACACTTTTTTCAGCTGTTTGCGTCCTCTTGCCAGAAGGGAACGCACCGTGGCTTCATTTTTCTGCAGGATCCGGGCGATCTGGGCCGTGGAATATCCCTCATAATAAAACAGATGGATCGCTTCCCTGTATTTTACCGGCAGCTGCTTTACGGCATCCCAGACAAAGGTAAGATCTTCCCGTTCCTCCTGCACCAGCTCATCTTTGAGCTCGTCGGTCCGGCGGATCGTATTATAGCTGATCCTGTTTTTGCTTATATTTCCCGCCACGCGCAAAAGCCATGCTTTCCTGTGCTGTTCACTGGTAAAGGCCGGTGCACGTTTCATAAACTGTATCAGCGTATCCTGCAGAACCTCTTCTGCATCGCTCATATTGTGCAAATACGAATACGCATACCGCAGCAGCGTATCGCCATACCGATCCATGATCTCCTCCGCCTGCATATAGACCGCTGTTTTGCCAGCACTTTCTGTTTTTTCCTGTTTTTTCACCTCTGCAACGGCAAACCGTGATATGTGGCTTTGCCAGACACAGGCTACAAACTGTAAGAACAGTCGTTGTGTCCTGTGCCATGGTGTTTCCCATGCCAGATACTCTCTCATTGCATTCCCTCCTGTACAGCGATCTACTGCATATCACCGATCAGGGCTGTCATTTCCTCTGTCGTCATGCCACTCGTGCAGTCCAGAGAATATGCATAGTCACCGCTTGTCCATGTAGCCAGATTCACTTTCTGGTCATTTCCTTTTAGTGTAACCGTATACGCTCCCACAGTTACCGTGCTTGTTTCATTGTATACATTATAATCACCGCTGATATCCGCCTCCGCTTCTACACCGATAGCCTTTCGGAGCGCCATCTGATCTCCACTGTCCCCGGTGCTGTAAAGGACCTCCAGCATGGTCTGGGTTTCCTCCTTCATCACCTGATATGTAGTCTGGGTAAACATCCGCGGCCGCTCTGGTATACTCATTTCAAAACCGGCGGCCTTCGCAGCATCCGCCAGTGCGCTGTATTCTTCCCATGGATTCGGGATCTGTGTCGTATCACCGTCACCGGCAAGCACAGCGGACGGATCAGCCAGTGCTGTACCATCTGAAGTATCCATTGTCTTTGTCGTCTCCCCAGTACTGTGATCTGTCACAATGGAGGAAATCACCTTAGACTGTGCATCCACCAGCGACTTGGCCTGTCCATTTCCACCACATCCTGTCAGCGCCATCACGCTCATCATACCTGCCATCATCATAACTACTGCTTTTTTCATCATTTTTTAATTCCTTTCTTTGTCTGTCTGTGTATTTTTTGACGGCTGTATTGCCGCCTCTATACTGTAAACAGCTGACCGCCGGAAAATGTTGCACATCAGAGAAAAAATTTATGTATTATTTGTCACCTGTACTTTATGTACCTGCTTATGATTTTTGCTCTTACATCTTTTGCCATATACTATACTATATTTTTACCCTTCCGGGGAACAGCATCTATTCTGTATCTGCGTGGCTTCTGTCGGCTTTTCTCCGGAACGATTCCGCTCCGGGGCTGGCTACAAAGGCCGTGATCATTGGCAGTATTTTTAATATATTCGGAGATTACTTCTTCGTATTTACGCTGGATATGGGAATTACCGGCGCAGGACTGGCCACCTCTGTGGGTTCTGTGATCTCTCTGCTGATCATGTGCACACATTTTCTTTCGAAAAAGTGTATGCTCCGGCTGGTCGCACCCAAGCAGGTGCTTTCCTCATGGAAAGCCATCGCTCCTTTTATTATCCGCAGTTATGCGACATCCTTCCCATTTCTGCTGCTGAATGTATATTCGACATACTATTTCCCGTCGATCTTAAAGCCGGGTCTTTCCTTTATTATCTCAATTGCCCGCGGACTGGTCATCAGCGGCAGCCTGATCCTTCTGCTGCCCCGCATCGCCCCGGCATCCAGCCTGTGGTTCGCCATGACGATCACGGAAACGCTGGTAGCGGTCTTTGTTATCTGGCAGATGCTCAAGACAGACCGGGAGCTGCGATAAGTCATATTTTCGCTATATTCTGAGACTTAAGAAATTACAATATAAAAATCTTCACATAAAATGCTAAAAGATTCATGAACCGCTATACTGGTATGTCTGCATAAAGGTTCATGAATCTTTTTTACACATTTTTCATTAAATTTTTTGCCTATAAAGACTTTTCTATTCAACATATATCTACTTTTTAATTTATCCGCCACAATCATCTACCGTTCAAATTAATAAATTCCATTTGCTATTAAAAAACCCAAGCATCGATTGGTTTAATATTATTTACATGCAATGCATTCTTCTGCTTCTAGTTCCAATCTCTGAAAAATATCCCTCACAATACCCACATCTTCAATCAGATTAACTCCAAAACATTTTTTACCTGCATCCTTCAAAGACGCACCTATATGATATGCTTTCTTTTTATCAAGAATTAAAAAACGATCATGAAACACGCTTATGTACTTCACATCCAATTTAGGATACTGTGCATTAAAATTATGGATATTCCCTGCTCTGTAAATACATACGGCAGTGTATGTCTGCCACCTCTTCCATCACTCTTTTCTGGTTCTTGTATTTTTGAGGTGCCAGATTGGCACTTCAAAGATTCTGTTTCTTCTATTGTAAGCTGAAAACAAAAATCTTCTGGAAATCGTTTTATATTTCTTTTTACCGCACGATTTAAAGCTTTTGTTTCTACGTGATAAAGCATTGCCAAATCACTATCCACCATAACTTGTTTATTTCTTATTACATAAATGAATTTTTCAGTATCCGGCAACATGCTTTCAACCATTGATGTTTCTACTGTTTTCATTTCTTTTACATTCTGATCCGCCATACCGATTCCCTCTCTCTGAAAATACTCTGCTAATAACTTTTCGGTATTCTCCGTTTAAACTGCCACAAATATTTTCCAGACTATTCGTTTTTGGTATATCCATCCCATCTTCAAGAGCCGCCTCTATCCACACTTTTTTTGCATCAAAGGCATTTGCAATAGCACTTCCCATCGTCTCACCACAAGTAATACATCCCTGCATATCAACAAAGCCGAGGCCGCGCGTCAGCTGAATATATCCGCAATGGCCTATGGCCGTTATGAAAAAGGGGAACGGGAGCCCTCCTATCAGACGGTATGTTTTATTGCCCAGACCTTTCACTGTAATGTTGATTTTCTCTATGGAATTTCTGATGAAATGCATACTGATTATATTACCGTATCCAGTGCGGAATCGCCGGAATTGTATTCTCTTATTCTGGAGCTCAAGGAAAATCATGATATGGAAAAGCGCATTCTGGCCTATGCCAAAGCTCTTTCAAATGTAAAATAACAAAAGCAACGGTCTCCCCGGTACATTGAAAACTTCTGCCATTTACCATATAATACACATAAAATCAATTTTTCAAGAAACGCCCGGCCACAGGTAAGTAATCCATAATAGATACGCCAAACAAAAAGGAAGGTTGTGGAATCATGAAGATCAGCATGTGGAATATTTTATCACGGTTAAATTACGACAATATCGTGTCAATGATCAAAGAAGGTTCAGAGACAATTGAAGCCGTTCGCTGGATCGTATATTCCTTTCTGAACGAAAAAACGGTATATGTAGGTGAAGCAAGTGTTTTTTTCTATGGAAACCATGATGGCACAGTCATAGTGCACAGAAACGATATGTTGCTGATTCCAGACAGTGACCCCGAAGAAGTCTTTAATGAGGTCTGCGCAATTCTGGATCATTTCAGGGACTGGGAAAAGACACTTGAGCTTTTACTTGAAAGTGAAAATGGGCTTACCAAAATGCTTGACTGCAGTAATTCAATTTTTGAAAATCCCATGTTTATCTATGCACCGGATGGAAAAAGTCTTGCCACATCCTCTCACTATCCTCCGGAAATAAACTGGCATTGGGCTGAAATTCTGGAGAACAATGGCCTTTCCGAAGATCGGATGAAAACGCTCCGGGATCAGAGTAATCTGACACGGGTATTTAAAGATCTGACACCTACGTTTCATGAATCAAAAATAGGCCTGACAGACTATGTCCATTGCAGTATTCTTGCCAATCATTATATGGCCGGCCATTTTGTCCTGTTTTCCATGCACAAACCACTCTCGAAGGAGGTTCTGCCGCTTTGCAGCATCCTCGTTTCTTATATTTCAAAATATATGGAGCGATACTATGCCAAATACAGTTCGACTTCCAGGTTAGGGGCGATTGCCTCCTCCATACTGAACAGCAATACATACGATGAGGAAGCGCTTGCGCTTTTTCTCAGCACATTAAAATGGGATGCCATGGATACCTATAAAATCTTTGCCATTCAGGAAAACGTACCACAGGAGCCCGTCATGCTCAACAGAATGTATATCCGTCTGGCTGAAACTTTTGTGGATTCCATCGTTTTCTGCTATAAAAAGCAATTACTTATCCTGACAAACTGTACGAGAAACAAAAAAACGCTGGACTATAAAGAGCATCTGGCTCCTTTTATTGCCGACAACTATATCTGTGGTATCAGTCAGACCTTTTACGGCATTAAACAATGCCGGGAATACTACGAACAGACCTGCAATGAGCTAAAACGCTGCATTACAGAAAAGAACTGCTATTCTGATGCCAGCTCCTGTGGCTACAACTATATCTCCCAGCTTCACCGATGTAATCCGCTTTCCAGAACCTATGTACACCGTGGCCTGTTAAAATTGTATTATTATGATCAGGAACATAAAACACCTTATTATGCAACTTTGCGCGCTTATGTTTTCAGTGGTTTTCAACCTTCTCTCACCGGTGTAATGCTGCATACACACAGAAACAGCGTGAATTATCGTCTGGAAAAGATCAAACAACTCATTGATTTTCAGGAATTTTATGATCTCATGCAGACTATGGATATCGACAAGCTGCATTTTCTTCATTTTTCCTTTGCCTATATAGATTCCATGCCTCCCGCTCCGGCTTCTGAAAGGTCTTGAAAAAAGTAACTCGTTCAGCCCTGTATACAAATACATTTGGTTTGCATACAGGGCTGTTTTTATTGTCTTAAAATATAAAAAGAAGCACCGTAAAAGTTTCTTTTATTTCCATGTATTATCCGTATACATTCTCTGGTTTTTCCGGGTCTATGTACGAATTTGCACAAAACCACTTATCTTTTTTTCATTTCTGTACATTGTGATTTCCTTAAAAAAACCATACGCTATATACATAAAACAACTCAATGGCCAGAGAGTTCATACAATCGTGACACCCCAAATTTTTATGCACATAACTACAGGAGGTACAGTATGAAAAGAGAAGCTTATAATCCGACAAAAGAACACACTGTTGTAGGAACTTATCCGGGCTTTAAAGGTATGGAAGATATTCGTCTCCGCAATGAAAAAGGCGAGTGTATCGTACCGGATACGGACAGATTTTACCGTCCGATCCCTGTCTACGAAAATTTTAAAATGTTATTTCGTGGCGAGACACCTTACTGGATCCCAAACAATGGCTGGTTTTTCTGTGATACACAGGAATTTCGTCCCCGCCAGGGAAGAGACTGCCGTGCCCACCATCAGTGTCTGGATGGCGGTCCGTTGATCGATTATACCAAAGTACCGAAGCTCCAGCACGGCTGGTTTGATCTACCTCTGGAATGGGAACCACTTTCCTGCGGTGCCACAGTCCGTCCCGGAAATCCGATTCTGGAGGATATGAATGACTGGAAAGAAGTCCTCAACTGGCCCAGCCTTGATGAAATCGATTTTGATGAAATGAAAGCCATGAACAAAGCCTATCTTGGCACAGATCGCATCAATCAGTTAGGCATTCATCTGGGATTCTGGGAGAGAATGATGTGCCTGATGGATGTTTCCAATGCAGCGATTGCCCTGATGGATGAGGATCAGGAATATGCCGTCCAATCCTTCCTCGACCGTCTTTCCGATTTCTACTGTGAGTACATCACAAGAGTATCAAAGATCGGACGTATTGACAGTGTTATGGTTCATGAAGACTGGGGAACCAATGCCAGTACCTTCTTCTCTCTGGATACCGCAAGAAAGTTCTTTGTTGCTCCTATTAAAAAAGTTGTTGACACCTGTCATTCACTGGACATTATTTACGAGCACCACTGCTGCGGCAAAGCACAGTCTCTGGCACCTGCCATGGTAGAATGCGGAACAGATTACTGGTTCCCGCAAAGTACGATTAATGATGTGGACAAATTGATTGAAGATTTCAAAAATGACCACCTTACCTTTGCCGTAGGAAACCCAATCCTTCCAAAAGGTTCTTCCACAGAAGAAGTCCGTAAAATTGCAAAAGATTTCGTTGATAAATACAAAGATAAAGGTGTTTTATTCTGCGCTGACTCTTCCACAACCCGTATACCCGGACATGATCACAGTCTGTTCCCCATCTTCAGGGATGCCGTCTACGAATTCAGCCGCCAGGCTTATCAGGATCTCGATGTTCCGAAAAATATGGAAGATATGGTGCTTCGTCATCAGGCACAGTTTCCGATCTGAGCTCCATAAAAGGAGGACTTTATCATGAAGAAAAAAGGGGTTGTTGGCATTATTACTGCTATAGTGATTATGCTGCTTATGACTATTTTACCTACTAACGATCATGTGACAAGAGCAGGTCTGTACGCTATGGGCATTTTCCTGTCTGCCATCGTCATGTGGATCTGTGATTCCATGCCCATGTGTGTTACGGCCATACTTGCCATATTTATGCTGTCCGTATTCAAAGTCTTACCACTCAGCGGCGATGGATCTGTATATTATCTCTTCGGAGGTACTGCATTTTTCTTTGCCATAGCTACCTTTGCAGTCTCCATAGCCTTGGAGAACACCTGCGTGCCATTGAAAATCTGTTCTGCTATGACAAAGCTTTCCAAAGGAAATTCAAAAATTCTTGTCGTTGTATTATTACTGGCAACAGGCATTACCTCTTCTGTAATGTCAAACTTGTCCACCTGCATCATCTACATGAATCTTGGTCTTGCATTGATTCAGGCCAACAAATGCAAACCCGGAGAATCCGGCCTTGCCAAATGTCTGATGATCGGCATTCCCTGCTGTGCAGGTGTCGGTGGTCTGATCACTCCTGCAGGTACGCCCGGAAATATTCTGATCATGCAACTGTTAAGTGAAAATACAGGCATCAATATCAGCTTTGCACAATGGATCCTCTTAATGGCTCCATTGGCCATTATTTCCATCCTTATGCTTGGCATCTGGGAAACCATCGTCTTTAAGCCGGAAAAAATCAGTGATGAAGCTATGCATGAGTTAAATGCAAAACTTGAAGAGCATGGCAAACTGACTGTAAAAGAGTGGAAAACCATGATCATTATCGCTGCTATGCTTATCTTCTGGATCCTTGGTACCTGGATCAAAGCCTTTGACACTACTCTTGTAGCTGTATGTGGTATGGTCCTGTTGTTTATGCCGGGCATTCAGGTACTCGACTGGAAAGAAACCTCAAACAGGATCAACTGGAATCTTTGCTTCACGATCGGTTCCGTAGGTGTATTAGTTGCCGGCTTGAACGTGACCGGTATAATGAACTATATTGTCAACCAGATTTTCTCCGGTCTGACAGGAATGAACATCATGCTTGCCTTTATCATTATCAGCTTCGTTGTCTGTATCATCAGAGCGTTTATCCCGACAGCACCGGCCATCGCAGCCTTATTCGGAGCTCCACTGTTAGCCCTCGCCCCGGTTCTTGGCGTAAGCGCAGTTGCCCTGTTGTTCATCCCGGCCTTCTGGGCCTGCACACCTACACTGCTTTGGATTGAACCTATTTTCCTTTTTACCTATGGCTACGGTTATTACAAGCCACAGGATGTGTTGAAATTTGGTTCTGTTCCGACACTGATACTGATCGCCGTCATGGCCTTCCTGCCAATGTATGTAGGTATGCTTGGTTTTTAACCTGAAACACTAACTCGAGAATCGCTTTCTCAGCTTGCATAGTTTAGCGCAAAGACTGCCATTCAGACACCTGTAATTGATGTCTGAACGGCAGCCCTCTGTTTTATATTTTTTCCTCTCAGCTATGGCACTTCTCACTTTTAAAAAAGGAATCGGTACCATGTCACGAACCTGACTCAATACCGATTCCTTTTTAATCTCTTTATCTTACGTTTTGTAACTTACTTCACGTTCTGCATAAATACATCTTCCATACTGCACTTCAACACAACACCCAGCTTTTTAAACGTACCGTCCAGTGCTGCAAACACTTCTCTGACCTTTTCCACCTGTGCATTGTTGCCCATATGGCCGATACGGATCACCTTGCCGCCCAGCACACCAAAAGAACCGGCCAGCATGATATTGTAATCCTTCTTTACACCATCAAGGATTGCCTTGTCCGTCGTTCCCTCCGGCACCTCAAATACCGTAACTGTATTTGAAAATCCGCTATGCTGGTACAGCTTTAAGCCAGCCTCGGTCACTGCCTTACGGGAGGCTTTTGCGATCGTCTCATGACGTTTGAGGATATCCGGGTCCGCAGCGATATTATCGATGGCTGCCCGCAGGCCGTAGATATCACTGATCGGCATCGTATACGGGAACCATTTTTCTTCATAATAGTGAGCAAACGTCGTCAAATTTGCGTAGAAGGAAGCGATCGGCGTCTTACGCTCCTGCATTGCCTTCTTCGCATCGTCACTGATCACGACAAACGTCAGTCCCGGAGGTGCAGAGATCACCTTCTGGGAACCACCGCACATGATATCGATCTGGCACGCATCAATATCCATCGGCTCACCAAAGGAAGCCGATACAGAATCCACCACTGTCAGGATGCCATACTTTTTCAGCAGCGGACAGATTTTAAATACATCGTTTAACATACCACTCGGCGTATCACCGTGCACGACTGTCGCATATTTGTAATCATGATGCTCCTTCAGATACGCTTCCAGCTCGTCCACATCCAGAGTTTCCTTATAATCCTTCGTGTACAGCTCCGGCTTACCGCCATACATGGATACAAAATCCGCAAAGCCGGCACCAAAAATACCGTTATCCAGCACCAGCACCTTATCTCCCGGCTCCGTTAAAGAAGCACAGGCTGCTTCCAGCCCAAGGATACCCTCGCCGCCAAGGATCAGCGTCTCGTTCTTTGTATGCAGAAGCTGACTGATCTTTTCGCAGGTTTCCTTATAAAACTCTACAAAGCTTACATCCAGATCCGGATTGGTACATTCCCTGCTGCGCGCCATACGCACATTTTCGGCGACCTGTGTCGGTCCCGGCGTCATGATCTTATACATAATATCATCCTCATTTCCCTGTCTGCGTTGCGCTTACAGACAGTCCTTTATCTTATTTTACACACACAACAGCATCTGTCAAATCGCAGGCACAGTTACCCTTTTCCTATTACGTTTACTCCGTCAGAAAAATACTTTCTCATAGTCTTTTGCTCATTGTCTGTATACCACAACAGGCCACAGTTTCACCTGCGGCCTGCCATAATTTTCATTTTATCTCTTCAGACCCATTTTCTTGGCAGCCACATTCAGGCGGCCAACAACGATCAGAGTGATCACAGCAGCCACACCAATCTGTACCAGATTACCCGGGATAGATGTTACCGGCGCTACCCAGTTGCCATAGATAAAGCCCTCAGCGATGTAGTAACCAACAACCTTGATCACACATGCCACAGCAATCGCCAGCGCATACCAGCCAAACTTCTGATGCTCCTCTTTCTCTGTGATCGCACCTACAGCATACCCCATAATAGCCACAATCACAAGCGTGAACGGCGCCCATGCAGTCCAGCCGGATAACAGATCAAACAGCCCCATACCTACACCACCGGCAATCGCACCTGTCTTTTTACCGAAGATAATGGCTCCGATAAACAGCGGCACATTGCCCAGATGCACCAGACCACCATTGGCAGCAATCGGCAGACGAATATTGACAAACGCCGTAAATACATAAGTCAGTGCCACAAAAATAGCCGTTACTGTAAGAAACTGGATCGAAGATGTACTCTGCACTCCTGTTGTTTTTACATTTGTATTTTCCATAATAAAATCCCTCTCCGTGTCATCCAAAAATACGTCTCTAACCATTTTTTCGTATCCGACACATCCTCCGTCAAAGCCCCATGGAATGCTCTCCGGAATCTGTGCCTATCATACACGCAATCTGGACTTATCTGTATACCCAGTTTTTATTCATTTAACCATGCCAGTTTTTTCTATGCCATATATCAAAGTCAGTTGAAAAAGGACAGTGCCCGTGAACATGTTGCGATAGGTGTGTCCAGATACAGATGCTCCTGGCATAAAAGGTGAGCAAGTTCTTACAGATTTTATTGACAGAAAGCAGGGACATTCGCTGTCTCCCAGACAGCGAATGAAGCCGTCTGAACCGGGTTTTCATCAGAAAACACGGTGAATACGGCTGGTGCCCTGATTTCTGGCGATAAAAGCTGTTAGAACTTACCACCTTTCATGCCGCATCTGTATCTGGACACACCTATCGCAACATGTCCATGGGCACTGTCCTTTTTCGACGTCCGTTACATAAAAACAACCGGCAGGGAAAATCCCCACCGGCCATTAATGCATATTTGTGAAAATTTCTTATTATTCTTTTACCGCGCCAGATGTCAGACCACCCACGATATACTTCTGACCAGCCAGATACACCAGGATAACCGGCAGACAGGTCAGCACAATATCCGCAAAAATATACTGCCACTGGTTGTTACTCTTACCAAAGAACTGGTAAACCGCCATTGTCATCGGGAACAGCTTACTCTTACTCGACAAATACAACGGTGTCAGGAAATCGCTCCAAACCGTCATGAACTGCAGGATAAAGCAGGTAACCAGCGTCGGCTTTAACATCGGAACGATGATGCTGAAAAACAGCTTCAGCGGACTCGCACCATCGATCACAGCCGCCTCATCCAGCTCCACCGGAACCGTCATAACAAAGCTGTAGATCGTAAATACACAGAACGGAATCATCGCACTCGTAAAGGCCAGCACGATACCGAGTTTCGTATTGGTCAGCTGTAAAGTACTCAGCACCTTGATCAAAGTAACGTAATTGACCGGGAAGAACAGACCACAGAGGACAAAGTAATACAGGAAATTTGTAAACTTATTTCTGCGACGGCTCATGATATACGCTGCCATAGCGGCACCGATCACACCGATGAATGTGGCCACACCGGCATAGGTAAGGCTGTTGATAAAGCCCTGTACCAGCTTACCCTTCTTGATAACCTCACCAAAGTTGGTGAATACCCATGTTGTCGGGAATGCCAGAGTCATTCTCGCTGCCTCATTTTTCGTCTTAAATGAATTGATCACAATCATATAAAACGGTGAGATAACGATCAAACTGAGGATAATACAGCAGAGCTGTTTTAAAACAGTTGCAATTTTTCTGTTTCTCATTACTGCTGCACCTCCTTCTTACTCATCATTTTTACAACAAAGATACCCGCAATCGCTGTCAGGATCAGAAGCACTGTATTAAACGCTGTAGACATACCGTAGGCACCGTCTGCATACAGCTGATACGAATACGTCGTTACAACCTCCGTTGCATGACCCGGACCACCGTTTGTCAGTACATAGATAATATCGAATACTTTCAGACCATAGGTAATACCGAATACCAGGTTGATCATGATAGAACCTGTCAGCATCGGCAGAGTAATACTCTTTAAACGCTGCCAGAAGCTGGCTCCGTCGATCTGTGCTGCCTCGTAATATGTCTTCGGAATAGCACCCAGACCGGCGATAAAGATGGTCATAACATAACCGATACCTCTCCAGGCATCAACACCGATAACGGAGCCCCAGACAACATTCAGGTCAGACAGCCATTTCTGCTTTAAAAAGCCCAGATGCACCATATCCAGGAAACCATTCAGCAGACCATTGTCGTAGTTCAGTACAGATTTAAATGTAATACCGATGATAACGAACGGCAGGATAGACGGCAGATACAGAATTGTGCGGTAGAAATTTTTACCTTTCAATCCTTCCTGCAGCATAATAGCCAGAAACAGTGCGGGAACCAGTTTTACAATATTTGACACGATTGTAAACATTAATGTATGACCGATACCTGACAGATAATTCTTATCAGATGTAAAAATCTCAATGTAGTTTTTCAGTCCTACAAAGCTAACCTCTCCCATGGAACGGGCATTCCAGTCTGTGAAAGAGTAAAAGATACCAAGAATACTCGGCAGAAGGAAGAATACTCCATACAGAATCAACGGAATGATCAGAAACCAATACGGATAAACTTTCTTTTTATTCATGTGGCAATACCTCATTTTAAGGATGTTCAAAGTCAGCAGTTACAAGGGAGTCAACACCCTTTTTATAATATTTAGCAAAGTTATGCCGGGGGCTTAAAACCCCCGGCATATACATCTGCCTTTACGGCGGTTTTTAATTATTTCCAGTTCTCATCGGCAGCAACTTTAGCGCTCTCAGCACGGTTGGAATCCATGTTTTTCAGAACATCGTTGGCTTCCATGCTACCCTGGCAGTATGCGATCATATCCTCGCAGAACTTGCCCCAGGAATCGTTGGTGTATTTTGTACCAGTCTGCAGAACCGGTGTCTGCTGTTTGGAAGCATCGATGCTGTTGATCAGCTCTTCTTCCTGCGGCAGCCAGTGCTGCTCTACGTTCTCGTCGTTTACAGCAATGTTTGTCCAGTTTGTATGTTTGTCCAGGATGGACTGCAGGCTCTCTGTTGTTGTACAGAACTTGAAGAACTCTTTAACCAGTTCCGGATGCTCAGAACCTTTGTAACCAAACATAGTCGGGCCGGCCGGGTTGGTCGGATATGTATCGTTGTCGCCCAGCGGGATCAGAGCGATGCCGAACTCATCTTCTGCACCGGCTTCTTTGATAGCGGAGATCTCGCCCGGGTTAGCCATAGCCATAGCGATCTTTCTGTCTGCGAAATCGTTGTCCAGGTTAGCGTTTGTAGCGCCGATCCAGTCCTCACCGAGGTAACCTGCATCAGACAGCTCTTTGAACTGACCAAGAACTTCCAGCATCTTCTCATTGTCTGCGAATGTAGCTGTGTTGTTGTTTAAAGCGTCATACAGACCCGGCTGTGCTTCTTCGTAAACACCACCGATCTGGAAGAATGCCAGTGCCTGTACCCAGCCTTCAGAACCAGCCAGGAACCACGGTGTAACACCATTTGCGGAGATCTTCTCGCATGCTGCTTTCAGATCTGCGTATGTCTTCGGGAACTCTGTGATACCGAGCTCATCGAACATTGTCTTGTTGTAAACCATAACGTACTCCGGAGAGTTTGTCCACAGCTGCAGACCATACAGCTTGTCACCGGACATACAGGAAGAAAGTCTTGCTTCCGGGATTACGCTCTGCCAGGATTCGCCTGTCATATCGATACAGTATTTATCCGGATCTACGATTACGGAATCAATAGCAAACGGATTGGACTGGATCCAGAAGATATCTGCACAGGAATCTGTGGTCAGCTTTGTCTGGAGTGTATCGTCGTACTGATCTGCCGGAATTGTCTGCAGATCAACCGTTACATCGTATTTGTCCTCGAAGTTTGCAATAACATCATCCCAGCAGTCGTTCATCCAGTCCTGTGATACAAGGATGCTCAGCTCTTCGCCGGAGAAGTCCTGTGTAGCTTCGCTGGTATCTTCTGCTGCAGATGCATCTGCTGTGCTGGAAGCCTCTGTAGATTCACTTGCTGCAGAACCGCTTGTCTCTGCTGCTGCAGATGAAGATGTGCTGCCACAGCCTGCCAGCATACCGGTTACCATGGTCAGGCACAGGAATGCGCTTAACATTTTTCTTTTCATTTCTTTCTTCCTCCTTTTTTACGTTGCCGTAAACTTTCGTTTCATGTGAACTTATTATATTCCATCAATATCACAAAGACTATGCACTTTTCATTTCGGAATTTGGATATTTTTAACTAATACCGCGTAAATTTACACTTTTCGGCAGAAAATATGATATGATAGCACCGAAAAACACCGGGTGTTTTTACTATTCTGTATGGAAAGAGAGCCTTTTTCTATGAAAAAACATACACGGCAGATCCGCCTCCAGACCGTCTTTTTCACTGCCTTTACGGGTATGGCGGTACTGTTTTTACTGATTTTTATTATCGGCTTCTACCGATACCAGTCCAATATTCTGGTCTCTCAAGAGCTGACTTCCCTGGACAATCAGGCATCTTCCTTTCAGGCGCAGACCGATGCCGAGATTGAAAAAATGGATGCCGTATCCATCAATATCAATTACAGTTCCACGCTGCGTCATCTGCTGGGAGAAAAAAAGCTGTACCTCAACACCGTACCCCTCGATGATTTTGCCGATCTGTGTACGACGATCAATGGTGTAGATCTGAAGGTCGATCAGATCAACCTCTACGATTTCCACGGTAATATCCTGCGGGTTGGAGAATCTACTACCCGGGACAGCTACCGGGTGGGTGACTACCCTTATGTGGACAATATCTTTGAAACCGGTGGCCAGAAGGTACTCAGCAAACCCTATGGTGCCTACTATCTGCGCAAGCATTCCGGTTCCCCGGAGATGTACATCTCCCTCTACCGGACATACAGCGATTCCCACTCAAACCAGACCGGCGTAGTGGAAACTGCGCTGCGCTGCAAAAGTATTTTCCGTTCTGTGATCACCTACCAGAACAAGGCCAAAGATGCACTGAAGGTACATATTTATACAGACGACGGTACCTGCATTTACCCGTACGATACAGACGGGGAAATCAGCTTTTCCTACTATGATGCGCTGAAATCTGCAGACGCGCTTCCTTACTTTAATAATCCGGATACCGGGGAAAAGGAGATTGTTGCCAGTGCTGTATCCAGCTATACTGGCTGGACACTCGTTTTGTCTATTCCGGAAAGCCAGATTCTATCCCCGGTATACCAGATGCTGCGCCAGATGACCGGGCTTGGCATTGTACTTCTGTTTGTCAGTCTGCTTTTGTCCTACTTGCTCTCCCATATGCTGATCCGACCGATCCAGCATTTCCAGGAAGAAATCCAGACCACTGCACTGGCTACTCTGGACAAGGAGATGCCAACGCCCCAGGGCTATCAGTATAAGGAGCTGTATGAGCTGAACCAGAGCTTTTCCGAGATGCGTTCCAAGCTCAAGGTTTCCATGGATGAGCTTCTCGAGACCAGAAAACAGGAGATCAAATCCCGGAGTATGGCCCTGCAGTCACAGATCAATCCGCATTTTTACTATAATTCTCTGGCCAGTGTCATTGCTCTGGCGGAAAATGACCAATCCGACGATGTGATCCGCATGTGCCGTAACCTGACCAAGATCATGCGCTACATCACCAATACGGAAAATATCGTGACTGTCGAAGATGAGATCAATTACGTCAACCAGTATCTCGACTGCATGAAGGTCCGTTACCAGAGCAGTCTGAACTACATGATCGATATCGATCCGGGGATCCTGCCGGAAAAGATCCCCCGGCTGATCATCCAGCCACTTGTGGAAAACGCCATCAAATACGGTATTGATTCCGAGCCGCCGTGGGGTATCGCGATCCATGGTTATCTCACCGAAGACAGCTGGCGCATTGAGGTCATGGATTCCGGCAAAGGCTTCTCCGAAGAAGCCCTCCAGACGATCTGGGAACGTGTACACACCGCAGAAGGTCTTCTCGGACTTCCGGAAATGCAGATCAACGGCATGGGCACCTTAAACGTCTACCTGCGCTGGCATCTGTATGCCGGGGACGATATGATTTTTGAAATCGGCAATACCGAAGCCGGACATGCCATTGTCACGATTGGACGGAAGCTTACCGGTACAACAGCCGGCCTGTAGCGTTTTCCTGTACTGCCCGGAAACTTTCAGCTGTCCTGATTCAAAAGCGTTTTAAAAGCGAAAGTACCTATTCCAATATATACTTTCGCTTTTTCCAGAAACTATGGTATGATGTAGGTAAATATGCATCAGTTGATGACTTTTGTGTATACAGTTTGCGGAGGAATACCTATGGCAACACAGTACAAGATCATTATTGCCGAGGATGAAGAGCTGCAGCTCAACAGCCTTGTTAAAAAAGTAGAACGGTTCTGCCCGGATTTCAACGTTGTGGCCACTGCCCAGACCGGCAGTCAGGCCCTTAAACTGATCTGTGAAAAGCATCCGGACATCGTGATCAGTGATATCCGGATGCCTGTCATGGGAGGGATCGAACTGATCGAGAAAGCGCGCGCCCAGTTTCCTGAAATGGAATTTATCATTACCAGCGGTTTTTCCGACTTTGAATATGCCCGCAGTGCGATCCGGCTGCAGGTTTCGGATTATCTGTTAAAGCCGGTAGAACCGGAGGAGCTCGAAAAGGCTCTGCAAAAGGTAAAACAGAAGCTTATGGCCCGCAATGCCGAAGAAACCGCTGTTTTCAGCGGAGATACAGAGCATAAGACGCCGGAGCAGGTAGCCGAAGAGATCATGCAGTATCTTCAGCATCATTATAATGAAGAGATCAATCTGAATCAGATCGCTTCCCAGCTGCACTACAGCTCCAGCTATCTGACCAAGATCTTTTACCAGCAGTATGATACCTCACCGAATAAATATATTATCAACCTGCGTATGCAGAAAGCCCAGCAGCTTCTGACCCATAATCCGGAGCTTTCGGTACGCCAGATCGGTGAGACTGTCGGCTATCCGGAGCAGGGCTATTTCAGTCGTATCTTCAAAAAATATATGGGTGTAAGCCCACTTGAATACAGAAGCGGGACACCGGAATGATCCGGTGCCCCGCTTTTTTACGCAGGTAACGAGCCAAAGTCCGTGCTTGCACAAGACCTTGGCGACTACTGCGATAACCACAAGAAACTCGCGAACCATGTTTCTTATGGTTACATATTTACGTAGTTTATCCACTAAACTGTACTCTGTTTTCAGAAAAGCATCTGCATCTGTATACTTCTCGCATTGCACCATACAACCTGTCTTTTCCATATAAGCCATTTATTCCGACAATACTGTACCATCGGCCAGTGTGATCGTGTAACCGTTATAATCGATCGTACCTTCATTATTTACAGAAGTCACCGTGCAGTCACCGGTCAGCTTCCATGTACTTCCTGCTTCTACTGTCACTACGGCATTGTTGTCTACGGCTGTACCACCCTCGGCATTATCCACGATATTGATACTGCCCTCGTAGGTCGTATTATTGCTGAGTGTCAGATCCAGTGTGGAGATGGAATCCACCACAATATCACCGGTCAGTGCCATATCGTCCAGGTCCATTGTTACCTGACCACCGTTCTGACCTGCTGTTCCCCAGCCTTTGGAAGCACTGTTGCCGCTGACCCGTAAGAAAGCGCCCTCCTCGTCCTGCTGCTCCATGGTCACTTTGGAAAGGCTGATCGTTGTGCTGGTGTTGGTCACATAGAACATATCGCCATTATTCCCTGTCAGTGTACCACCATCCATGGTAAAGGTTGACATACCATCATCAGCATCACCGGACATCGACTGGTAGATCATGACATTGTGCACATTCTCATCGGAACTTGCACCGTCTGTGTCACTCATATTACCGGATACTGTACAGTCCGTCAGCTTCAGGGAATTATTACCTTCAATGACCAGTGCCTCAGAGCCGTTGGCTGTCAGTGTGGCATCCTCCACAGAAATATCCGCTGTCGAATATACTGCCGGGGAATTGGTGCCGTTGCTGGTGAAGCTTCCTCCGGACACGGATACCGTACCGCCACCTCTGTCGCTACGGATCGCTGCAGCGGAATTTCCATCGGTTTCTACCGTGAGATTGGAAGCGGCAAGAGAAGCCCCGCCCGTAGTCATGATACCGCCGGAATTATCGGCTGTTGTCTTGATCGTACTGTCGCTGACACTTACCTTTGTACCGCTGCCATAGGCGAATATACCGTTGCCGTTCTGGGCGGAAGTATTGACTGTAGCATTTTTGATCGTCACATCCGCGCTGTCCGTTGCCAGAAGACCGGCATTCATACCGTAAAAATCGCCATTTTCTGTACTGGATGTATTTCCGGCCGTCTTTTTGACTGTCACACCATCCAGTGTAGCTGCAGCACCGTCCACTCGCAGGGCATTCTCATCATCGCCCTCGGAGGTGTATGTTTCATCTGTATACGTACCGTCTGTATCGATCGTTGTTGCTGCCGTACCCTGTTCTACTTCACCGGATCCCTGGCCCATCTGGCCACCAGGCTGACCCATGCCACCGGCACGCTTTACGGTTACAGATGCCACGGTATCTCCATCCATCTCCCATGTCAGGATATCATCTGTGGACAGATCGGCTACCGTAATGGTCTCCTCGCCATTCGGACCCTCTTTGGTGATCGTCGCATTACTCAGATCCAATGTAGTCATCTCACCACTTTCTGTGAAATTGCTGCCTCCTGGGCCTCCATTACCCGGTGCCTGTCCGTCACCGGACGGCATTTCCGGCGCACTGCCATTATCATCCGATGGCTTTTGGGGAGCGCTGCCACTGTCACCGGATGGTTTTTCCGGGGCTTCGCTGCTGTTTCCCGACGGCTGCTGCATACTGTCGTCCGACGGTTTCTTTGGCGCTGCATTGCTGTCTGTCGTCTCACTGCCACTGCTGCTGTCTGCATTTTCTCCAGGCTGCTCCGGAGCCTGCCCCTGTGGTTCCTGATCTTCTGACAATGTACCAAGCGCCACAGTAACCTCATTACCATTGATTTCTGTAATCTTACCTGCCTCAGTCTCCCCGGCTGTATCTGTAGCAGACGTCTGCGAAGTCTGGCTCTCCACTACACTGCCTGCTGTCCCCGTTGTCTGGGAAGAAGAGGATGCTCCGCATCCGTATATAGATATCATCATCAAAGCCGCACAGGCTGCTGCCATCATTTTTCTGTTGACCATATTCTGCTCCTTTTCCGATACCGCAAATCCGGCATCTGTCTGTCATTGTATGCGTCCTGCCAAAGCTTCATACCTCTGCTCCGGCCGGTCATTTTGTCTGACCTGTTATGCTTATATTAAACAGAGAAAATGTGGCGGGGTATTGTTTATGATGTGAAGATTCTGTGATATGCCCGGACATTATTGCAAACAAAAGCACTGCAAATCAGCCCCCGCGCTTTCATCTAAACATCTTATTTTTCTACTTTTGCAATACTCCAAGCGCTATTTCAATAAAATACTCATCCACTCCTGAGTTACGAATTGCATTCGCATCTTCCCCGTTCAGCAACCGCCGAATAAGATCGCCTAAAACTTTTGCACCACGTTCTTCACCTAATTTTACTCCACGGGCTTCTCCTCTCTTTTCGCCTCTCTGTTCCGCAATATCTAATACATCACACATATTTTTAACTTTACCTCCGTCTTTACTGTAGATTGTTTCTACAAATCTGTCGTCATGCTCCATTACAGAAAGCAGCTGTAATACCGCTTCCACATGTTTGATTTCTGTATATCTGCAAATACATCATCATACGCCACAAGAATCTTTTCACTTAAATCCTTCTGTCCCATACATCTCCCTATTCAGTTTTTGTTCTCGCTTTTTGAAATACTCAGCGACTGCTAAATTTGAAATGATAATCTTTGATGACGAATTCTGATCAGAAATGTTTATTTTATAATTTTAATCAACTACTTTCTTCGTCTTATTTACTATATCTCTTTTCCTGCTTTCTGTCAATATCTTTATACCAGATTCTCCTGTGATTTTTTACTGCTTATAATTTATAAAAAGACACCTGCTCTTTTATGATCTGTGTCTTATATGTCCATGTATTTTTATTGTTGATTGTCCAGTCGATTAAATAATACCGTGGTTGTATTGGTTGCGATATGTATCCGTTCTTTTTTCAAAATACTTCGAGTTCGTTGATTTTCACGATAATCACGCTTCGTCTGTGTAAAAGCAGAACAGCACACGAAATCGCAAATCGAAATCTCGCCAGATGAACTCGATTTAATAATAAATATAAAGTCTACTGGAGCTGTCACACTGGAAATTAAATAATCTGCCTTAATCTGAGTGGTGAAAGAATAGAACTGTGGCATATATGAATGCAACGTAAAATCCTTTTCCAGCGTTTCCTTTAACCGGGTCAATGCTTCCAGACGCGGTTCCACAGATTTTTCATATTGAGATCCTTTTTCAATCTGACTGTGCCTGATTTTTCCCGAAAGAACCATATTCATTGTTTTAGCCGGATTGAACCGTGGTAAAGTAATATCCTTTAAATATTGGAAGCCCGCAAGATGTGGAAATCTCTCAGGGGGAAAAGATAGATTAATTGTGTACAGATGCTGTTTGTAACCAAATGTAAAAGCATAATAATATTCTGTCAATTCTTTCCACGCAACTGCTGCATCATACAGTAATCCATGCGCGTTATGTTCCATACCCCTCATCTCCTTTGTCACAAAATAAGAGCCTTGCCGAAGCAAGGCTCTTATTAAGCGTTTTTCTTCGATTCGAAGAATCTATTCGGCTTGTGGTGACCGCATAACCCACTGTCTAGCTCCACAATCGGCTGAAACCGAACCAGTCAATTGCTTCATCACCGCGATAGCTGATCATCGCCGCTATCCTCTAAAATTATTATAGCACAAAATCTTCGGAGTTCAATAGCTCTGAAAAATTTTGTGGAGCCGGAATTTCCATGCTCATCTGTATCATATGCAGATTTCTGGAAATAGCAACATTTTATTTCTGATCCAGAATCGCACTCATCATATCGTGTGCTTCCCGGATATCCTCTTTCCAGTTGTCCTGTCCGACGTACCACATTTCGGTAACAAAACGACGGACGCCGATCTCCCATGCGGTATCGATCGTTTTCCGGAAATCCACATGGCCTGTACCGAAATGAATCTCCCGGAACTTGCCCGGCACAGTTTCCTTCAGGTGCATGGCTACGGTATATCCGGCACCGCTGCGGATATCCTCGTATACATCTGTACCATATGTCACAGCCGCATTCTTCAGATTGCCGGAATCCGGATATACGCCAAGATACGGAGAATTGACAAGCTCGACATACTTCATGGCCTTGCCCACCGTATTCATAAACTCCGTCTCCATTGTCTCAAAGCCCAGCATCACACCGGCCTTTGCCGCCATCATCGTTGCCTTCTTCAGATTCTCCCCGAACCGCGCCACCGTCTCCGGCGTAGAATCCTCATAATACACATCATAGCCTGCCAGCTGAATGATCCGGATCCCCAGATCCGCTGCCAGCTGCACAGCCTTCTCCATGATTTCCATACCTCTGGCACAGGTTGCCGGATTGGCACTTCCCAGCGGATACTTTCTGTGTCCCGACAGACACATACTCCTAAAAGAAACCCCGACCTCATTCATAATCTTAAGAATCTCCAGCCGTTCCTCTCTCGTCATATCCAGCCTTGCCAGCTTCGCATCCGTCTCATCCACACTCAGCTCCACAAAATCGTACCCCAGCTCCTTGGCTGTTTCCAATTTCTCCCGCCAGGACAAGTCCCCCGGCATAGCCTTCTCATACAACCCAATCTCATACATCTTCATCGTACCATTCCCTCACGTTCTTCTTTTCTTCAGTAAACAGCCGCAGGGGATCGGGCTATAGATATATAGAACTCACCCAAGCGACTTTACCGAGCAAGAGTCCGAGACCTCAGGCTCGGACCGGCGCAGGCGGAGCGCAGGGGAGTTCTATATATCTATAGCCCGATCCCCTGCGGCGTCCGTCCCACCATCTTTTTAATTTTTAAAGCGTTTCCATGCTCCGCCCTGACCCAGTGAATCAATCACAGCCCGATACGTCGCATACTTCTCCTCATACACCTCTTTATACTCCGGCCGCGGCGCAATCGTCTTCGTAATCTTCACTGTCCGTGCCACAGCATCCTCATAATCCTTATAAATTCCCGCTGCAATACCGGCTGCGATCGCCGCACCCTGTGCACCGATCTCCTTATCCTCGATCACATCGATCGGAATCTGGAACGCATCTGCAAAAATCTGTACCCATACATCCGAATTTGCTGCACCACCGGACAGACGGATACTCTTCGGTGCCGGACGGTTGCGAAGCAGCTTCTTTACATGCGTCAGATGGGAGAATACGATACCCTCATACACTGCACGCAGCATATGCTTCTTGTTATGGTACGCTGTCAGACCGATAAACGTAGCCTTTGCCAGCGCATCCTCATTCGATCCGTTTAAGAATGGCAGGAAAATGACATTGGAATCCTTCGAATCAATGGATTCTACCCATGCATTCGTAATATCATAAACAGAACCGCCCTTTTCCTTTGCCTCTGCCTTTTCATAGCTCATCAGGTTGCGGATGAACCATTCCATATTTCCGGCAGATGTGGGGCTTGATTCTTCTACAAGGAAATATCCAGGCATACAGAACATGGAATTTAAGTCTACTGTACCGTTTGTTACCGGTTCTCTGGCAATGTATTCGTTGATACTCCATGTACCGGCGATCATACACAGCTTGTCCGGATCCGTCAGACCGGAACCGATACCGCAGGCATCCACATCAAACATACCGGCAGCCGCAGGAATCCCTACCGGAAGCCCGGTCTTTTTGCTGGCCTCCTCGGTCACATAACCGCAGATCTCTGCCGAATATTTCAACGGCGGCAGCTTATCCATGCACATACCAAGGCCAAAGCAGTCCAGAAGCTCTTTATCGTACTGCTTCGTGTTCATATTGACGAGATTTCCGCCGGTGGAATCGGTATATTCCGCATAGGCTTCTCCGGTCAGCATATAACGCACATAGTCTTTGACATGGAAAATGTACCTGGTATTTTCCAGCACCTGCGGCTCATGGTCTCTGAGCCATGCCAGAAGTGCTACCGGCTGGCAGGCCAGGATGGTCTGGTAAGACATCGGATAAATTTTTTCCTTTGTACCGTCTGCTTCCCATTTTTCTATGTATTCCCAGGCACGCATATCGGTGGAAACGATGCCATTGTAGCTTGGCTTTCCGTCGTAGCCGACCAGATACAGTCCCTTACCGTGTCCTGAGAAGGAAATACCGGCAATGTTCTTCGGATCGATGCCACTCTTTTCAATGGACTTGCGGATTGCCTCAGCATTGACCTCCCACAGCTCGTTCATATCACGCTCGGTATAGCCCGGCTTCGGTGTGATGGTCACGGTCGGCACGCTGGCAACGGAAATCTGTGTACCATTCTCATCAAAAATGGCTGCCTTGGAAAATGTACCGCCATTATCGATACCCATTAAATATTTCATGGAAAAACCCTCCTGTATGTATATATTTCGATTGTATTCATACAGAAACATTGTACTATATTTTGCAGCCGGAAACAAATGGTAAATACCCGAAAATCACAGTAAAATACCCGGCCGGTATCCTTTGGGGATATCCGCCGGGTGCTTCTCTCTGTTCCCCTTATACTGTCTCTCTGTGATATTCGCTGCCATCCAGATCCTTCCAGATAAAGGTTCTGTCCTCAAGTACCATGTAGCCGTGGGCGCTGTTTTCCTTCGGGATTGAAACGGATCCCGGATTCAGGTACAGATTGTCCTCGCCAAAGGGTGTCCATGCCGGGATATGGGTATGGCCGTGAAGCAGGATATCTCCTTTGGCAAAGGGCAGCGGATGATCCATGTTGATGTTATGGCCATGAGTCACATAGACCAGACGCTCACCGACCGTCAGGATGCTGTAATCGGCCAGGATCGGGAACTGTAAGACCATCTGGTCTACCTCGCCGTCACAGTTGCCGCGGACGCAGAGGATCCTGTCCTTTTGTTCGTTCAGCATCGCCAGCACCTGCTTCGGTGCATACTCCTCGGGCAAGTCGTTTCTGGGGCCGTGGTAGAGAATATCTCCTAAAAGCAGCAGCCGGTCTGCGCCTTCTCTGTCATAAGCTTCCAGCATTTTACGGCAGTAATATGCCGATCCGTGTATATCCGATGCGATCATCCATTTCATGTATCGTTCCTCCTCATCTATCTGTACATCGCTTTGTTTTTTGTATCCATTTTACCATGCTTTTTGCTGCCATGCACACGAAAATAATCGTGTCATGAAAGAAACCCGCACTGGAGCCTTCTTTTATATCCTACGGCAACGAAAAATGATCCACTGAAACTTTTTTCATATGCACAGCAACAAAAAAACTGCCGCATCTGCATACAGCAGACACGGCAGTTATACCACTATTGTTTATTTTTCCGGTTCTCCCTCCGGGAAGATGATCTTGAATACGAAGAAGAAGATCACCATGGACACACCGCCCGTAATGAAAGTTACCAGCAGGTTATAAATCGCCGGTGCCACATATACGGATGCGATCGGCATCCAGAGGTTATTGAAGCCGTTGCAGATCAGTGAGATCAGTACCCAGGCGATGAAATACCAAATGGCCTGAAATACCGGGTTGCCCTTGCTCTTGAAGGTGATGTTTCTCTGCAGCGGGAAATTGATACACTGGGCCAGGAAGGAACCTGTCTCATAGCTGATAAAGTAGCCAAGACCGCCGCCGATCATGACAGCGCCGCTGGCATCCCGCAGGACATTGTAGCCCAAAAGACTCCATGTAAAATCCACACCAAACAGATGCATCTGTTTCTGCGGCCACATAAATTCCGTACCGGCCAGACCGATGCCAAGGATTCCCGGCATAAACGTAAAGACCAGATACTGGAATACGGTTACACCCATGCTGAAAACAAAGAAGTAAAAGATCTGATAGATCCACTTTGCCAGCTTGGGATGAGAGGCTTCAAAGCCGCCCCAGGCTTTCATCCATTTCTCTTTTATACTGTTCATGATATTTCCTCTCTTATTTTCCGGAAAGCTTTTCTTCATACGCCTTATTGGCTTTCTGGTTGGCAAAATAACCGGAGATGATCTGCTTTAAGCCTTTGAACACATGACCGTTGACGGCTGTGACCATGCCCTTGACCATATCCATGCTGACCGCCCCGCCTGTCATCTTGGCAATGCCCCTGAACGGCATATTGTAGATAAACAAAACGTTCAGATCCGGTTTGCCCTTGGCTTCACTCTTTTTCTTGATATTTGTGAGGATTCTGTAAACCAGACGGCCAAGTCCGCTCTTTGCATAGTAGAGCTGGCAGATCGCATCATTCATGCCCAGCTCGCCCGACCAGGTATTGTCCGGGATCGTATGCCCTAAAAGTGCGGTAAACTCAGCATCACCGACCTTCTGTACCTTACCGGTGTAGTAAGACGGCATATCCTCTTTCACATACGGGATCTCGGCATCCGTACCTGCCCTGTCTACCGTCGTTGTCAGACGGATATCTGCGGCACTGGCACCCAGCATGATCGTATACTGGCCACCCTCTTCTTCCCAGCGGTCGGTCTTTACATTCCAGTAACGGAAAGTCTTGTCGTCAAACGTGATACGGACTTCTTTTTTCTCACCGGCCTTTAAGAAAACCTTGGTAAAGCCTTTCAACTCTTTAGACGGCCGGAATACTTTTGCACCGTTCATTCCCACATACAGCTGAACGGTCTCCGCACCGGCTCTGTCACCGGTATTTTCCAGTGTAAAGCTTACGCCATCGGCATCAGCTTTTATCTCGCTGTAGGCAAAGGTTGTATAGGAAAGGCCGAAACCAAAGGGATATTTGACCGGCACACCGGCGGTTTCGTAGTAACGGTAACCGATATACAGACTCTCTCTGTACTCCGAATTTCTCTGGGCACTCGGGAAATTAGCGTAGGCCGGGGTATCCTCATACTGCATCGGGTATGTCTCGTTAAGTTTTCCGGACGGATTGACCTCACCTGTCAGGATACGCAGCATGGCGCCTGCACCTGCCTGTCCATTTAAATAGCCATGCAGAATGGCTTTACAGCAGTTTTCCCACGGCATTTCGATGGAAGAACCGGCACTTAACACACCGACGATATTACTGTTGACCTGTAGCAGGGATTCCAGCAGATGGATCTGGTTCTGCGGAATCCGCATATGGGTACGATCCAGTCCCTCGGACTCACTCATCTCATCCAGTCCGAAGCAGTAGATCACAACATCGGCCATTCTTGCCAGCTCCAGAGCTTCCTTTTGCAGCACATCATCGGCCTCACCGTTACGCTTATAACCACGGTTCATACCAACGACCTGCAGACCGCAGTTTTCTGCCATCTGCTCCATTGTTTCCAGTCTTGTCGGATTAACCATGGAAGAACCTGCGCCCTGGTATCTTGGTTCCATGACAAAATCACCGATCAGGGCTACTTTTGTACCCTCTTTCAGCGGCAGGATCTGCTCTTCATTCTTTAATAAGACAGCACTCTGCTCAGCGGCTTTCTCTGCCAAAGTATGGTGCGCCTCTTTGTCAAAGGTCTTTTCCCGGCCCTCGGCTGCAGCTGTCAGTGTCAGTACGGCATCTAACAGATGATCCACACAGGCATCCAGCTCTTCCATAGTCAGGGTCTTTTCTTCGATAGCTTTTAAGATCTCTCTTGCAGAATCCAGTCCCGGTGCCGGCATCTCCAGATCGGAGCCTGCGGCCACACCGGCCACGTGATCATTGGATGCACCCCAGTCAGTGATCACGATACCGTCAAATCCCCATTCTTTTCTGAGGATATCCTGCAACAGATGTTTATTTTCATTGGCATATACGCCATTGATTTCGTTGTAACTTGTCATAATGGATTTGGCTTTGCCCTCTTTTACGGCAATCTCAAATCCGGTCAGATAGATTTCTCGTAAGGTTCTCTCGTCCAGTACAGCATTCATCGCCATACGACGAAGCTCCTGGCTGTTGACAGCAAAGTGTTTTGGGCAGGCATAGACTCCCTGACCCTGAATACCACGGATATAGGCGGCTGCCATTTTTCCTGCCAGATACGGATCCTCTGCAAAATATTCAAAATTTCGTCCGCAGAGAGGACTTCTCTTCATATTCAGTCCCGGGCCAAGCAGCACATTGACACCCAGTGCCATGGCTTCTTCTCCCAGTGCCTTACCGATCTCTTCTCCCAGCTCTTCATCCCAGCTGTTTGCGATCGTGGCAGCGGTTGGAAAACATGTAGCCGGCAAAGACGCATTCAGTCCCAGATGGTCACCGGCGCCGGCCTGTCTGCGGACCCCGTGAGGGCCATCAGAACAACAAATCGACGGAAGGCCAAGACGGGAAAAATCCCTTGTCTCCCATACGGTTTTACCGCTTAAAAAAGCGGCTTTTTCTTCCAGTGTCATCTTTTCAAGCAAATCCTGATGTTTTAACATTCCATTCTCCTGCTTTTTAGAAAGAGGAACCGGGTCCGGGACCCGGTTCCATCTCGTCTGTTATTGCTTTACTTATGCTTCAGCAGTTTCTTTTGCTTCTGTAGCTGCTGCGGCATTTCTTTTTTTGAGTTTCTTTACAGCTAACAGCTCAAGAACGATGAGGATAGCTGCACAGATCACATCGATCACGATGGCTGCGATCTGCCATGTCATCAGACCGGTCGTAAGGTTTGCTTCATCATATGCACGGCTGTTTACAGAAACGTACATGATGTTCTTGCATGCCTGGCGCATAGCCTTGATGGATGTAGCGCTTGTGGTATCTGTTACATGGTTTGTCTCTGTATCGTAGGCAACCAGCATACAGTCGTTACCGTTACGGATCATACGGTCAGCATCCTGATAACCATATACACCGTAGTAGTCTGTCAGGGCAAATCCCTTGAAGCCCCACTCATCACGAAGGATACCGTTGAGTACCTCAGAGCTTGCTTCTGCAGGTGTGATGCCGTAGAAGTTGAAGGCTGTCATAACAGCTTTTGCTCCGCCGTTCTTTACACACATCTCGAACGGTTTCAGATAGATCTCACGGGCAGACTGCTCGTTGAACCATGTACACAGCTGATTGGTACGGTTAGTCTCCTGGTCGTTCATGGCGAAATGCTTGATGTAAGCGTATACACCCTGTCTTTCAGCACCGATCACAGCGTTCATAGCGATGGCACCGGAGAGGAACGGATCCTCGGAGTAGTACTCGAAGTTACGTCCTGCGAAAGCACTTCTGTGGATATTCATGGCCGGTGCATACCATCCGGATACACCCATCTCATCGGCCATCTTACCGATGCTCTCACCGAACTGGTCAGCAATATCTGTATTCCATGTATTGGCGATCATAACACCAGCCGGGAAACCGATGGAACCTGTACCGGTGAAGTTGTTGTTGATAGAAGCCGGTCCATCACAGTCGATGGTCATAACTTTTCCTACGCTGGAAGCTGCTGCTGTCTGGTAACCGCCAAGAGCGATCATGGTATCCATATCAGATACAGTCAGCTGATCCAGCAGGCTCTCCCACTGCGGATCATCGTAATCTTTTCCACGGAGATCTGCCAGTTTCACACCATTAGAAGCTCCTGTTGTCGGCATTTCATCGGAAGCATCGTTGTAATCTTCCGGATTATAGTTGCTGTTGTTCTTAAATGCCTGTTTGTTTTCATCAGACATAGAGAAGTTTGTCGGAGCCTTTGTGGCTTCCTCGTAGTTTGCGAAGCCATCTGCACGGGACAGATAAGTCAGTCCGCCGTTGGCATCGTCCAGTTTGTTTTCTGCCGTTGCCACATCTGTGGAACGTGCGTTGTCACCATTGTAGGTGATGGTCTCTGCTACGTCATATGTCTTTGTATCCACTACAGTGTGGGAATCTGTACGAAGAGAGATCTCGTAGCTGCCGCTCTCCAGTACATATGCCTTTGCATTCTGATAATCATAGGATGCCATATCCTCTGCGCTGAAGGAAACAGTCACTGTCTCGCTCTCGCCCGGATTTAACATCTGTGTCTTTGCAAAACCAACCAGGTTTGCAGAAGCTTTTTCGATACCACCATTGGTGTACGGCGGGTTGTAATAAACCTCTGCAACATCTTTACCGGCTACGTCGCCTGTATTTGTGATGGTCACATCTACGGAGATCTGGCCGTCATTTACCTGCAGGTCACCCATCTTCTGCTCGAAGGTGGTGTAGCTTAAGCCATAACCGAACGGATACTGTACCAGCTCGTCGTAGTTGATCAGCCCCTCTGTTGCAGCTGTCTCATAGAAACGGTAGCCTACATAGATACCGTCTGTGTAGTTTACAAATGTCGGATTTACACCATCTACAGCGAACTCGTCCATATTGTCATAGGAGAAGTTTCCGAAGTTGTTGTATGTCGGGGTCTTTGTCAGATCTCTTACGAAGGTATCACTTGTCTTTGCAGACGGATTTACTTCACCGCTTAAGATCTTGCCCAGTGCATTGAAACCGGACTGACCTGTACCCGGACACCATACCACACTCTTGATCTGGCTGTAGTCCTCTACAAAATCAAGCTGCATGGTGTTGGCTGCGTTTACAACCAGAACAACATTATCATAGTCAGCTGTTACACGGTCCAGCATAGCTTTCTCTCTGTTGGACAGCTCCAGATAGCTCTTGGAAGCATCCAGATCGTCTTTCTGGTCGCTGTAACGAAGGCCTGAGGAACCAAAGGTACCGCCATCCTGGAAGGTATCCTCTGCATCCGGATCCAGGCTTGTCGGAAGGTCTGCACCCTCACCACCGGAACGGGCCAGAACAACAACTGCTGTATCGGAGTATGCTTTTGCGGATTCAAAGATACCGGCATTGTCATAATCTTCCACTGTCGGCTCCGGAATCGTCCAGTCCTGTCCCCACATACCAACAGTCGGGCGGGTAGCACGGAAGTTTGTATAGAAGTTTACCAGATCCTGGTTTACTTCAAAGCCTGCATTCTCAAGACCTTCCAGCAGGGATACGGTCGGGTAAGCATCGGAAAGGCTTCCGGAACCTGTACCACCGTATACCGGATTGGTAGAAGACCATCCAAAGACATTCAGCTTTGTACCGGATGCCATCGGCAGTGTATTGTCATTGTTCTGCAGAAGTACGATACCCTCTTCAGCGATCTGCTCGCACAGATCAGTAGCTGCTGCGGATGTCTCCTCTGTGATCGTACCGTTGCCTGTAGCCAGTGAAATCATGCTGGACATCGGTCCAAAGCAGATCATATTCACGATCACTACGACAACCAGAAGAAATGCGATCCAGCTCTGGGAGCGGACAAATTTCTTTTTCGGTGCAGCCAGTTTGCGAACGGCAACTGTCACAATGATTGCTGCCAGAAGGACAACAGCCAGAGCGATCAGATACGGTTTGCATGTGTTGAGGACGTTCATCACGTCATCGATATTGATTGCTAACATTCTCTTTTTTCTCCTTCCAGAAAATTCTTTTATGGCCATTTCGCTGCCATCTGAAAGCATTGTAACAGAAAAAACGGCACTGTACGCTTTCACGCACAAACTGCCGTTTTTTTGCACAAGTTGTTTCTCTATTGTGAAACCTATTCAAATTTTTGCTGTTGTTTTTGTGCAGAATGCCAAGTCATTCCACATTTTTCCAGAAACAGAACACAGTATTAAAGACTTTTTTCGGTGCAAAGCAACAGAAACTCACAGATGCGCAGCTATTCTCCTCCTGTAGATTTTCTTTCTTTTCTGCCGGTTTTATTTTCCAGATGCCGTCTGCTGCATCTTCATAGGAATCAGAATCTTGAGCGCAAACCAGTTATCCTGCACATCGATATCCACCTCACCACCGTATTTATGCACTGTATACCGCAGACTTTTCAGACCGTAACCATGAAACTGACCGTCATCCTTTGTCGTCACCGGCAGCTCCATATCAAACTGCAGTGCTGTCTCGCAGTAATTTTCAAACCGGATGATCAGAAAGTTTTTCTGGGAGAAGGCCGACACATGGATCAGCCGCTTTTCCGGATCGGCAATCTGCTTCTCACATTCGATCGCATTATCAAGAGCATTCCCGAAGATTGAACAGATATCCATGACATCCATAAACGCAAACAGCGTACCGTCCACCACACTCGTCATGGAAATCTGATTTTTCATGCAAAACAGATTTTTCGAAGTCAGCAGGGTATCCAGCACCTTGTTTCCCGTCTTATTCTGCGCTTCATATGTTTTGATTTCTTCTTCCATCTGATCCAGATAGGCCGCCCGCTTCTCATCATTATCCTCAGATCTGAGTGCAATGATATGATGCTTGAGATCATGGTATTTGTAATTGATGATATCCATGGCTTCCTGGGACTGCTGATACTGGATATACTGGTTATTCAGGATCGACTGTACACTCTCCAGCTCATGGCGCACCCGAAGATCCATCCTCTGCACATGGTAGGCATACATGATCGCCACACCTCCAAAATCGATCAGCGTACGGACCGTACATACCTGTAGCATATAGGGTCCGCTGAACGGTGTATTCTGGAACACAAAGCCCATATTACTGATCAGAAAAACAGCCAGTGCAATAGTTATATAAGGAAACAACTCCTTATTCGTCACGTACAGCTCACCCTCTGCCTTTGCGCATTTGCTGAAAAACAGCTTTACCAGACCATAGACAAGCCCATAGATCAGGATCAGACACAACAGTCGGTAACCTTTTCCCGTAAGTCCATACATATAATAGCCGTAACAGTCAATCTGCCACTCCAGCGATGCCGCAAACTCTGCCACAACAAAAGCCCGGGCACACATATACCCGACATCCTTCGCCGAGGCATCGCAGCAGATATAGATGAATCCATACATGAACATCACAGCGGCAATCATACAGAGGATCCACAGCATATTTTTCTGTCCTTTTGTCATCTGCAAAAAGATGGCCTGCAGCGCAAATGCCACCGCACTGGTGCATGTAAATTTCCATCCCGTGATCCGCCGTTTCATTTCCAGAATACAGAGTATACAGGCTAGCCATTCTGCCAGCGCCGTATAAATTCTGGGAATATCCGGCATAAACATCTGCAATTGTGATTCCATCATGTCCTCTCACCCCAGTATTTCGTCAGATCCTGCATAAAGGCATTGAGCCGGGGACGGCTGATCTGCAGCGACTCCCCATGCACCATCGCACATTTATCCTGGATCCCGTCGACATGTTGCATATTGACGAGATAGCACTTATTTGCCCGGGAAAATCCTGTGCCGGCCAGACTTTCCTCGGCCGCCTTCATCGTTCCCGGCGATACATGATCCCCTGAAGCACTGTGGTAGATCAGATTATGGCCCACGCTCTCCACGTAATAGATATCTGCCACCTTCAGACGCACGATCCCTCCCTTTACCGGAACCGTGATCTGGGAAGTTTCCCTCCTGTGGATCCGGGCGATCGCCCGCCCAACCTTCTGGGTAAAGGCAAAATAAGAGACCGGTTTTAAGATGTAATCCAGCGCATCCACCTCATAGCCCCGGATCGCATACTGGGTCATATTGGTGATAAACATAATCACTACCTCGGAATCCACCTTGCGGATCTCTTCCGCCGCAGACATTCCGTCCATAAACCGCATCTGGATATCCATCAGGATAATATCAAACTGCGCCTTATACTGTTCCACGATACCGTCACCATCACGGTATATCGTGACATTCAGCTCTTCTTCACAGGTTTTCTGATATTCTTTCAGATATCCCGTAAACTGCTGCACATACATATCCTCATCTTCGACAATGGCAATCCTGATCATGTCATTCCCTCCGCATGCTCTGTCTGTTTTAGTTTCTGTCATCGGGCCGCAAGCTCTTTCAGATATTCACCCACCATCCGGAATTCGTCTTCATAGATACAGTTTGGCAATGTATCTGCCAGAATCTGGCGGTGACATTCTTCATAATCCATCCAGCGGACTTCCTCGACCTCTTCTTTCTGTAAGATCAGCTGTTCTGTATCCACAGCTTCTGTATAGACATAGACCCAGTTCAACTCATTATCCTTAAACATCCGCCCATGGAACATCGCTTCAAAAGAACCCCGGTGCATACCCACATAATGCAGCTGTTTTGGGTTTACATCCAGACCAAGCTCCTCTTTCATCTCCCGGATGGCCGCAAAAAGCGGTGCATCCCCGGCCGTGATATGTCCGGCCGAGGAAATATCGTAATCTCCCGGATTGGAATCCTTGCACTCACTGCGCTTCTGTAAAAGGACATCATAACCGTCTTCTTTTTGTCTCACAACCCACATATGGACCGTACCATGCAAAGCACCTTCTCTGTGGGTGACACCACGCTCTTTTACAACACCACTTTTTGTGCCGTCCTCGTTCAAAATATCAAACAACTCCATCGGCTTCCCGTTCAGATCGGCAGAGACCAGATGACTGTGCCCGTCATAGACCAGTTTCAGGGAAAAGAAGTCCTGCCCTTCATCCATCAGCCGGAAAAAAATCTTGTCCCCCTCCCAGAGATTCAGTTTCCAGACATCATCGATATCCACCCATTCCAGCACACCCTCATTGCAGTCTGTCGCCTCTCCGGTAAAGCTGTCGGTGGTAAACAGATGCATATATTCTGTCACACCATCCCCGGAAACAAAAGTCACAATGGCCCGGAACCGATAGTTGGTCAGCGTATAGCCTGTCTCTTCCCAGACCTCTCTGAGCAGACATTCCTCCGGACTTTCGTCTGCTTCAAAATGGCCGCCGACACCGATCCATTTGTCTTTATTTACATCGTTTTTCTTTACCACGCGGTGCAGCATCAGGTATTTATGATCCTGCTCGATGTAGCAAAGGGTGCTCATATCTGTTCTCATCTCTCAAATTCCTATCTTCTACATAATATATTGCCAAAACTATATATCATTTTTTCAGGCTGTGTTTTTATTATGTTTCACTACATCACCATTTCTGTCAGCACTTTGACAAAAAAGATCACCAGCACAACAAGCATCACCGGACGCACAGAGGACGCCCCGCCCTTTTCAAAATGTTTCGCACCGAGATAATTTCCGGCAATACTGAAAAGCCCCGCCGTAATTCCCAGTGGAAGTAATACCTTCCCATTTAATAAAAAGACTGTCAGGGCAGAAATATTTGTTGTCAGATTGATGACTTTCGTAATCCCATTTGCCTCCTGCAATTGCATGTGCGCAACTCCTGTCAGCAATAAAAGCAGAAATGTCCCCGTTCCCGGTCCGTAAAAGCCATCATACACGCCGATGCCCAACGCAATCACCATGGACCAAAGTACCGTTTTCACCTCACTGAGCGGTGCTTTTTCTCCAATGAATGGCTTTCCGAAAAAGATATATGCGGCAGTCAGCGGCAGCACGATCAGAAGAAAGATCCGAAAATAGAAATCAGCCACCAGAAGAGCCAGTCTGGCTCCGCTCGTCGATCCCAGAATCGCAGCCACCGTACACAATACCGCTCTTTTCCACTGGATAAAACCACTTTTTGCATATTTCAATGTAGCGATCGTCGTTCCCATCGAAGAACTCATTTTGTTCGTAGCAATCGCATTATGCACCGGCAGTCCGGTGATCAGGTAAGCCGGCAATGAGATCAGCCCTCCGCCTCCGGCAATTGCATCGATAAATCCCGCCAAAAATACAAGCGGGCAAACGATCAGAAACTGTACTATATGTGCACTCATCTTTTGTCTCCTCCTGCTGTCTGTGCCATGCACAAAAGCAGTCGGAAACGCTTTTGTGCATATAATGCTTTTATTCTATCACGTTTGCCCGCTCTCGTAAGCTTATTTATGCAGATTTTCCTCTGCTTTTTTCTTTTTATCGTTTTTTCCTGCAAAATCTGTGACTGACTGTCTTTTTTTGCCAGTCACCATACGGCTGTTTTACAGATTTCCATATGCTTTTCAGATCAGATCAGCAATATCTATATTCTCCCCGGTCAGTCCTGCATAGGCACCGCCTGCGGCTTCAGAAGACTCGGCATGGGCCAGCAGCCATTTGTTTCTGGCGGTCATCCAGCCATCCTCTACGTTCTTTACTTCAAATTTCGGCATCTCTGTGTTGGTTCCCTTCGGCAGAACGATGATCACGCGGAAGCCCTCGCCCTTTTTGGCACTGCACGGTGCATAGTGCAGAGTTGTCGCATAAACCTCTACGGCTGTACCTGCCGGACATTTGAAGGCTTTGACCTTTGCTGTGTCGAGCCTGCCGTCTACGATATCGTCTTTTCTGGCTACCAGAAGAATGGCATCATGACCGGCCGGTATGTTGATCTCGCTGTCTCTGTGATATTCCAGACAGTTCAGCTTTGTATTGGTACCGTTGCAGTAACCAATCTGGATCGGCATACCACCGTAACAGTTGTTTTCCAGATCTTTCTTCACAGCCAGTGCTTCCAGCTCATCGTTTCCCGGCACATAAATGACTGCATCCTCCGGGCACGGAGATACCTTTTCCAGTGTGGCTAACAGTTCTGTATAATCGTAGCCGTCAACGACACGGCCATACGGTGCAAATTCCGGATCTGTAACAGAATAAATATGAATACTCATGTGTAAACCCTCCCAAAAACGTTTTCTTTTATTGTAGACCCCCGGGCGGGGAGCGTCAATTCATAATTGTACCCAGTTATTTGTACTTTTTTCACAATGACTACCGTTCACAGATTTCCTGCGAACGGTAACATTTTGCCGCTTTATCTGTTTTTTGTTTTTTCAACGCAAAAAGAGCCCTGCAAAACCTCGACACTCGTTTTTGTGCAAAGCTTTTCAGGGCTCTCCCTACATAGTCCGGAAGCGTTCGTAACGATGGGTTACAAGTGTTTCCGGTGACATAGTTGTATAATTTTCCATAAAATTCCGCATCCGGCGGTCCAGCTCATCTGTTACCTGTGAAAGTGTCTCTTCTGTCAGATCTTCCGGTTCAGGGATAACCTGCTCGATGATGCCGCTCTGTTTTACGTCCTGTGCAGTCAGCTTCATAACGGCTGCGGCCTCGTCGGCACGCTTCGCATCCTTCCAGAGAATGCTGGCAAAGCCCTCCGGGGACAGTATCGAGTAGGTGGCATTTTCCAGCATCCAGACCTCATCGGAGACGGCCATGGCCAGAGCACCGCCGCTGCCGCCTTCAGCAGTTACTACGGTCAGGATTGGCACCTTCAGCGATGACATTTCATAGAGGTTGCGGGCGATGGCTTCACCCTGTCCCCGCTCCTCGGCCTCCATGCCGCAGAAAGCACCGGGTGTGTCCACGATGCAGAAGATCGGCCGGTGAAATTTCTCTGCCTGTTTCATCAGGCGCAGGGCTTTGCGGTAGCCCTCCGGCTTTGGCATACCAAAGTTTCTCGAGATATTTTCTCTCGTTGTGCGGCCTTTCTGCTGTACAACCACGGTTACAGGACGACCATGGAAACGGGCGATACCGCCGATGATCGCCGCATCGTCACTGTACAGACGGTCGCCGTGCAGTTCATGAAAATCCGTAAACAGATGGTCAATATAGGCACTGGCCACCGGGCGGTCTTTTTCCCGGGACAGCTGGACACGGTCCCAGGCAGTCATTTCTGCCGCAGCTTTTTCAGTCTTTTTCCTGTGTCTTTTTTTGTCAATGCCCCTGTCTTTCAGACATGCTGCATCATCCACAGTCCCTGTTCCACATGACACAGTCTGTACTGCCATTGATTGTTCCACCGTTTCCTGTCCAATATCCTCAGCCATCCCTGCTTTGGCACAGCCATTTTCTGTCATATGCAGTTTCAGATACTGCCCCAGCACAGCTTTCATATCCTGCCGCTTTACAATCTCATCCACAAACCCATGCTCCAACAGAAACTCGGCTCTCTGAAATCCTTTAGGCAGCTTCTGCTTCATGGTCTGCTCGATAACACGGGGACCGGCAAAACCGATCAGTGCCCCAGGTTCTGCGAGAATGATATCTCCCAGCATTGCAAAACTGGCTGTCACACCACCGGTTGTCGGGTCAGTCAGCACCGTAATATAAAGAAGTCCGGCATCGCTGTGTCGTTTAAACGCAGCGGATGTCTTGGCCATCTGCATCAGGGATACGATGCCCTCCTGCATTCTTGCGCCACCGGAGCAGCAAAATAACACAACAGGAAGTTTTTCTTCTGTGGCACGCTCTACCATACGTGTGATTTTTTCTCCCACATTGTATCCCATGCTGGCCATCATAAAACGCCCATCGCAGACACCAAGCGCTGTCTCGCAGCCCCCGATCCGTACCTTTCCTGTCAGCACAGCCTCATCAAGCCCCGTCTTTTCCTGCAGACCTTTTACTTTTTCCGGATATCCTTTATAGTTCATCGGATTAACCGGTTCCATCTTTTCATTCCATTCTTCAAAAGATCCCTTATCGGCAATCATCTGCACTCTTGCCTTTGCCGGGACATGGAAATAGCCTCCGCACTTCGGACAGATATAAAAGTCCCGCTTTGCATCCTCAGCAATGATCGCAGATTTACAAAAATTACATTTTTTAAGCAGTCCCTCAGGTATTACAGGACCTGTGCTTTTGTCTGTGTCAGATGGTTCCTGTTGGTTGATTCTTTTTTTGAATACGTCTAACTTCATTTTCTATATTTTGTACATGTTTTATGTAAAAACACGCTTCCTTCTGCTATATATTTCCGGTTTTCAGGCAACAATCTGCATGAAAATACAGTTTTTCTTCATCTGCCTCTGTTACACCGGTCTTGCAGCATCATCTACTCTGCCTTACGGAAGATTCTGTCAATGAATTCGATGTCTGTGCGTCCTTCCACAAAATCCGGATGCTGCAAAATCCCGTACTGATAATCTACGTTCGTATCTACACCTTCAATGATCACTTCACCAAGTGCACTCTCCATCTTGCGGATGGCTTCATCCCTTGTCTTGCCCCACACGATCAGTTTCCCGATCATAGAGTCATAGTAGGGAGGTATCTCACAGCCACTGTACATGGCACTGTCCACCCTGACACCCTTGCCGCCCGGCAAATGCAGGGCCGTGATCGTTCCGGGAGAGGGTAAAAAGCCACGGGAAGGATTTTCGGCATTGATCCGGCATTCGATCGCATGACCGGAGATCGTGATATCTTTCTGCGTAAATTCGAGCTTTTCTCCTGCGGCAATACGGATCTGCGCCTTGATCAGATCGATCCCTGTCACCCATTCCGTCACCGGGTGCTCCACCTGGATACGGGTATTCATCTCCATGAAATAGAAATTCCCGTTATCATCCAGCAAAAACTCGATTGTTCCCGCATTCTCATACCCGGCTGCTTTTGCTGCCCTGACGGCCACCTCGCCCATTTTTTTTCTGAGCCTGTCACTGACACCAATGCTCGGTGCCTCCTCGATCAGCTTCTGGTGATTTCTCTGGATCGAACAGTCACGCTCACCCAGATGCACGACATTGCCATACTTGTCTGCCAGAATCTGAAATTCAATATGGCGGGGATGCAGGATCAGCTTTTCGATATACATCGTACCGTCACCGAACGCTTTTAACGCTTCCTGCTGAGCTGTCACGAACTGCTGCTCAAACTCTGCTTCACTTTTTGCTTCACGCATACCTTTTCCGCCACCGCCAAGTGCCGCTTTGATCATCACCGGATAACCGATCTTTTCAGCCTCGGAAAGTCCGGTTTTTACATCATAGATGGGCTGCTCTGTCCCGGGGATGACCGGCACCTGCGCTGCGATCATCGTATTTCTGGCCGCCTGCTTATCACCCAGACGGTCGATGATCCCGGCCGGTGGACCTATAAAGGTGATATTGCATTTCTCGCACAGTGACGCAAACCGACTGTTCTCCGAAAGGAAACCAAAGCCCGGATGGATCGCATCTGCTCCTGACACACAGGCGGCGCTTAAGATCCGCTCCATATCCAGATAGCTTTTATCTGCCTGCGCCGGGCCAATACAGATACATTCATCTGCCAGCTTGGCGTGCAGTGCGTTTTTATCTGCCTCAGAGCATACCGCTACAGAAGGGATGCCCATTTCCCGGCAGGCACGGATGATCCGTACTGCAATTTCCCCCCGGTTGGCAATCAAAATCTTTTTCATATGCTAAAAACCTCTATTACTGCTTTTTTTGTTGCAGTATATCAAACTGCATGTGCAGATCTTCAAAAACAACTTTTTCCATAAAGCCCTGTCGTCTTTCACCGTTAAAACAGCAGGCTTTTATCCGATCATAAAACTCAGTTCAGCGCTGACAACAACCTTATCATCCACCATCGCCACTGCCTCACCAATACCCAGCGGGCCTTTTCGCTTTATGATCCGGGTCTCCAGCCGTACCTTGTCCCCCGGCACAACCTTGCCTTTAAACCGGCAGTTTTTGATTCCGCCGAAATAGGCCGTCTTTCCTTTATTCTCCGGCAGACTTAAAATAGCTACCGCTCCTGTCTGCGCCAGGGCCTCCACTGTCAGCACCCCCGGCATCACCGGCTCACCCGGAAAATGTCCGGCAAAAAAATCTTCTCTGTACGTCACACATTTATAACCTATTGCATATTCGCCCGGTTTATAATCCTCAATGTAATCCACCAGCAGGAACGGATGTCTGTGAGGAATAATCTCGCATATTTCTTTTACTGTCAGAGAATGTTTCTGTTTTTCTTCTGTCATATCTTCACCCATCTTTTACCTCCATGTGCAGGTTTTCTTTGCACGCTTTTTTCCGGCACTTTCTGTCAGCTGACAACATATTTCAGTACAGTTTTGTATCCGCTTTCTTTACCTCATATTACCTGAGATAACTTTCAGCCTTCAAATTTTTTCAGTAAAATCGATGCATTGTGTCCGCCAAATCCGAGAGAATTGCTCATTGCATACTGCACTGGCATTTCCACAGGTGCTCCGAGCGTATAGTCCAGGTCACATCCCTCATCCGGCTCGTCTGTACCCACCGTCTGATGGATAAAGCCTTCCTCTATACTCTTCGCACAGACCACACATTCCACACCACCGGCACCGCCCAGCAGATGTCCTGTCATGGATTTTGTCGAATTGACATGTACCGTTTTTGCCGCTTCGCCGAGTGCCAGATGGATGGCTCTCGTCTCAAACAGATCGTTGTGATGGGTTCCTGTACCATGCGCATTGATATAAGTCAGTTCCTCCGGTGTGATCCCGGCTTCCTCCATGGCCAGCGTCATGGCCTTTGCTGCACCGCTGCCGTCTTCCTTTGGCGATGTCACATGGTAGGCATCAGCTGTCGCTCCATATCCCACAAGCTCTGCATAGATATGAGCGCCTCTCTGCACGGCATGAGATAATTCCTCGAGGATAACAATTCCTGCACCCTCTCCCAGTACAAAACCACTTCTCTTTTTATCAAACGGCAGCGAAGCCTTCTTTGGATCTTCAGCTGCGGACAGAGCAGTCAGATTCATGAAACCTGCCACACCGGTTCCACAGATACAGCTTTCCGTACCGCCTGCCACCATCACATCCGCATCCCCGTACTGGATGGCCCGGAAAGCGTCACCGATACAATGCGTACCGGAGGCACAGGCTGTCACAACATCCGTACATTTTCCCATAAGACCCAGCTGGATCGACACATTTCCGGCGGCCATATTGGAGATCATAAGCGGAACAAACAACGGATGAACCTTTGATGGCTTACCTTCCAGCACCTTTGCCGTATTTTTCTCCATAGCTTCCAGACTGCCAACGCCGGAACCAACACAGACCCCGACACGGTAGGGATCTTCCTGCGTCATATCCAGTACTGCATCTGCAAATGCTTCCTTCGCTGCCGCCACAGCATACTGGGAAAAAATCTCCATGCGGCGTGCCGACTTGAAATCCATATGCTCTTTCGGATCAAATCCTCTGACTTCTGCAGCCAGCCTGACCTTATACTCTGTCGTGTCAAATTTCGTGATCGGACCAATGCCGATGCGTCCTGCCCGGATACTGTCCCAAAACGAGGGAACATCGTTGCCAATCGGCGTCACTGCGCCAAGTCCGGTGATCACTACCCGTCTTTTCATCTGTCCTTCCTCCTACATGCACATACCGCCATCCACCTGGATGACCTGTCCGGTAATATATGAAGCTGCATCCGAAGCCAGAAAAGCCACACAGTCTGCCACCTGCTCCGGTCTGCCAAACGTTCCCAGCGGAATCTGCGTTTTCAACGCTTCCTGGGTTTTTTCGGAAAGTGCCGCTGTCATCTCTGTCTCGATAAATCCCGGTGCTACCGCATTGACTGTGATACCACGGCTGGCCAGCTCTTTTGCCGCCGATTTCGTTGCACCGATCACGCCTGCCTTGGATGCTGCATAGTTGACCTGCCCTGCATTGCCGGAAATACCTACCACGGATGCCATATTGATGATGCGTCCGCTTTTTTGTTTCAGCATATACCGGGATACCTGCCGCATCATATAAAAGGTTCCCTTAAGATTTGTATCTATTACCCTGGAAAAATCCTCATCTTTCATCCGCAGTAACAGTCCATCCCGGGTAATTCCGGCATTGTTGACCAGCACATCGATGCTGCCATACGCTTCTGTCACGGCTTTTACCATAGCTTCACACTGCGCGGCATCTGCCACATCGCACTGCCAGACTGCGGCTTCGCCGCCGGCAGCTTCGATTTCTGCTTTTACAGCAAGTGCTTTTTCTTCGGATCCGCAATAATTAAGGATCACCCGCATACCATCTGCAGCCAGCTTTCTGGCTATGGCTGCACCGATGCCCCGGCTCGCCCCGGTCACGATCGCTGTTTTTTTCTCAGACATAGAGCTCCTCCTTCACCCGCTGCACATCCGCAAAATTCTGCACATTCCAGACTTTCGCCTGTCGGTCGGTCTTTTTTAAAAATCCGGCCAGCGTACGTCCCGGACCAATCTCTACAAACTGATCCACACCATCAGCAAGCATCCTCTCCAGGGACTGCATAAACCGTACCGGGGAAGAAATCTGCCGGCATAACAGCGGAACAATGCTTTCTTTATCTGTGACATACTCCGCTGTGACATTGGTTACATAGGGAAGCTGCAAGGCATGGATCTCTACAGTATCCAGTGCCTCTTTTAACTCTTCTCCCGCCTGTTTCAGAAACGGAGAATGAAAAGCACCATCCACATTCAGCATCATGCATCGTCTGGCTCCGGCTTCTTTCAGCTTTTCAGCAGCTTTTTCCACCGCTTCTCTCCGACCGGTGATCACAATCTGTCCCGGACAGTTATAATTGGCAATCGTCACATCCGGTATATCCGCCAGTACTTCTTCGATCACCTTTGCATCCAGTGCAAGAATCGCACACATCGCCCCAAAGCCTTCCGGCACAGCTGTCTGCATCAGGATCCCTCTTTTTCGCACCAACCGGATCGCATCCAGCTCTGTAAACCCTCCTGCTACAGCGATCGCCGCATATTCTCCCAGACTTAACCCGGCTGTAATATCCGGCTCTATCCCCTCACTTTTCAGTACACGGGTCATGGCCAGACAGGTCGTCACCATCGCTGCCTGCGTATATTCTGTACGGTCCAGCTGTTCATTTTCCTCAAAACACAGGTGCTTCATATCCAGGCCCAGCATCTGCCCGGCTTTCTCATACAGATCTGCCGCCAGCGGACTGTTTTCATAAAAATCCCGTCCCATACCTGCGCACTGCGCGCCCTGACCGGGATATAAAAAAGCTGTCTTATGCATAGATTCCGGTTCCTTTCAGCAATGCCTCTGTCTCTTTTACCAGCCGCTGCACCAGTTCCTTACAACTGCAGGTTTCTTTCACCAGACCTGCACTTTGACCTGCCATCACACTGCCGGTCTTTACATCACCCTCCTGCACCGCACGGCGAAGTCCGCCCAGAGTCAGTGCCTCGAGTTCTTCAAAGGAAGCACCTTCTTTTTCTTTTTCCAGATACACGCGAGTCATCTCATTTCGAAGTGTGCGCACCGGATGTCCCGTACTGCGACCGGTCACACGGGTGTCAATATCCTTTGCTCTCAGGATCTGTGCCTTGTAGTTTTCATGCACCTGGCACTCGTCCGTCGTAATAAAATGTGTGCCCATCTGCACACCTCTGGCGCCCAGCATAAATGCAGCGGCAATCCCACGGCCATCTGCAATACCACCGGCAGCGATCACCGGAATATCCACCGCATCCACAACCTGCGGAACCAGTGCCATCGTAGTGCTTTCACCTACATGACCACCGGACTCACAGCCTTCGGCAATCACCGCATCTGCGCCGCAGCGCTGCATACGCTTCGCCAGCGCCACGGAAGCCACTACAGGAATCACCTTTACACCTGCAGATTTCCAAAGCTCCATGTATTTTTCCGGATTACCGGCACCGGTTGTGACAACTTTAACGCCCTCTTCGGCTATGACCCTGGCCACATCCTCTGCATATGGGCTCATCAGCATCACATTCACACCAAATGGTTTATCTGTCAGTTTTTTTGCCGCACGGATCTGCTCTCTGACCCATTCAGCCGGTGCATTGGCTGCTCCGATGATACCAAGGCCTCCTGCATTGGACACTCCTGCCGCCAGATGATATTCTGCCACCCAGGCCATACCGCCCTGCAGGATCGGATATTCGATATCCAGAAGTTTCGTTATCTCTGTTTTCATTTGCTTGTCACCTCATATGCTCTGTGTTTTTCACACATCCACTGCATTTTTTTCAACTTACAGATATCTCTTGTACCTGCATCTTTTCAGATTTTTGCAGACCTGCTTCATACACATATCGTTTTTTATTTATGCTCTTCGATGTATTTTGCCACATCACCGATCGTTGCCAGCTGTTCCAGATCTTCGGACGGGATCTCGATACCGAACTCTTCCTCCAGCTCCATCACCAGCTCAAACAGGTCCAGGGAATCCACGCCAAGATCCTCCTTGAAAGAAGATGTGGCACTGATGCCGTCCTCGGAAATGCCTAAATGTTCTGCTGTAAGTGTAATAATTTTTTCTACCATTGTTGTATTCTCCTGTTTTCTTATTCTTTGTTTATATATGTTTCACCTGCACAGACCTTTTTCATCACTGACAGTTTTACCCTCTGTCTTATTTCTGTGCAGGCAGTATCTGTCCACGGATCTGTTACCGGCATCCAGATACTTCAACCGGTATATCCGGTCATCACCACTCTACCACAGTGGCTCCCCAGGTCAGTCCTGCGCCAAAGCCGGCCAGTACCAGCCGGTCGCCTTTCTGCAGTTTTCCTTCATGATTCAGCTCATCCAGCAGAATCGGTATGCTTGCCGATGACGTGTTTCCACAATGGGCAACGTTCATCGGAAACTTTTCCACAGCGATCCCCAGATGTCTGGCAACAGCCTCTATGATCCGGCGATTGGCCTGATGCAAAAGAAAATACCGGATATCTTCCATCCGCAGATGATTCTTTTCCAGCACCTCCCGGATGACTTCCGGAACCTTGCGAACAGCGAATTTAAATACAGCCTGACCATCCATCTGCAGATCATACTCCGCCGCAAGAAAATCCCGACCACCATCGTGACGGCTCCTCATCGTCAGCGCCGCCTTTTGTCTGCCATCGGAATGTGCCACCGGCAGATAGGGCCGCCGGTCCGATGCCTTCAGAAGCACTGCCCCTGCACCGTCTCCAAACAGAATACAGGTGGATCTGTCTTTCCAGCTGATCAGATGGCTCATGCATTCACTGCCGATCACCAGTGCAGTCTGATACAGACCGGCTTCTATACCGCTGACCGCCGTGCTATATGCCAGAATAAATCCGCTGCAGGCGGCATTCAGATCAAAGCATACCGCTTTATCTGCGCCTATGGCTGCCTGTACTTCACATGCCGCACAGGGCATGACGTATTCTGACGAAATTGTGCTGACAAGCAGAAGATCAATGGCATCGGCTGTCACATTGGCACTTTCCAGTGCCCGTTTGGCTGCACCGGCTGCCAGTGATACACAGCTTTCTTCTTTGGCAATATGCCGGCTTTCGATCCCGGTTCTTTCCCGGATCCAGCTGTCACTGGTCTCGACATACCCGGTCCATTCTTCATTTGGCATCTGATACCTCGGAAGGCAGGAGCCTGTTGCACAAATTTTGGCTGCCATAGATGATATCCTCCTTTGCCTTCATTAGTTTGGTTTTCAAAGAATACACCTGTTTAGTTTGCCTGTCAAGTCTTTTGATATTCAAATATTAAGTTTTTCGATATTTTATTTTTTGTTTATTTTTCAGAAAAAGGGTGGATATTTGCGAATATTTGCAGTAGTCTTTTAGATAAGAATGAAAATTTGGAGGGGTCATTATGTATACTCTGTCACAATACGAAGCGGAAATCCCGGTCAAAGACTATGTAGAAAACTACGTGGATGTGCCTACGTTCCGTAAAGCCTGTCAGGCCTGTCCGAACTACAACCATTCATGGTCTTGCCCGCCCTATGATTTTGATGTGATTGAATACTGGATGCGTTTTCAAACGCTGCATCTGTTTGCCCACAAGCTGACCATCGATCCGGAATATCTGGATAAAATCTATACACCGGAGGAACTAAAGCCTCTGATGGAGCAGATCTTTTCCGAAGGCAGAGATGGCCTTTCCAGCCGTGTCTTTGCTATGGAAAAAGATTACCCCGGCAGTATCTCTCTGGCCGCCGGTGGCAGCTGCCCCAAATGTCTGGGACACTGCACCCGTCTGGACGGCAAACCCTGCCGCTTTCCGGATACCTTACGGCACTCTATTGAAGCTCTGGGAGGAAACGTCGGACTGACGATTGAAAAACTGATGGGATTGAAGCTGGAGTGGATTGAAGAAGGGAAGTTGCCGTCGCATTTTGTACTGGTGAACGGCTTGCTGATTCCGTGATATTTTCAGACAGATACCATGCCGATGTACAGTACAACAGGACAATCCTGCTGTACTGTACACCCTGTACGTCCGTCTTTTAAAACTTCACAACCTCCGGCTCCTTCGTAAAGGAAGAAAACGTAGCCGTAGCATTCTTAAAATACAGCACCTCCGTATTCGGATCCTTCGCATCATACATCTTCTTCAGACCCGGATACGCATCCAGCATGGAAGCCTTGGCCTCCACCCGGTCATCCTCCACCAGCTCACCGGCAACCCGGAGCCATTCCCCGTTCATAAAAGCACAGATCTCCACCTTCGGATTCACTGCGATCTGCTTCGACACATCCTTGGATTTTCCCGTCTGGATATACAGCTTACCCTCAAAAATATGCGCCGTGCCAAACGGTCTGACCCTCGGCTGATCGCCCTCAACGGTAGCCAGATAATATGTACCTGCATCCTTTAAAAACTGACATACTTTTTCCATCTGAAATTCCTCCTTGTCTGTATATATGCCTTTATGATAAACCGTTCCCCGGAAAATGTCCATTCTCCGGCCATCTTCCTCCCGGTTCATTTCCCCGTTTTTTCAGCCGTCACTTATCGAAAAAGCGTCTCTCATCTCCGGCTTTTTTCAATGTACAATACCAAACCGCCGTTCATCCTCCCGTAGCGGCTGCTCCTTCTTCCGGATATCAGTGATCTCAATATACCGGTCATTTTCCAGTGCCTGCACGATCATCTCCAATGCCAGCGGCTGCCCTTGCATCTCAGCCATCACACTGCCGTCATATTCATTTCTCACCCAGCCGGTCACACTGTATCGCTCCGCCAGATGATACAGCTTATACCGAAAACCAACGCCCTGCACCCGGCCATAAAAGCAAAACTGCTGCCGTATCTTCTTTTCTGCCATACTTCTCCTATTTTATCGCAATTTCTTCAATGTTTTACATAATTCATTACGTCTAATATATCTATTTTGAGATTTATCTGCAACAATCAAATTTATATATTTATAATTGACTTTTTTTAATAATTAAAGCTTGATTTTCGCTCAGACCTTTCTTTTACCAAATAAATCTGAACCCATATACCACCAACACCACTTCCACTACAAATATCACCGGCACACCGATGGAAAATTTCGGTTTTCTGGTCTTATGATGAAATACCTGCATCCCGCACCATGCCCCGACACTGCCGCCAACAGCAGCGACCAGAAGCAGCGCAGCCTCCGGTATCCTCCAGAGACCGTGTTTGGCCTTATACTTATCTATGCCGTACATCGTAAACGCCCATGCATTGATAAATACCACATACCATAAAGCTATATCCGTCAGTTTCATTATCTGTCACCCCGTATCTGTCCGTTTTATCTGCTGCGTCTGCCCAGCTCCCAGAAGGCCACAGCACTGGCCGCCGCCACGTTTAAAGAATCCACGCCATGCGACATCGGGATTTTGACCGTGTAATCACAGGCATCGATCGTCTCGTTCAAAAGTCCTTCGCCCTCTGCTCCCAGATAAATCGCCAGCTTTTCTTCCTCCCGCAGCCGCGGATCATCAATATCCATCGTATTTTTGCGCAGCGCCATAGCCACACTCTTAAAACCCAGCTCCCGCAACATCGTCATTCCGTCTCCCGGCCAGACTGTCTTTTTCGGAAAATATGTCCACGGAATCTGAAACACCGTTCCCATGCTCACCCGGGCCGCACGCCGGTACAGCGGATCGCTGCAGTCCGGTGTCAGGAGAATCGCATCCATATGCAGCGCCGCTGCTGACCGGAAAATCGCTCCTACATTCGTCGGATTGACCACATGCTCCAGCACGGCAATCCTCGCCGCCCCGGTGCAGATTTCCTCCACAGAAGGCAATACTTTACGGCGTATCGCGCACAAAAGCCCCCGGGTCAGTGAAAATCCGGTAAGCTTCTGTAACACTGCCGCCGATGCTGTATATACCGGCACATCTGGACACCGTTTCAGAATCCGCTGCGTCAGCAGAATATCTGATAGCTTGCCACATTCCACATCCGCAGCCTCTGCGCAGCCATTTTGTCTGCACAAAGCCTCCTGCTCTGCTGTCATCAGAAATGAAATCGGCTCCATTCCACTGTTTAACGCCCGTTCGATCACATTCGGGCTCTCCACGATACAGATCCCCGGCGCAGGCTCATACAGATGCAAAAGCTGTGCCTCATGCAGTCTCGCATACACATCCAGCGCCGGATCCTGAAAATCCGTAATCTCTGTTCTTTGTACCATGTCTTCTATCCACCTCATCTTCTGCCACCCGGCTGCTTTTCCATATCACCGCTTCACCATATGGCATGCCCTGTTCGCCACGGCCTTACTTCAACGCCAGAAGCTCATGCAGATCCTCTTCCAGACCCTTTGCCGACCAAACCCGCTTCGCCGGAATACCAAAACCAATCGCTCCCCGTACATTTTCCTCCCGGTCGTCAAAAAACAGACACTCCTCCGGCACCAGTCCAAACCGCTGACAAAGCTCCGCAAAAATCTCCGGTGACGGCTTCGCCTTTTTGATCATATACGAAACCAGCACACCATCCATATCCGCCATAAAATCCGCATATTCCGTATGCTTCTTAAACAGCTTCTCCGGATAATTCGACAGGATATACAGCTTATATCCCGCCTCCTTTAACTGATGCACCAGCTTCCACACTCCCGGCCGCGGCACATGCATATATTCCCCGTGGCTGATAAACCATGCAATCACCTCCGCATCCTCCGGATGCTTCTTTTGAAACTGCCGTATCACATCCTCCTGCGTCAGCGTCCCCAGATCAAAAATACTCCACAGCCGATCCGGATCATCAAACATCTCACGTCCCACCCGGATTGCATCATCCTCCTCCAGACCATAATCCATCAGCATCTGCTTCCATCTGTACTCAATCAAAACATCGCCCACATCAAAGATAATATTTTTCGGTGTACCCACAGTGCTTCCTCCATTTTCTCTATGCGTCATATCCTGCATTATAACGCATATTTTCACGAAATTCCATCCGGAAACGCTCTCTGCAGCTTCCACCTTTTCATCTGAAATTATTGTTCTCAGATTCTGTTTTCCCTGCTTCAAAAGAAATTTCTTACCCACACCCAAAATAAGGGCAGGAATCCCAGCTTTTTGGAAATTCCTGCCCCTATCATGTTTTGAAAACACGTTTTAAAAATGCTGTCATCGCTGCACTGACAATACGCCGTGATCCATCATATATACATGATCACACAACATCTCAATATCTTCACGGTTATGGCTTACGATCAGAAATGTTTTTCCTTCTTCTTTTAACTTCAAAAAAAGATTTCTCATTTCTTCCACACCCTGATTATCCAGCCCATTCATTGGTTCATCCAGAATAATGATAGACGGATCTTCCATGATAGCCTGGGCAATTCCCAGACGTTGCCGCATACCCATCGAATATTTTCCCACCGCTTTATCTGCATCTTCCGCAAGTCCGACCAGCTCCAGACATTCCCGTATCCGTTTTTCATCCGCCAGATTACGGATAGACGCCAGATATTTCAGATTTTTATATCCGGATTTCATGGGCAGAAACGACGGATTTTCTATAATAAAACCCGCATCTTCTATAAATTCTGTATCTGTTCCGATCCGCTTACCATTTTGCAGAATCTCGCCTTCCGTCAGAGGCATAAAACCGCAGATAGACTTTAAAAGCACCGTCTTTCCCGAACCATTACGTCCGATAATGCCACAGATCTCTCCTTTTTGTATATTCAGATTTACATCCGTCAGTATCTGAACTTCCTTGATCTTTTTTGATGCATGTTTAACCTCTATCACTGTTTCCATTATATTTGCACTCCATCTTTTCATTCACTGACATGTGATATTCCTGACTTTTTGCATTTCATGTGACCTGTAAAAAAAATAACAATTATAAACAATATAAAACTAAAACTAAAAAACAACACAGCATATAAAAATGTCACACCTTCTCTTTCTAAATCTCCATTATAATTTGCCAATTGACTCAGCGAAAGTGGAGAATACTGATATATGCTTCTGGGTAATGTGTTTGCTATCACAGCGTCTAAGAACAGATATACCACCGCTATAAGCACTCCCATTTTATGTTTCAATAGCAAATTTCCTGTATATATAACGCATCCCAGCCATAAAATACACGCTACCTCCAATAAAAAACTGTAAACTGTTGCCTTCGCTGGTGTAAACCGAAACATCGTATAACTAAAATCCATAGGAATACCTGTTTCCTGACTTACTCCCGTCTGCATCAGAGTTCCAAAGATCTTTCCCCATTCACTGGAAAACTGAACAACATCTGCCAAAGACAACAGGGCAATTCCTCCTATACTAAGTACATACAGAACTGCTGTCACCAACATATACAACACCGTTCCAACCTGCCAGCTCACTGTTCCTGTGCGATACAGAAGATACATTCCATTTTCTTCATAGAAAGGGACATCTGCAAGCAAAAAAATCGCACCTGCAACCATAAATATCTGTAACATATAATCACTTGACATAAATGGAAATATCCATGGCGTAACCGCAACCTTCTGTGCCAGACAATATGCTGCAATCGGACGTATATAATAAGAAATAAAAACAACCAATAGAATATATACCATCAGGGTATTGACCGTCCAAAATCTGTTTTGAAATAAATATCTGCAAACCTGTATGCTTTTTTTCCATCCAGATGTATTTCTACTTCCCATACGCAAGATCTTCCCCTGTTTCAGCATTTATACGGATAACATCTTTTGATGTATTTTTGACACCATCTGTTATACTTGTATTTGTATATTCTATCGTCCAATATGGACGAAGCAACTGAGGTTTCCATAAACTTTCACTGGCAATCGGAACATATTCCAGATAAATATTATCTATAACAGTGGTTCCCTCTGTTATCAGATTTTTTAACGGTACAAGTGCCTTTTCCAATGCCTCTGTTGCAGAAAGAATCTGCAGTTTTCTTCCTGTGTCTGCTATGTTATAGGGATAACTCATGTTAAAATACCGCAGGCCATTTTTCGTCACAACAGCTTCTACTGTACAGTTTTTTGCCACATCCCAGTTCAGTACACTCGAAATATACTGTTCTCCTATACCACTGTACACCGGCAAACCATCTTTTTCTAGACCCATATATATCAGATAGGCTCCGCCTGCATATTGGTTTTTATCCAGTTCCTCGCCTTCTTTTTTGCTTAATTCATCTATAACACTTTCATCAATTGCATTTACATGAAGTATGTCACATTCCTCCCGTGTCACTTTTTTCACACAATCCAGTACCAGACCACAGGCTGTTTGTTTTGACATCCCCGCAATCTCTTTATCCTGTTGCTTCTCTTTATTTCTGGCATCCCAGATATTTAACAGGCTGAACAGAGCATCATCCGCTTTATCATTTTTACTGAAAAAAACAACACCATCAACTTCCCCGGCAAATCCTCCACCAGGTGCATACATCCAGAAATTACCCTCGCTACTTTCCGGTGCTTCTACCGTCTCTCCGGTCAGCTGTTCCAGCGTCTCTTTTGCATCTGCCACAGACAACTGTGCAAGTTCAATCTTGTATTCTTTATAATTTCCGGTTCCCTCCGTAACATCAGCATCTACCGTCAGTGTATCTGACAGTTTTTTTGATATATGGGCAGGATTACTTTTTATTTCTTCCAGATTATCTTCACTGGCTGTTGACAACTTCTGATTTTTTTCTGTTATGGATGCTATTTTATCGGCTGGGGCATCCAGTTGATTTTGTTGAAAACGAACTCGTGCCAAACTCAATAAAATCACAAACAAAATAATTAACAGCACACTTCCTGCAACTCTTTTTTTCATTTTGTTTTTCTTATCCTCTCTGCACCTTTTTTGTCACGTTTCTTTTAAATATCATACCTGCCACCCCTGTTACTATAATGACATATCCCAGACAAAGCACGAATGTCCACGCATCTGAAAACGCACTGTTATCCATGGCAAACCAACTGGATGGTCTATATACAGCCTCTATACCCAACACATTGCATAACGCATTGATCATATAACGCACTGCAATTACCAGAACAATACTCATTCCTGCATTTTTGACAATTGAAGATACGCAAATAACCACAACACCATATACACCACACCAAAGAGCCATCATAAAACATCGCAGGATAACATATGCTTCATAATTACCTGATTTAGCAAGCGCCATACATAAAGCATTTGCCTGTGAAACCAGCATTTCCTGTGAAACTAATGGCAGATACTGTGCGAGCACAGCTGAAAAAAGCCCTATACTCAAAAAGGCCGCACAAAAACTTGAGCAGAACACCGCTGTCAGTTTACCCAAACAATATCCATTGAGTGATGTTTTTGCAACCACATTTAATATGATACCCGCTTTATAATCCCGATAATATCCCAGTCCATAGGCAACTGCAGCCATAGCTGCAAAAACAAAAATTCCATAAAATCCCCAGCTAAACGAATTATCCAGATATTCCGCAACGCCTAATGTGTTTCGTTGATTTGAAATTAATTTCAACATATCCCAATTGTCTAATGCAAGACATAATACACAGCCACCTATAGAAATAAAGAACAATACACTGATACTTTCTCTTATTTCCAATATGCAGTATCGCAAAATCTGTTTTCTGTTTTTTTTCATAATCTTCCTGTCTGACAGACTGCAGATATAGTTCCTGCCACATATACCTGCAGTCTTAACTTTTATTCCTCTATTTGCATTACGGAGTGAAATATCCCCATAATACTAAATTTCCTTTAGTAGTACTCTTTGGATCCTTTCTTCCAACCAGTTTTGAGGTATACTTCGGATATACGTCCAACGTATATATCGTTGCCTTACGTTTCGCATAACTGCTTATCGTTACCAACACAGATGCATCTCCACCAGTCTTACCATCTAACACTTTGCATTGAAAACGGTTAGTACCGGAAATATTGGTATATTTTGTTTTATTTAACGTTACATACCAGTTTACTTCTTCATCAGCCTTACTTCCACTTGCCAAATTCGTAAAACTTCTGTTAGCTGCCTTATTAAATTCCCAGCTTTTTCTTTCTGCTTTTACAGGTACTGTAACTACTGCTGATAACATTACTGCTAACATCAAAACCATCCATTTTTTTACTTTTTTTCTCATTTGTTACCTCCATTTCATTTTCTTTTTATACCTTTTTATACATAAGCGCTTTCGTATTCTTTTTTATAATACGTTTTGAAGATAACAATTTTTTTCCATATCTGCAATGTACAAACCAGCTAATTTATCTATCATTTTTTTAGTCAATCTCTTCATTGCGCTTTTAACAAGTAACAGTTATACTATTTTTGTTCTATATGGCATAATACAATTTAAATAAACAAGGGAGGTTATTCCATGGCAACAGTTCCACTCAGCGAAACTGAATTATTCGTTCTTGAACATCTATGGAACACTAACGAACCTCAGACATTCGCTCAGCTCATGAATTACTTTACAACCATTGAAAAAAAAGACTGGAAAAAACAGACACTGAATACTTTCCTGCTTCATCTGACACAAAAAGGATATCTGACACTTTCTTCTACAGGCACACGCCGCCTGTATGCGCCTTCCATCACAAAGGAAGAGTATCAGCAAACCTATGCCAGAGAAATTGTCAAAACATCCTTTGATTCTTCCCTGACCACTTTTATCAGTGCCTTTACCGGTGGTCAGAAGATCACCCAACAGGAAAGAGACGAGCTTTTAGATTATTTGAAAGGATTATAACGATGATACTGCCTTTTACTATGACATTTGCCGGCAGCGTTCCTGTCATATGCTGTCTGATTTTTTATCTGGCCGATCGTCAGTCTTTCCATGCAATTCTGGCCATGCATCTGCTTCGTATCAGTATTTTCTTTTATCTGATACCGATTCAGCTGCTATATCATGTTTTACCTGCATCTATCGTACCATTTAAACCTGTTTTTTCTCTGCCTAAAGACGAACACATTCTGGTAGACTTTCGGAACAAGCTACAAGTACAATTAAATCAAGGTGCTTTATTGATTCCATACTGGCTTATTGCACTTGTACTTATCGGTACTTTTCTTGCCCTTATATTTTTCTGTTATGAAATGTGTAAATATCACAAAGCCAGCCGAATGTATTCCTCTGTCCCCTTCACCAATAGTGAAGAACCCCTCTATGCGGATGTTTCTTCACCGTTCACAATCGGATTGTGGCATACACGAATTATTCTTCCAGAGTATCAGAAAAGTATGGATACTGAATCATTTTTGTATCAGCATGAAATATTTCATGCCCGACATCATGACACATTTTTCAAATTCCTATGTCTGATTGTACTTTGTCTGCACTGGTTTAATCCTGTTGCCTGGTTTCTTTTGCCATTTTATTCATTTGTTTCCGAATGTGCATCCGATCAGTATGTGACAAAACAACTTTCATCAAATGAAAAACGTGCATATGCTACATCATTAATCCAATACGCAACAGAAAAAGAACCTCTTCCGCTTGTCTGGCAAAGCAATTTCAGCCAGTCAAAATCATTACTAAAAAGGAGAATCACGCTTGTTATGAAACGATCCGAAAAGAAAAGATTACATATGCCTCTATTTGCGCTTTTACTGACACTGTCTATCGTACTTGGCAGCGCAACTGTATGGGGATATACACCTTTACAAACAGTGGATTCTGATGAGTGCCCGGAACCAGGTGTTGAACTGACAGAATATCTTATAGAATCAGATGAAGACTTAGCTTATTGGGATCCTTACTATGCCCTCGATTTTTCAACACTGGATGAGGGCATTATAGCTGATGACAATATAACTGTTTATCCGTTCCCTGAAACAAATGAAGAATTAAGGAAAACATGCAAACATACCTTTAAACAGACAAAAAGTACCCGCCATATTAAAAATGCCGATGGCAGCTGTGTTATAAATGTATACTCTATAAAAGTATGCTCCAAATGCGGCTATCAAACCGGTAAAAAACTGATAACCAGCAATACTTCTCCGAAATGCACACATAAATAGCCCCAATAACTCCATTCAGATACTCATTTCCCATTTCCGCGTATCTGGATGGAGTTTTATTATCATTCCAAAAAAACAGCCGTGGAGCCGGAAGATCCCGCCCTCCCCGTCCTTACGTGCTGCCACGACCGAAAGCCTTGGAGCGAAAGCGAGCAAGTTCTTACTGCCTGGGCTGACATCGGAAAGGGACAACAGCTGTCTCCCAGACAGCTGTTGAAGCTGCCCTGAGCTGTGTTTTCATCAGAAAACACGGCGAATGCAGCTGGTGCCCTTTACGGTGGCTGACCAGACAGTTAGAACTTACCGCTTCCAGCGACGGCTTTCGGTCGTGGCAGCACATAAGGACGGGGAGGGCGGGAGCTTCCGGCTCCACGGCGTCCGTCCTATACATTTTTCAAATCACAAATCAACTTCCACAGATCGTCAACAGACCCAATCACCACATCAGCCAACGGCTCAAGCGCCAGGCGACTACCCGTCCCACTTAGCACAGCGATCCCCGTCGCATGTGCATTCTCCGCAAACCGCATATCATTCGGCGTATCCCCCACAACAGCGATCTCCTCCGGCAAAACCTTCCACTGCGCTGCAGCCATATACAAAAGCTTTGGATCCGGCTTCTCCGGCAGCTGCCCGTCAGCAGTCCCCCAGAAGCTGATATAAGATGTGATCTTCAGACAATCCAGACAATGCTTGGTCGATGCCGCATCATCCGTCGTTGCCACGCCCAGCTGTATGCCCTGCCCGGTAAGCATCCGGCACAATGCCGGCAGATCGGTAAATGTCGGATATTCCTGCCTTTTTTTTGCAACCTCGGTATAAAACTCCGCTCTCAGAATATCCGCCAGCTTTTCTGTCGATACCCGTTGTTTCAACACCGGGCAGGCCTCTCCCAGATCCCTGGCAATCCCCCGGTAGCTTTTCCACGCGATCGCACCCTCCGGATCAATCTTTCCATTTCGGTACCCCAGACGTTTTAACAGACACTCTTTTTCTTCCCGGTCAAATTCCAGACCAAGCTGTGCAAGAAGCCGCTCAAGCACCGGTTTTATCGCCGGTTCCCACACCTTGAAAAAATCGATCAGCGTCCCGTCCTTGTCAAACAAAATTCCCTTTATTTCCATGTATCTCTGATATACCGCATCGCCTCTCCCAGCGTCTGGTAATGCGGCACTTTTTCTCCCTTCGTCATCGCATTTCCGAAAAACAGAAATTCTCCGTCCACAGTTTCCGCACCAAACCGCAGACAATCCCAGCCCTTTTTATGCAGATGCAGCGTGCCCTGCACCGTATAGGTATGCTCACCTGTCTTTACTGTCTGCAGCTTTTTCTTCTTTCCATTGACCATACAGTACAGCTCTGCCGCATACGCACAGTCTGTAACGATGATCTCATACAAAAGCGTTGTCGCATCCTCCGGAATACGCTCACCGAAACGGATCTTTTTCATAATATTGTCCGCTCCGTATACCTGAAATTCACTGAACATCCGACAGTGTCTGGTCACATAACACCGGCAGTCTCTCAACGCTTCGATCACATGCTCCGGTGTCAGATCATGCATATGCAGCCAGGTAGCCGGATCTCCGGGAATCGATGGCTCCGTGGCATCGCCATAGCGCTCCTCGATCAGATTGTGGGAATCGCTGCCACCCACGGCACAGATCCGGTAGCCATCGTTCCATAAAAGGTCAGACAGGGCCACCGCCATACGGTTCGCCCGTTCAGCCTGCGCATCCGGATCCGCAGCATAGGTCGGATCGTTGATGATCTCCAGACAGTCCACCGCCATCAGGGACAGCCCCTGCATCAGCCACTGCCATACATAGAGAAACGGATGATTGACAGAAAACAGCCAGCCATTTTGCCGGCATTCTGCTGCCACAGCCAGAATATCCTCTTCGATCTGCGCTTCTTTCCTGTCCTGCCAGATAGCCTCCAGACTTTCCGGTCGTTTCGTCAGTCCAAAAAGATTGGCATGTCCAAGCACCGTGGTCACCTCCACCCCTGGCATCACACAGACATGCGTTTTGGGCCAGCCCGTATGCACGACATTATGTTCTGTCGCCATATAATAATCCAGCCCCATCAGTTCTGCCTTGCGGCTGGCTCCTGTGGGCAGCTCTTTTCCGTCCGACAGCCGGGTATGGGTATGAAAATCTCCTTTATACCAGCGTGCCCCCTCCCGGTACACCTTTTTCTGGTCGAATCCACTATAGACAAACTGCTCATCGGCCCAGATATTGTCTCCGACATATTCTTCTACTGTATCTCCCTGATCCGTGATCTCAAAGGAAAAAGGAATGCCCTTTCCCCCGGTCAGCCGGTGAACATGCTCGGCAAACAGGCAGACCTCGATCTGCCACTTTCCCTCACAGATCCTGCCCGGAATACCGCCAAGCGTCGTGTCCCTGCCCGTTTCCCCGATCTGCAGCACCGGCGTGCTGCTCAGCTGCTTTTGCAGACGGATCTGTCCTTTCGGGTCTTTTACCGCAACAAACACAAGAAATCCATATTGTTTATCCAGTGTGTACGTCATGCGCAACTGTTTACAGGCAGAAGGAACCTGAAACGTTCCTGTCTGCCTGCAAGCTGCTGTACCACTGATCTCAAATTCCAGTACAGTCATCATATCTTATTTCCCCAGTGCCTCATCCAGTGCAGCCTGCGCTGTTTTCTGTGCTTCATCCAGTGCCTCTTTTGCGGATACACCATCGATCTCTACCTTGTCTGCTGCAATCTTTAATGCATCCATGATTGCACCGTTCGTCGGATCATACGGATAGACAGAACCGTGGGAAGCCTGGGCAAACGGTACAGATGCCTGCGGATTTTCTGCTACATAAGCGGTATAGTCTGCATTGTCATTGATCTTTGTATTGACAGCCACATATCCGGTAGACATCGTCCATGTGACCTGATTCTCCGGATTGGTGAAGAATTTAATGAAATCAAAAGCACCCTGTTTCTCGGCATCTCCGGAGCTTTCCAGTACGCTTAAGGTCAGGGACTCTGCTGCCGGAGCGGATGTGGTATCCGTATCCCATGCCGGCTGCTCCATAGCTGCCACTTTTGTAAAGTCAAGGTCTGCCTGGTCACCTGAAGAACCTGTATAACCACCGGCTACATCGTTTAATACATCGTCGATCGTATTGTACCAGTACTCCCAGCCCTGTCCGCCGGAATGAATGGCCATCAGCTTATCATCGTTGATCCATGTACGGAAAGCCTCCCATACTTCGACCCATTCGTCGCTGTTGATCAGCACCTGTGTGCCATCGTCGCTGAGCACTTTTGCACCATTGGAGAAAGCGGCATCGATCAGGTTACCGGCCCCCCACATCGGCTCCCAGCCATAGGTATACTTTCCGGTATCTTTGATCTTTTTGGCTGCCTCCGCCAGATCCTGCCAGGTATGAATATCCTCTGCCTTGACACCGGCTGCCTCAAAAGCACCGATATTGTAGTACAGCACCTGTGTTGTACCGTAGGCCGGGATTGCAAAGGTCTTTCCCTGCGGGTCTTTTCCCATATTGGTGAATACCGGGATCAGATCATCCTCGGAAAAATCCTCCGCAGCATCCTCATACGGCTTCAGATCTGTCAGCAGATTCTTATCCGACAGATTTCTGGCTACAGATGGTGTCAGGAGCACCAGATCCGGGGCTGCATTACCAGCGATACCTGCCTGCAGCTTCTGGTATGTCTCATCGTAGTCTGCCTGTGTGACAGCGGATACATGATATGTGGACTGGGATGCATTGTATTTGTCAATAATATCCTGTACAACATTGACAGCTGTCTTTCCACCGGCATACCAGAATTCCACCTCTGTGGTTCCCTCCGGTGCTGCTTCCTGTGTACTGGCCGTGTCAGCTGCTGCACTGCCTGTAGCGGTGCTATCTGCGGATGCACTCTCCTGTGTTGTCTCTGCAGCGGATGCGCTGTCTGCGGATGATGAACCTGTGCTGCCACACCCTGCCAGTGCTGTTACGGCAAAGGCGCCTGCCAGTGCCATCGATACGATACGTTTCTTCATAACTTTTACTCCTCCTGAATACTTACGATCTGCTGTTTTCTCCATTTTTCTTCTTGTGCAGATCTTCTTACCGGCTGTACTCAGCCCTTCATACCGGTGTCTCCACCGATACCATTGATGAACCATTTCTGTGTGAATGCAAACAGAAGCAACAACGGAAGTACGATCACCGCACTGGCCGCCATCACCAGTCCCCACTCTGTGCCATAGGCACCGCCCTCGATAAAGAAGCTGCGAAGGCCCTGGGAAACCAGATATTTGTTCGCATCGTTTGTGACCAGGGATGGCCACATGTAGTTGTTATATGTAGAAATGAAGCTCATCAAACCGAATGTGATAAACGATGACTTTGTCATCGGGCAGACCACCTGCCAGAGAATCCTGAAATGGCTCGCCCCGTCCATGCGGGCTGCCTCCACCAGACCCAGCGGTACCTGCATAAAAGCCTGTCTGAGCAGGAAAATACCGAAAATGCTCACAGCGCTCGAGATCACCAGACCGGTCAGTGTGTTTAACAGATTCATTTTTGACAAAATAATATAACTCGGAATATACGTTGCCGCCACCGGCAGCATGTAGGTTCCCATAATGATGGCAAACAGGATCTTTCTGCCCTTAAATTCCAGAAAGACGATGGCATAGGCCACCAGTGCCCCGGAAAAAATCTGCAGGGCGATCACGATCAGCGAGATCACCATACTGTTCCACACATAATGCAGGATCGGTGAATCAAACAGTACCGAAGTAAAATTGCTCCACTGCGGTGTGGTCGGAAGAAAATGGGTAATATCCATGATCTCCGTCTTTGTTTTTAATGCACTGACGACCATCCAGAAAAACGGAAATGCCGTAAATATACTGACGATGATCAGCACGCCATATCTGGCAGTTTCCGCAAGGATATGTTGTGGTGTACGGCTTCCTGCCTGTTTTGCTGTAAACGATGTTGCTTCTGTATTCATATGTCCTCCTGTATCATACACCGCTGTGATCTGCACAAACCTTTGCCGCACAGCGTATACCAGTTAGTAATTCACCCATTTTTTTGATGCTCTAAACTGCACACAGGACAACAAAACTGTGATCAGGATCATGACGACAGCTGTTGCGGCAGCCTGCCCCATGTTAAATTCCTGGAAGCCCAGCTGATAATACATGTACAGCAAAGTTCTCGTGCTTCCGCTCGGTCCGCCCTGGGTCAGGATCTGGATCTGGTCGTAGGCCTGCAGGGAATTGACCATCGTAATGATCATCAGAAAGAACGTGGTCGGTGAGATACTCGGTAATGTCATATACCGGAAGCGCTGAAAGGCATTCGCACCATCCAGATCGCTGGCTTCGTACAGTTCGGTGGGCACTTTTTCCAGTGCCGACAGATAAAAAATCATCGCATAACCCAGACTCTTCCACACCGTTACGATGATGACAGAAAGCATTGCAGTCTGGGAACTGCTGATCCATTTCAGAGCCGGAAGTCCAAACAGGGACAAAATCTGATTGGCAAAGCCACCATCCGGCTGAAAAATCCAGGTCCACACGATCGAGATTGCCACCGTCGGTGTGATCCACGGGGAAAACAGGATGAATTTGAAAAATCCGCTGCCCCGGAAATTTTTCTGCAGCAAAAGTGCCAGTCCGAGACCTCCCACGATCGTCGGCAGCAGAGTTCCTGCAGTAAAGATCAGAGTATTTAAAAGCGCCGCATAAAAACGGCTGTCCTGAAACAGGGACATATAGTTTTTTAATCCGATAAAATTGTAATCAACCGTCATAAAATCCCAGTCGGTCAGGCTCAGCCAGATAGAACGGCAGATGGGATAGATCCAGAATACGATCAGCGGTATCAGTGCCGGCAGGACAAAAAGCAGGACCGTTCCTGTCTTTTTCAACTGCACAAGCTGTGTCCCCATCTCTGCTTTCTCTTTTTTCAACGGTATGGGACGTGTCAGTTTTTTGGCTGTGACCGAAGGGCCGACAGCGACATTGTTCATACTTTGCATGTGCTCCTCCTTCAAATGTACGGTGTTTATTGTACGGAGGGTATGTAAAATGCACCACTATGCCTGGGTAAGGAGTTTGTAAGAATTTTGGAATGTGTTTTTGGAAAATGTAAGCGCGCTGTAAATTGTATGTGGTAAAAGACAAGCGCTTCTGATATGGATTGGCGGCTGAAAACTTTTCCTTTTTCTTTGCATATAGCACGAAAGAGGCATGACCGCCACATGGTCATACCTCTTTTCAGACTTTTCTCTTTTAATTTTTATACTTTACCGGGTCTGGTTTTCCTTTATATGGTACTGCCTGTTCTGGCATTGCCCGATCAGGGTATCGATCGTCAGTTCAAACGTATCGGACAGTCGCAAAAGCAGCTCCTCTCCGTCCTCATTCATCCCGTCCAGAATCCAGTGGCGGGTGTAATCTATGATCGCACAGCTGTAAAAGCTGACAATATAGCGGATATCCTGCTCCGACAGCCGGGCATCCCTGGCACGGTATTCCACAAAAGGACGGACAAAATCGCGGACAACATTCGTCAGATAATTCATCAGGATATCCTCATGACGTGACTTTGCCAGATGCAGTACAGCACTTTTATGCTGCAAGATAATGGCAGATGCCGCTTTATAGGATTCATAAAAAGAACCCTCTCCCGAAAGCTGTTGCCGGAGACTTTCCCGCTCTTCGACAAAGATATCCTCCAGCACATCATAAATATCCCTGTAGTAATAATAAAATGTGTTTCGATTTAACTCACAGCGCATGACAATATCCTTGACGGTAACCTTGTCAAATGGCTTTTCTCTCAGCAGTTCCAGACATGCCTGCCGGATTGCCTGCTTTGTAAATTTCGACATATCTTTTGCTCCGTCCGTTCTTTTATACCCTCAGAACTGGATTATAGCCTTTTTCCACGCGTTTCGCAAGCAGTAAAACCCTCTCAGCTGTCGAGATAGGCCACCAGCAGACGCAGTGTATTTTCCACCGCATCGATATGGGAACGCTCGTATCCATGGGAAGCATACACGCCCGGACCAATTAACCCATGCTTTGCATCCGCTCCGGCACTCAACGCCGCATCCGCATCTGATCCATAATGCGGATAGACGTCCGCCGCATAGCTGATGCCGTTCGCTTTTGCCGTCGCGACCAGCTTACGCACCACATCGTAATGGTAAGGTCCGCCGCTATCCTTGACACAGATGGATACCTGGTGCTCGTCGCATTCCAGTCCCTTGCCGATACAGCCCATATCCACAGATAAAAGCTCCTCGATATCCTCTGCAACCAGTGCACAGGCGCCGTGACCGACCTCTTCGAAGACCGTAATATGTTCATACACCTTACGCTTTAAAACGATATTTTCTTCCTTTATATATTTCGCATACCCCAAAAGGATCGCGGCACTGAGCTTATCATCCAGGAAACGGCTCTTGATATACCCGGATGCCGTCACACGGGTTCTCGGCTCCACACAGACCATGCAGCCATTTTCGATGCCCAGCTTATGCACGTCCTCTTTGGTATGGACATCCTCGTCCAAAACAACTTCTACAGTATCAAAGCTTCGCTTTGTATTGCTGAACTCACCGTTGACATGAATCGACGCATCTTCCAGCTGGATCGTTCCCTCGTATACGGAACCGTCAAAGCTGTACACGCGGCAATTTTCCGTCTCTGTATTGTTGGCATTTAAGCCCCCCAGCGGTGTCAGACGCAGCCGGCCATTGGCCTTGACCTCGGCCACCATAGCTCCCAGCGTATCGGTATGCGCCATCAAAGCCACCGGCTCGCCCTCACCTCCAAGGCATACAGCCACGCCGCCCTTTTTTGTCTGCCAGGGCTGATAACCCAGACGGGTATATTCCTTCAGCAGATACGCTGCCACCTTCGCTGTAAATCCCGTTGGACTGTCGATCGCCAGCAGCTGTTTCATCTGTTCGATGATATAGTCTGTATATTTCTTCATTATTTCCTGCAACTCCTCTGTGTCTTTCTATGCTTTTCCTGTTTTCGGTAAATTTCATGGAAAATTATTCTTCTGCCGTTTCCTGCGCCATCGCAGCAGCTACACTGTCCTCGCAGCTTCGCATGGCCTCAATGGTCTTTGCAAACAGCTCCTCCAGCTCCCATCCAAGACGTTCAGTGCCCTGGCGGATCACATCGCGGGAACATCCGGCAGCAAAATGCTTGTCCTTGAATTTCTTTTTCAGGCTCTTAACTTCCATATCCTTCGTGCTCTTGGACGGCCGCATCAGTGCACAGGACCAGATCAGACCGGTCAGCTCATCTGTCGCAAACAGCACCTTCTCCATCTCCAGCACCGGCTCCACAGCACAGCAGATGCCATAGCCATGGGAACAAATCGCATGGATCATCTCCTCATTCACACCACCGGCCTTTAACAGCTCCGGCGCCTTTGTACAATGCTCCTCGGGATACATCTCAAAATCAATATCATGCAGAAGACCGACCTGTCCCCAGAATTCCTCCTCATCGGCATGACCCAGTTCCTTTGCATACCAGCGCATCACACCTTCCACAGTCAGGGCATGACGAATATGAAATGTATCCTTATTATATGTTTTCAGCAATGCCAGCGCTTCCTCGCGGGTCAGACTGCTCTGTAATGATGTTGCCATAGTTTTGTACCTCCTTTTGTCGGACATCCGTTTCCTATTATAAAAGCATTTCCCCTGCATATGCAATACGATTTTTTATTCCTGCATTCCCTGCTGACAGACAACAGCCAAAAAGGAAGCCCCAAAACATTCAATTGATGCTTTGAGACTTCCCTTACATATAAAAATCTATCTCTTTTTTACCAGCTGTCGCTTTCTTTTTTTTTCGAATCTTTTTAGGTATGCTGTTTATTTGTTCCAACATTTCCCTGGCAGTCTTTTCTAATCGGTCAACTGACATGTCCAGGTATTTTTGTGGAATTATAAATTCATCATTTTCCATTTTCATTATTTGTCACCTCTCTGAATGTCATTTTAAAAAAGTCCTGCATTTCCTCCAAAACCATACATCTTCCTTCGAATTCATTATATCCCTGCTTTATTTTTTTAGCAACCAGTAAATCATAATATACCTCATTGAGTTCTTCTTCTGCTGCATAAAGAAATATTTTTCCATCATGGCATATAACCAGCCCCATATTATATTCATTCTGAAAATTAGCATTAAAATCTGGAATACTTGGTGGAAAACTACTGGGGTGAGTATGTAATGTCAATAAACGCTTTTCTCTGTTGTTTTTATATATCTGAACGATTTCCATAGTTCTGTTTGAATAAACAACCGATTTAACTGTATCTGTATTTACCTCCTGTGCAACTACTTGCAACGTATCTAAATCTATCCAATACATATCTTCATATTCAGTTCCCGATCTGTGCTTTAACATTTTTTTTGCCAATTTATATACCAGGCGGTTTAATTTATTTGAATCTGATAACCCATTAAATTTTTTTCTGTATTTTCCACTGTTGATATACTTACTATTTATTTTCGTTTGTTTATTCCTGCCTGCACGTTGAAATTCAATTTCGCTGATTCCCATATATTTCCTACTAAATCACACCTTTCTTTTGTATCATTAAATATCGTTATTTTCTTACATCAATCTTCATTGTGGTAACATTTTGAATTGAAAAAATATGTAGTTTTGATCCCATCCTGAAAGCGAATCATGACTTGTTTTATAGAGTCTTTTCTCGATCATACCTTATGAATTTCCATTTGTCAATTCTTTCTGACTATTTTCTTAGTTCTTACATTACATTCTATCTTTTATATTTTCCCACTCACAACTGTCACAAACTCAACATTTTCTTTAATACGTTAAATCATTGATTTATTCAGTATCTTATGGTACACTAACTTTCGTACACGGCGGGCGTTTGTCAATTGCCTTTCGGTACGTTCTGTGCTAAGATAGCACTAGTCTGATGTATAAATATACATTACTGAAGCATAGATTGGAGAATGAACATTATGGAAATGGATATGCGTTTTTTACGGAAACTTCCGGTTCCGAAGGAGATCAAGGAGCGTTTCCCTGTAGATAAAGCCATCGCAGACATCAAAGCCAAGCGTGATGAAGAAATGAAAGCCATCTTTGACGGCAAGCTGGATAAATTTATCCTTATCATCGGTCCCTGCTCCGCAGACCGTGAGGATTCTGTACTTGATTATACCTACCGTCTTGCCAAAGTGCAGGAGAAGGTCAAAGACAAGCTTTTTATTATCCCGCGTATCTATACAAACAAACCGCGTACCACCGGCGCCGGTTACAAAGGTCTGGTGCACCAGCCCGATCCTGATAAGGCTCCGGATATGCTTGAGGGTCTGATCAAGGTTCGTGATCTGCATACCCGTGCAATCCGTGAAACCGGCCTGACCTGTGCCGACGAGCTTCTGTACCCGGAAAATCACCGTTATATCTCCGATATCCTGTCCTACACAGCGATCGGTGCCCGTTCCGTAGAGAACCAGCAGCATCGTCTGACGGCCAGCGGTATCGGTATCCCGGTCGGCATGAAGAACCCGACCAGTGGTGACCTCTCCGTTATGATGAACGGTATCGTAGCTGCCCAGAGCGGTCATACCTTCCTCTACAGAGGCTGGGAAGTCCAGACCGACGGTAATCCGTATGCCCATGCGATCCTGCGCGGCTACGTTGATAATTTCGGCAAGAGCAGCCCGAACTACCACTACGAAGATCTGGTACATCTGTACGATATCTATATGAAGAGCGGACTAAAAAATCCCTGTGTCTTTGTCGATACCAACCATGCCAACTCAGGCAAGAAGTTTATGGAACAGATCCGTATCAGCAAAGAGGTACTGCACAGTGTCCATCATAATCCGGATCTTCACGGCTTTGTCCGCGGCCTGATGATCGAAAGCTACATCGAGGATGGCAACCAGAAGATCGGCGAAGGCTGTTACGGTAAATCTATCACCGACCCGTGCCTGGGCTGGGAGAAATCCGAGAAGCTGATCTACGAGATTGCTGATCTGTACTAAATAAAATATTCCAACAGACAGTCTGCTGCATGGACGTTTCGCAAAAACGTTCATGCAGCTTTTTTGTTGCCACGCGACTTATAAATGATAATGATTTTCAGGGCGCAATATCAGACGTGAAATACTGTTCTTTACTGCACCCCGACGCTTTCCGGCAGAAAGGATCCCTCAAAAAGATTATTATAACTTGACCTGTACTTGACCGTTTTAACAGGTCAAGTACAGGTCAAGTCCGAGTTAATCGTTATTCCAAACATACTTCTGTTTAGAACTTGTCGGTTTATCCGGTATTGTTTGCCTGATTTTTTTTGATTCCAATAAGGGAATAAGAATAGTATTTCTAAAATAATCCCTTGATTTTATTTCACAAAATTTCTGTAATTCAACTCTTGATCGTGGTTCTTTTAAATACTCTCTTAATCTTGCAAGCAGCTCTATGCTAATAGTCGCCTTAACATATGAATGTTCAAGAGTATCTCCCTTCGCTACTTCATCCTTGCCCCGCCATATTCCATCTGCGCCAACCTGACCATACTGACCATACTTTAACAAATTCAAATACTTTTCACAACCATACGCAGTAACTGAGACTCCACCGTCTCTTGCATCAATCATTGGCAACTCTGCATTTGTTTTCTTGCATTCTGCTTTTATCTTTAAAAAACCTCTTCCCCAGGATTCTACATCTCCTGACCTAAAAGAAACATCTGCAATCTTCGGATTGTGAGGAACTGATTCATGCTTCTCATAAACACTCCTGTCCGTAGGAACTCTCTTAGACCATTCTCCCATATTAAAAATTACAACCTTGTCTTCATAAATAGAAACTTGTATAGGGACACCCGTAGCATAATCTTTATGATTAATTGCATTTAAAAGAAGCTCTCTGACTATTGCCTTAGTTAACATATATGTTTCTGTACGCTGAACTCCTTCGTAATCAACCAATCCTTTGAAATATTTAGAGAAAATCATATCTATTGATTTGTCCACCTGTAAAATCAATGGCCCCTCAATCACATTCTGATATTGTAAATCTTCAATTACCTCTGCATCCTCCCCAAATACACCTACTTTAGCAAAATATCCAATTTTAATATATGCCCCAGTTGCAAATTGTTCTGGCTCTGGATGAAATAATAATGCGGCTGCTCTAGTAAGATATTTACCGTCAAACAATTTCAAATTTCTAAGAAGAGTTTCGTCATCGATATTAACTTCTGCTTCAGACATTCTTCCGCTCTTAACCGCTTTCTTTCTGAATGCATCTATAGCATCTCTGCTTAAATTTTCAACGGTAATACCTGGTATAGGAACCGCATCCCAAGTTTTGCCTGCTCTTTCAAGAAGAAAATTTTGTAATTCAAATCCATTAAGTTCATGTAATGTCGAACCAGATCTCTTGTAATACTTTCCATCACAAGAAATAGCAAAAGGATATTTTATAACTTCAATAGAAATATATTCTCTATATCCATCTTCTTTTTCCCAAATCGGATTATCTGCAGACATCTTAGCTAATGCTCTATATCTCTTATCATTTGTAGATAATGAATCTTTATTTACTTTACCTGTGGCGTATTGATTGATAAACTTTTCAGATACACTATCAGGAATATTGGTCCCATATCTAATATTTTCAGCTCCATAAACTGAATGAATATGAATACTGGCAAGAATCCCCAACTTATCATTGATTTTATTAGGCAATGCTTCCAATATTTTCTTTGAATCTTCTATACCAACAACATACCCATCATCATTTACGCCAATATTTAATACTCCCCCGTCAGTATTAGCATAGCCGCAAAGCCATTTTAAATAATCTTCTTGCCAAGCCCACTTCCATTCTACAGTCTGAGATTCCTGCTTTCCACCTGTTGTTAACACTTTATTAGTAGTTTCCATTTTACCAACACCTTCTTTACTCACTGTGACTATTTTTTACATATTCCCGGATTTTATCCGCATATCACAAGTCTTCTCTGCTTCAACCGGATTTGCCCAATTTACACAAACAATCAGCATTACTGCACCTTATCCCTTTTCTTATTTAATTATAAAAATAATTACAATAATCGTTCTTTTTTAATCAAGTTTTTGGTTGTTTCTGTTCTTTTTACTATATCATATAGTATATATACTTCCAATAATATATTTATTTATAAATTATTAAAGTTAACTCTTTATAATTTATCAAAAAACACATGGTACATACCGTTGCTGTACCATGTGTCTGTAAACATTTCGATATTCTGCTGTATTACCGCTGCAATGCACCCTGCAACAGCTCCGTTGCCAGCTGTGTCTTTTCATTATTGGCCTTTTCGTTGGAGCCGTAGATACCGACCGCACCGATCAGATAACCATTTTCATATAAAGCGGCGGCACTCTTTTCAACCTTTGCGGCTGCTTCACCCTGCAGTCTCGCTCTGTGCAGTGCCTCCCGGGCGGCGGACAGAGAACCATGTACCTGTACGGAATGTCTGGCCAGAGAATTGGTTGCCAGAAGCTGTCCCTCCGGGTCTACTACGCAGATCGTGTAAAATGTGCCATATGAATTATTGACCTTTGTGCTGAATTTCTTAATGCGGTTAGCCACACGGTCACGGCAAAGCGCCGGGATCTTCTCCACCACCGGCTCTGCTGCCGGCTGTGCGACAGTCTCTGCAGCCGATAATGTTGCCGGAGCCTTTGTATCCGTTGGCTGTGCGCTAGCTGTCGGCATCTGCACATTGCACTCTACCTGTCGGGCAATCTGCTGTGTCAGGGAAAGCCCCTGCTGTCTGGCATCTGCCAGGCGGGCCTGTATGTATAAATAATCAGACAGACGATTCAGATAAGCGCCCGCAGTCTCATCCATCGGATGGCTGGCTGCCACCTCAGTAAAACGACGCTCACAACGTCTGACAATACTTCTCGCAATATCGATCTGTGCGGAATAAAAGCATCCTCCCGGCAGGATCTCCCCCTCTGCCTGGGTAAGCTGTCTCTCCAGCTGACCGATCTTTGTCTCCAGTTCAGTCACCTGCTCTGCACGCACACTGACCATGCGGCTGCCAGCCGGCTGCTCCACACCGCGCTTGATGGCCAGCAATACCTTCTGGATCTCCAGAAGCTCCTGCCACAGCCCGGTATCCTGCGTCAGTGAACGCACCAGCCCGATATGACTGTTCAATTCGTCCAGTTCCCCCAGAAGATGGATCCGCACATCACTTTTCAGCACGCGGGTACTCTCTCCGAGGACGGTCACCTTTACGTCACCGTTTTTTTCATAGAGTTTCATACTGTCCCCTTAGTTCTGGAGGCATAACCTCCCATACTTATTTACAAGTATAGCACACTCTATTTAAATATGGTAGCCATCTTTTGCAAATAATTCCACAAAATTCCACATTGTCTTTTGTCTATAACAGCATTTTTTCGCAGTAAATCAACAGGAAACCACAGTATGAAATCCTCTCCCTGCAACCATAAGAGACACACTTCACGAGTTTCTCATGGTTATCGCAGCAGTCGCCAGGGCCTCGTGCAGGCACGGACTTTGGCCCGTTACCTGCGTAAAAAAGGCAGCACCTGCTCTGTGGATTTTTTCAAAACCGCAGACACCTGTGCTGCCATCAACTTTACGAAAACAATTTTACTTTGTCAGTTCTTCCGGGATTTCCTTGCCCTGACGCTTGTAATAATCCTCTACTGCTGCCTTTACAGCCTCCTCGGCCAGTACAGAACAGTGGATCTTATGGGTCGGCAGACCATCCAGAGCCTCAACAACGGCCTTGTTGGACAGCTTGAGAGCTTCCTTGATGGATTTGCCCTTGATCATCTCTGTGGCCATAGAACTGGTAGCGATGGCAGAGCCACAGCCAAAGGTATTAAACTTTACATCGGTAATGATTTCGTTCTCGTCAACCTTGATATACATTCTCATGATATCGCCACATTTTGCGTTACCTACTTCACCGATACCGTCGGCGTCATCGATCTTACCTACATTTCTCGGATGCTGAAAATGATCCATTACTTTTTCACTGTATAACATACTCTATTCCTCCTTAAATCAGATGCGGTCTTTCACCTTTTTGCAGCTCATCCCATACCGGGGAGATCTCTCTGAGGTAAGAAACGACCTCTTTGACATTCTGTACAATATAATCCATCTCTTCCGGTGTGTTCTCGGCACCGATGGACAGACGCAGGGAGCCGTGAGCTACCTCATGCGGCAGACCGAGTGCCAGAAGCACATGGCTCGGATCCAGAGAACCGGAAGTACAGGCAGATCCAGAAGAAGCGGCGATACCTCTGGCATCCAGAAGAAGCAACATGGATTCGCCTTCGATACCTTCGAAACAGAAGTTGACTGTTCCCGGGATGCGGGTCTCTCTGTTACCGTTCAGACGGCTGTGCTCGATCTGGGACAAGCCCTCGATCAGGCGGTCTCTCAGAGAGGCAATATAGGGATTGTCCTTTTCTCTGCTTTCACATACAGCCTGAAAAGCCACAGCCATACCAGCGATAGCCGGCAGATTTTCTGTACCGGCACGCTTGCCGCGCTCCTGTGCGCCACCCTCGATCAGATTGGTCAGCTGGATACCCTTGCGGCAGTACAGCACACCAACGCCTCTCGGTCCGTAGAATTTATGAGCGGACAGAGCCAGAAAATCAATATTTTCTTTAACAACATCAATATCCAGACGACCAGCTGCCTGTACAGCATCTGTATGGAACAGAATACCCTTTTCACGGCACAGCGCACCGATCTCAGCGATCGGCTGAATCGTACCGATCTCGTTATTGGCATACATCACAGATACACAGACCGTATCCTCACGGATCGCATCCTTGAGATCCTCAAGACGCACGATACCATCCTCATGTACCGGAAGTAATGTAACCTCAAAACCCTCCTTTTCAAGACGCTTCAGGCTGTGCAGTACAGCATGATGCTCAAAAGCAGTGGATATGATATGCTTTTTACCCTTTTTCTTACCAATCATGGCTGCTGTCAGAAGTGCCTGATTATCAGCTTCGCTGCCGCCGGATGTAAAGTAAATCTCCTCCGGTTTGGCATGCAGGTATTTTGCCATGATCTCGCGGCTCTCCCACAGCTTTTCAGCAGCCTTCTGTCCTACAGTATGCAGGCTGGACGGGTTACCATAAAAGTTCTCCATGCAATCGTTCATGGCTTCTCTGGCGGCAGCACTTGTCGCTGTCGTTGCTGCATGATCTGCATATATATAGTTCATCGTGTTCCTCCTTGTATTTTAAATTCCAGTTTTCCTATATGTTCACTAGGATTAAACTACCACTTTTTTTCTTTTCCGTCAATAGAAAAACTATTATTTCCTCTCCGGCTGTGTATGATTTTCCAAACAATCCTTTACATGTTCCAAAAAACGCTCAGCCAGTGCGGGCAGCTCTTTCTGCTTGTCCCAGACCAGCTTGTAATCGACCGTTTTAACCGGATCCACGATCTCTTTTTCCACGATCCCGGCCGGACTATAACAGATATCCACCTTGGGGAAAATAGCGATTCCCACTGCCTGTCTCGTCAGTTCTCTGGCATTCAAAAAGCTGCTCATCTCACAGACAATATTCAGCTCATGGTCAAAACCATCAAACCATGCCTCGATTTCCCGCACCCTCGACTTACGGGACGGGATCAGAAGCGGCTCCTCCACCAGAAGCTTCAAAGGGATCGTATTCCCCGGCAGCGCGGCCAGCGGATGTTCTTCCGGGATCATGGCTACCCAGGGCATAATCTCCACAGGAATGCTGTCCAGCCGTTCATGATCAAAAGGCTCCGCAATCAATGCCAGGTCTAAAAGTCCCTTTTCCATACGTTCCACAACATCATCGGTACTACCATTCCACAGCTCATAATGCACCTGTGGATACTGCCCGGTAAACGAAGAAATCCACTGTGCCAGAAGACTCGGTCCCCGTCCTTCCACCGTACCGATGTACAATGTACCGCCGATACCATTTTTAAGTTCACTGACTTCCTCTCTGGTCTTATCGATCATTGAGAGGATCTCTTCACCACGATTGCGTAAAAGCACACCCTCCTCGGTCAGCTTCAATCTCTTTTTCGAGCGGTCAAACAGTTCCACTCCCAGTTCCTCCTCGAGCTGACGCATCTGGCGGCTCAGAGGCGGCTGTGCCATATGCAGGTTTTCCGCAGCCCGGGTGATATTGCATTCCTTGGCCACCTCCAGGAAATACTGGATCGTACGGATATCCATGTTTCTCCTCCATTCATACTTTAAAAGTATCATTACTATAATAATATATGTATTTTTGTTTTTAATTGCAATATGTTAGAATACTCATTGTTAAGAAGTTTTGTATGCGGCAGGTTTCTCTATCCTATATTCTTCCCCCTGCCGCATTTCTATATATTGATTTTTTATGAACGGAAGCTTCCTTTGTCCATCCGGAGCTTCCGTTTTCTGTATATAGGCTATATATGTGCGAACCCTAAAACGGTTCGCCTTTTTCATCTGTCATCTTCTGTCCATTCAGTCCAATACAGTAAGCAGCTCTTCAAATGTGTTTATCCTTGCTTCTGCATCCCGGATTTCTCCAAAACCATACGCCGCCCAGACAATAGGTACACCTGCTTTATGGGAGGCATCGGCATCTCCCTGTACATCCCCGACATAGAGCGGTGCTTTGAGATGATTTCTTTCCACCACCAGTGCAATATTCTCCGCTTTCAGAAGCCCCGTTCTGCCAAAGCTTTCCCAGTCTGTAAAATACTTTCGGGTATCATGTGCCTTGAAAAAGGCTTCAATATAGCCATCCTGACAGTTGCTGACGATCATCAGAGGAACCTTTTTACTGAGTGCCTCCAGCGTTTCACAGACCGCGGGATAAAGAATCCCTCCTGTCCTTTCTATATACTGATTCTCATAGACAAGCACCTTTTCCCGCAGATCATCCTGCTGTGCTTTCGGCATATCCGGATACAGCCGGGCAAAAAAGGCGTCCATCGGCAGACCCATACAGGCTTTTACCGCTTCCATCGTATGTGGGAAAGGCACACCCTGTCCTGTCAGATATGTCTTCCATGCATCATAAAACGGACAGGTTGCATCCCACAGTGTACCGTCCAGATCAAATAGTATACCATCTGTTTTCATAATACTCCTCTTTGCACAGCAATGCTGTGCACCTGTCTTTCAGAAAGAAAAATGCACAGCCTGTGCGTCTGCCGGTAAAATGTATACCCGGCCACGTTCATCTTTTACTGTAAAGGATTGCTGGCCTTTTTCGGAACAGCAAAGTCCGGATGCTCTCCCTGCCATGTCTCCTGCGGCATGCAGCTTAACATCCACATATCTTCTGTGCTCAGCTCAAAGTCAAAAACATTCGCATTGTCGACCATATGCTCCCTCGTGCTTGCTTTCGGGATCGGCATGATGCCTTTTTGCAGAAGAAAGCGGATCGCAATCTGTGAAAAGGTCTTGCCATATTTTGCCGCCATGTCCTGTATGATCCGGTTATCATTCATCCGGCCTCTGCCCAGCGGACCCCATGCCTGTACCAGGATCCCCTGTTTCTGGCAGTATTCTCTTGCCAGCTCCTGCGAATAGCCGATATGCAGCTCCAGCTGATCCAGCTCCACAGCACAATCTGTCGTTTTCTCCAGATTCTCCAGATGATGCGGCAGGAAATTGCTTGTACCGATATGACGGATCTTTCCCGCTTTTTTCAACTCTGTCAGCGCTTTCCATGCACCTTGATCCTTCTCTTTCCAGTCCGGATCATTCTCCGATGCCTTTGGCCAGTGCAGCATATAAAAATCCAGATAGTCAGTTTCCAGACGTTCCAGCGTCCGGTTAAAGGCTGCCTTTGTCTCCTCATAGCCCAGCTCGTCGTACCATGCTTTGGAAGCGATCTGGACCTCTTTACGGTCGATGCCGCTTTCCTTTAACGCTCTGGCAAGGTCTCTCTCCGTCTCATACAGCGAGGCCGTATCAAAGTACCGGTATCCGGCGTCGATCGCTGTCTTTATGATCGTCACGTAATCCTGTTTGCGCGGATTATAACAGCCAAAGCCGATTTTCGGCACCTTTGTGCCATCTTCCAGTGTGTAGTATTCTCTGATCAGTTCCTGCATGTTTGCCCTCCTTGTCTGTCGGTTATTATAACAAATTTTTTCTTTACTGTTGCACCGAAATGTTGATTTTAAAGTATCTTCAACCATGTGCCACGCCATCAATAACATTTTTATTTTACGATAACATTTTAAATGTTATCGTGCAATATTTATGTTATTGTCTTTTATGCAACTATGAGCGACACGCTCCGCGAGTTTCTCAAGTTATCGCGGCAGTCGCCAAGGTCTCGTGCAAGCACGGACTTTGGCTCGTTGCCCGCGTAAATAAAAAATCGCCTGTAATACAGTGTCAAAAAATTACTGTATTACAGGCGATATTTCTTACCTCTGTATATTATGCCAGCCCATTATCCTCAAGGAAGTCATAGAAGCATCGTTTGCCACGGCGGATCATCATCGTTCTGTACTGGAACAGAAGGATCGTCAGGATCGTAAATACGATGATGATGCCGATCAGTACCTGTACGGACTGGGTAATGCTTCCGGCACCGCAGATACCTACACGGAAGCCGTTAACAACGTAAGTGAACGGCACGTATGCGTGCAGTGCATTGGCCAGCTCACCGGAGATCTGGACCGGATATGTACCGGCGGAACCTGCCAGCTGCAGTACCATGAATACCAGCATCAGGAAGCTGCCGACTTTACCAAGGGCAACGTTGGCGAAATACTGCATTGACATGAATGCCACACAGGCAAGGCAGGCGATGGTCAGTTCCTTGCCAGGATCTCCCGGTGTGAAGCCCAGGGATACATGGGCTACAGCTACTACAAGAAGTCCCATCAGTACTGCTGCCGGATAAGCCACGCTGGCTTTACTGATCCACCAGGAGAAGCCGCCCTTTAACTTGCCTCTGTACTTTGTCAGCGGGTACAGCAGACAGAAGGCCAGGGCACCGACCCACAGACCTACACACATCATGTAAGCACTCATGGCGGAACCATTGTTATCTACTGTAGTTACCTGTGTCTCCTCGGCATCTACCGGGGCAGAGAACATATCCAGAGTTGCATCACTTGCTGTGTTGTCTTTGACCTCATCTGCGCCATCCTGCAATGCCGTGGACAGCTCATTCGCGCCGTCTTTCAGTTCAGAAAGTCCATCACCCAGCTCTACAGAACCGTCAGCCAGCTTCTGGGAACCATCCTGGATCTTTCCTGCGCCGTCAGACAACTGCGCAGCACCGCTGTTTAAGGCAGCGTTATTGGCTGCCAGTGCAGCTGTACCTGCCTTCAGCGTATTTGCACCCTCGGCCAGAGCCACAGCACCTTCAAAAAGCTGCGTTGCACCGGCATCAAGCTGTGCGGTTCCTGCCACAGCCGTCGCTGTACCGGCTTTCAGGGTCTTCGTACCGGCTGCCAGTGTGGCTGTACCGTCATCGACCTGTTTTGCACCGCCGTTTAAGGTGGCTGCGCCGCTTACCAGAGTCCTGGCACCATCGGCCAGAGAAGAAGCTCCGGCAGTCAGTTTGTAGTCGTTTGTATACTGTCCATTAGCCAGCATAGCACCGGATACCTGATCGAATCCGGCAATCAGCTGTTTCATACCGGTTGCGGCATCCGGGAAGGATTCCGTCTTTGTCTTTAACGCATTCAGGTTCGTACCTACCGATTTCACACCGGTTTCTACTTTTTCTGCACCGGTGATGGCTGTCTGTAAACCTGCAGATAAGGTATTCAGTGGAGTGGTATCTACTGAACCACTACTGCTGATTCCATTGGAAACAGTTGCCATACCAGCGGATACTTTATCCAGACCGGCTGCTGCAGTACTGAGGTTTGTTGCCTCTTTATCCAGCGCAGATGCTTTGGATGAAAGCTCTGTTACTGCATTGGACAGGGCAGAGGTTTCTGTACTTACATCTGCGGTTTCAGTAACATTGCTCAATTTCAAATCAGCTGTATCTTCACTGATCTTTTCTGTTGATGAGAAGCTTCCCTCAGACGGTAAATTATCCCGTGCATTCTCCAATGCCTTCTTTGTTTCATCCGAAATATCTGGAGCATTTAACGCTGCATTGATGGCTGTCCTTGCCTTGCTGACTGCGGACTTTCCATCTTCTACTGCCTTATTATTACTATCAATTTTCTCATTTGCACTCTTTACAGCATCCTTCAATTTGCCAGATGCTGTATTTATTTTATCATTATTCTCATTAACCGTTGTATTAATTGCTGTTACTGTATCTGTCAGATTTGTTGCACCATTCTGTAACGTCGTTGCCGCACCACTGATTGTAGACTTTGCAGACTCTGCATCTGTTTTCGCTGATTGGGCACTGTCCGCCGCCTGACCCGATACGGATTTTCCGCTGTCAGCAGCATTCTTGGCCGTATTAACAGCACCGACCAGCTTATTCAATCCTTCTTCCGAAGCGGTTCCTTTTAGAGCGTCTACTTTACCTTTCATCGTTTTCAGTCCGGAAACAACCTCTGCAGAACCCTCAGTCAGTGCCGGAGCTTCTGTACTGCCTGTATTCACTCCGGCTTCCAGTGCACTGATACCCGCATATACCTGATCCAGCCCAGTCAGACCAGCCAGCTTATCTGCACCATCATGCAGCTGACGTACACCTGCCACATACGCTGACAGACCGGAATTTAAATCACTCGCACCGGAGGACAGTGCCTTTGCGCCGGCATACAGAGAAGCTGTGCCGTCATACAGAGAAGATGTACCTTTCTTTAATGTAGATGTCCCCTCCTGCAGCTGCGTTGCACCATCGTCCAGCTGCTTACTGCCGTCTGTCAGCTGGGACGTACCGGTTTTTAAAGTCGATGCACCGGCTGTCAGTGTTGCTGTACCGCCGGCCAGCTGCGTTGCACCGGCATCCACCTGTGTCACACCGTCAGTATAGGTTTTCAGACCTGTTGTCAACGTCTTTGCACCATTCTTAAATGTCACGGTGGAATCCGCCAGTACCTGTAGGTTCTCACTGATCGTATCGTTACCATCGATCAGCTTGTCTGTACCATCCTCAATCTCCCCTGCGCCGTCCGCAGCATCCTGCATACCGTCACCGGCTTCCTGAATGGAATCAAAGACTTCCTCTGTATAGGTGCGGACGATCTCCTCGGAAAGTGTATCCTTGATCTTTGTCATCGCCGTGGAGGACAGCTTGGATGCGATATAGTTCGTACCGGGATTGGTCTGGTAATTCAGTACCATCTGTGTCGGCTGGTCATCCATAACGGTGGACGCATTCTCGGAGAAATTCTCCGGAATCGTGATTACCATATAATATGTACCGTTTTCAATACCCTCCTGGGCTTCGATCGGATCTACGAAATGAAAATCCAGTTCATCGTTATCCTTCAGATTATCCACCAGATCCTGTCCGACCTTAAGTGTCTTCTCCTTATACTCTACCGGCTTGTCCTGATTGACTACCGCAACCGGCAGCTTGTCCAGCTCTCCATAAGGATCCCACATCGAAGCCAGAAACAGGCAGGTATAAATGGAAGGGATCAGAATGATAGCGATCAGTACAATGATCATGATCGGACTTTTGAACAAGCTTTTCCACTCTTTTTTCAGCATGGTTGCTATCCTCCTTTTTTATATATCATACACGGATTCGCTTAGTCGAAAAGTATTTATTAAGCAACACGGTGTTGATTTTCTCGGTGTTTGGTATTATACTAAACCTAATCAGATAACGCAAACGTCAATATCGTACTTTTCGACTATAAATCGACATTTTTCTTATTTCTGACTAATACTATTTAAAAAAGTACATATTGCCGATAAGGAGGGATTTTATGGAAACTGAAAAAGTTGACCGCAGGGTACGAAAGACCCGCCGGCAGCTGCGGGAGGGTCTCGCCCGCCTGCTGGAAGAGAAAAGCATTCGGGATATCAAGGTCAAAGAGCTGGTCGAAGAAGTGGATATCAACCGTTCGACCTTTTACCTGCATTATTCCGATATCTATGATATGCTCAAACAGCTTGAAGAGGAACTGTTTCAGGAAATCCAGGAAGCCATAAAAAAGCACCCCATCAGTGCTGATGCCCGGTCACAGGCTTTTATCCGCCAGCTTTTCCAGATCATGGATGACAACCGGGCCATCTGCAAAGCGCTGTGTGGCCCAAACGGTGACATGGCCTTTGTCTCCCGGATGGAGGATGTTGTGGGCAGTGAGGCAGTACAGGTTATCGAACCACTCTTTAAAATAGAAAAAAAGCAGCTGCGCTACAGCTATGCCTACTGTTTAAACGGCTGTGTCGGTCTGATCAAGATGTGGCTGTTAAATGACGGTAAAGAAACACCGGAGCAGATGGCAGATATCATGTACCACATGGTCAGCAACTCCCTGAACGGCTATCTCGATACCGGTACATCTGTAACCAGACCGTAGCCATATCCTGTACAGGATTTTCGATCCTATCGATATAATGGCCGGTATTTCATAAAAAGTTTAGAAAAAGGAAAGGATTGCTCTATAGCTTTTTTTCTCATATCCGTTACAATAAAAGACAGAATATAGTATATCTGTCTTTTCCTGTACAGACAGATATGCTTTTATAGAAAGGTTTACACTATGAGCAAAGTAATAGGTATAGATCTGGGAACTACCAACAGCTGTATTGCCGTTATGGAAGGCGGCAAACCCGTAGTCATTCCCAATGCGGAGGGTGGACGTACCACCCCTTCCGTCATAGCATTTACAAAAAACGGGGACCGGCTTGTCGGTGACAGTGCACGGCGGCAGATGACAGTGAATCCCCGGCAGACCGTGACCTCGATCAAGCGTCACATGGGCAGCGATTACCGGATCATGCTCAATGGCCGTCGCTACAATCCCCAGGAGCTCTCCGCCTTTATTCTGATGAAGCTGAAAAAAGACGCCGAAAGCTTTCTTGGCGAAGAAGTTACTGAGGCGGTGATCACTGTTCCCGCCTACTTCAACGATGCCCAGCGCCAGGCCACTAAGGATGCCGGACGTATTGCCGGGCTGCATGTTAAGCGTATCATCAACGAGCCAACCGCAGCGGCCCTGGCCTACGGTCTGGACCACGGTAATCCGCAGAAGATTCTGGTCTATGATCTTGGGGGCGGTACCTTTGATGTTTCCATCATCGAGATTGGTGACAGCCTGATCGAAGTACTGTCAACAGCCGGCGACAATCATCTTGGCGGCGATGACTTTGACCAGCGTATCGTAGACTGGGTTGTCCGGGATTTCAAACGACTGCACCATTATGATCTGTATAAGGACTCCACAGCACTGCAGCGGGTCCGGGAGGAAGCCGAAAATGCCAAAAAAGCACTCTCCTCTGCTTCCACCGTCACCATCAATATCCCTTTTATTGCCACAGACAAAGGTACTCCGCTGCATCTGGAAACCGAGCTTAGCCGCAATACCTTTAATGAACTGATCCGCGATCTGGTTGACCGCACAGCAGCTCCGGTACAGCAGGCGCTGCAGGATGCCGGTCTGCAGGCTTCGGATCTCGGCATGGTGCTTTTAGTCGGGGGCTCCACGCGTATTCCGGCGGTGCAGGACAAAGTACGTTCTCTTTTACAAAAAGAGCCATCCCGCGGGCTCAATCCAGATGAATGTGTCGCTCTTGGCGCCTGTATCCAGGGTGGCAAGCTGGGTGGCAACCTGCCATCCTCCAGCGTTGCCAACGATATCATCCTGATGGATGTCACGCCACTGTCGCTCTCCATCGAGACCGTAGGCGGTGTTGCCACCCGGCTGATCGACCGCAACACAACCATTCCGACCAGAAAGAGTCAGATTTTTACCACAGCAGCCAATTTCCAGACCTCTGTGGATATCAAAGTATTGCAGGGTGAACGCCATTTTGCCCGGGACAACAAGCTGATCGGCAACTTCCGCCTTACCGGCATCAAGCGCGCCCGCGCAGGTGTTCCGCAGATCGAAGTCACCTTCGATATCGACGTCAACGGCATCGTCAAGGTATCTGCAACCGATCTGGGCACCGGCAAGGCACAGGAGATCACGATCACTTCCAGCTCCAATATGTCTGAAGAAGAGATCGAGGATGCTATCCGCAATGCCAGCCGCTTCGCCTCCGAGGATCAGGCGGTCCGCGATGCTGCACAGCTGCACAATGAAGCCGAAACACTGTATTACCGTGTGGAAGCTGCTTTAAAAGAGAAAAAAAAGGCCCTTGATCCGGCAGTAAGAAATCAGATGAAAAAAGAGCTCTCTGCATTAAAACGCCTGATCCACGCAGCCAAACCGGAACGCATGACGCCCCAGCTGCAGCATGAATTACAAGAAGCAAAGGAAGCGCTGGAGCGTTCTGCATCCGGCATCCTGTAGGAGGAGAAACATGAATATCTGTCTGTTCGGCGCAGCCAGCGCACTGATCGATGCAAACTACATGAAGGCTGTAGAAGAGCTTGGAGAAATGATGGCAAAGAAAGGGCACTCCATGATCTACGGTGCCGGAGCCACCGGCCTGATGGGTGCTGCTGCCCGTGGCATGTCCAAAATCCACGGCCGCCAGATTGTCGGCATAGCCCCCAGATTTTTTGATACCGAGGGCATCCTGTACAAGCAGTGCAGCGAAATGATCTACACTGACACCATGCGGGAACGCAAAAGTCTCATGGAAGAAAAGGCCGATGCCTTTATCATGGTTCCCGGCGGTATCGGTACCTTTGAAGAATTTTTCGAAGTACTGACCCTGAATCAGCTCGGCCAGATGCACAAGCCCATCGCCATTTACAATATCAACGGTTATTTCAACGAACTGTACGATCTGTTGAAGCATATCGTCAAAGCCAGTTTCGCCGAAGAAAACATCCTGCAGATGTTTACACTCTACGAAAATGCCGAAGAAATGCTGAGCGACCTGGAACACAGCAGCCACTGACCGCTATTCTGTTCCTGACATTTCCCGGTTCTGCAACATATCCGATACGCCAGCTGCCATTCTCCCACGGATGGCAGTTTTTCGTACAATAACATCATATTCCGGATATCCCTATTGTCTGATAGTCCATTTTTCGCAACATCTTCTTGTCAGCGATCCCGTTCCCACGTATAATATAAAAAATTTAACGCTTTATTCTGTTACAAAAGGAGTTTTCATGGATATATTTGTTATCGTCAAGCAGCTGGTACAGCTGTTTCTCATGCTGTTTCTCGGCTATTTTCTCTGCAAGGCGGGCATCTTTGACCGGCATACCAACCAAAAGATGACAAAGCTCTGTCTGTATGTCACTACGCCCTGCCTGATCCTGACCTCTGTGCTGCAGCAGGAAGGGACACCGGACTACCATCTGGTCGCCCTCACCTTTGCCGTAGCCTTCGGCTACTATATCGTAATGCCCTTTATCGGCTGGCTGATGACTGTTGTCCTGCGGCTGCCCAAAAAGAACCGGGGTCTGTATATCTTTATGTCGGTTTTTGAAAATACCGGCTTTATGGGTATCCCGCTGATCAGTGCGATCTATGGCAGCGTCGGCGTCGTCTATACAGCCATCTTTAACGTAGCCTTTAATCTGTCCGCTTTCAGCTATGGCCCGGCTGTTTTAAACATTGGAATGAACCGGTCATCAAAAACCAGTCTCAAAGAAGTGCTGTCACCGGGTACGGTACTGTCCCTGCTTACGATCGTTATCTATGTAACCGGTGTCCGTCTGCCTTCCATCGTGACCGGCGTTGTTTCCTCTGTAGGTGCGGTCACTTCGCCGATGGCCATGATGCTGACCGGCGCTGCACTGGCGCTGATGGATATCCGGACAGTATTTACGGATATCCATGTATATCCGTTTCTGGCTGTGCGGCAGTTTATCTTCCCGCTGCTGGTCTTCCCGCTGTTTGCCCTGCTCATCAAGGATCCCGTCCTGCTCGGCGTATCCTTCATCATGACCATCATGCCCTGCGCCAGCAACTGCGTCCTTTTCGCCACCAACTACGACAACGACGAAGAGCTGGCCGCCCGCACCGTATTTATCAGCACCATGCTGTCGCTGATTTCCATACCACTGCTGGTGAAGCTGTGTCTGGTATGATTTATATCTAAAACATAAAGGCTGTAGCTCAAGTGATATGTTATCTCATATAAAGCAACATATCACTTAAGCTACAGCCCATTTACATTAGAATTTAAATATTATATTTCTTTTATTTTTTGATATTTGTTTTTTCCTCTTCGGTTTCTTAGAAAGCACTTTTTTTATTTTCTCTTTCTCCTGTTCAATTTCCTGTATACTCATTTTTTTATATTCATCAGGAATTACCAAAATATCATTTTCATAAACCATCATTTTCGGTTACCTCCTTGAATTTAATATCAAAACTCTTTTCTATTTCTTTCAAAGCCGCTACTTGTGCACCATATTCATTATATCCAGATTTGATATACGCTTCAACCGTTAGTTTATAATATTTTTCATTGATCATTTCATTAGCGTTATATATATAAATACATCCGTTATGGCATACTACAATTCCCAATGCATAATTATGTATAAAATTAGAATTAAAATCCTGAATACTTGGCGGAAAACTGTCTGGATGTGAATGAATTGTAATAAGATTTGTATATTCTTTTATGTGTTTCTTTGTTTTTTCAGAGTACACGATTTGCTTTTCTACAATTTGCGTTGTTTCTTTTGCCACTATCTTTAGTGAATCCAAATCTATCCAATACATATCTTCGTAATGTGTACCCGTACAATGTTTTAATATTTTTTTTGCAATTCGATATAAGCAACGGCTTAATCTTTTACTGTTAGAAATCGCATCAAATTTCCGCCTGTATTTTCCACTGCAAATATATGTATCATTGATTTGTGTGTCTTTTATTCTCCCACAGCGCTGCTGCTCTTTTTCTTCCATTCACCTATGTTTCCTTTTATTTTGACTTATCCTGACTGTAAATCTATCCGTTTTCCTGTATATAATACAATTATAAATCCATGGAATATTTTGTCAGATCGATCAACTGAAATGCCTGCATACGATTTGTATAGTCATATTATCATGTTTTTCTTTTACTGTAAAGTATTTTTATCGAAAAAAGCGCTCAGGCCTGAAAGTCTGAGCGCTTATATGTTGTATTCTACTTGACAACCACCTTCACCATCCGGGTAGCTGCTGCGTAATCTTTGTTTTCTTTGGCTGTTACAGTAATCAGATATGTACCCTTTGGTGCATTCTTTTTCACTGTAACTTTACCTTTTTTGCTGACAGAAATGAATCTCCATCCATTCTCCGGTACACTGGTTACACGGTAAGCAAGACCCGCTTTGGCTTTTGCTTTGAGCGAATAGGACTTGTTCCCCTTTTTCAGCTGCTTCGTCTTATAGGTCATCTTTGCCTTTTTAACGCTGATCTTCTGTGTATTCTTTGTGACATTGATCTGGACAATACGCTCCGCAGCGTTAATGTTGTCCGTACCGGCTGCCGTTACAGCGATCTCGTATACACCGCCCGGTGCTTTCTTTTTCAGGGTAACTTTACCGTTTCTGTCCACAGTAATATATTTCCAGCCACCGGCCGGTGCTTTTGTCACACGATAGGACACAGCGCCCTGGCCACTGCCGTAAATACCGAAGCTGTACGCTTTCTTTTTCAGCGCACTCATCTTATAGTTCTTTACAGCCACCGCAGTATTGACCGCCTGATCCGCTTTTGCGATGCTCCATGTCAGCGTCAGGGTGCGGCTTGTACCGTCCGGCCATAAGTAATCGTCTGCCGGGGCTGCCCATGCCGTGTATGTACCGGCATTTACGGCACTGGTCGTACCGGCCAGCGTATAGCCATTGCCGGCTGCCACACCTTCCTGCCATCCACCGTTGTATGTGCGGTTTACAGCGGACGGAACGCTGGCGGTTTTGTATTCTCTGGGGGTTGTTACCAGTTTATTGGCATCATATTTACTCTCAACTTCACCGCCCCAGCGTGTACTGACAGCCTTAACCGTATAATAATATGTCACCTGAGGCTGTGCGCTGTTATCGGTATATGAAGTTCCTGTTACAACAGCCACTTGTCCCCATCCTGTACCTGGTGTACGCCGGTATACAATATATCGCTGTGCATAAGCATAGGCATTCCAGCTCACCTGTACACTGCGGCTGGATACGGCATTTACTGACATCGTCGGCATACCGTCCATAAATGCTTTTTTCAGAGAAGCAAGCACCGTTACCTGACAGGTAGCTGTCTTTCCGTTATCCGTTGTCGCCGTGATGACAGCCGTTCCTGTTCCACACGGTTTTACCAGTCCATTTGCAGTCACACTGGCTACACTGGCATCACTGGATGTCCATGTCACATCGGCAGTACTTCCGCCCGGAAGCAATACATAGCTCAGCTGCTCGGCAGCCTCATCTACATGCAAGGTCATACTGCTTTTATTTAACTGTACACTCTGGACAATCGTTTTGGACGTTACTGTGGTTTTTGCTTCATACTGTCCATCGAGTCTGACTGTGATCACCGCACTTCCTGCACCTACAGCTGTGACTTTACCTTTCTGATCTACCTTGGCTACCTTTTCATTACTGGAAGTCCAGAATTCACTCTTTGCCCTTGCATAGACCGGCACCGTCTGATACGACAGCTTTGCAGTCTCACCTGTTATCATATCTATTGCGGTATTTTTCATACTCACACCGGTTACATCCGTGGACGGCAGACTGTTTTTGACTTTATTTAACAGTGCAATACTACTATTCACTGCCATTTCAGACGCATTGATCGTTTCCATTACCTGTTTTGCGTTGCTGTATGCCGTTTCAAAACTCTCACCTGCAGTCTTCCACCATTCGATATTGCTGTTAATTTCTGCCATGAGCCGCACCAGCTCTGTCTTATCTGCCAACGGTGTATTATTATAATAGTACTCGCTCTTATTCATCGGATTATAGCCGAAAACATCTGCACCATTACTTAATGTAAACATCACACGTACTACATCGTTGTCTTTTGCCGCCACGCTCGACATTCCCAGTACATAGGCATTGTTGACCGTATACATCCATCCGGCTTCCTGGGAATAATCAAACTCACATAATGCATTTCCCGCACTCTTTTTCCCCGTGAGTTCAATACCCTTCTTATTCAATATGCAGTTCTTTACAATTTCCGGTACAGCCACTGTACAGTTGGCATTTTCCATGCCTTGCATATAATATCCCCACTGGCTGTTTGGATTTGCTATAACCTTGTGTCCATACTGCTCCAAAGCCCGGGGAATTATTGCAGAATACATCTCTCCCTCTGTAAATTCGACTTGCTGTGGTTCTACAATAAATCCGCCACCCAGAACGAATCGCTCCACACTCAGGGAAATCGTACCTGCCAGCACGGATTGTCTGCCGGCACACAGCATGCCTAATGCCAGTGCCATACCCAACAGTGTTTTTTTCATCCACTTCCTTGCGCTCTTCATATTGTCCCTCCTTTATTCTTTTTCATCGCTGAAAATTCTTTTTCTTCCTATATATAAAGATTCCGGCTATCACTACAGCCACAAGCAAAACAGCTGCACCGATCACTGCCAGGCTTGTGCGCTGACTGTTAATCTGTTGCTTTCCTTCATCCATGGCTGCAGCTTTAGACTCTGCCGTTTCTTCACCGGTCTGGCTTTCTGTCACGGCACTTTCCGGACTTTCGGCCTCTTCCACTGCACTGAGATCGGACAGCGTCAGTTTTTCTCCGGATGCATCTTCATTCTCCACATAATCCTCCGGTTCAAATGCCCAGCCGTCACTGCTCTCACCATCTGTCGTCGTGCCGTCAGCAAGCGTCAGCTTCTTTCCGGAATTTCCGGACAGCGTCAGCTTCTTACCGGATGTGCCTCCGGTTAATTTCAGTCTTTTCCCCTTATACGTCAGCTTACGTTTTGTATTTGTCGTAGTGTTTGTTTTCTTATCTGTATCCTTTTTTGTATCGTCCTTTTTGGTATCATCCTTTTTGATCGCATCCTGCTTTTTATCGTCATTTTTGATAGTATCTTTCTTCGTATCATCATCCTTATTTTCCAGCCCTGTACCTTTGCCGTCACCGCTGTCACCCTTGGTCAGCTGAATATCCGACATATCATACAGTGACGTTTTACCGTCCAGCAGCCGCTGATAAGCAGTCAGTGCATAATAAGCCTGTTCCGTTGCCATACCATTGACTTCACCTGCAGCTCCTCCGCCATTATTTGAAGCCCCGGCTTTCACATGCATGAAACCACTGCCGGAGATATGATATGTCAGCAGATTTTCTACAGTCCAGCTGCCACCCTTGACAAAACGGGCATCCTGCATGGGATCAATACCCAGTGCACATAATGCCGTCAGAACCTGTGCTGTTGATTCCGAGGTTGCTATCCCCATCGTAGCATACCCGCCATCCTGCTGCTGCAACGTACTCAAAGCTTCCAGGGCCCGGTCAATGGCTGCCGTTACCTTTTCATATCCTTTTACCTGATAATACGGTGCAAGTGCCTGCAAAGCCATACCCGTCAGATCGGAATCCGGAGCATCGCCGGACATGGTCCAGCCGCCTTTGGACGTTTCTTTGCTGAGAATATAGTCGATCAGCCCCTGCTCTGTTGTCTGCGTCTTTACACCGGATACCGTCGGGATTGTATACGCCGGATTTGTATTCAGTGCAATCAGCGCCCAGATCGGTCCGTTTGTTCCCTGTGCTTTCACCGTATCAAAGTCTGCCAGAGGCTCAAACAGATTATATCCTGCAATATTCCGGGCATCCTTGCCCATGGCTGTCATAACAATAATTGCCTTGGAATATTCCGTATATTTTACTGTGTTGGTCAGCTTGCCCTTATTTTCTGCCAGATAGTTGGCCACATGGTTATAATAGGTAGTAAAGTAACTGCTGTTTTTATCCAGCCCGCTTCTGGCCAGCCCCAGGGCAAACCATTCACTGCCGATGGTTGGATTTTTATCGGTTTTCAGCATATACTCCCTTGTTTCTTTTAATATGCTGTCCACCGATACCGGAAGCGCATGTGCTCCCTGCACCACCGTCACCGTGCAGCTTGCACACATCTGCGTACCCGTCACTGTCGCTGTAATATGTGCCGTACCTTCTTTCAGCGCGGTTACCTGACCGGCACCGTCCACAGTAGCTACCGCTGTATTATCACTGCTCCAGATCAGCTGATATGTCTGCGTCGTATGCTCCGGCACAGTATGTACTGCCAGCTGCTGTCTCTGACCGGCATTTATGGAAATATCTGCATCCATGGTAATCCCCGTCAACAGCACCGGTGTATCAATAACAAAGACATTTTCCAACGGATATATCATTTCCGCCGAAAGCATATCTCCCTTTCTCACTGCCCCCAGATCACTGAGTTCTCCATCTGCATAACATACCACTCTGGCATTTTCTAACTGGTCATATCCAGACGGCACAGGAAATGTCAGTGAAGCCATATCTTTCTGCGTATAGGATGAATTTTCCCGCACATCTGTATAGGTAATATCTTTGCCATATACAATCTTTGGCGTACACCCCGGATATCGCTTTTTCGCTGCATCCAGCACCTTATCCGCCAGCGCCGTATCACTGACCTGTACTGCAGCATACCAGTCCAGACCAGATACCGTAATACCGTCTTTTGTCTGTATCTTTTTCTGAATCCGTTCCCTTACCGTTTTCAGATCTTTTACCGTCGCATCCGGCACTTTTGCTTTTTCATCTTTTGTCAGCTTGTCATAGGCATCGGAAGCTGTGAAAAAATCCTGTATGGTCTGTGAAGCTATATCCGGATCGGTCTGTTTTACTGCCTTTGCCACAGCGTCTTCAATCTGTTGCAATTCATCCTGTGCCTCGCCGGACTGGGCCTCCGTATTCTTGCTTTCTGCTTTATTCTCTGCCTTTTTATCATCGGATGTTTTTTCCTTTTTGGAAGCTTCCTCATCCTTCGTCTGGGTCTGCTCTGCTTTATCCTGTTTATCCTCTTGGGTCTGTCCGTTTTCTTCTTTTTTGTCCGGTTCATCCTCCGCAATTGCTTTATCCGGCTGATTTTCTTCCACAACACTCTGTACCTGAAGCTCTGCTGCTACTGACTGTACTTCTGACGCATACGCTGTCACCGGCACAGTCATTACCAGACACAGACTCATCAGAAACACTGTTACTGTCTTCCTCTTCATGCTATCTTCCTCCACATATAAACCTTTGTTTTTTTACCGTATCCTGTCAGCACAGAAGCATCCCTTTTTTTACCAAAATGCCCCTCTGTTCACAGGATACCTTCCCGGGGCGTGACTTCGGGGAAATCCCCGAAGCCCGCCCGTTGCCGGGAAGCTCTCCTGTTTACCGGATTCTCTGATCCATCCTTACTTTGCTTTTACTGCTTTGACGACAGAGAAGTTACCATATACTCTCTTGCCGCCAACCTTACGGTATGCACGGATCCGGTAATAGTAGGTCTGTCCTTTTTTCAGCTTCGTATTGGTGTAGCTGGTTTTTCGACGGCTGACACTGTTGATGCAGGTGAATCCACCATCTCTTCTGTCCGAACGATAGAGCAGATATCCACTGGCTCCACTGACCTTCTTCCACTTCAACGTAGCTTTCTGGTTTCCGGCTGTCAGCTTTGTGAATTTCACTCTGCCCGGCACAGCCTTGGTGCTGACTACACTGCTGTAGTCCATATACTGCTTTTTGTTTTTCACCGTCTTATACGGGCGAAGCTTGTAATAGTAAGTCTTTCCTGTAGTACGTTTCTTATCAGTGAAAGATGTCGTCTTACCCTTCTTGATCGTCTTGATCGCTTTGTACTTGCCATTGGCGCTGTTTGCCCGGTAAACCACATAACCGCTGGCTTTGCTGACCTTCTTCCAGGACAGCTTAATACTGCTGACTCCTGCAGATGTGGCATTCAGACTGGTATAGTCTTTAACTGCCGGTGTATTATTGTTATCCGGCATTGTGTTGCTATTATCCGGCTGCGGTGCTGCCGGTGTGGTCACTGCTGCGCCGTTTTCGTCATACGCACTGGATACGCTCTGACCCCAGCGGGAGCTTAATGCCACTACCGTGTAGCTGTAAGCTGTCGATCCGGCTGCAGTCTGATCCACATACTGTAAAGCTGTCGTATTGCCAAGCTTTGTCCACTCGCCTCCGGCTGTCTTTCTGTAGACATCGTAGGACTGTGCATACTGGTATGTATTCCAGCTGACCGTTACGCTGTTGTAAGCTGTAGCTGCGGCTGTCACGGCCGGTTTACCCTGACGGAAGGTATTGATCTCCGCTGTCATGGTATTCAGTACATTGTTGGTAGCCGTTACCTTGCTGAGCATACGGACATAGCTCTGGGCATTGGCATTCAGCGCATTATACTTGTCAGCGATCATCTGCAGATCACTGCGTACAGCTTCTATATTGTCGAGATTCAGACTGGTCGGCAGGTTTTTGATGTACTCTGTCACTTCTGCAGCGGCTTTTTCATCCTTCTGTACCTGTTCATCCTGTTTCTTTAATGCATCCAGCATCGCTGTAATTGTGGATGCATCCTCTGCATTTTTGATAATATCCTTCTGTGCATCGGTCAGATCGTCATATGCTTTGATGGTCTGGCGGATGATGGCGATATCGCTTCGGGATACCTCTTTATCCTTGTAGGTATCGTAAACCTCGGTCAGTTCGCTGACATACTGGCTGGCTGCTGCTTCATCCCTGATCTTTTCTGCTGCTTTATCCAGCTCATCCTGTGTTGTCTTGTACTGGTTCTCATAACCCTCTACAGCTTTTGCAAGATCTGCAAGAGTATTCAGATTTGTAACCGTTCCTGCTCCCAGATCTTCATCCAGTGCTGCTCTCTGCTCATCTGTCAGCTTGTCAACAACAGCCTTTGCCTGTGCTACCTGGGCTGCAACTTTCGCGATATCTTTCTTATCCGCTTTTGTCGGATCATAATCCTCAGCCTTCGGGAAACCTTCTGCACTTAACAGCTTCTCCGCCTGTACATAATTACCTGTGGCGATCTTCGCTGCTGTATCCTGATCTGCTATCTTCTGATCATAGTCTTTGATCTTCTGGATATACTCTTCCGCTGTTTCCAGATCCTTCATATTGGTAACGATCGCCTGCTTGTCCTTTGTCAGCTCATCAGCCAGGCCACGGATATTGACAACAACATAGGTGTACTCATTCCAGATTCCATACAGTGCATTCGCATCCATATCTGCACTGGACTTTGAAAGCGGATCTTTCAGCTGGTTAATAGCTGCGATTACCTCTTTGACATCCTCATCCATCGACTGATAGGTCTCTTCTGCTTTCTTGAGTGTATCCAGATTGGTGACTAAGGCTTTGGCGCCTTCTGCCAGATTATCGTATGCACTGCGTGCCGTTACGATCTGCTCGTATTTAGTCTCGTAGTTATCCAGCGTTATCTCACCGATGGCATCGATCATCTGGGTGACTTCTGCTGCTGCCTTGATATTTCCGATCTGCTGCTCTGCTGCCTGCAGTTTGTCATAATTCGTCACAGCTGCTTTTTCTGCATCAGACAGCGCATCGTAGGCTGCTCTGGCAGCTGCGATAGCTGCTTCATTCTCCAGCGTTACCTGCTCTGCTGCAGGTAATGTGTCGATCTGCTCACTGACAGCTGTTGCTTTATCCTTCAGCTGTGCCAGCTGGGCAAGGAGGTCTGCGAGCTTGCTGTAATTGTATACACCGGCTTTTTCTGCTTCTTCCAGGGCATCATACAGGGCTTTTGCCTGCTGGATAGCGGCTTCAGCCTCGGTGGTGGCTGTTTCCGGGAGATTGTCGATAGCTTCAATTACCGGAAGTACTGTCTGCAGCTTTTCATACGCATCCTGTAATACATCCGCTTTCGTTACATAGCCACGCATTCTTTCCTGATATGCTTCATCCTGTCCCGCACCAAGGGCATCATATGCTTTTTTAGCTTTGATAACAGCTTCTGCATTGTCAAATACATTTTCTGTATTTTCAACAATCGCAATATCTGCATTTACAGCATCTATTGCTGCATTATCGTCCATGCTTCTAAGCATACGAACATCCGGTTTATTTACTGCTTCCGGACTTACCTTTGCAATGGCTTCATAAAGGTCATAATACTGTTTACCAATGCCATATACACTGCTGGCCCCGTCATATGCCCCTTTTGCAGTCTGATAAGTTGTATATACAGCTTTCAGTTGTTCATCCTCTGTATCAGCCGTTATTCCCATTGTGCTGATCATACTCCGACCAACCTCCAAAAGGGCACTATACTTATCCTTTGTCAGCTTACAATTTGTCCATACATTGCCACCATTAACGATATCACCAAGACCAATAATCAGATCTTTTGAAAATGACGGTTCATCCTCTGACGATATATTGTATTTAAATTTACCGTCGGCTGTTAAATAACGGTTCTTAATAACTTGCAACGGTGTTCCCGTATCACTGATGCCAAATACCTTTTCGACATCTACACCTGCTGCTGCCATGCCCTCCAGTACACAACCATGAGAAATTGTATTCGGAAGCTTGTACTCTTTATTAAAGAACATACCAGCATCAGCGCCTTCTGTAATCAAAGAATCGCGGAAGGATTCTACCAGTTCTGCCAACTCAGTAGGCTCTACCAAATCTGCGACTGCAGCAAGCGCCCATCCCTTCATATCCAGAGTAAAGGTCTTTGATGCCGCCTGTTTCACAACTTCATCAACCAATTTCTGCGGAATCTCCGCACCTGCAGCTTTTAACCCCCAAAGCGCCCAAATATAAGACGCAAACGGTCCTTCCGGCTTATCGATCAATGCCTGTACCAGATTATTTCCCTTATCATCCGTATAGCTATAAGGATTTTCTCCAATCATGACAAGTTCCATGATTACAGCACCATAGTCGGTTGCCTGCTTGAAAGTATGGGTCGTCACATCATATACTACAGCTCCGGTCAAATCACTATTTGTCGCACATGCTTTATACACGCCCCAGTAATCATATAGTAATTTTTTTTGTTCTTCAGCACTCCGTTTTGACCATCCTGCATCCAGCAATTCCTTTGCTTCAGCTTTTGTCTGATCGGAGATTGTAAAATATGGCATATCTTTTCCATTGAATCGGTGGATAAACAGATATTCCTTATTTGTAGTACCATCTAATGCAGTCACAACAACCCTGGTAATAGCATCCGCTGTTACACTCACTGTCTGACCAGCTTCTACCTTCTGTCCATCAACAGTCACTGTTGCTCCAGCAGATACCTCAAAAGAACTAAAGTCAATCTTTTTATCACTGTTCTCTACGTCCAAATAGAAAGAAGTTTCTCCTGCCTTTAGCTGTGTGTCGAGATTTGCAACAGAAGCATTGTCAATCGCTACATTTTTCAGATCACATTCAGATGATGATTTTTCTACTTCAATCTCATAGGTTTTTTCCGTTCCATCCTCTGCTGTAACCTGTACTTTGATTACCTTATTCCCTGCTTCGTTAGTTTCTATAGACTCATCTGCAAGATTTACACCATAATAAAATCCACAACGATCACATCCATCCTGTAATGAACCGCCTTCGGATTTTTCATTTCCCAAAACATTTACGGAGGCTAAAGAATCTTTCGTAAGCACGCCGAGGTATAAAGTTTTATTTTCTGTACCCGCAGGCACAATCATACGATAACCAGTATCTGATGAATACACCTTATATTCTGTTGGATAATCGCCTCTTTTTATCATACCTGCATAGGCTCTTACTTCAGAAAGTTCGCAATTTGAACTTTTAGCGGTTTGCGTCTCTGATGTTTTGCCATCCCAATATATAATGTACGGAATACAATCCACATTTATAAGAGCATCATATGAATTGCTTCTATACATTTTTGTCTTCTGCTTCGTTATTGGAAGCTCAATAGTATCAAACAAATTGACAAATGGAGATGTGGTCTTATCCATATTCGTTGCTGGTGCTCCATACACAGCATACAACTCTATAATATTAAGTCCTTTTTTCAAACTATACGTTGGTGTAGTATATTTTCCAGTATATTCCTCATTTAACGCATTAAATCGAACCAGTTTATTATTATAGCTCACATAATTTTCACCAAATGCAAGCCAACTGGTTTTATCCATATTAAATTCATCAAGCTCTCCAGGAAATTTTTCTCTTGAAGGCATTGTTCTGCTTAAAGAGAAACTAATTTTATGAATTTCCTTACCAAGTTCAGTCACATGATATTTATCAGTTCCGCTACCAAAATCGCTTTTTAAGCTGTCACCGTCCAGTGTCTCCCCTTTTTCTGTATCATTTACAGCAACATAATTTATACCACCTGAAGTTGCACTTTGTATATCTCCAGTTTTTACATTTTGAAGTAAAATAATATCTTTCGTAGTGCCATCTTTCTCTGTTACAGTAACAGTAAATCTAACTGCACCATAAAACCCAAGTCCATCCCATGGTAAATTATCTGAGTCTTTAGGATCGTATGTAATTTTATAATTTTTTGTTTCCCCGGTTGTTGTCGGATATGTGATTTTCATATTGAAAATATCCCACACATCATAGGAAGATGTTACCTTCTCAATTTTCGCATCTTTATCTATTTCACCATACAGATAGAACCCCTCATTACCAACCATAGGACCAGGGGCTTCAGTTGTTATATACATATCATTTCTATTTTCATTTTTTACAAATTCATATTTTGAATTTTTTTTGCTATTATTATAGTATGCTGAAAAAGTTGTCACATTGTCTGCCCTAACAGGTATTATCCAGCATACAAACAGCAGGAAAAACAGTATTATGAAACTCGCATAATACTTATGTTCTCTTTTTTCTCGCATATTTCTCCCTTTCTTTTTAACCAACAACACAGCAAGCATTAAAACATCAATACTTGCTGTGTTGCAATTTTTATTTAGCTGTTAATTTTGATTTTTACAAACCACACGATCAATATTTTGTATAATCAGCAAAAGCAAATGCCAATGTGATTGTTCCATCGCCATCCATTGTACGACAGCACATATAATTCTCATTATTTACAGCTGTTCCATCTTTGAGCCGAGCACTCCATGTCCATCCAGCACCTTTGGAATAATCTGCTGCAATCCATGTAGCATATGTAACACCATTAGCAGTAATTGCATTTAATGCCTGATGTGTCACACCCTCAAGTTTATAATCCTTTACCGTCTTCCACTCTGCTGTCAGTCCTTTTTTATCCAACGCAGCTTTCACGATAGATTCAATAGTAGCTCCTTTAGTGGACTCGACCGTTATTGCAGTATTATACTTATCTGTAGTCTCATTCACCTCTGCTGTGGAACCTGTAGCTGCAATCTTCACAGTTACAGTTATTGGATCCGGGGTTACCTCCGCTGCAAATACACTCATGCTCATAGAAAGCACCATGACTACTGCTAACACCAGTGACAACAATCTCTTTTTGATATTTTTCATATCCTTCTTCCTTTCCGGTCTGTTTCAGGCCTTTGGATTATGGCAGATGATACTTCATCTGCAGTCTTTAGTTACATTTCGATACAACAGCTGTGCACCTCTGCCATATCTTTATCCACACCGGGCGGATATCTCTCCCGAATGTTTCCACATAAAGTACATACCTCTTACACAGCCTTCCCAGGCTTCCTGTACGCAGTACCGGTTCGCGACACCGATGCCCGCTGCAGCAAATATCTGGGAAAAAAAAGCAGGCAAAACACCGATACCATCCCACCTGTGGTATCTGTCTTTTGCCTGCATGTCGTTATCCGTGTTCGACGTTATGCACTTAAGACCTAAACTCGCCGACTGTACGGCAGCTTTTTCGGACTGTATGGGAATCACACCCATTCGCAATGGCCTTCGCTGACTATGAGTATACACGTTTGACATTTCTATGTCAATCCGTTTTTATAGATATGCCTTTTTGGTATATTTAAATTGTATTTCTTGTATGGAATTGTGCCTGTTTACCGATTTCTTTTTTGAAACAGATACCTGCCTGTGAAAATGTCAAACCTTTTTTACGGTTTCAGGTATTCCATTTTCACACCTTGTCCGGTCTGTTTTTCTGTAGTACTTTTAGATTAATTGAATATTGTTATATTTGAATGATTATCAGTTCTAAGTTCTGCCTGTCTTATTTTAAGGCTGGCAGCCAAGATGGAAGCGGGTGAGATTCCCGGACAGTCGTGCTACTGTGATCGTGCAGATCTGTCTCATAGCCATTGCGTGGCCCGCGCGAGAAGGAGAGACCGGTCGTTACTGCGTAAGTCAGGAGACATGCTTAGAGCCGTAGCCACTAATCACACGATCTGGTTAGGGTGAGGTAGTTTTTCTTTTGTGTACCCATTTTTAGAGGGATCGACTACCTTATCTATATCCTGTGAGCGGCTTCGGCAGATTTTTGAGCTGATTTTTTACCTATACGGATTTGTTTATTGCTCCGCTGCAGGATTCCATAATTTCTGTAAAGGAGCTTTTATTATGCAAAAAAACCACGAACTGACCTCTTCTGTGATTACCCGCGCAAATTCTTTGCCCTATATACATTCCCAAATGGTTCTTCCCGACTCCGTAACCGGGATCGCCGCTGAGGCCTTTATGAAAAGGAACTGCATAGAGTCCATCCATATGCCCATGCATCTTCAGCGCATCGGTCTGCGTGCTTTTTCCGGATGCTTCGGACTTACCTCTGTCCGGATCCCGATCTCCACAGTCGTGATCGAGCCGGAGGCTTTTTCCCGCTGTCTGTCTCTGGAAAAGGTATCGCTCCCGGCGTCCCTGTCCGTACTGCCCGCCAGTATTTTTTCAGAGGATACGGCATTGCAGTCTCTGACGTTTCGCGGTACAGCACATATGAAACGTATCGATGAGATGGCCTGCTATGGCTGCCGTTCTCTTTCGACTGTCACACTGCCATCCACCGTACAGACGATCGAGACCCAGGCTTTCTATGGCTGCAAGTCGCTGGAAGAGATACAGCTGCCGGATGCACTGACAGAGATTGGTGAAAAGGCGTTCAGTACCTGTGGACTTGTGCATATAAAGCTTCCGGATGGACTGGAATATCTGGGCGACAGTGCCTTTTTCCATAACAAGCATCTGACGTCTGTATACATACCGTCCAGTGTCCGCCATCTCGGTAGATATGTCTTCCATGGCTGTAATCGCTTAAAGGTGATCGAGCTGCGCCATGATCCGGAATATATCGGTCCCTGGATCATCAACAAGGC
>CAKRQV010000007.1 GCA_934394565.1 uncultured Lachnospiraceae bacterium
TAATGATTTTGCCATTGTCTGTTACCTCCACATTCTTTTTTATTTTGAATGTCCGCAAAATCCGTCCTACATCAGAGAAACGGTCGATGTTGTTGAATCTGCCATCGTTACAAAGGACAAAATGATCAGCAACAGTACCAGCGGTTTCAGTATGGATGAAAACGGAATAACCTCAATGACTTTCAGCATAACAGCTTCATTTCCATACTGCAGCATATAGTCAAACAGCGATGCACAGCCTTGAAGATCCACTTTTTCGGCATACGCTGCAAAGTTATACTGGATGTCCAAAGCCAGTCCGCCAAAAATGGCAAACCATATGATACCAAAAACAGCCGGAACCACACAGTTCATCACCACATACTGACGCAGGGTACGTCCTTTGGCCAGCTTGATGGAAAACAAACCGATGATCGGTGCAAAACTCAGAAAGTCTGCAAAGTAATACTGATCCCACCACTGTGGCCATAACTCTCCTGTCTTGTGCCATACACTGCCGACAGCCTGTGCCGTGTCACTGAAAGCACCAATGGATGTAATATTCTGGATGAAACTGCCAAAAAAGTCACCGATGGATTCCACAAAAAGATTGCAGATCCACTGTGTTGGTCCTACCACAAAAGTAATAGACATAAGGATCAGAAACATCCATGCATTTTTATCACTCAGCCAGCGGATACCTTTGTTCATACCGGAGATACTGGACAAAGTGAAAGCTACAACAATAAACAGACAGATACATATATATACAAGTGTGCTCTGTGAAATACCAAAGATCATATGTAATCCACTGGCTATCTGTAAAAGTCCGTATCCCAGTGATCCCGCACATCCTCCGGTAATCGCAAACGCAGTCAGACTGTCGATTACACCACGAAAGGATGTATTTTCTGCCTTTTTCCCAAGCATGGGATAAAATCCGGAACTGACAGAAAAATTTGCGCCAAGATTATAAAAAGCAAAGGCAATGATCACACCGAAAATCGCATATTCTGCATAAGGTGCAAAGGACCAGTGTAAATAACTCTTACTCAAAGCCCAGATCACGGCATCTCTCGTTCCGCCGACAAGGCCTGTGCTGAGTTGTGGCTGTACTGCAAACTTTAAGGGTTCTACAGGTCCCCAGAACACGATCCCCGTACCGATACCTGCACAGAGCGAGATTGCAAACCAGTTCCAAAGGCTGTATTCTGGCTTTGCATCTTTACCACCGAGCCGGATACTGCCGATGGGATGCACGATCAACACGACAAGGAAAATGATAAATCCCAGTGTACCAAGAGAAATCAGCCATCCACCATTGACCATCAACGATATAAACATGGAACGCAGCATGGTAATAAACATGTCACCATTGACCATGCCGAGTAAAATCAAAGTTCCAAATATAAGAAGAGTCGTCAGCATAACACCAGGGCGCAGCCCTCGCCGGACGACTTCTTTAAACGTAATATTCATACATACAGTCTCCTTTGCATTATGAAAAAACACAGTAAAGCAATCCCCTTTGTACTATCATACTAAAACTGTACCCTTTGTGTATGGTATGCATGGCACAAAAAAGAAACAAGCTGTCGCGAACAGCTTTGTGCATACTGTAATTTTTTTATAATCCCAAAATGCAGTTTGACTGCTATTATTATAGCTGATTCATCTCGATTCCACAATGCCTATCTGTAGAGCTTTTCATGTTTTCTTTTGCTTTATTCTATTTCCGTATAAAAACAACTGTGATTCCCCGTGTGACAGGCCGCCCCTGTCTGCTCCACCTTTGCCAGCAGCGTATCTCTGTCACAGTCGATCCGAAGCTCCTTCACATACTGAAAATGTCCACTCGTCATCCCCTTGACCCACAGCTCATTCCTGCTTCTGCTCCAGTACGTCATCGTCCCCGTCTCTAACGTCTTTTCGTAGGCTTCCTGATTCATATAGGCTACCATCAGCACCTCATCCGTAGCCACATCCTGTACAACCACTGTCAGCATTCCGTCACTGTTCAGCTTTAACTTCTCCCAGCCCAAATGTACCTTTCCCATATCCTGTATCCTCCCTGTTTTCTAAAAGAAAAGCCATCCCCTCACATCACCTGCAAAGGCATGGCACTTTCCATTCATTATTTTATAAAGAGCCCTTCGTCGACAACACATTTTCGATCCGGTCATCATACTGCACCGCTGCATCCAGCGCCTTTGCGAAGGCTTTAAAGATGGCCTCGATCATATGATGATTGTTGCCCGGTGTCAGCATTTTGACATGCAGGTTCATCCCGGCACTGTAGGAGATCGCATAGAAAAATTCTCTGACCATCTCTGTGTCCATATCTCCGACTTTATCTACGGTAAATTCCGCATCAAACTGCAGATACGGACGACCTGACAGATCTACGGCACACAGCACCAGCGTTTCATCCATTGGCAGAATGCAGCTGCCAAACCGGCGGATACCTTTCTTGTCGCCGACAGCCTCTTTGATGGCCGTGCCCAGCACAATTCCCGTATCCTCAATCGAATGATGGCAGTCCACCCACATATCACCATCACATTTCACATCCAGATCAAACAGACCATGACGGGCAAAACCGTCCAGCATATGATCAAAAAATCCGATGTTTGTATGGAGATGACTCTTTCCACTGCCATCGAGGTCAAGCGTAACTTCTATCTTCGTCTCTTTCGTATCCCGTTTTACCGTTGCCGTTCTGCTCATGTTTCCTTCTCCTTTAGTATTTCATTGCAATCACATATAGGATTCGCTGTACATGTTTAACTGAAACCAGATGCCATTCTTTTGTATCTGATTTAGTTATCGTCCTCATCCTCAAACCGTACATGGATCGAATTGGCATGTGCTGTCAGATGCTCTGCCTTTGCAAAAGCCTCGATATCTTTGTGGATCGGAGCCAGAGCCTCTCTCGAATAATAGATGATCGAAGATTTCTTCACAAAATCGTCTACAGACAGCGGCGAGAAGAACTTGGCCGTACCGTTTGTCGGCAGTACATGGTTCGGACCGGCAAAATAATCGCCCAGCGGTTCGCAGCTGTACTCTCCCAGGAAGATTGCTCCGGCATGACGAATCTTCATCATAACCTCGAACGGATTGGCAGTAACAATCTCCAGATGCTCAGATGCGATCGCATTGGCGGCTTCGATGGCTTCTTCCATATCATCAGCTACCAGAAGATAGCCAAAATTGTCCAGAGATTTCTGAATGATCTCGCGGCGTGAAAGCTTCTCAAGATATCCGTCTACCTCAGCAGATACCTTTTCTGCCAGTTCGCGGCTCGTTGTGATCAGGATAGCACTGGCCAGCTCGTCATGTTCTGCCTGGGATAAAAGATCAGCGGCTACATAATGCGGATTGGCTGTCTCATCAGCCAGTACCAGAATCTCACTCGGTCCGGCAATGGAATCGATAGCCACATGCCCGAAAACAGCTTTTTTAGCCAGCGCTACATAGATATTTCCCGGTCCTACGATCTTATCTACTTTCGGGACACTCTCTGTACCGTAAGCCATAGCTGCGATCGCCTGTGCACCACCGGTCTTGTAAATCTCGTCTGCACCTGCTTCGTTTGCAGCTACCAGTACCAGTGGATTGACCTTGCCTTCGGCATTGCACGGTGTGGTCATCACGATACGGCCGACACCGGCTACCCTGGCCGGAACGATATTCATCAGGACAGAAGACGGATACGCCGCCTTGCCGCCCGGAACATAAACACCAACCGTATCCATCGGTGTCACTTTCTGACCCAGCATCGTACCCTGCGGGGTGGAATTAAACCAGCTGTTCTGCTTCTGACTGGCATGATAATCACGGATATTGACAAGAGCCTTTTTGATCACGGCGATCAGATCCTGTCCGACCAGAGTATAGGCTTCTTTGATCTCTTCTTCAGATACACGAAATGTCTCTTTTGTCAGTTCCACATGGTCAAACTGCTTTGCATAGGAAAAGATCGCCTCATCACCCTTTGCCTTTACCTCATCCAGGATAGTCGCCACACGGGCTTCATACGCACCGTAATTGTTCGGACTTCTTTTGAGCATATTTTCCAGGATATTTGCTGTCGTTTCTTTAGTTAAATTTACGATTCTCATGATCTTATTCTCCTTTGTCAATGACATCTTTTAACTGACGGATCAGAGCTGTGATTCGTTCATTTTCCATTCGCATGCTCACACGGTTGACCACCATGCGGGCAGAAAGCGGGCAGACCTCTTCAAGAACAGTAAGTCCGTTTTCTTTTAATGTCGTGCCCGTCTCCACAATATCCACGATCACTTCGGAAAGACCGACGATCGGAGCCAGCTCGATCGAGCCATTTAATTTGATAAACTCAACCGTCTGGTGTTTTTTATTGTAAAAATAATCCTTGGCGATATTCGGATATTTGGTTGCTACACGAATGAACTGGTTGTGTTCCAGATATTTGCGGGCACTTTCCGGTCCGCAGACGCACATCCGGCATCTGCCAAATTTCAGATCCAGTACTTCATAAAGCTTTCGTCCCTCTTCCATGATTGTATCGGCACCTACGATACCGATATCTGCCGCACCATACTCAACGTACGTCGGTACATCCGGGCCTTTGGCAAGGAAAAAGCGCATTTTCAGATCTTTGTTGACAAAGATCAGTTTTCTGGATTCTTTATCGTACATTTCATCGCAACGGATACCGACCTTTTCAAATAAAGCCAGCGCATTCTTGGCCAGACGCCCTTTTCCGAGGGCAAAGGTCAGATAACGGTCTGTCTGCTGCATATTTTACCTCCTGCTGTCCATCCGGCTTTACCGGCAGACAAAACAGCATGTCGCTGCGTGTCTGTCTGCAAGCTGTCTGTAGTCTTCTTCTGAGATGCCATCCTGCCATGCGGTCAGTGAAACAAAACAGCCATTGGCCCGTTTTTCCTTTGCCAGGGCAAGTGCTTTGGCGTAGCAGTCTCTGGTATATATGATCATCTCTTTTTTATCTGTCAGTGGAATCTCAATATCCTGTCTGGCCAGTGCATTCATCACGTATTCTATAACGACACCAAAACCGATGGCCGGCATACCAACGCCAAAATGCTCCAGCAGCTTATCATAGCGTCCGCCCTTTAACACAGGCTCCCCGGATCCATATGTAAATCCCTGGAAAATAATGCCGGTATAATATCTGTATTTTGTCAGCATACTTAAGTCAAAGGATATATACTCTTCTACGCCGTACAGTTTCAGCACTTCATAGATCTGTTCAAGGCGCTCTACTGCTTTTAAAGCCTCCGGATTGTCTGTCAGACTGCGGGCTTTTGAAAGGATTTCTTCACCACCAAAAAGCTGTGGAAATTCACGGAAGGCATAGCGGAGTTTTTCCGGCAGCTCCAGTGTGTCAAGCATTTCCTCTGCACCAAATGGATTTTTATTTGAGATACAGGTTCTTAAATTCTCTTCGGTTTCGGTATCAATACCGGCCTCTTCCACCAGTGCTTTAAAATAATTGACTTCGCCGATACTGATCTGAAATTCTTTCAGCCCGGCTGTCTTCAGGGTTTCCACAGCAAGCGTCAGAAGCTCTCCATCCGCTTCTACGCTATCATCCTTCAGATACTCCACGCCAATCTGGGTAGACTCGTTCAGGCGGCCCTGATAGCTGTGGCGGTTTTCAAACGTCTTTCCCTGATAACACAGACGCACCGGCAGTTTTTCATCTCCGAAATACATGGAAACCGCCCTGGCGATCGACGGTGTAAAGTCAGGTCTGAGTACCAGCGTATCCCCGATCCTGTCAAAAAATTTGTACAGGTCACGGGAAGATGTCGTACCCACTTCTTTGCTGAATACATCAAAGTATTCAATGATCGGTGTCTCGATATCCTCAAAACCATAGCTGCGGATCATCTTCATCAGACGATCCTGGAGTACCTTTTTTCTACGGCACTCGCCATTATATATATCGCGCATACCTTCCGGTGTATGAATTTCTCTTTGCACGGTATGTACCTCCATTGATTTACTATGATAAAGTGATACAGTATTATCACAACGAAATTCATTATAACAGATTGCCCATGTTTGTCAATCCCTGTTTACCAGATCCAGCTTGATTCCTTCCAGGTAAGGAACCAGAACCCGCTGGTTTTTCGGAAGGAAATACTGCGGATCCAGTTCCTCGTATTTAAAATGTTTTCTGCCTCCCGCTGCAGCACGATCCCAGAACGAACGCATGGTCCGGCAGGGCAGATAATAGTATGTGTCCCGGTGGGAATACATGATCAGGATAAAAGCAATGCCACCCTGCTTTTCAAATTCTTCCATAAACTTTACCTGATGTTCATGAATATTCTGCAGGGGGAAATTGTCGGTATGACATTCTTTGGCATCAAAGCATACCGGATAGCTCTGGACAACACCGATGTAATCGACAGTACTTTTCTGATCAAAATACGCCAGTGTGATATGCCTTGTAGCCTTGTCAATCCTGATGGGCGTGATAGGCGTCGGTATCTTCTGTATCAGTCCAAGATGCATCTGTCGGTACTGCTCGTTGGCACGGTTGATCAGATCCTCCAGTGTGGAGCCTCTTAACCCTCTGGAATTCCAGGTTCCCATATCGTGTCTCCTTTACTGTATAAATCCGATCTTGGTCAGCGGCCAGTATCGAAGAGCTGCCTTGGCCAGGATCTGATCCCGTCGTACATAGGTATTGACCCAGGACCGGGAATCGTTGGACCAGTTGCGGTTATCCCCCAACATAAAATAACAATTCTCCGGTACCTGATACGGACCGAAATCGCCCTCCATTTTTTCTGGCAGGAAGCTGTCATCCAGCGGTGTCGTATCATCGTTGATATAGACTTTTCCATCTACAATATTGACTGTTTCTCCCGGCAAACCGATGACACGCTTGATAAAAAGCTGTTTCTCATTATCCGGATACTTAAAGATTACAATATCGTATCTTTGCGGATCACTGTTTCTGTAAGCCAGACGGTTACCAAAGAGCTGATCACCCTCCATGATCGTATTTTCCATAGATTCGGAAGGAATTCTGGCATTTAACACAAAGAAATTATTGATCACAAAGACCAGCGCACCTACAACAATAATGATCTTTACATATTCCAGAATTTCAGCAACCACTCTGCTTTTTCCTTCTTTCTCTGTCTTTTCTTTTCGGTTTGGTTCTCTTTCTGTATTATTCATGCAAGTTTTCTCCTGTTATGCAACATGCAAACTGTGATGGTAACGGGGCTTCGAAACTTTTCCCGGAAAGATAGGCAAACGCCCCGGAAAGCTCCGGAAAAGTTACATATCTGGCATGCAGAAGCTGGCTTTTCACCTGGTACTTCCGGCGAAACTGCGTATTGCTTTTCGCATTGCCGTATTTGGTATCACCGATGATCGGATGCCCCACGCTGGCCAGATGGCTGCGGATCTGATGTGTCTTTCCGGTGATCAGATCGGCTTTGACAAGGGTCAGCTGCCCATTATCCGACAGCGGTGTAAAATAGGTTTCCACCGCGCTGCTGCCTGTAAAGGGATTTTGGGATACTGTCACTGTATTGGTTTTTTCATCTTTTGCAAGGTAACCCTTCAGATGCAGCGGTGCTTTCATAACCCCCTGTACAACACAGAAGTATTCTTTTTTTAGCGTACGTGTCTTTAACACTTCTGACAAAAACTGTAATCCGGCCAGATCCTTTCCTGCCAGAACCAGGCCGCTCGTATTACGGTCAAGACGATTGCAGACAGAAGGCTTCTGTGTACTGCCCGACGGATCATAACTGCCATTTTGCTGCAGATAGTACAGGATCTCATCGACCAGGGACAGATCCGAGGGAACCGCTTTCTGTGTCAGAAGCCCGGACGGCTTGTTGACAAACAGAAGGTGCTCATCCTCGTAGATGACATCGGGCAGCGGCACTTTTTGCACTTTCTTTGCTTCCCTGAAGCTCTCGATTGTCTCCTCTGCCAGAAAGAGCTGGATCTGGTCGCCGTTTTTTAACAGCTCGCTTCCCTCTGCTTTCTGTCGGTTCAGCTTGATATTTTTCTTTCGCAGCATCTTATAGACAAAGCTTGCCGGGGCAAGATTTAAGTACTTTTTCAGGTACTTGTCCAGACGCTGGTTTTCTTCTGCTTTGGTAATCTGTAATTCTCTCATAAATTTATAAGGCCAGCCGGTATAAAAGGTGCATGATCAGCTGGTTTCTGTTGTAGTCCGGGTAATGTGGATCCGGGGTAAAAGCGGTTTTGTCAAGCTCCTCGTAATGCTCATTCAGACTGTCCAGGCGGGCGGTAAACTGATCGAGGCGGGTAAAGACCTTGACTTTTTCCTTAAAACCGTTCTGCTGCATCAATCCGGCAATATGATCCTCCAGAATTTCCGGTGGATTTTTCAGACGGTCGGAGTAACATATAATCTGTCCGCCATGTACGGCAGCAGCACAGACAAACTCACTGTGATCGTAAGACGTAATATAAAGCTCATAGCCTACCAGCACCTGTCCGGTATGCTTTCGGATTTCACGGTAGTCTGACTCCTGCATCGGTTTTACCAGAAAGACCATAATCAATCCCACCAGCGACTTACAGGCCGGAAGACAGCCGACAACCGCAATCACAGTGAAAAGATTTTTGGTTGTTTTGCTTGTCAGATACCCTGTGACAAATAAAAGCAGTGGAATCGCAAACAGAACCAAAGTCATACTAAGCCGCTTTATTCGCTCTTTTTTTACATAGCCATAATAGCCTTTCTTTTCTTTCATCGTTTTCTGCCTTTCTTTGTATTAAAGGAAGCGCGCGCTGTTTTCTGACTTCTTAACGGATGATTTGTACTTTTTGACACAGCTTTTGTTCCTTTTTTCCTATTGTCTGCTGTATGATTTTCCCTAAGTGCGGCCGGTTTCTTCTTTCCGGCAATCTTTCGCGGCGGAATCAGACATTTTGGTCCGAAACCGATCAGATCCTGCCGGCCGGCTTTTACGAGTGCTTCCTTTACCAGATCATAATTTTCCGGCAGACGGTACTGGATCAGAGCCCGCTGCATGGCCTTTTCATGTGGGTGGCGCGGTACATAGACCGGCTGCATCGTGCGTGGGTCGAGCCCTGTATAGTACATACAGGTCGAGATTGTGGATGGTGTCGGATAAAAATCCTGTACCTGTTCCGGCATATAGCCAAGATCCCGGATATATTCGGCCAGCTCGATAGCTTCCTTTAAGCCACAGCCCGGATGGGAAGACATAAAGTAGGGAATCGCATACTGCTCTTTATGACATGTTTTGGTGATCTTTTCAAATTCCTTCAAAAAGCCCTGATATACTGCATGGCGGGGCTTGCCCATGCATGCCAGCACTGAATCAGCCACATGCTCCGGTGCCACACGCAACTGTCCACTGACATGATCACTGACCAGTGCTTTAAAAAAACTGCGATCCGGATCAGCCATCAGGTAATCAAAACGGATACCAGATCGCACAAAAATCTTTTTTACACCTGGAATATCTTTCATTTCCCGCAGAAGTTTCAGGTAATCGCTGTGATCCACCTTCAGATTCTTACATGGCTGCGGAAACAGACACTGTCGTCTGGCACAGACACCTTTTTTCAGCTGCTTTTCACAGGAAGGTGCTCTAAAATCCGCTGTAGGACCGCCCACATCGTGGATATTTCCCTTGAAATCCGTCTCCGCCGTAAACTGTCGGGCTTCCTGCAGCATAGAAGCATGGCTTCTGACCTGTACTGTCCGTCCCTGATGGAAGGTCAGGGCACAGAAATTACAGCCACCAAAACAGCCTCTGTTATTGGTGATGCTGTACTTGACCTCAGAAAAAGCCGGAATACCGCCTGCCTTGTCGTAGCTTGGATGCCAGGCGCGCATGTAGGGTAGGTCATAAACATCGTCCATCTCCTGCGTTGTCAGCGGCAATGCCGGAGGATTGGCCACGACATAGCCACGGTTGCCGTAATCCTCCACCAGCACCTTTGCCGTGATGGCATCAGTATTTTCATGCTGGATACGAAAGCTGTTGGCATACGCTCTTTTATCGTCCGCCATCTCTTCGTAGGAAGGCAGCAGCAGATATTCCGGTATGTTTTCCAGAGTCTTTGTCCGGTACACGGTTCCCCGGATAAAGGTCAGATCCTGCACGGCAAGTCCACTGTCCAGGGCATCGGCAATCTCTACGATGGAATGTTCCCCCATACCATAGGAAATCAGATCTGCACCGGAATCTATCAGGACAGAATGGCGCATTTTATCGCTCCAGTAGTCATAATGGGCCAGACGGCGCAGACTCGCTTCGATACCACCAAGGATCACCGGCGTTTTTTTGTAGGAGCGACGGATCAGATTGCTGTACACCGTCACAGCACGATCCGGGCGCAGTCCAGCTTTTCCGCCTGGTGAATAAGCATCGGTATGGCGGTGTTTCCGGGACACGCTGTAGTGGTTGACCATGGAGTCCATATTTCCGGCGGATACGATAAAGCCAAGACGCGGCTCGCCAAACTCCCGTACGCTCGCATCATTTTTCCAGTCCGGCTGGCACAACATGGCCACCTTATAGCCATGAGCCTCCAGAAGCCGGCTGATGATGGCCGGGCCAAAGGAGCTGTGATCGACATAGGCATCGCCGCTCACATAGACAAAGTCTGGCTGTTTCCAGCCTCTTTTTTTCATTTCTTTACAGTTAATAGGTAAAAAATCTGTCATATTTCCTCTTTTATCTGTATTGCACCGTTGGTGCAAAATTATCGTTTTACTGCGGATTTTTCCGGAAATCAGACCGCGTGCAGGCTTTCTATTTCTTCCGGAGTCAGTGCACGCGCCTGACCCTCTTTAAGCTGCCCATCCAGTACGAGAGATCCCATCGACAGCCTTTTCAGCCGCACGACCGTTCGTCCACAGGCCAGAAACATCCGTTTCACCTGATGGAAGCGTCCTTCCTGAATTGTAATATTTACGTGAGACAAATTCTCGTATTCTGTCTTGATTTTTGCCGGAAGTGTCAGTGTATCGTCCCCGATATCCACTCCCGTTTCCAGCTGCTGTATATTTTCCGGGGTCAGTGTGCCATCCAGCCATACCTCATAGGTCTTGTCCACATGATGCGCCGGGGATAACAGTCGGTGGGCCAACTGTCCATCATTGCAGATCAGAAGCAATCCGACGGTATCTTTGTCCAGACGTCCCACGGGAAAAAGATCCTTCCGGTTGGTCTCAATCAGATCAAGCACCGTTTGCTGTTTCTTATCCCTGGCGGCGGAAAGGACACCAGCGGGCTTATTTAGCATATAATACTCGTACTGCTGCCAGCTAAGCACCTTACCATCCAGTGCGACACGGTCTGTTTCTGTATCTATTTTCATCTCCGGCTTTTTCGCCGTGACATCATTGACCTTTACTCTTCCCTTACGGATCAGGAGCTTTACTTTTGCTCTGGTGTCCACAGAAAGATCAGCCAGATATTTGTCCAGTCGAAGCTGCATTCTTCCTCCTTGCCGCCTACAGCATGCGCCATCCGGCATTGTATTTATTTTTGATCCGACCACGGTCAAGCTTTCCAAAGCCCATCGGGCAGTCATCCACGCAAACCAGTATCCAGCCCTTTTTGCCATCCATTTCCGGTACATCGACCGTCTCGCCCTTCAGATAGCGCACATTGCGAGGATCGGAGGCTGAGAAGGATACAGTCAGCGGAAATTCTTCTTTCTTCAGTGCCATGGCCAGTGCCTGTGACGGCTCAAAACGGTTCTTTTTACATTCTCCTGCCAGAAGTCCCGTACGCAGAAAGCGAAGCCGTTTTTCAGTAATGGGCTGGGATACAATATAGTACAGCTGGTCATTTTTCAGTCTCCACGTACCCTCCCCTGAAAAGCATTCTGCTGTAAGGAGCGGCTGCAAAAATTCCAGGGCACAGTCCGGCAGACCGGCTGTTTTTTCTTTTCCCCGGCCTTTTTTGACCGTTATCTTTTCTGGCTTCTGCCCGTTTTTACGGAAAAGTACAGCAAAATGTCCCTCGCCATCCATACGCTGCGGATAAATGCGCACTGCTTTCTCGAAGGGTGCCAGACCCGGGGCAAATTTTTCGTATCGTTTCACATCGCAAAGTGAAAATTCCGGCCGGTTCTTGAGAAGCCACGCAACAGTTCCTTCATTTTCCTCAGGAGCAAAGGTACATGTGGAAAATAAAAGCATACCACCTGGCTTTAACATATCCGCCGCCTGCAAAATCAGCTTTTTCTGGATTGCGCTGTAATATGCCGGACCATGCTCTTCCCAGAATCTGGTCATCTGTGGTTCTTTGTGAAACATACCCTCACCAGAACACGGTGCATCGATCAGAATCTTGTCAAAAGTTTCCGGAAAAAACTTTAGCAGAGTTTCCGGACTTTCGCTGCAGACTGCCATATTGCCTACCCCAAAGCGTTCCAGATTTCTGAGAAGTGCACGGGCCCTGGAATTACTGATATCGTTGGCCAGAAGAAACCCTGTGCCTTTTAAACGTGCGCCAAGCTCTGTGGCCTTACCGCCCGGCGCTGCACATAAATCCAGCACCAGATCCCCTTTTTCTACAGGCAAAAGGCTTGCCGGTGTCATTGCACTGGGTTCCTGCAGATAAAACATCCCGGCATAATACCAAGGATGATGTGACGGTGCATCCGCCTCATCATAATAAAAGCCATTCTCTATCCATGGAATCGCCTCCAGATGAAACGGAGCATTATCCATAAATTCCGCTATATTACATTTTAAAGTGTTGACCCGGATCCCGGCACGTACCGGTCGGTCATAGGACGCCAAAAAGGCCGGGTACTCCTGTGTACCCAGCAGTTGTTTCATGGCCTCCTGAAATTGTTCTGGTAAATTAGGTATCATTGGCTCCTCATCCGTGATGTATCGTTTCATCATCTTCTGTCGTGACCGCCTGTGCCCGGTAACCCTCGGAAATAATGTCCAGCTGGTGATGGAAATGCTTCAGCTGATCCATATCCTTTGTCTGATAGATCCTGTAGAATTCATCCTGGATTTTTCCGACTTCGCGCTTATTGGACACGCGGTACAGATTTTCTATATTATTTAAGATATCTTCCACAAGCTTTAAATGCATCATGGAAGAATTCTGGGCATCCATGATATCGTTTCGCACTGAAGACATCTCATGGTCCAGTGCCACAATGGCATCTGCTGCATTACTTAACCGTTCCCGGATATGTTCCGGCATATGCACCTTGTATTTGTACTGCAGGGAATGCTCGATCGTTGACCAGAAATCCATTGCCATCGTGCGGATCTGGATCTCTGCATGGATCTTTTTCGGGCCGTCGAGTGTCTCAACCGTATAGGCAATGATCAGATGGTAGCTTCTGTAACCGCTCGGCTTGATATTATGGAGATAGTCCTTTACTGCCACCACTTCCATATCGCTGCGTGCCCGGATCAGCTCCTCAACCTTTGCAATATCCTCTACAAACTGACAGATCAGCCGGATCCCGGCGATATCGTCCATCTCCTGTTCGAGACGGTCAAGAGGAATATTTTTGCGCTGCAGCTTATCAAGGATACTGGCTACACTCTTTACCCGGCCGAATACCTGAGTGATCGGTGAATAAAGATCCTTTTCATGGTGTTCTTTGATCATATGATTGAATTTGACTGTCAGTTCCCGTACTGCCAGTTCATAGGGACATAAAATCTGCCGCCAAAGCTGTATTTCCATACATTCTGCCTCATTTCTTTGAATTTGATACAGCGTTTTTATTATAGCATATGCTGCACCCAAAATAAACCATATGCTGCTGCATGTATTTTCAGACTCAGAATTCATCGACAAGTACACTCTTTCCTGTCGAATCATAGGACTGGCTGCCTTTTGCCATAAAAAACACAACTGTCAAATCCATAGGAGGACTTTCTCTGCCAGCCAGAGCATAGATATAAAAGAAAAAGGTTCCGTATGAAACAGGTACTAACTGGAATCCTGGCTGTACTTATGCTGCTTTTTATACTGTGTTTTCCTCAGCTGGCGATTGAGGGAGCCACAGAAGGACTGCTTTTATGGTTTAATCAGCTGGTTCCCGCACTTCTTCCCTGCATGATCCTGACACAGCTTCTTCTTGGCTGCGGACTTTTAGATTATTTCGGCAATGCTTCACGTACCACACAAAGCTCCACGTTCTTTTCAGGGAACAGTCTCTATATTGCGATTCTGGGCCTGCTCTGCGGCTGTCCCATGGGTGCCAAGCTGACAGCTGACTTTTACCGCACCGGACGGATCAGTTATACGGAAGCACTGTGGCTGCTTTGCTTTTCCAGCCAGCTTTCTCCGGCATTTCTTATCAGCTTTGTCGCATACAATGGCTTTTCTGATCCCTTTTTACAACGATTTTTTCTTACTTCTTATTATATGAGTCTGGGGCTTTATATGCTTCTGCTTCGCCTGTTTTTTCACTGTTTTAAACCGTCACAGGCAATTGCTGTCACAACGAAAAAGGAGGTATCACAGCTTCCTTCTACACCGGAAGATCTGGATACCTCCATCACATACAGTTTGAATGCTATCACCCGCCTTGGCGGATATATCCTGCTGTTCACCATAGCAGCCAACGGTCTGAAAAAGCTCTCACCGCTGCCACCCAAAATCAACTGTCTGGTGCTTGGCATTATTGAAATCACAACGGGGCTGCAACAGATTTACAGTCATACATGGCCGCTTTTATTCAAAGCAGTCCTCATGAGCAGCTGCTGTGCCTTTGGCGGTCTGTGTGGCATGATGCAGGTACAAAGCGTACTCACAGGCAGTGGATTGCCACTGTCTGTCTATACCATTGCCAAAGTGACACAGGCACTCATCGCTGCTGCCTGTACCGCCGGATTATTCCTCTTCTTCGTACTCTAAATCTTCGTCAGCGGCTTCCGTATTCTGGATCTGGGCCACCTGTGGTGTCAGCTCACTGCGGTTTTTCTTTACAACGTCATAGCAACTCTTTAAGGAATTTACAAATACACTGTACTTTTCACCGGCATCACTGAGCGTTGTCTCCATGATCTGGGACATATTGGCCAGCATATCATCGGTGTAGCTGATCGCACTCAGACGGATGTTATTGGAGTCTGTGGTTGCAGCGTCAAGGATATTCTGCGCCTGAGCATTAGCCTGATTGACAGTCTCATTGGCCTGGGCATAGGCTCTTTGCATAACCTCATGCTGGCTGACCATCTCCTGTGCAGTAGCCTCAGCTTCGGCAATGATGGAATCTGCCTTGGCCTGAGCATCTGCCAGAATCGCATCCTTGTTGCTGATGATCTTCTGGTATCTTTTGATCTCATCCGGTGTTTTCAGTCTGAGCTCGCGTAAAAGCTCTTCTAATTCTTCTTTATTTACAACGATCTTTGTTGTAGATAACGGCTGGTATTTACAGCTCTCTACATACTCTTCGATCTCTTCGATAATCTGTTCAATTCTACTGCTCATATCCATACTCTCCTTATTTATCTGATGTAAGGCATTTTACTCCCACTCTGTACAATATTAGCACGGTTTTTACCAGAACACAATGCTGTATTTCATGTTTTTTCGCATAAAAACGAAAGCCCATGAAAAAGTCATGTGTCAGGGCATCAGCTATATCGAAGAAAGACATGTTTGTTGGTCTTGTAAATTTTTTCACGGATTACGGTAAAGCCAAGGTCGGTCACATAGGACATATCCGTCTGCCGGGATGCCTCTACCACAACAATACCTTCATCACGCACCATCGAATGGGTGGACAGCCAGGTCAATACCTCTTTTTCATACTCGTGATTGTATGGCGGATCCATAAAGATACAGTCGAAAGTCTCACCCTTTTCCTGCAGTATAGGTAACGCATGCATAACAGAATCCTGTAACACTGTAGCATCCGGTTTCAGCTTTGTAAAAATCAGGTTATCTTCGATCACCTGCACCGCTTTACGTGCCTGTTCTACAAAGACAGCCCGTACGGCACCGCGGCTTAAAGCTTCGATACCGATACCACCGCTGCCGGCATACAGATCCAGAAAACTTGCCCCTGGAATCCAGGGCTGTAATACATTAAAGAGAGTCTCCTTCGTCCGATCTGTGGTCGGCCTCGTATCGAGACCATCCAGTGTCTTCAGAGGGAGACTCCTGCATTTGCCTGCAATAACTCTCATATAAACTCCTGTCTACTTAAGCTGCAGACGCCAGTCAAGATCGCCTCGGTCAAGTCCAAGGATCAGAGACTCCGCAGTCGCAATATTGGTTGCGATGGGGACATTGTACTGGTCGCAGCATTTTGTCACTTCAAATACATCCGGTTCTTTAGGATCGATCATTGTAGGATTATAGAAAAAGATCACTATATCCATATCTCCTCTGGCAATCATCTCCATAAACTGCTTGTCACCACCTACAGATCCGGCGAGAAATTTATGGACGCGAAGATTTGTCACTTCTTCGATACGACGCCCTGTAGTACCGGTCGCATATACCTGATGTTTCGAAAGAATCCCCTTATAGGCTATGCAGAAATCCTCGATCAGGCTTTTTTTGCTGTTGCTTGCAATAAATCCAATATTCATCATTCTCGCCTCCTATGTATACATGATATCAAAACAGCCAAATAATTGCAATTATTTTTTTGCTAAATGTACAATTTTGCCAAAACACTTATTTTCCCCATCTAAATAGTATGCATTAAACATCCGCCGGGCAAACAGATTGTTATAGCTTCTATACATTATACAGAAGTATTTGCTATATGGAAAATTTTCAAAAACTTCCAGTGTATTTGCAAAAAGCACGCACATACTAGCAGTGTAACAAGTCAAAACCCAATCAAATAAGGAGGCAATTCATTATGGCAAACAGATCTTCCAGTACAACAGCTGTACCTGAAGCAAAGGGAGCAATGGACCGTTTCAAATTTGAGGTGGCAAGTGAGCTGGGCGTACCGCTCTCCGACGGTTACAACGGCAACCTGACTTCCAAAGAGAATGGTTCCGTAGGTGGCTATATGGTCAAAAAAATGATCGAAGCCCAGGAAAGACAGATGACAAACGGCCAGAAGATGTAAGTCTTCACCTGTCATATGCCCGTCATATGGAAAAATTATTCGCCGGAAGAAAAAATTTTTCCATATGACATCAAAAAGGACTGCTCAGGCAAGCAGTCCTTTTCCTGTCTTTTAGCGTTTGTTCTTTGCTGCTTTTCGTGCAAAGTAACTATTCGTCAGTTCCTTGACCTTACCGGACAACAGAAACAGTGCAATCAGGTTCGGGATGACCATGAGGCCGTTGAAGGTCTCTGAAATATCCCAGATCACTCCAAGGTCTGTCGTCGCACCGACGATGGCAATGAAAGAATATACAAGCATAAACCCTTTATTAACCTTGCTGCCAAACAGATATTCGATACAACGGGTACCATACAGTCCCCAGCCGATTGTTGTAGACAGCGCAAAACAACACATGGCTACAGCCGTCACAATGGATATCCATCCACCATAGGTGGCGGTAAAGCCACTGATCGTCAGCTCAGCGCCGGCAGCCTGGCCAAAGCCGATGGATACCCCACTTGTCAGGATAACAAGAGCTGTCAATGTACAGATAACGATCGTATCCATAAACACCTCAAAGATACCGAAAAAGCCCTGCTGTACCGGCTCCTTTATATCGGAAGCGGCATGGGCAATGGAGCCTGTACCAAGACCGGCTTCATTTGAAAAGATACCACGGGATACGCCCTTTTTCATACTGGTAAACATACTGCCGACCAGACCACCTGTCATGGCCGCCGGATTGAATGCGCAGGTAAAAATCTGTCCAAAAGCAGCTGGTACATTCCGGTAATTGATCACCAGCACACCAACAGCCAATATGACATACAGAGCTGCCATAAACGGAACCAGTTTCTCGGTGACTGTACCGATACGTTTCAGGCCACCGACAAGAATCAGGGCCACCAAAAGTGCGATCAGCACACCGATCACCAGATTGACACGACCAAAATACTCCGGCGAACAGATATTCATATTCTGCAGCACACTGTCTACTGCGGTAATGATCGTATTGACCTGTGTGGCATTACCTGTACCAAATACAGTCAGAACGCCAAGTACAGCGTAGATCGCTGCGAGGAAATGCCAGTTTTTGGAAAGTCCGTTCTTAATATAGTACATTGGACCGCCAACCCAGTCCCCTTCTTTGTTTTTTTCGCGATAATGGACCGCCAGCGTAACCTCAGAAAACTTAGTACACATGCCAAGTAATGCACTGCACCACATCCAGAAAACAGCGCCCGGGCCACCGATAGCTATGGCTCCGGCAACACCGGCAATATTGCCTGTACCTACCGTTGCCGCAAGGGCTGTACAGACCGCCTGAAACGGAGTGACAGAACCGTCAGAGGCTTCCTTTTTCTTAAACATACGGCCAATCGTGAGTTTCATAGCATAGCCGAATTTACGCAACTGTAAAAATTTGGTCTTATAGCTGAGCAGCAGACCGACACCGATGATACAGATCATGGCCGGAACGCCCCAGACAAAATTATTGACTGCGGAATTGATTTTGATGATTTGTTCTAACATAACTCTCTCTTTCGTGTGTTATTTATTGTATATCCTGCACGGTAAAGACATAAGATGCCTGAGTTTTTAAATGCGTAGCAGGATCCGTCAATGTATAGGTCACCGTGTATTCTCCCGGAATCTGTGTATTTACCGTATTCTGAATCTTCACAACACTTTTCAGTACTTCCTGAGACGTTGTTTTAGAAGAAAATGCCACCTGTAAATACGGATCAAACTCGGAGTTCCTGGCAATTGTTTTGGCTTTGTTCACCAGATCAATCCGCGGATAATATGGATTTGACGGATTTGGATCTGTCGGATCCCATCCGGAATTGTCACCTGAAGGTATCCTGACCGGTGCCGTCACAGGCTTTACCAGCACTTTGCTGTCATTAATGATCACCCGGGTGCCGATTTTACACTTGTCATAGATCCACTTGGCATCTGCCACACTCAGCCGAACACAGCCTTTGGATGCCTGTCTGCCAAGTTTATTATATTCCCAGCGTTCCAGCGTCCGGATATTTTTCTTTTTGTAAGGGACAGAATGAAACAGATATGCACCGCTGATTCTTGTGGAATACTGACCATATACATTGCCTACCAGCTTTCTCCAGCGGTACTTCGCCTTTGTCCGGTAAGTACCACGAATGGTTGAATTGCCTTTGCCTGTTGAACAGTACATGGCCCGTACAAGTGCATGGCTTTTAGAATCCACAACATTGACCAGATTTGTCTTACGGTTGACAAAGATCGTATACTGGCTTGTTTTTACCGTTTTTTTCTTTTTGGCTGCCTGTGCTGGATGCGGTACTAACAGAGCACCTGCAAGAAGCAGCAGAAAAAACAGCATAAGTTTTTTCTTTTTTTTCATGGTTTGTACTTCTCTCTCTTATTTTATACTGTAAAACTATACCATAAAGGCATGGACTTTACTACAACAACTTATAAAAAAGGTAATGCGTTACTCTTTTTTTCCTATAATTCAAGGGAAAACAAATGCCACAGTCGCAAAAAGCAACTGTGGCACAGGATATTTTCCATATGCAATTTTTCTGCACTCTTACAGTTTGGAATAGCCGTAGCTGCTGACAAGCCCGTCTACTTTGACCCCCTGCCTGCAGAGCGGGCATTCATGGCTTGGATAACTATGATACCCAGGAATATCACGACCGGTAAATACTGCATTGATCGGCATATCCGCCACTTTGCTGACAGCACTGAATATTGCAGATACACCAGTAATCTTGCCACCGTAATACAGGATACTGTTGATCGTATTAGTCAGTGTATTACCTGTGGTGATGGAACCGGCCAGGATCAGGACATTCTTGCCGCCAATCATACTCTGACTGTTATCGCGGAAAATCAGCTGACCGGTATGTACGATTTCCGGCGCTACAATATACATTGTCTGATGGGCATTCATGGAGATGACACCGCTTCTGGACAAACGCTCTGCCAGAAAAGCGCCAATGACCTCTGTACCATCCAGACAAACGATCGAATCAACGGGGATCGAAGCCACATAATCCGCAGCCAGCACATCGGCAATCCGCTGTGCTTCGGAGCAACGGGATTTCATTGTTACCATATCCAGGCAATGGGTGATATGGGACTGGGTCGTTGCGAAATGTCCCGGAAAGATTTTTAACTGGATACGGTTATCTTTAGCTGCATAAATCTTGTACATGGATTCCATAGATACCCTCCTTCTTCCGACAGTCTGCCTGCCGGAAACTGTTATTATCTATTATATCATCCCGAAGTTTTATATAACAGAAAAATTCTCCTGCGAATTGCCGAAATATTCGCACAATTTCTGGTTAATCTGCCCGCAAGGTACAGTATCACAGCCATTACACCATAACAGCCTTATTTTATGCCTATAGCACCACATCCTGTAATTTCTGTGTCATATAGCGATCTACACGTGCACCAAGCAGATGGTGTTCTTTCTTTTCCAGCTGCGGATCTTCTTTCAAAAGTGCCGCCGCATCCTGGGAAGCCTGCTGCAGCAGCTTCGTATCCCGGTAAATATCACCGATGGCAAACTCCATCAGACCGCTTTGCCGTATCCCGAAAAAATCTCCCGGTCCCCGCAGCTTCATATCCTCATCCGCAATCACAAAACCATCGTTTGTCTTTTGCAGGATATCCAGCCGCCTGCTGTTTTCCTCCGCATCATTTCCACGGATAAAAATGCAGTAAGACTGATCCTTCCCTCTGCCCACACGCCCCCTGAGCTGATGTAGCTGTGCAAGCCCAAAGCGCTCGGCATTCTCTACCATCATCACCGTAGCATTCGGCACATTCACACCGACCTCCACAACAGTCGTAGATACCAGCACCTGAATCTCGTTAGCCGCAAAAGCCGACATAACCGCATCCTTGTCTGCCGGACGCATCTGCCCATGTAAAAGTCCAACCTTATACTCTTTAAAAACTTTCTGGCAGGTCACAGCATAGTCTGTCACATTCTCTGCCTCGATTTCCTCGCTCGCTTCAACCATCGGGCAGATCACATATGCCTGATGACCGGCTGCCAGCTCCTTTTCGATAAAACGATACGCTGTCTGGCGATAAGATGTATCCACGACACAGTTTTTTATAGGTTTGCGCTTCGCCGGTTTTTCATCCACGATAGAAATATCCAGATCCCCGTACAGAATCATTGCCAGCGTCCGCGGAATCGGTGTAGCACTCATGACGGCAATATTCGGTTTGCAGCCTCTTGTGGAAAGAGCTTCTCGTTGTCTCACACCAAACCGGTGCTGCTCATCCGTAATGACAAGTCCCAGTGCCTTATACTCAACACTTTCCTGAATCAGCGCATGCGTACCGATCACAAAAGAAGCCAAGCCACGCCTGATTTGTTCCTTCGCTGCTCTTTTTTCCTTTGCCGTGCAGGAGCCGGTAAGCAGTACAGCCTTCGATGGATCCATATCGTTATCCAGCAGAAGTGCGCAAAAATCCTCATAATGCTGTCGGGCTAGTACCTCTGTCGGGGCCATCAGGGCACTCTGCCAGCCATTTTCGTCCGCCATCACCATTGCAAGAAATGCCAGAATCGTCTTACCACTTCCAACATCTCCCTGGATCAAACGATTCATCAGCGTGTCCGAGGCCAGATCCATCTCCATCTGGCTCCAGACTCTCAGCTGTGCATCTGTCAGCCGGTAGGGCAGCGAATCCATAATCTCCTCCGTCTTCCAGCCAGCCTTCATCGGGAAATGATTGCATGTATCCTCCTGCGCCGTTTTCAATTTCTGCATACACAGAATGAACAGGAAAAACTCCTCATATGCGAGCCTTTTTCTCGCAGAAAGAAACAGTTCCTGGTTCTTTGGAAAATGAATGCACTCCATCGCCTGTCTGAGCGATACAAAAGCATACTTTTGCAAGAGATCCTCTGGCATCCAGTCCGTCAGCACCGTCTGATCCAGCGCGCTGCGCACCATCTTGCTCACCGTCTTATTTGAAAGCCCTGCAGTCAGTCCGTACATCGGCTGCATCGTCTCCTGCACCTCATCATACTTGCCAAGTGTAAAGATCTCCGGCTGTTCCATCGTCAGCCGGTTATTTTTCAGTACTGTCCGCCCCCGGAACACAAACACAGCCCCTCGTTTTAAAACAGAACGCAGAAACGGCATATTAAACCAGGTCAGTGCCAGCTTTCCCGTTGCATCCTGTACCGTTGTCGTCAGAACTGTCAGCTTTTTTACCGCCCGCATCTCAACAGGAAATGTCAGGACTGCCATCACAGCTGCCTTCTCTCCGACTTTAATTTCCCCGATATGCACAGGTGTCTTATAGGTATCATACTCCCGCGGATAATATCGCAAGAGATCCCCCGTCGTCCGGATGCCAAGCTTTGCAAACAATTTTTCAGTTTTCTCACCGACACCCTTTAAGGATCGGATTAGTTCTTTGTCATCCATCTGTTATACCCCTATACTTAAAAAAGGGTGGGAGTTTTCATCCCACCCGCATCTTTTTTATTTATTCAACAGAAATAATGCAGTAATAGATTGGCTGACCACCCGCATTCACTTCGATATCACAGTCCGGATATACATTCTCAAGCTCCGCAGCCAGTGCATTGGCAGCTTCTTCCGAGTATTCCTCACCATAGTAAATACTGATCAGTTCGGTGTCCTCGTCAGCCATCTCCTTGACGGCCTCCATAGCCACCGCATCAATCTTTGTACCCACAGCCAGGATACCATGATCGCCGACAGCCATAATGTCATTCTCATGAATCTCTTTGTCATCGATCTTTGTATCACGTACAGCATAGGTAATCTGCGCCGTCTTGACCAGGGCCACAGCCTCCAGCATTGCTTCCTCATTCTCTTCGACGCTCATCTCCGGTGCATAGGCAATCAGCGCGCTAAGCCCCTGCGGAATCGTCTTGGTCGGAACGACGATAATCTTTTTATCCTCAGTCAGATCCCGCGCCTGATTAGCAGCCATAACGATATTCTTATTATTCGGCAGAATAAAGATCGTATCGGCATGTACCTGTTTGATTGCATTGAGCATATCCTCTGTACTTGGGTTCATCGTCTGACCACCTTCGATCAGGCAGTCCACACCCAACTCGCGGAAAATATCGCCCATACCTGCGCCAACAGATACAGAAATAAAACCGACGGGCTTATTCTCCACCGGCATAGCATTTTCTTCTTTCGCTTTGGCTCTTTCCATCAGTTCGGCCATCAGCTCAGCATCCTCTTTGCGTTCTTTCTCCGTATCCTCATGCAGATTGTGTACAGAGATCAAAGTTAATGCACCGTAATTTAAGGCCTTTGTCAATGCCAGTCCAGGATCGTTAGTATGCATATGGACACGTACCTTGCCGGAATCTGTCAGATAAACAACGGCATCACCAAGTGTTGCCATATACTCCTTGACCTCTTTGACAGACTCATCGGCCAGCGATCCGGCCGGTTTGATCTTGAATGCCACGCTGTAGCTGTATTTTAAAACTTCCTTTTTAGCTTCACCTTCGCCGGCAGTAACCTCCTTACCGATGAAAGCCAGATATGCACCTTCAAGAATACACATCAGACCCTGTCCACCGGAATCCACTACACCGGCTTCTTTCAGCACTGGCAAAAGCTCTGGCGTACGTTCCAGTGTTGCATTACCTTCATCAATTACCTGACGGAGAAAATCCTCCATGGAAATCTCTTCTGTCTCAGCAAGAGCGGCAAGCTCACGGGCTTTTTCGGATACACCACGGGCTACGGTCAGAATCGTACCTTCCTTGGGCTTCATAACGGCTTTGTAGGCAGTCTCGCATGCTTTTTCCACAGCAGCGGCTACCTCTGTAAGTCCCAGTACTTCTTTTTCTTTTACAGCCTTACCAAAACCACGAAACAGCTGGGAAAGGATAACCCCAGAGTTACCTCTTGCACCACGCAGGGATCCGGATGACATGGCTTTGGACACCGTTGTCATGGTCATTTCGGAAAGCTTCTCCACCTCACCGACAGCAGAAAGAATGGTCATTGTCATATTTGTACCGGTATCACCATCAGGAACCGGGAATACATTCAGTTCATTGATCCATTCTTTTTTTAACTCCAGATTTCTGGCACCGGACAGAAACATCCGTGCCAGCATCTGCGCATCTATCGTATTTGCAGACATTAAAACGTCCTCCTTAAAATCAGTCTATTACGCGGATGCCTTCAACGAGGACATCAATATGCTCCACTTCCATACCCGTGAAGCCTTCAACTTTGTGCTTTACGCTGTCCATCAGATTATCAGCAACCGCACTGATGCTGACACCATAGGCAACGATTACATGAAACTCCAATGAAATCTTATTATCTGTCACCGTAGCATGTACACCCCGACGGAGACTTTCTTTTTTCAAAAGTTTAAACACACCATCCTTGACACTGATGGCTGCCATACCTACAATACCGAAAACTTCCATGGCAACACTGCCGGCGTAGGCAGCGATCACATCGGAATCAATGGTAATCTGGCCTAAATCTGTATTCATATGACCTTTCATATCGTTTCCTCCATAGGTTGTTATTTGTAAGTTTTCAAAATAACTTAAATTATTATACCCTGTTTTCATGGAAAATGGAATGTTTTTTAGAAAATAAGGCAAATTTTAATGAACAGGCAGAAAAAAAGCAGCACACATGGTGCTGCTTTAAAACATTTCTTTGATTAAGCTCTTTCTACTGCACCAGATCTTAAACAAGAAGTGCAGACATGAATTCTCTTCGGAGTTCCGTTTACGTTAGCTTTAACTGTCTTGATGTTGGATTTCCACATCTTGTTGGATCTTCTATGAGAATGGCTCACGTTGTTTCCGAAATGAGCACCTTTTTCACAAATTGCACACTTTGCCATGATTAGCACCTCCTTGCGACATATACTAGTCTGCTCACAGACCTGCAACATATAATATATTAGCAGATGAATTCTGAATTTGCAAGAGAAATTTTCGTTATACGCAAAAAAAATTTCAGAAGATTACCTTTATGCCGTAATCCATCCTGCAATCCCGTCATTCTAACGATACTTCAGAAGCTCCTGAAATGCCGCTTCTCCAAAGACCGCCAGCGCATGATCCTCTTCACCGGTACCACCGCTGATCCCCAGTCCTCCGACGATCTCACCGTCTGCTTTCAGGGGAATACCACCACCAAATATAACAATACGGCCTCCGTCTAGCTTATCCACACCATAAAATGTGCCGCCTGGCTGTGCCAGCTTTGAAAGCTCCATCGTAGACATCTTGACAGCTACGGATGTGTAAGCTTTCTTCGTTGCCACATCATAGCTGACCAGAAACGCATCGTCCATGCAGTGCACGGCAATCGGATTGCCATGGGCATTGCACAGTGCGATCACAGCTTTCTGCCCCAGACTTTCTGCTCTTTTTTCAATAATTTCCATCAGCTGCTTGGCCATATGGAGTGTTAAACAGGTACTCATTTATTTGTCCGCCTTTTTCTTTACAATACTAAATACAGTATACTCATTTTTGACATACCTGTCAATGTCAGCACCTGCTCTATTTCCTCACACAGCCACTTCAAAATACCTGTTCTACACGTTTACACATCACAATAGCAGGCATTCAGGCACCTGGCAGCCATCCATCTGCGAACGAAGCTTTTTATTCACACACAGAAATCAGATAGGATGTCTCAAATGTTTCTCCTCCATCCAGACACTGACCGTATTCTCTCTGCTCCAGCGTACCACCAAAATCAATGGCATCGCTGCGTCCGTACCACGGTTCAAGGCAGATGAACGGAGCCTGTTTGCCTGCAGGTGACCAGATGCCAAAAAGCGGTGCATCAAATGTCAGCATCAGATACGGCTGACCATCGCTGCCGGCCAGTCCAACCATGCCGGCCTGTCTGTTTTCAATGATCAGGACATCTTTGTCAAACAGATGCTCTTTGATCTCTGCCCTACGGTTTTCCAGCGGAAGATCATGCATTTCCGGAAGCACACAGCTTGTCTTTGTATCGATCTGTTTGTAAGCCAGCGCATCTCCCTCGGCATCCGGGAAGCACAGATAGCCATCCCATTGTTTTTCGCCTTCTTTTATCGGACACATAAAAGCCGGATGTGCACCAATGGAAAAATACATCTTGTCTTCTGCAGGATTTGTCACTTTCCAGAGCACTTTCAGAGAGCTGTCTTTTAGTTCGTAGGAGATCTCCAGCTGGAAATCAAACGGATAGACTTTTTTTGTCTCCTCTGTCTGGTGCAGAACAAATGTGATCCTGTCATCCTCACGGGCGAGCATATCAAATTCCTGATTGCGGGCAAAACCATGATGCGGGATTTCATAGGTGTTTCCTTTATATGTGTATCTGCCGTCTTTTACAGCACCTACAAACGGGAACAGCACTGGGGAAGACCAGCCCCAGTATGCCTTGTCGCCTTTCCATATAAGTTCTGTGTTGTCTGCTTTTCTGACAAGAGAAATCAGCTCAGCACTTTTTCTGCGAAAGGATGCTTTCAGTTTTTCATTTTCAAGTACGTACACCATGGATATCTCCTCCTGTATATTATAACTATAAAGGTTTGTGCCTTTTTATCTTTTATGTTTTATCCTGACAAAAAATATAATATCCCAGCAGCATCAGGCATACCGCCAGTACAAATGCCCATAACTTATCCGGCAGGAAAAACTGCAGAAGCATCCCGCAGCCCAGCCAGAAAAACGCAAAACCCAGCAGCTGATTCATGCTTTACCTGTACGTTGTATTCTTACCCTATACATATGCAGGGTTTATTTGTCTGATTCTTTTTCCTGCGGAATATCCTTCTCTACAAAGCGATCGGCCAGATCCGGCACCATGTCCAGGATCTTTGTCAGAGCATCCTGATTTTTTACGTTTACAAGACGTGTGCCGTTTGGTCCGATCACAAGAATTGCACTTGGACTCATACGACCGCCAATGCCGCCACCGGCTTTGTTTTTGCCACCTTCGCTGAATGCTCCCGCACCTACGCCAAAGGATACATCCACCAGTGGAAGCAAGGTCACATCTCCCACCGTGATCGCATCACCGACAACTGTACGTGTAGACAAAAAGCTGTCCATCCCTGAGAATAAAGATTCCACGGTATTTTTAAATCCACTATCTGCCATTGTTTAGGCCTCCTTTTTTCTGTTCTTCAAAATAAACTGTATATTCTTATCAAAGAAGAGCTGTAATCCATTGACCAGAACAACAATGCCACAGACACGACCGCTGCCCTGTAAAGAAAATTCGAGCTTTTTCTGCTGAAAATCCAGTGTAACATGTATATGATCACCGTACACTGGATAGAGTGCCCCAAGTATTGCCAGCACATACCCTGTATCTGCCGGATCCGAAAAGCCAAAAGAGAGAAATCCTTTCAACCTGCGCGGCAGAACATGTCGTCCAAGACGAATCCCCTTTTTCCATACCAGGCGGAGCGCGCCTCTGGTTTCCTGCCGGTCGATAAAGGCCTTTACTGAGTCAAAACTCTTTTTTGTATTTTCTGCATTTTTTAACATCTGCTGCACTTTTTTCAGGATACGCCCCGGCAGCCGTAAAACCTGCCTGAAGAACCGGAGTAAACTGTTTTCTCCGGGTTCTTTATTCTCTGGCTTTGATTTTTGCGGTTGCTTTGCCGTTTCTTCCTGTCTGGGTGACTTCTCTGTCAGCGGTTTTTCTGCACTTTCCTGTATTTGTTCTGTCGATTTGCTTTTTGGAACCGATGCAATCCCTTCTGTCTGCATCTTATCCTGCAGCATCTCCGGTGATCCCTGTTTTTTATTCTTTGTGGCTTTCTTTTTTGATGCCACAGCTCTTTTTTTCGCCTGTGCCCTTTTCCTTTTTTTCCGGCGGTTTAAGAATTCCCGCAGGGTATCCAGTGATATGCCAAAAAGCCGCAGCTTTAAGGAAATACCCGTCCCGTTTGCATCCACGGTAATCCCAAACAGATGCAAAAGCCAGCTAACCACCAGCTGTCCCTGCAATGGGACTTCAGCCGATCGCTGTCCCTGAAAACGGTATCGCACCGGTACAAACAGAGCACACAAAAGCACAAAAAGCAACAGCCCCAGGATAACCAGCAGCAGGATCCCGATCACCTTCAGTATACCCAAAATTACCGTCACCATAACTGTCACTGCATCCCTTCCTGTTGCATTAAAAATGCTTTTAACTTTCCCTGCATACCGACACTTTCCGCGTCCTCAATAATTCGGTATAAAATTTCCAGCGTTTCCGCATAATCATAGGCCAGCCCCACAATCACAGAAAGCCGGTCCCGCTCAAGCGGCTGGTACAGCTCCACCGCCTGCAGGATTTCCAGCTGATTATCCGGGTGTGGAGACAGTATGATCACATACAATCCTGCCATGCGGTGCCCGGTCTCGATACGATGCATATAGCGTGTGCTCCGCTTTTTGATGCGCTCACCCATATAGATATGCTGTGCCCATTTTACCATACGCATACGCTCCCTGTTTTACAAAATATAAAAGATCCATCGGACTATTTGTCCTGTGTCTGGCAAAAAAAGGAGAGATCAGCTCTCTCCTTTTCTCTTGCCCTGTCTGTCATAAACCGTTTTACAAAACCGGACACCTGTCAGAAATATTTGCGGGTTCCCCATAAATTTGAACGTCGCAGCTCCTGATACTGCTGATAGGCAAGCTCCAGGATCTGCCGTTCATTGGAAAACTTCAGCAGATGGTAAGCTTCATGTAATTTATAATATCCCGAATCAACGAAATATTCTTCTCGCTGCGGTTTGCTGTAATAGCTGTTGGCCATCATCAGATACCAGTGTACCTGTTTTTCCACTATATCTCCGGGAATTGAAAAGGTATACTGACTTTTGCCGACATACTTGATGATGGATGCATGGACGCCAGTCTCCTCGGCTACCTCCCGGAGTGCTGTATCTTTATACTCCTCACCAGCCTCTACAGTGCCCTTCGGAAGCACCCAGCCATCATACCTGCTCTTGTAACTCTTGTACAGAGTCAGTATCTTGCCGCGATATATTACCACCCCGCCACAGCTCACTGCTTCTATCATTGCAAGTCCTCCTGTCTGCGTTGTGTTTCTCTTACTAAAGTCAGTATACCCTTTTTTGTTATATGTTGCAACTAATCTTTTGTCGCATTTTAGTCAAAATACGTATCAAAGGCACTTTTGGCCGCTGGTACGGCATACTTGCTTCCTGTGCCAGAAGCTTCCACAATCACGCTGACGGCGATCTTTTTACCGTCTGCCTCAGCATAGCCGACAAACCAGGAATGCGGTTTTCCATGATCCGAATCAAAATCCGCTGTACCTGTCTTGCCGTATGCAGTGTATTTCCTGCTCTTAAGCTTTGTACCTGTACCTTCCTCTACAGTGGCGCGCATAAGTCCCTGCAGAAAAACAGCTTCTTTTTTGCTCGTCAGAAGCCCATAGCTTTTCGGCTCATAGGATTTGACCACCGTTCCTCCGTCATTTTCAATGTGATCAACCAGATACGGTGTCATTAAAGCGCCATCATTGGCAATAGCCGATGCAATCAGGCACATATGATACGGTGTCACCAGTGTGTTGCCCTGACCGATCGAGGTCTGCATAGTCAGCGCTGTACCGGAATCGCTGTCCAGCGAAAAACGGCTGGATTTATACCGTACCGGGGATGGCAGATCCTGGTTAAACAAAAGGCTTTCTGCCGTTGAACGGAATTCGCTTTTTTTCAGAGTGAGTCCCACCGATACAAAGCCTGCATTACAGGAATTGGCAAACAGCTCTGTAAAATCCTGATGCCCGTGTTTTTCGTTGCCATAGCAATGGATCGTATGGTCATCCGCTGTGATCTCACCGTTACAGTCATAGGAAAAATTGCTGACACTGCCGTACTGGCGATAATAGGCCAGCGATGTGATGATCTTAAACGTCGATCCCGGAGGATACAGACCACTCGTTGCACGGTTCAAAAGTGGAGAATTGTCCTCATCAGTCGTCAGTTTGGTGTATTTCTTATCGATCGTATTGGGATCAAAATCCGGCTTACTGACCATGGCCAGTATCTTGCCAGTCTCCGGATCTATGGCGACAGCTGCTCCTTTGTGACTACCGATTGCTTTGGAAAGTGCTTTCTGCAGGCTGACATCCAGCGTAGTCACAACCGTATCCCCCAGCTTTTTCTTATCCTGAAACTCTCTTTTGATCTGATCCAGAATGAAAGAGTCCGATGTCAGCAGATTATAGCCCTGGCTGGATTCCAGGCCACTGCCGCCCTGGCCCGTATAACCGACCACATGGGAAAACAGATTGTCATACGGATAATTTCTGGTCTCTGTCCCCTTCGAAGATACCTTTGTTTCTGCCAGCACTTCGCCGTCTGCGGCACGGATCTCTCCGCGGATTACCTTTTCAGCTGCCGTTTTTGCCCGCGTATTATAAGAGCTGTTCTGGAATTCTCTGGACAGATTAAAATGAAAATATACCATATATCCGATCATTCCCACAAAAATCATGACAAAAAAGTAGCAAATAAAGATATACTCCTTACCAATTGAGGCTTTTTTTTGTTTCTTCTTCGATTTTCTGTTCAAGTGTTGTTTCTTTGACATAGTTATTCTTACCTCTGTTGTACTGCTTTAACTGTTCCTGATAGGCAGCCTCTTTTTCAGCGGCCTGCCGCTGTTCTTCGACCTCCTGCTCATCCTCCCGGATAATATAGAGTCCCTGAATGATGGCAAACATCATGATGGAACAGATGATGGAGCTGCCACCATAACTGACAAGAGGTAAAGTAATACCGGTCATCGGAATAAACTTAATATTACCACCAATGGTCAAAAATACCTGAAATGCATACTCTGCACCAAGCCCCAGGGCTATCAGCTTATAAAAGCGCTTGGACAGCCGCAAGGAAATATTGACAATCATAAGGAAACAGCTCATGCATACAAGAATCAGACAGATAGCAAATATACCACCCAGCTCTTCACATATTGCAGAAAAGATGAAATCCTGAGTTGCTACAGGAATCGTATCTGGTGAGCCTTCAAACAAGCCTGTACCAAACCATCCGCCGGCACAAATGGCAAAAAGTCCCTGAGCGATCTGGTAACCGCCATTCTGATAATCGGCAAAAGGGTCTTTCCATGCCTGCACACGCACACGCACATGGGCCATCACAAAATAAGATCCTACTGCGGCCAGAGATCCTCCGGCCAGTGCAGCCAACGGATAACGCACCTTTTTAGTGGCTACATAGATCAGAACCACATATGCTGCAAAAAATACCAGTGCCGTACCCAGATCCTTGGACACTGCCAGGATCAGTACATGAGCCGCTGCCACACCGGTAGCTGTCACGATATCCCTAAAGCTTAAGTTTGTCTTTCGGAAAAATCCGGCCAGACAGAACACATATGTGATTTTGACAAACTCTGAAAACTGGAAAGTCGGTCCTCCCTGCGTCAGGGAAACCGAAAGCTTCGCTCCACCGGAAACGCTCGCCAATACCAGAACAAACATCAGAAGGAGGATGCCGCCGATGGCATATACCCATGTCAGGTCACGAAGCAGCTTTACCTTACGCACGATCACCGGAACAAACATCGACATCACAGTCGCTGCGATCACCAGTGCCATCTGCTTTGTTGCCAGTCCGATATTCAGACGGGTCAGGATGATCAGACCGATACTGATCAGCATACACATGTTATTTAAAAGCAGGATCGATGCCTTACGGTAGATCAGGCGGTACAGGATCTGCACCACAATAATATACGCTACGATCACCCCGTACAGAATCAGCATCTTCTGCTCCATCGTTTGCAAAAACATCGCAGCAAACGCCATTGTTACCAGCAGAAGGATCAAAGCAATCTGCCGTCTGAGCACGCGCCGTCTTGTTTTTTCTTTTTTCTTACTGAACACGCTGAAACACTGGGAAGTATAGATGATCATCAAAAGGATCAGCATATACTTGATCAGTGTCACAATGATTGAAATCATAGACTATTCTACTCCTCTTTGATAATGTCCTCGGGTAAATCTGCCGGATCCATTTCCCGCTTTGCCGGACACGCCTCTGTATAATCGCAAAATTTCTGTCGTTTCTGCCCGGTCTTCTGTTGTAAAGTTCAGGCGGAAAGCGGCAAAGCCATCCTTTTCCAGATTTTCTTTTTCTTTAAACAGCTCCAGCGGAATGGAATTATACAGCATATTATAGCAAAAATCGCAACAGCATTTTGCCGGAAATTCCACACCTTTTCTGTCTTTCAGAGTCAAAGTGCCGGATTTATGGTCACATCCTGTCGTATTCTGTCGCAGACACTGGGCCGACACCATCAGAAGCTGTCGTCCGTAAACGACCATCTCTGAATCTCCGTTTTGCCTTTTTTTCAGTTCGTGGCGATTTAATTCTGCCGGGGCTGTAAAGCGCGCCACTCCCTGTGTCCGGTAAAAGTCCAGCGCTTCCGAATTCATCGTATACATGCAGTCATCGAGAATGATCTCCTTTTTGCTCCCCGCTTCCTTAAGAATACAGAATTCTTCCATTGTCCGCACCAGAAATCCATCAAAGCGGGACTGTTCCAGCTGTGGGAGAAGTTTCAGAAAATCTTCTCTGTACGATTCCCTGAGCATCTGTGGGAGTGCCAGGATCCATCGGGTATCTGCCAGACCTTTTTCATTTCCGGGAATCTGTCGTTTACGCTTCCACAGTGTATACTCCATATAGATCCGTTCCGGCAGTATCTTCTGTGCAAGCACAGCATCCAGCTGATCCCCGGTGCTGACAAGCACAGCCGTTTCCGGTCCGCCCGGATGTACCGGAGGCTCTGCCTTTTTTGCAATAGAAAGCGGCTGACACGTTCTGCGGTACGGAAGAAGCATGGTCTCTTTCAGGGAAGCAAGTCCCTCCCGGCGAAGGGCATTCAGTTCCTTTACCGGAGCAAAAGACGCACCACGCATCTCTACAGTCAGCTCTGCAAAGGCAAACAAAGAATCTCCGGTTTTTACCAGCTGTTTTCTGACCTGTGCTTCTTCCATGGGATGATTTCTGGCTGTCTGCACTGTCCCCGCTGTCACATAGGTAGAGCTCTCTCCCTGCTGCAAAAAGAGCGACATAGGCTCTCCCTCACAAAAGGATGCCAGTCCGGTCACCGGAAGCTTCGTCTCATTTTCACAGTACTGTCTGTGGATATCAGAAAATAGAGCTTCGTTTCTGTCACCGGCTGTTTTTTCCAGCTTTTCATTTTTCAATGCCATCATCTGTTTGCCATTGTGCTGTTTGTAATAGCTTTGGTGAAAACCGTCACGGTTATACAGATCAAACAGAATCTGACGATCCCGTTTTGTCACACCTTTAAACGAACCGGCCAGCGTCTGATCCAGATATTTCCGGTAAATGCTGACTACCCCCGCCGTATACTCAGGCTTTTTCATACGTCCCTCGATTTTCAGGGAGGTCACACCAGCCGCAACGATTTCCGGCAGAAGGTCTACAGTACACATATCCTTTGGACTGAGCATATACTGTTCATCTGAACCATTTAACCTTCCTGTCCGGTCACTGACCGTATAAGGCAGGCGGCAGGGCTGTGCACAGCGTCCGCGGTTACCGCTTCTTCCGCCAAGCATACTGCTGAACAGACACCGGCCTGAGTAACAGTAACATAAAGCACCATGAACAAAGCATTCGATTTCCAGACCGGTTGCTTCACGGATTGCCCGGATTTCCTGCAAAGACAGCTCCCGGGCCGGAACCACACGGGTCACACCCTGTTTTTCGAGCATCTGCGCACCAGACGGACCTGTGATCGTCATCTGGGTACTGGCATGTACCGCCATTTCCGGAAACTCCCGGAGAACAAACTGCATTACACCCGGATCCTGCACGATCACGGCATCCAGTCCCGCTTCATAATACGGTGCAAGATAGGTGTACAGCTCTTTTGAAACCTCTTCTTCCTTTAACAGCGTATTGACCGTCAGATAAATTTTTTTACTGCGCAAATGCAGATCATCGATCAGCTCCAGCAGCTCTTCTTCCCCGGGATTATCCGCATAGGCACGGGCGCCAAAGCGGCTGCCACCGATATAGACAGCATCTGCTCCCGCTTCCGCTGCTGCCCTGGCTGCGAGGACACTGCCGGCCGGTGCCAGAATTTCCATCGTATGTATATCTGGTTTTGGTCTGTTTGATATCATCTTATAAAAAAGGGGATCACCCGAGCGGCAATCCCCGAACCCTTTCTGCAAATTATCTGTCCGCTGCAGGCTTTTTCTGTGCCAGTGTACGCTCCAGCTCTTCTTTTTCTTCTTTGAGCTTGGCATAATCCTCCTTGAGACGCTCCAGCTGAATCTGTGATGCAATCAGATCATTTTTCAGATCATATACTTCACGATCTTTGGATACAGAATCTTCCTCAAAAACCTCGGCCTGGGAACGGGCCTTAAAATAGTCATCTGCCACATTCAGGCTGAGCATAATACCGCGCACATCAGCATGCTGGCGGTTAAAACCCGGAAGTGCAGTCAGATCTGTCAGTTTATTATTCAGATATACGGCAACCTTCTGTAAATACTCTTCACTCTCGTATCCACCAAGCGTATAAATCTTGCCGCCGATCAGAACCTTTGTCGAATTTTTAGATGACATGGGTAACTCCCTTCTTATATACTCTTTCGTATTTTTCTATTATACTCTATTTTTCAGGCACAGGCAATCCCAGATGACCATAGGCCTTTGCTGTTGCCACACGCCCTCTGGGTGTCCGCTGGATAAAACCGTGCTGTAAAAGATACGGCTCATACACATCCTCAATCGTACCAGCGTCCTCACCAATCGATGCTGCCAGGGTTTCCAATCCCACAGGACCACCCTGAAAATTCTCGATCATCATCCGAAGAATAGCCCGGTCCGTCTGATCCAGACCATACCGGTCAACTTCCATCAGATCCAGTGCAAAATCTGCTACATCATTGGAAATCTTACCATCGTACTTGACCTGCGCAAAATCACGGACACGTTTTAACAGACGGTTGGCCAGTCGCGGCGTACCACGGCTTCTTCTGGCCATCTGCATCGCTCCTTCTGAATCAATCTCCACACCAAGGATTTTTGCCGAATGGAGAATGATCGTCTGCAATTCCTCATAAGTATAAAATTCCAGATGCTGGATCACGCCGAAACGGTCACGCAGCGGAGCTGTCAGAAGCCCGGCTCTCGTCGTAGCTCCGACAAGAGTAAACTTTGGCAGATCCAGACGGATGGAACGGGCTGTTGCGCCCTTACCGATCATGATATCGATCGCATAATCCTCCATGGCCGGATACAGTACCTCTTCTACCTGACGGTTCAGACGGTGAATTTCATCGACAAAAAGAACATCCCCTTCCTGCAGGGAATTCAGGATAGCGGCCATCTCTCCCGGCTTTTCGATCGCCGGACCGCTCGTCACCTTCATATGTGTACCCATCTCGTTGGCGATAATGCCCGCCAGCGTTGTCTTGCCAAGACCCGGAGGACCATAAAACAGCACATGATCCAGCGCATCACCGCGCTGTTTTGCTGCTTCAATATAGATTTTTAATTTTTCTTTGGCCTTCTTCTGGCCGATATAATCTGTCAGATACTGTGGGCGGAGTGTCCCCTCAATGCGGACATCCTCCTCCGTGTATTCTGTTGTGATCATTCTTTTTTCCATTTAATTTAACCTGCTTTATAACCTTTAGCTATTGCCTGCGCTATTCAGTATCACCTGTCGCCCACACTTGTCTGTTTATAAGTATTCTGTGTCCATTTATCGTCAGAGCAGATTTTTCAGTGCTGCTTTCAGAAGGGCTTCCACATCCATCGTCTCATGCCCATCTACAGCACGCACTGCCCGCAAGGCATCCGTAGAGGCATATCCCAGTGCTGTCAGCGCCATGACAGCCTCGCTGGTTTCATCTGTTCCCGTTATTTCTGGCAGCTCCTGCCCATGAGCCAGTTTCTTTTCGAAAGCATCCTCGAGACTCATTTTATCTTTCAGTTCGAGGATCAGCTTCTGGGCTGTTTTTTTGCCGATGCCTGGTGCTTTGGCAATCGCTGCGGCATCATCTGACAGCACGGCAAACCGAAGATCATCCGCACTCAGTGCAGACAAAATGCCAAGTCCTGCTTTCGGTCCCACGCCGCTGACTCCTAAAAGCAGCTCAAACAGCCGCAGATCATCCGCTGTCAGGAAACCGTAAAGCAGCATCGCATCCTCCCGGACATTCATATAGGTATGTAATTTAATTTCTTCTCCGACCCGCACATAGCGTTCAAGTACAGAGGCCGGCGTAAAAATCCGGTAACCGATGCCATGGTTTTCAAGGATCAGAAAATTTTCTTCTATGTCGACTACGATGCCTTTGATAAATCGAATCATGGATTTCGTTCACTTTCCGGCGGATTATTTGCTTTCCGTCTGTCTGTACGGTATAATAACAGGCAGTCAGGAGTTTTTCTTATTAGCTGAGCTGAGAAAAAATCCGCACACTTCTTCTTATATTACCGTGAAAGGGCATAAAATGCAATGAGAATTATAGATCAAGAGCTGCAAATTCCGGATTTCGATTTTACCACCCGTCTGTCTGCACCGGGAACGGTCTATATTGATATCGAAACCACCGGTCTCAATCGCCATCGTTCCCATCTGTATCTGCTTGGTGCCATGTGGCTGAAAAACAGCCACCCCATTCTTCGTCAGTGGTTTGCTGAACGGCCTGCAGATGAAGAAACTATTATTCGGGACTTTTTCTCGTTCTGTGTTGATTTTAAACATCTCGTACAATTTAACGGCAGCAGCTTTGATCTGCCCTATCTGCGGCATAAAGCCGCCTATTACGGGATAGAAACAACATCCCTGCCCGAAAAAATCACTGACCTGTACCAGCAGTACCGTGCCCTGAAGGATCTGCTCGGACAGAGCGATATGAAGCTCACCAATCTTGAAGCCCGGGCAGGGTATCTGCGCACCGACAAGCATACCGGCAAAGAACTGATCAAAGTCTACGAAAACTATCTGCAGACCGCTGATGAAACGTTGCTGTCCGTTCTTTTACAACACAATACAGACGATATTGCCGGTATGCTCTGGCTCGAAGTCTTCGACAGCCTGCTGGCATTGCAAGGCAAAACAGTCACTCCCACCGGCTGTCAGTCTGCCTGTGATCCCGGGACAGGCTGTCTCGTATTCACCTGCAGCTACGATATGCTGTTTTTTCCCTTGCTGACCGTGATCTTTGAAGACAACATGACGCTGACCCTCAACGGCCATACCGCCCTGTTATCTGTTCCGGTATACGAAGGAACCCTCTATCACTTTTTCCGGGACTATCAAAATTATTACTACTTTCCTGCCGAAGACCGCGCCTTGCACAAAAGCGTTGCCCTTTACGCTGACAGCTCCTTCCGGATCAAGGCCACCCGCGAAACTGCCTGTGAACCTCACACCGGTCTCTTCCTTCGCACCTTCGCCCCACTGGACACCACTCCCTGTTTCCAGCCAAGGGACTGCGCCTCCGGCCAGTATTATATCTGCTACGAAGATACCTTCCTCCAGAATACCGCCCTTTGCACCACCTACGCCACCCACATAATCTCCGCCCTCTTAACCCACCCCCGGTGCCCCTGAAAGGCTGAAAAAATTAATTTTCGCCCAGAAAGAGGCCGGTCTGTATCATGTTCACCCCGCAATCGCTTAAAAACACCTTGCGATTGCGGGGTGAACATGATACAGACCGGCCTCTTTCATCCGTCATCTTATAAAATTTTATCAGGCTTTCACGATAGCGTCAGCCAGCTCTTCCAGTGTTTTCCGGCTCTGTGCATTTAATGTGGACTTAATCGTAACCTTCGGATCCACCAGTGTAATATTCTTCATTCCCTCAAAGTATGCACTCATCTGCTTCCCGGACTGCGGAGCCCATGTACCATTTTCAATGATACCCACCTTACGGTTCTGGAAGTTTTTAATTTTTAAGTGATACAGAAAATCCTCCATACACGGGAACAGTGATCCATCATATGTCGGGCAGGCTACAACCAGACGGTCATAACGATATGCATCCTCAATGGCTTCCGCCATGTCGCAGCGGGCCAGATCCATCACAGATATTTTTTCTGCGCCCTTATCTTCCAGCATATGGGCAAACTCTTCAACAGCAGCCTTTGTATTGCCATGGATAGATGCATAGGCAACCAGAATACCTCTGTCCTCCGGACGATAGCTTGACCAGGTATCATATTTTTCGATATAGTAGCCGAGATTTTCTTTCAGGATCGGTCCATGCAGCGGACAGATCATGGCAATATCCAGTGTGGCGGCTTTTTTCAGCAGTGCCTGCACCTGTACACCATATTTACCAACGATATTGATAAAATATCTTCTGGCCTCACAGGTCCAGTCCTCATCGGCATCCAGGGCACCGAATTTACCAAATCCGTCGGCAGAAAACAGGATCTTCTCTGTGGACTCGTAAGAAACCATAACCTCCGGCCAGTGTACCATCGGAGCCATGACAAAGGTCAATGTATGGGCACCAAGGCTCAACGTATCCATCTCTTTTACTTCAACTTTACGATCAGCCAGATCAAAGGCAAAAAACTGTTCCATCATGCCAAAGGTCTTAACATTGGCCACGATCTTCATGGACGGGTATTTCTCAGCGATCACCTGCACGCTGCCAGCATGATCCGGCTCCATATGCTGTACGACCAGATAATCCGGTGTACGGCCATCCAGGGTACGCTCTACCTTCTGCAGCCATTCATCTGTACCACGCTTATCTACGGTATCCATGATGGCGATCTTCTCATCCATAATAATGTAGGAATTATAGGATACACCATTCGGAACCACATACTGGCTCTCGAACAGGTCTATGGTTTTGTCGTTTACACCTACGTATTTTACTGCATCTGATACATATACGTCTGTCATATTGCTTATCCTCCTGCATATGTTGGTCTTTGTTATCACTTATTCTGTTCTCTATAGCACAATATGACCAGACCTCATTTTTACCGGTATTGTCAAAAAGGAGATCTGATCATATGGCATCATGTCCGGTCACAGACATCTGGTGCTGCAGCCGGACGTAGTCTTCATTATTTCAGTGTGGAAACTCTCTCGATGATATCCTCACGCTTTGGTCCATTGGAAACCATAGTGATTGGGAAACCAATCTCTTTCTCAACGAACTCGATGTACTTGCGGCAGTTTTCCGGAAGATCTTCATACTTTCTGATACCACGGATATCACATTTCCAGCCCGGCAGTTTCTCATATACCGGTTTGGCATGTTTTAATTTGCAGGTGATCGGGAACTCTTTTGTTACTTCGCCATCGATCTCATAGCCTACGCATACCGGAATCTCATCCAGATAGCCGAGAACATCCAGTACAGTAAACGCCACATCCGTCGTGCCCTGCATACGGCAGCCATATTTGGAAGCCACACAGTCAAACCATCCCATACGTCTCGGACGGCCTGTGGTAGCACCGAACTCACCGCCGTCACCGCCACGGCGTCTCAGCTCATCAGCCTCATCACCAAAGATCTCGGAAACGAATTCACCTGCACCTACGGCACTTGAATATGCTTTACATACAGTCACAACTTTTTTGATATCGTACGGCGGCAGACCGGCACCTACGGCACCGTAAGCAGCCAGTGTGGAAGAAGAGGTAACCATCGGATAGATACCATGATCCGGGTCTTTTAATGTACCAAGCTGTCCTTCCAGCAGTACCTGTTTGCCCTCTTTTAAGGCATTCCACAGATACAGGGATACATCGGCTACGTATGGCTCGATCATCTTCTTGTAGGACATCAGTTCCTCGTATACACCGTCTACTGTCAGCAGCGGTTTGTGATACAGATGCTCTAACATGACATTTTTCTTTGTTACGACTCTCTCGATTTTCTCTTTGAGGGACTCTTCGTCATCGAACAGTTCGCTGACCTGGAAACCGATCTTTGAGAATTTATCTGAATAAAACGGTGCGATACCGGACTTTGTGGAACCAAAAGAAGCCTTGCCCAGTCTCTCCTCCTCATACTGATCAAACAGCACATGATAGGACATTACCATCTGTGCACGGTTGGATACCAGAATCTTCGGCATCGGTACGCCCTTATCCAGAATACTCTGGATCTCTTTAAACAGAATCGGAACGTCTAAAGCTACACCATTGCCAATAATGCTGGTGGTATGATTATAAAACACACCAGACGGCAATGTATGCAGCGCAAACTTTCCATAATTATTTACAATCGTATGTCCGGCGTTGGCACCGCCCTGGAAACGAACGATGATATCGGCTTTTTCAGCCAGCATGTCTGTAATCTTTCCTTTACCTTCATCACCCCAGTTAGCGCCTACAACAGCTGTAACCATAATACTTTTTTCCTCCAAAATCATAAGCTTTATCTGCCTGTGTCTTTGTGTCAAACTATTTTCAACACATACAGGCTTTATTATACCCTATCTTTTCCAGAAAAGGAACAGGAAAAAGAGAGAAATATCAAATAATTATATTCCAATTACTTCTCACGGTGTTACTTCCGGCCCGCCTCCTGCTCCATCACCGCGCGAAAACCGCCGACCGTGACCATACTGATATAGTCTGCCAGTTCTTCGATACTGCAGGGCATCTCCTCTTTGATCCAGCGGACATAGGCAGAAACAATGCCGGAAATAAAATATTCCGCAACTACTCTGATCTGCACCGGTGTAAACCCTTCCTTTTTCTCTGCGGCCTCCAAAAGCCGCTGTACAAGCAGTCCCTTGATCCGGGCAAAAAAATACTCGTAAGCACCACTGCCCGACAGCATTCGCAAAACATCCATATTTTCACAGATCATTTCATTAAATACCGCAAAAACCCGCTCTACATACTGTTCTTCCGGAAATCCTTCAGCCACAACTCTTTTAATCAGCTCATCCACTTTGTTTTCCGAAAATTCACGGATGATATCCTCCGTTGATGTATAATGCAAATAAAAAGTTTTGCGGTCAATATTCGCACGGCGTGTGATCTCGCTGATCGTGATCTTTTTGTCACTGTTTTCCTTTAATAATGTAAAATATGCCCTCTGTATCGCATGTTTTGTTTTTGAAATTCTTCTGTCCATCCGCTCCCATACCCCACTTTGTATTGTTTTGTGGATTATTCCCTATTTAGCTTTTTTCTGGTCATTGCTTATCCGCTCGATTTTAGTATAATACCCATATGTGGAAAAATCAACAAATATGTATGCAAGGAGTTGTTATGTCTTACGAAATTTTTACGGATGTCTCCGTTGACATCGATATGGATTTTGCAGATGCACATCATCTGCATTATATCTCTATGAATTACAGTCTTGGCGAAGAGCATCACCACTGTGACCGTCCGGAATCCGATGAAATGATGCACACCTACTACCAGCGTCTGCGTGAAAAAATTTCAACGCAGACCAGTCAGATCATCCCTTATCACTATGTCGAAGCCTTTGAACCGTACGTGAAAAAAGGATGTTCCATTCTGTACATGTCTCTTTCCAGCGGTCTGAGCAACACTTACGAATCCGCCTGTATGGCTGCCGCTCAGTTAAAGGAAACCTATCCGGATGTGACTATCGAGATTGTTGACTCTCTCGGTGCCACCGGAGGTATGGGGCTTTTAGCTGAATCCGCCTGTCTGAACCGTGACGAAAAAGGCATGTCCATCGAAGAAAATGCCGCATGGCTCAGAGAATACAGCCATCGTATCCACTTCTGGTTCAAGGTCGAAGATCTGATGTATTTAAGCCGCGGAGGCCGGATCTCCACTGCCGCAGCCCTGATGGGTACAGCCTTAAAGCTCAAACCGATCCTGACCATAAACAAAACCGGCAAGCTCGATACCATCGACAAAAAGCGCGGCAACCGTCTGGCCTTTAAGCGTCTGCTCGACCTGTTCGAAGCACATTATCAGCCAGGCATCTATGATACTGTATACATCAGCTGCGCCGACTGCAAAAAAGATGCCGAAACGTTGCGGGATATGGTTTTGGAAAAACACCCGGAACTTACCGTGCGCATCACCATGCTCAGCCCCATCATCGGTGCCCATACCGGTCCGGATATGCTGGCATTGATTCATTATGGGGACATTAAAGAGTATTGATTTTTCTTGCTTTTTTCTGTCAGCTGCGGCAAATTTCTGCCAAAGCAAAAACCCTTGAAAACGCTGTACTTACAAAAGTTCCAGCATTTTCAAGGGTTTTTGCATTGCATAAAAAAATCGGGGTAACAGGATTCGAACCTGCGACCTCACGGCCCCCAGCCGTGCGCTCTAGCCAAACTGAGCCATACCCCGCAACATTTCGTATTATACCAGTTTCTGTCCTGTGTTGCAAGTACAAAATGCAGGAATTGCCGATCTCATATGTCCGGCAATTCCTGCATTTTTTTCTTAAATATTTAAAAGATCACTGTATACTTTCAGTGCACCGTCTGTCTCATGGGCCAGCACTCTCTTGGCCAGCACTTTACCGAGCTGTACACCTTCCTGATCGAAGCTGTTGACATTCCATAAGAAGCCCTGGAACATGATCTTGTTCTCAAAATGAGCAAGAAGTGCGCCGAGAGCTTTCGGATCAAGCTGTTCACCGATGATGATACTGGACGGACGACCACCCTCGAAATTCTTATTGCGGTTTTCGTCAGCTTTACCGCAGGCAAAAGCTACGATCTGAGCTGCTACATTGGCACAAAGTTTCTGCTGGCTTGTGCTGTCCTGGATCACAACATCCGTACCGAGCTGACTGTTTTTGAAGCCTACAAACTGTAACGGTACGATATCGGTTCCCTGATGCAAAAGCTGATAGAAAGAATGCTGTCCGTTGGTTCCGGGTTCACCAAAAATGACCGGTCCGGTCACATAATTGAGCGGCTCACCAAAGCGGTTAACAGATTTACCGTTGGACTCCATATCTACCTGCTGCAGATGGGCCGGGAAACGGCTCAGTGCCTGGGAATACGGCAGTACGGCTGTGCTCGGGCAGCCGAGTACGTTGCGCTCATAAAGACCGATCAGGGCATCGAGCATTTCCGGATTCTTCATAACATCTTTTTCTGCGGAAAGCTTGTCCTCTGCGGCTGCGCCCTCAAGGAACTGTGCAAATACCTCCGGTCCGAAAGCCAGGGAAAGCACAGCACCACCTACAGCAGATGTAGAGGAATAACGTCCGCCAATATAGTCATCCATAAAGAAAGCTGCCAGATAATCATCACTCTTCGCCAGTGGAGAGGTCTCACTGGTGACAGCAATCATATGTTTTGCCGGGTCAAGTCCTGCCTTGACTAAAGCGTCTTTGACAAAGGACTCATTGGTCAGCGTTTCCAGTGTTGTACCGGATTTGGATACCAGCACGAAAATAGAATGGGCGACATCTACGGACTGCAGTACAGCTGCAGCATCGTCCGGGTCAACGTTGCTGATAAATCTGGCGTCCATCTTAAAAGTGCCATTTTTCTTTGCCCAGTTTTCCAGGGCCAGATACATGGCGCGGGGACCTAAGTCACTGCCACCGATACCGATCTGAACAACGGTAGTAAATTTCTCACCGGCTGCATTGGTAATCTCACCGGCGTGTACTTTGTTGGCAAATGCTGCAATCTTCTCCTGCTGTTCTACATAAAATACTCTCTTGTCTACGCCGTCAGCTACAACGGCATTGCCCAGCTGTCCACGGGTCAGCTGATGCAAAACCAGACGCTTTTCACCGGTATTGATCACTTCGCCGTTGTAGAGTGCTTCGAATTTCTCGGAAAGCTGTGCTTCTTCGGCCAGCTTTTTCAGTACTTCAAGCACATCAGCATCGACCTGCTTTGCTGCGTAATTAAACTGTAATCCCTCTGCCATAGGAACACTGTAGGTCTTTACACGCTCGGCAGCTTTATCTCCAGACATCACTTCTGCCAGTCTGACCTTTTTTACCTTAAAAAGATCCTGATAGGATGTCAATGTGTCCAAGTTATTCCACTTAACCATAGTAGAGTCCTCCTGTCTGTTTTTTGACTGTTATCAGTCTTTAACCCGTATAATTATACTATGGGCACAGACTTTATTCAAGCTCTTTACCTGTTAAAAAATGCCCCCTGCGTGGTCAGGGAGCATTTCTCAAGTTTCATCCAATGATTACTTAACAGTAACTTTTACATATTTATGAACTGTCTTATAGTTTTTGGACTTAACAGTAACTTTTACACTGTAAATACCGGCTTTTGTGCCCTTGGCTACAACAATCTTGCCTTTTTTTACTTTGATCTTACTGTTGTTTGTAGTGTACTTAACTGTTCCGGCCTTTTTGGAAACTTTCAGTCTCATGGACTGGGCTTTCTTCTTCACATTTTTAGCCTTTACAGTATAATTTGACTTGGACAGAGTGACTTTCTGAGTCTTCTGTGTAATCTTGTAAGTCAGTTTTTCCTTGTATCCGGCGTATTTGCCTTTACCGGAAACAGTAACTGTGTAGGAACCTGCGTTCTTACATGTTTTTACTGTGACTTTATAATATTTTGCAGCAATTGTCTTGCCGTTTTCATTTGTTACAACAACTTTCGGCTGCTGTTTCTTACCATTGTATACAACGGATGTCTTCTTCAGAGAAGCATTGAAAGAAGACTTCACCGGTGAGTCAGCTGCAAAAACAGCTGTGCTCATCAGCATCATCATTGCAAGCATGATAAGCATGGCTTTTTTTAATGTCTTCATTGGACTTTACTCCTTCGTTTCGAATGTAGCTTTATTTAATAAACGGCTTACCCACGTTCACCCGTCTATTCAGAAATTATCTGCATACCTGCAGGTACGCTTTTTTGCCAGCTTATTTGGATGCTGACCCGTTTTTATCCTTTTCATAGCCATAACCGTAGCCATAGCCATACCCATATTTACCATAATATTTCCCGTAAGCCCTGCTTTTTACTTCCGCACGGTTAAGCACTGTACCCAGAAGTTTACAGCCTGACTGCTCAATCTCATGCAGCGACTGACGGATCATTGCTTTCGGTGTCTGCCCGGCGCGGACAATCAGTACAGCACCATCGCACATCGATGCCACCAGCGCACCGTCCGAAACACTGCCAAGCGGCGGAGAATCGATGATCACAAAGCGATATTCCTCTGCCAGCTTATCCAGCATTTCGCGGAAACGTTTGTCTTCGAGAAGCGCCGACGGACTTTCCAGCAGCTGCGTGCAGGGGACAAGGTATCCGTTTTCTACGTTGGTCTGGTAGATCACTTCACTGTACTCGGCCATGCCAGACAGATAGTGGTTAAGTCCCTTTGTATTCTCATCATATTCCATCTGAAATCTGTTCTTCATAACGGACTTGCGCAGATCCACATCGACAAGCACCGTAGGAAAGCCGGCCTCTGCCAGCATCTTCCACAGATAGGCAGAAACTGTACTCTTGCCCTCATTCGGCTGACAGCTTGTCAGCAGGATTTTTCTCGTATCTTTACCACAGAATTTGATATTGATACGCAAACGGTTCATCGCCTCTTCTACGGCATAAGGAAGCTCAGGAAGTGTAATCGTCAGTGTATTCATTTTTTGCTTCCTCTCTTTCTTCTGTGATGCTCTTCGTCCTCTTCATGGTCAACTACTTCATCACTGTCAGGAATCGTTGTCAACGGTACAAGGCCAAAGAATTTTTCCATATCCTCTGCAGTATGTACAGTATCATCCAGAAGATATCCGGTAATCAGTACACCGGCGCAGAGAATAAAACCGATTAAAGCTCCCATCAGCGTGTACTTGGAATAGCTTGGATTTGCCTTATGCTCTGCGAGCTTTGCATGCTGTGCGATATTGGGAGCCATCGTGCTCATGGTCTCCGGCAGATAATCGACCGCCACCTCAGCCATCGTATCTGCAAGCTGTACTGCCATCTGAGGATCTGTAGATGTAGCCGTAATCTCCAGAATACGTGTATCGCCTGGATTTGTCAGGGAATACGCTTCGGCCAGCTCGTCCGACGTCGTATCCAGAGAAAGCTTGTCAATCACACGATTTAATACCGGATAGCTTAGCATCAGCTGTTCATAATCCTTTGTCAGGGATGTACCAAGATTCAGATCGCTCAGATTGACAACTGCATCGTTAGAAACAGACACCACATACAATTTGGATGTGGATTCATAGGTTGGTTCTATACAGAAAAAAGAATAGGCATTCAGAAGAAGTGCCCCTGCCAGCAGGGAAAGCAACAGATAGTGCCATTTATCCAACAGCATATACGCCATATCGAGAAGGTCAATCTCCATCTCGTCGTTTGGAAATTCACGATTCATTTTTGTTTCTCCTTTGTTTGAACTCTTTTATGCTTCTTTGTAGAACAGCTGCAGAATCACCTCTTCCAGACTGTCCGGATCCGGTGTAAAAGTCTGCCATCCATCCTCATCAAAGCCATCTTCACCTTTGATCGTAAGTTTCTGTTCCTCTGTATCATCAGTAAACAAAAGCGCCAGTCTTGTAAATTTCTTAGCACTGATGTCGGTTGTCATATAGTCCTGCAGCGCTTCATAGACATCCAGTGGAAACGACTGATCCTCATTGCACTTGGCGCGAAAAGCGGGCATAAAAGCTTCTTCGTATACTTTCTGCCGCTGCATACGGTTATCATTGAGGCCATCGCCTACAGTCTTTCGCTCACGGACGAAACGTTGTGCATCTTCCCCCATAAGTGTCACTGTATTACCTTTTTTCAGCGTATTACTGTCAGGGAAATCATCCTCAACAGTTACCGTAACGCCGCCCACCATATCGTTGACAATCTGTATAGCCCCCATATTAACCATCGCATAACCATCGATCTTGTGACCGCCAAGCAGATTGGATACAGCATCCACTGTATTCTCAGCTCGCGTCTGATGATCCAGACTCATGGCATGTGCCAGAGAAAGCTGCATTTCGGAGGTATCAATATAGGTGCCATCATCTTCCAGGCTTTTTACCTGGCACATGGTATTTCGGTCGATTGTCAAAATCTGGCAGGTTTCCGTACTGCGGTCTCTGACAACAACTTTCAATGTATCACACTGTCCTGTTCCATCGTATTTTTCGATGGGTTCAATCTTATCGGAGGAATCAATACCTGCAAGGAGATATGTTTCCAGATTCCCCTTGGGCACATACTTTACTCCCTTATAGGTTATGGTATCATCATTTTCCGCAACGGCTGCTGGTTCTACGGTTTTCTGACTGTCGGCTGCTTTCAGTGCAGCTGTCATACCACCCATACCGGCCAGCAAAACCGCACAGCCGATCAGGCACCGTTTCAGCAAAGTTTTCTTATCTCTGTTTTCTATTGATCTACGCATACTATCCTTTCAGCAAATGCTTCCTATTTTTATTTAAACAGACTGTTCAAAAAAGCTGTTCCTCCGGCAGGATTCTTGATTTCGCACACCAGCAGACCGACCAGTATGGCAAACATAATAATGCTCAGAATAATTGCTGTTTTCTTTGTCATTTCTTTTCTCCCTGTTATATCAGTCCGGCAAGAAGTTCCTCACCATTTCTGTCTATCCGATCCAATATATCCTGCCCTGCCTTTTTCCGGACTATCTCCCGACCACTTTGCAGATTTGGAGTCCGATGATGCGCACCATGGCAGTCACTGCCAAGGACATGCGCTTTGTCCGATTTAAATAGCTGCATCAATGTACGCGTATGCAGCCATCCGTCAAAGGCTTCCGCGTTGATCTGTACCCGGACCGGCAATGTCAAAAGCTTCTCGACCTGTTTCTTATTTCCCGGCATCCACAAAAAGCGTTCCAGATGGGCGATCAGTACCGTAAACCCTCTGTCACGGACCAGAAACGCCACTTCATCTATCTGCTTAGATGTCCATGGCTGAAACGGCATCTCCAGAAGCAGAATGTCAGTCCCCTGTATGGTCAGAAGCCCGATCTCTTTTGCTTTGCTGATACCGTCAAAAAAAGCCACCTCTGCACCGGTAATAATTTGTGGATACCGCACAGAATCTCCTGTCAGCTCGCTTTGTAGGCTCTGCCATGCTTTATCTCTTCTTTCAAGGAATGTGCTGATTCTGTCACGAGAGGCATAAAAATGAGGTGTGGCAATCATCACATCCACCTGCTGTGCAGCCACCATATCCAGCATGGAAAGTGATGTCTGCACATTTCTCGCCCCGTCATCTATCCCGGGAAGAATGTGTGAATGGAAATCTATAATCTGCATAGCTATGCCCTCATTTATGTAAACAATGCTGTTACTAATTTACCAATTATTGATTATACTTCTAAAACACCCCCCCAGCAAGAGTATATATGTATAAATTCATATTTATTCAGTATTTAATTTGGAACAAAAGTACCAAAAAAGCTGCTGACGTTTCTGTCCGGCCACAGCAAAAAACAGCCGGAAGTTTTACACTTCCGACTGTTTTTTTGCTCTGTATAATCTGGCAGATATTTATTCTGTCTTTGCTTCTTCACCGTCTGCTTCTGCATCGTCATCCGGCAGCGGACCATTGTGGATAGCTGCTACAGTAGCTACGATAGCTTCCGGATCTGTGGTTACAGAAATATTGGCATCTGTAAAGATCGGCAGATCTTTAACATGCAATGTATCACCCAGTGTCATATGTCCGACATCGACTCTGACCTCATCGATCAGGTAAGCCGGCAGGGCTTTATAAGCAACCTCTTCCAGATTCTGCTGCAGTGCACCTTCAGCAATCTTTTCATGGTTTTCCAGAATGATCTCTGCTGTGGCATGTACCTTCTCCGTACTTACCAGTGCCTGGAAATCAATCTCATCAATACGACCGGCGAGCGGGTTGTAATCTACTTCCTTGATCAGAACATCGTACTGCTGTCCCTCGACATCCAGCATGATCTGGCTTCCTTTATGGTCTTTTTTCAGAAGTTTCTCGACATCCTGTTTATTCATCTTTACAGGTACGGAACCTTCAATCTCACGTCCGAACACGTTGCCTACGACGTATCCCTCTCTTCTCAGCTTTTTAGCCTTGACATCCATGCTTCGTTTTTCAGCTTTTAAAGTATCCATTTGAACTTTCCTCCAAAAATCTGATATTCTTAGCAGCCTTCGACAAGAGGTTTTGTTAAGTGGTGGCATCTGACTTTTATCAGATGTCTGTTTCTTTGTTCTATGTGTAATATAGCACTCAAGTATTCTGTTTTCAACAGCAGAATGCACAGAATTTCAGAGAAATTTCAATGGATTTTCTTAAAAGTGACAACAATGTAATGTCTGAGATTGCGTTTGCATATTTTCCCCATATTCGTTCAATGAGCTTTTTACATGTAATAATATTTCTTTCTCTGTGCGATCATAAATGTCAATGTCACACAAAGTGTCAACACTTCGGCAAGAGCTACAGAATACCATATACCATCGATACCAAGGAGCACTGGCAGGATCAGCACTGATCCCAGCTGAAATACCAGCGTACGCAGAAAAGAGATCAGGGCGGACAACACACCATTATTCAGTGCTGTAAAAAATGCAGAACCGAAGATATTAAAACCACTGATCAGAAAAGCAGTTGCATACATCTTGAAACCATGGCTCGTCAAAGTCAGAAGCTCTGTATCATAGCCAACAAAGATCCTGGCCAGTGGCTCTGCGATCATATGGGTCAGAAAGACCAGAAATACACCCCAGATACCCACAAGACGCATACTTTTTCCGTATACATTCTTAAGTTCCTTATAATTTTCTGCGCCCAGATTGTAACTGATCACCGGTGCACTTCCAATCGAATAGCCAAAGAAAACTGCGGAAAATATAAAGCTGGCATACATAATCGTACCGAAAGCAGCCACACCGTTTTCACCGCTGAATTTCATCAATTGCAAATTAAATACGGTATTCACGATGGAACTGGACAGATTCGTCATCAGCTCGGAAGAACCATTCGCACAGGTATTCAGCAGCAATCTGCCATCAAATTTTGTCCGTCCCAGCCGCAGCAGACTCGAATTTTCCCGTGAAAAATACAGGATCGGTGTCAGACCGCCGATCAGTTCGCCGGTTACGGTCGCCATCGCAGCCCCTTTCAGTCCAAAGCCGAGTACCGCTATAAACAGATAATCAAGCACCATATTCGTAACACCGGCTGACACAACCACGGCCAGGCCAAGCTTTGGTTTCTCTGCAGCGACAAAGAAGCTCTGGAAAACATTCTGGAGCATGAAAGCCGTCAGCGAAATCGCGCTGATCCGGCCATACATCACACCGTTGGCCAGAAGCTCACCCTCTGCGCCCATGCCACGGCAGAACACCGGGAATAAAAATACACTGAGAAGTGAAAGTAATGCACCACCGATAGCGGTCACATAGACCAGCAGAGAGAAATATTCGTTTGCTTTTTCTCTGTTCCCCTCTCCCAGCGTGCAGGCCACGATCGCACTGCCGCCCGTACCAACCATAAATCCCAGTGCTGACAGCCCCATCATCACGGGCATCACCAGATTGACCGCAGCAAATGCCGTTTTCCCAACAAAATTGGAAACAAAAAGTCCATCTACAACACTGTAAATAGAAGTAAAGATCATCATCACGATGGACGGCAGCACAAACCTTAACAACCGTTTATAAGTGAAATGATCCGACAACTGTATCTTCATTCTTAAATCCTTCCCACATTATTTATAATATTTTGTTACTGTTCTCTATAAAACAGACTTTTTATCCTGTTTTTCATAATAAAGTATTTTCGCAAAGTATAATTATCATCATTTACACTCTCTGTAAATTTCTGCGCAGGCATTCTGTATAACGCTCATACAGTGTCAGCAGCTGCTGCACTTCCTCTTCGTCAAACGCATGCAATGCTTCTTCTTCACTCCGTATAATTGGTACAATAAACTGTGAGATTTTATCTCTTCCACGTTCTGTCAGCCGGATATGCATCTGACGGCCCTTCCCCGGTTCCAGCCGGATTAACTCCTGACTTTCCAGCTTACGGATTGCCGAATGTACGGTCTGCTTTGCCAGATAACTCACCTTACAGATATCCCGCTGCAGACAGCCATCTCCCAGTTCATAAATAGAATACAGGATATCAAATTCGCTGTCATTTACACCATGCCGGGCTGATACCTCATGATAGCCATCGTTCATCGCCTTATTGATTCTGTTCAGCCGGGCCAGGTCATCCCGCAGACGGGTCTGTATCGTCTCGCTCATTATATCATGCCTCCTTATTAAGTCCGATTTCATACTTATATTACATATTATAGTCCGAAATCATACTTACTGTCAACTGGTTCTGTTATTCCCGGTCAGCGTACTCTCTATCATGTTTACTTTTTCTGTTCATCACATGTTCCAGTTTTTTCTTAAAGGCATAAAACACCGGCATGCTGTACATATTCTGTGCAGCATGCCGGTAGGATAAACTACCTTTTTCACAATTAACAGGCTTTCTTATACTCCATCAGCTTTTCCTTAGCTTCTCTGCTCAGCTGCCGTGGCACAGCAATCTGAACAACCGCATAGAAATCACCGAACGATCTCGCATCCTTCATGGATACAATACCTTTGCCTCTGATTCGGATCTTACTGCCGGACTGCGTGCCAGGTTTGATCTTACAGATCACATCCCCCTGCATCGTATGCACTCTGGCCTCACCGCCAAGCACAGCCGTCGTATACGGAATCTGGATTGTGCCAAATACATCCTGACCTTTTCTCTCATACCCCGTTTTTTCCGAAATATGCACCTTGATCAGCAGATCGCCATCTGAAGCCCCATGGCCCGGCATACCTTTACCACGAAGTCTGATCGACTGGCCTTCATCAATACCCGCCGGAATATGCACTTCCAGAGACTGCGTCCTGCCATCTGCATTCTGTAAAGATATCCTCTTATCACAGCCATAGACCGCATCATCAAATCCAACCGTGACCTCAGCATGCAAATCTTCACCCTTCGCTGCATAAGAACCACTGCCAAAATCATGAAAACCACTCTGTCCGCCAAAATGCACGCCATCTCCTGTGCCAAAGCCACCAAACCCGCCAAAATGGGAGCGCTGCCCACCAGAAGAAGTCCGACGGCCACCGGACTTACCGAATCCGCTGCCATGGAAAATATCCTTGAACGCATCGCCAAAAATATCCCCCATATCATCCATATTCCCCTCAAAATGGAACTCATGGAATCCCCCATTCGGATCCTGACTGTAATAGGCATTCTGATACCCCTGCCCACCAGCAGCACCTGACTGATCAAATGCCGCATGTCCAAACTGATCATACATCTTCTTCTTCTCCGGATCGCTTAAAACAGAATACGCCTCCGTCACCTCTTTGAACTTTTGTTCTGCCTTCGGATCACCGTGATTCGTATCCGGATGATACTTTTTAGCCAGTTTTCTGTATGCCTTTTTGATTGCTGCAGCATCCGCACTGCGCGAAACACCGAGCACTTCATAATAATCTCTCTTTGTATCCATAAAAATCACCTCCTGATGCTGGTGTTATGGTTCATTGTTCTATTCGTACTATAACACGCATTTCGCATATCATCAAGAGGTGATCCTTGCTATTTTGTGAAATTTCTGTGAAATCTGATTTCTGCAGGCTTAGCTCTCTACACGCTGAAACGCTTTAACTTGTATCCTGTGTTAATTCCTCCTAAGTAGTATCATCTGGTTGGGTAACAACCCGATGGTTGGTGCTGCCATTGCCGTTACTGTTTTTTGTTGAGGAAGCTGCTTTTTATACCAGAGATTTTACTTTCTCATAAATGGCCTCTGCCAGCCGTCCATGACTGGCTGCATCCATATGTTCCTGATCTGCAGCTCCCGGTACAGCTACTGAGGCCGCATCCAGATATGTACAGCCATATTTCCCGGCAATATCTGCATATTCCGAAGCCAATGCCTTTGAAACAGCTACAGAGCTTAAAGAAAACTCCGGATCAAACTCTTCCTTCCAGACATCTGCTCCCAGTTCAATCGGTGACACCAGCAAGATCTCTGCCTCCGGCGCCAGTCGATTTGCCTGTTCCAGAAGCCGCACAATACCGGCTCCGATCAACTTTGCAGAGGCTTTGAAGATGGTCTTACAGTCATTCGTCCCCAGCATCAGCACAATCGCATCCACCGGTGCATGCATCTCCAGAATAGTCGGAAACAGCGCAGTCCCTTTTCTGCCATCTCTGAGCGGATCCTCAAATACCGTTGTACGCCCTACCAGACCTTCCTCTATAATCCGCACATCCGTACGTTTCTCTGCAAACTTCTCCTGCAAAAGGCCCGTCCACCGTACGCCCCACGGAAATCTCTCTCCATTTTCTCCATTATATCCCCATGTATTAGAATCGCCAAAACATAAAATCTGTTTCATAACCTGCTCCTTTTATCTGCACACCTGCCATCCGGCAGCTTCTTTTTCTGCCTGTAATCCTATCAACTTAATAGGAAAACGTCCAATATAAAAAAATAATGTACAGTAATAGTTTCAGACTATAGACATTGTAATATTATGTAGTTTTTGTGATAGTGCAAAACAGTATTCCAAAGGAAGCTGTGTACATTTACAGACATCTATTTCAGATATCCTGTATAGTCATGCAGAATATCGTCTGGCTGGATGGCATCAGAAACCATCGATATCTCTAATGTATAAACCGTTTCTTTTTCGCCGATTTTCCCCTCTTCCGGTACATACCGATCCAGATACACATTTTTCTTTGTACTTGTTGTTGTGATAAGTGCCACATAATCCTCTGTTGTCAAAAGTTTATAATATACAGCTTCTCCGGGAAAAGAATCTCTCATACGTTCAACCATGTCAGAATAATTATAATACTCCGAAGCATCTCCCAACGCATCCATGTTTCCTTCGATTGCCTCCTGAAGTTCCTGACATACGCTGGCCGTTCTTGCCTGATTCGCACGATCCTTCACCGCAAAATTCACAGTTGTTACCAGATTAATGACCAGAAGTATCGCCGCCATAATACATACCGCCATTGCAGCACTTCTTCTGATATGCTTTTTCTTTTCCCGGATTTCGTCCGTGGTTAAACGGATCCTGGAAAACTCATTCACAAACTTATATACATCACGTTCTGCATAAGCGATCACTGCATCAACGAGATCATACCCATTTTCCGCATTGTATACTTCGTAAACACCATATTCCGAATAATATTTTTCCAGACGATCATAAAAATGACGAAACCACCCTGTATATTTTTTCCTTCGTACAAAAAACACGAGCAGTCCCCCACACAGAATTGCCAGATACCCGATCAGAAAAACAGCATAATACAGGTTTTCAATTCTGGAAGTCTGCTTCTGATCCAGTATCACAAGAAGTTCATACGATGCGGTATCCTCGCTGTTCTTCCCCCAGTAGGTGACAAATCTGTCTCCATACGAACGGCCCGTCGGATCGATTCCCAACGCAGCCAGCGTATAGCTGACATGCTCCCCTTTATTCGGGTCCTTCAACAGAATAGAAGTGCCATCTTCCTGTACGACTGCCTCTACGGTTTTCTTTCCCATAAGCTCATAGCCGGTGATCGCTTTGAAAGGATCATATTTTGCATAACCAAATGCCCAGAGAAGCGACAATACCATATATACAATCACCAGCCTCGCCAGCTCTTTTCCCAGATTGTACTGCAGTGATTTTGTCATGGTAGTTTTCTCTTCCTCTATAATCCCCGGAAGTGTAACATACCATGCCGCTACACGGTCCCTTCTCGCCTCGTTTTCATATGTCTTTTTGATATTTAAAGCTGTTGCTACATTCATACTATTTCTCCACTCCCATTATCTGTTATATCAGAATCAGTATATCACATCCCCCTGCCCCATGTAAAAATATATCCCCCTGTGCAACAGGCGTAGCCGCCTTGCGCTTCACCCATCCCGTCCCGCTATCCCCGCATCCCCCACAGACAGGAAGGCCCAGCAAGACCGGTCACAGGCTGTCCTCTCTTTGCGTAATCCCTAAAGCGAAGGCTGACTGGTTCTTCGTGCGCAGGCAGGCAGAGGATAAGGGCAGATGCCGCTTACCGAAGCGGCATCTGAGGACACCTGAGCCGCATTTTCATCAGGAAATGCAGCGAATGTGTCCGGTACCTTATTCTCTGCCTGTCTGCACACGTAGAACCATCGCCTGAGCGTCGGGATTACGCAAAGAGAGGACAGCCTGCGACCGGTCTTGCCGAGCCTTCCGTCCCCTCTCTCAAACACTAGCTCCTACTTCTGTCTAGCCGTCCTGGCCATCGCCACAGAACAGGCTATATCGCCCAATACATTTGCGCAGGTGGCTCCCATATCACACAGTGTATTTACACTGATATATACACCCATGATCCCGGTCGGCAGTCCGGCGATGGATGCCAGAGCCGCAAACGATGCGATCGCACCTCCCGGAACACCCGGTGTACCAATACTCAGGAGCGTATTTGATAAAATCACGATGGCCAGCATACCAAAGCTCACCTCCACCCCGCACGCATTAGCAAAAAATACGATCATGAACGACATAACGATCGACACCGCATCCATATTGATCGTAGCACCCAGCGGCAGTGCCAGAGAAGAAATCTCATTCGGCACCTCAAGCTCATCCGCACACGCTTTACTGATCGGCAGCGTAGCCGAACTCGAACACGTACCAAACGCATTCAACGCCGCCGGCAACGTCGTTGCAAAGAATTTGCCGACACCGCATTTACCCAGCAATTTCACCATACCGCCATACACGATCAGTACATACAAAAACATCGTGATATACAATACGATCAGCACCTTGCCCACCGCAAGGATCGTCTCCGTACCATTCGCATAAATCACAGAGGCGATGGAGCAGAATACACCTACTGGTGTAAACAGCATGACAACAGATACAATCTTCACAGAAATCTCATTGACCGCTTCTGCCACTTTTACAAATGGATCAGCTTTCTCACCCAGAGACAGACACGTAATACCTACGATAATCGCAAAGACCAGCACCTGCAGCATATTGCCCTCGGCAAAGGAAGCGATCGGATTCGCCGGAATCAGCCCCTTGACAGTGTCCAGAATACTGGAAAACTCCGTGGCCTCGACTGTGCTCTCCACCATCTCAATCTGCACTCCCTGTCCAAGCCTCAGTGCTTTCGGCAGAAAAAGCCCCAGCAGACTGGCCAGCAGCGTCGTTCCCACATAATACAGGATACACTGGCCACCGATCTTACCTGTAGCCGAAACACTGCCAATTCCCTTAATTCCCACGATCAGGGAACAGAATACCAGCGGATAGATCATCATACGCAGTGCATTCATATAGATACCCGATACCAGACCAAGTACCGGCACAGCCCATTCCATCCGTCCCGGTATCAGAAATCCGAAGATAATGCCAAGCACCAGTCCCGCAAAGATTGCGACTGTCAGTTTCAGACTGCTCATTGTGTGTTGTTTTTTTGCCATTGTTCTTTCACTCTCTCTTCTCTTTATTTCACCGGAAACTTACCACCGGTAATTTTTCGTCTTTCCCGTCCGAAAAAAGCAGGCAACAGTTACCAGAAACTTCTTCCGGAAGTATGCATACGACAAAATGCCCATGCTCCCATCCCTGGAAGCGTGGGCAGATATTTAGTTGATCTTTTCCTTTATTTTACTGCTGCAAAGGCCTCGTCCAGTGCTGCAATAAGATCCTCGGCTTTCTCAATACCGATGGACAGACGGATCGTATTCGGTTTGATACCCTGTTCCAGAAGCTCTTCCTCTGTGCACTGGCTGTGGGTTGTGGTTGCCGGATGAATCACCAGAGATTTCACATCGGCAACATTGGCCAGCAGGGAGAAGATCGGCAGATGATCGATGAAATCCTGTGCTGTCTTTGCATCGCCCTTGATTTCAAAGGTAAAGATGGAACCACCGCCGTTTGGCAGATATTTCTTATACAGCTCATGTGTCGGCTCTGTCGGCAGGGACGGATGATGTACAGCCTCAACCTGCGGATGATTATTCAGATATTCTACGATCTTTAACGCATTCTGTACATGACGCTCTACACGGAGAGACAGTGTTTCAAGTCCCTGCAGGAAAATGAACGCATGGAACGGAGAAAGCGTAGCACCTGTATCTCTCAAAATGATCGCACGGATGTAGGTTACAAACGCTACCGGTCCTGCGGCTTCTGCGAAGGAAACGCCATGGTAGCTCGGGTTCGGATCTGCGATCCACGGATATTTACCGGAAGCTTTCCAGTCAAACGTACCACCATCTACGATCACGCCGCCGATGGCTGTACCGTGTCCGCCGATGAATTTTGTTGCAGAATGTACGACGATATCAGCACCATATTCGATCGGACGGATCAGATACGGTGTGGCAAAGGTAGAATCCACAACCAGCGGAATATTATGGGCATGAGCCACTTTGGCGATAGCCTCCAGATCGATCACGTTGGAGTTCGGATTGCCCAGAGTTTCTACAAAGATTGCCTTTGTATTGTCCTGAATAGCAGCTTCGAAAGAGCCTTCCTCGTACGGATCTACGAAAGTTGTAGTTACCTGATTATTCAGCGGGAATGTATGGGCCAGATAGTTGTATGTACCACCGTAGATCGTCTTTGATGCTACGATATGCTCACCGGCCTTTGCCAGAGCCTGGAATGTGTAGGCCAGAGCTGCTGCGCCGGAAGCTACTGCCAGAGCTGCGCTGCCGCCCTCCAGAGAAGCAATACGCTGTTCAAAGACATCCTCTGTCGGGTTTGTCAGTCTGCCGTAGATGTTTCCGGCATCACGAAGTCCGAATCTGTCAGCTGCATGCTGAGAATCATGGAACACATAGGAAGTCGATGCATAGATCGGTACGGCTCTTGCGTCTGTAACCGGATCTGCCTTCTCCTGTCCGATGTGCAGCTGTCTTGTTTCAAATCCCCAGTTTTTAGAATCTTTAATATCTTTAGCCATGATGGTAATCTCCTTTTTATACGAATTATATTTTATGATGTACCGGTCTGTTCCGGCCTGTATGTTTTATGTTTCGCCTGTATGGCTGCTTTTCTTTGTCTTTTCTTTATTCTTCTGTGCAGCAGCACATTCGGTCTCTGCTCATGCGTACAGCATATATATACATCTGTGTTGCCTCCCTTGTTTTGATAAATTCATACTATCACAGTGGGGATTATGTGTCTAATATGCAAAAAACATAGATTGCTATAGTTTAAAACTATAACTCTGTAAAACAATGATCCGTCATACACTTTTTATTTTTAATCAAAAATACCGTCCTGCAACAACTACTGTAGCACGCATTGAATCCGGCAAAATAATCCCAAAACTGGATACCATAGTTCGTTTACTCAAACAGCTCGGTTTAAAGCTTACTGTGTCACCTCAGAAACCGGTTGCCTAGATTTTTAGTCCGGCTGTTCTTTGCTGCCAAAGAATGTACTGCCATCCTCCAGCGTCGGCTCATAAATAATTACCGTGGCCCCCGTTGCCTTGATCCGCTTCATATTATAGTAAATGCTACATCCGGAAATCCTCTCTTTTTTGAAGCAGATCGTAAAACCGGATATATTACCAACTCCTCCATCAGATAATAATATCCCAACGAATATAATTTTGACTAATTATTTAAGAGGGTCTGGAATAATTCCAGACCCTCAAACTCGCCCCTCAAGTTTTTTATGTATGAGCACCATACTTGATATCGCTACTGTAAAGCCCTCTAATTTGTATTGGATTTTCACACTCCAGACAAGTGGCATAATAATGATTCTTCCCATCATATCTTTGTTTAAATGGGAAAGCATTCTTAGTACATTTTTTAAATTCTTCCTCTGTGATTTCATGTGGTATTTCTGCCGAACTTTACAGCACAAAGTCTTAAGTCTTTCATCTAGTCATCTCCAAACATTTCAAAAAATGGAATATTATATCGTGTACAAACCTCCAAACATTTCAGAAAATGGAATATTATATCGTGTACAAACTTCATTATACCATGCAATAGGAAGCATTGGCAGTTGACTTTCCTTTATTGCGAAGAAGATACACTCTAGCACGGTTTTTATTCCTACTTGAAATATATGGTCCTTATCTTCCATTTCAAAATATAATTGTTCCATATCTGGGGCAACTGGTGTAGGTGAATATTCATAGGATGCCTGTCCTGTTGTATCCGCAATGTTATTTATTTCTTTCATAATCTGCCGCCTTTCTTTCTGGGAGATTTTCCCTCAATACGCATTTATTTTTCTGCAGGATTTTATCTTCTTTCCCTTTTAATTTCTCTGATTTTGCATACAAAAAAGGATGCAAAGAGTAAAACTTCCTCGCATCCCTTTATCTACACTATTATGACATCGGTATAATAGATTGCATTTCACAAGTCTATTCTTTTCGAAATATCTTCTTGCATAAAAACTATCCTACTGCTATAATCATATCCATGGGTACTGCCATAACGGTAGGCGGTTAGTCCTTCAGCAGAGGGACTGTGACCCTCTGATTACATAGAAACCCTTTACAGGGAATCTCGGAAAGGAGGGCTAAGCCAATGAGTATTACGGATTTCATAGCAATTGTCGGTCTTTGTATCGCATGCTTTTGTGCCGGATACACATTCGGCAAAGATATTAACAAGACACAAAAATAACCGCCCCTGTCTGACAAACTAAGCGGTTATTTTTGACCAAATAGAATCGGACTAACCGTCTATCGGTAGTGCCCTCTTTTTATTTATATTAGCATCTTTCCTTAAAAATGTCAAAATGATTTTACCTCATGTTACTGTCAACTATCCTACTGCTATGATCATATCCATGGGTATTCTAGCACCAACTGCCATAACGGTAGGCGGTTAGTCCTTCAGCAGAGGGACTGTGACCCTCTGATTAAATAGAAATCCTTTATAGGGAATCTCGGAAAGGAGGGCTGACATCTTATTCAGGCTCTCTAATACCGTGCTAATGTTGTCTAATGTTGTTTTATTCATCTTCAAAACCTCCTCATATGATTTTTCAACAATATCTTTAAGGAGATAATTTTAAATTTACCATTTAATAGACCATCTCGGTATACCCTACTGGTCTGATTCATGCGATTGTCTATTAAGCCGCAAACACGTCAGAAGCGGTACTTTACCTTTCAAATGAGGCTTTGATGTGGAACCAAGTTCCGAAATTCGTTGCAATTTCCATAAGATTCCTATTTTTGTCACGTAAATAAGTTCACATATTTTTTCTTTTAAGATATAATCATGTCTATTAGTATTGTTTTGCGTGAACTTGTATTTTTTTAAATACAGTACGTGAACGAAACGAGAACTTTTTCATTTTTATAACACATTTCAATTAAAATATAGTTCAAACAATGAATAAAGAAAAGGACTTCCGGATGAATCCGGAAGTCCCAAAATCCCTATTTTATAAGCTTTTTCGCTTAGAACTTACCAGCTGTAGCTGCTTCCTCAACGCTTACGGCAACGGCTACTGTAGCACCAACCATCGGGTTGTTGCCCATACCGATCAGACCCATCATCTCAACATGAGCCGGAACGGAGGAAGAACCTGCGAACTGTGCATCAGAGTGCATACGTCCCAGGGTATCTGTCATACCGTAGGAAGCCGGACCGGCTGCCATGTTATCCGGATGCAGTGTACGTCCTGTACCACCACCGGAAGCAACGGAGAAGTATTTCTTGCCCTGCTCGATACATTCTTTCTTATATGTACCTGCTACCGGATGCTGGAAACGTGTCGGGTTTGTGGAGTTACCGGTGATGGAAACACCAACATTCTCATGATGCATGATAGCAACACCTTCCTGTACATCGTCAGCGCCGTAACACTTAACTGTAGCACGAAGACCATTGGAGTAAGCTTTCTCGTAAACGATGTTCAGCTTAGCTTCTTTATAATCGTATTTTGTCTCAACGAATGTGAAACCGTTGATACGGGAAATGATCTGGGCAGCATCTTTTCCAAGACCGTTCAGGATAACACGCAGCGGTTTTTTACGAACCTTGTTAGCTTTCTCAGCGATACCGATGGCACCCTCTGCAGCTGCAAAGGACTCATGACCAGCCAGGAAGCAGAAGCACTCTGTCTCTTCTTCCAGCAGCATCTTGCCAAGGTTACCATGACCAAGACCTACTTTACGATGGTCAGCAACGGAACCCGGGATACAGAAAGCCTGCAGACCTTCACCGATAGCAGCAGCAGCGTCAGCAGCTTTTCTGCAGCCTTTTTTGATAGCAATAGCAGCACCTACAGTGTAAGCCCAGCATGCGTTCTCAAAACAGATCGGCTGGATCTTCTTAACCTGCTCATATACGTCCAGGCCAGCATCCTTTGTGATCTTTTCAGCTTCTTCGATAGAAGCAATACCATAGCTGTTTAAAACAGCTGTAATTTTGTCAATTCGTCTTTCGTATGATTCAAACAAAGCCATTTTATCAATTCCTCCTGTATTATTCTTTTCTCGGGTCGATAATCTTGACAGCATCAGCTACACGGCCATACTGACCTTTTGCTTTCTCCCATGCTGTATTCGGATCATCACCTTTTTTGATGAAATCAGTCATCTTTCCAAGGCTTACGAACTGATAACCAATAACTTCGTCATTCTCATCCAGGGCGATACCTGTTACATAACCCTCTGCCATCTCCAGGTAACGGACACCCTTTTCCTTGGTAGCGTACATTGTACCAACCTGGGAACGAAGACCCTTACCAAGATCCTCAAGACCGGCACCTACAGCCAGACCGTCATCAGAGAAAGCACTCTGTGTACGACCGTAAACGATCTGCAGGAACAGCTCACGCATAGCGGTATTGATAGCATCACAAACAAGGTCAGTGTTCAGAGCTTCCAGAATGGTCTTACCCTGAAGGATTTCTGCTGCCATAGCTGCGGAATGTGTCATACCGGAACATCCAATGGTCTCTACCAGAGCCTCTTCGATGATACCGTTCTTAACATTTAAAGACAGCTTGCAGGCACCCTGCTGCGGAGCACACCAGCCCACACCATGTGTGAAACCGGAAATATCTTCGATTTTCTTTGCATGGACCCATTTGCCCTCTTCCGGAATAGGAGCCGGCTCATGTTTTGCGCCCTTTGCTACAGGACACATCAGTTCAACTTCTTTTGTGTAGATCATTGTTAAACTCCTTTCAACTATGTATTCAATATTGAAATAACAATTTCAGATACACACAGCCAGACATCCTGCGCATATCGCAATTATTATCGCATACAAACAGACTTTCGTCCAGATAAAAGTTGCATTTCAGGGCAATTTTTTTGTACAGGTTTTACGGTTTTATCTGTTCTTTTTGTACAAAAGTGATAATCCCCGATGCTGCTTTCAAAGATATCTATGCTTCAACCGTGTAAGAATTTAATTTTGCCGGACAGATCAGCAGCTTTTCGATCTGTGGAAAAATCGTTGTAAAGTGTTTAGAATGCAAATGCATATCCAAAATATCCTGATCCTGCCATTTTTCCAGGAAGGCATAAATATTTCTGCCCTCACAGCAATGGATCAGCTCATAGCTGACATTTCCCTGCTCTTTTTTGGATTCTGCCACCAGCTGTCCGGCCAGCTTGACAAATTCATCTGTCTTTTGCGGATTTACCAGACATTCTGCATAAATAACGATCATATCGACTCCTCCTGTCACCATCTTTTTTGCATTCTTTCCGGCAATTTTTCTTACCATTTGAATTGCAGACACACATATATATTTATTATACTCTGCTTTTACCATAAATGCAAACTTTACAGCTTTATCCATTTTCGTTATACTTTGTTTAGTTTTAACGCATCAGGAGGCAATTTCATGCAGATATCATGTATTCCCGACCATTTCCGTATACTGGACAGAGCTGCCTTAAAATGGATCGCCCTGATTTCCATGCTCATTGACCATACAGCCCTTGTCGTCCTTTTCTATGGCATCCTGTGTGGCAGCAACACCTTCACCACCACCTACAGTACTGCCCTGTACGGTCTGTATCGTCTTATGCGCTCCGTCGGCCGTATCGCCTTTCCCCTGTTCCTCTTCATGCTTGTACAGGGATTCAAATATACCCACGACCGCAAATCCTACGGCAGACACCTGCTGATCTTTGCCCTGCTGTCCGAAATACCTTTTAACCTCACCGTTGGTCAGTCCCTGCTAAGCCCATACTACCAGAACGTCATGTGGACCCTCTTTTTCGGCTTTCTCATGATGTGCGCCCTCGAAAAACTGGAGCAGACCACCCTGCACCCCTTACTTCGCGCAGTCCTGTGCCTCCTCGTGATCGCCGCCACCGCCCTTATAGCCTTCCTCTGTAAAACTGACTACAGCTACAAAGGCATCCTCGCCCTCGCCCTGATGTACATCTTCCGCTACGACCGCAACCTGACCCTCCTCGCTACCGCCGTAGCCTTCTGCTGGGAACCCGCCGCCATTTTTAGTATAGTGCCCCTCGCCCTCTACAACGACCAGAAAGGCCACGCCCCCAAGAACCTCTTCTACTGGTTCTACCCCGTACACCTGCTCGTCCTCTACGCCATCGAACAGCTGCTCCTCCACCTGTCCTTTTAGCCAACACCCAGGACAGGTCATAGCGTGCAAGAGGCCCGTGGTCTGTGTATGCGTGGATTTCCGTAAAGCGAAGGCGTAATGGTTCTTAGTGCTCAAATGACCGGAATGTAAAGGCAGATGGTGCTCTCCAAAGCACCATCTGAAGTCGCTTTGAGCAGTATTTTCATCAGAAAATACTGCGAATGCGACTGATCCTTTACATTCCGGCCATTTGAGCACTTAGAACCATCGCCTAAGCGTCCGGAAATCCATGCATACACAGGCCACGGGCCTCTTTCATGCTATGATCTGTCCGTCACTTATCTCTTCTCTACAATATCATCCATCTTCTTCACAATAGAATCCGACGGCACAACTCCCCGAACCGGCGTCAACGGATAAATATTCGAATTCCGCCCAATCACCGTCCCCGGATTCAACACACTGTTGCAACCAACCTCCACATGGTCTCCCAGCATAGCCCCAAACTTCTTGAGCCCTGTCTCCCACGTCTTTTCAGATCCTTTCACAACCACCAGCTTCTTATCTGACTTCACATTTGACGTAATCGATCCCGCTCCCATATGTGCCTTGTATCCTAAAATAGAATCACCCACATAATTATAATGCGGCACCTGCACATTATTGAAAAGGATCACATTTTTAAGCTCTGTAGAATTACCAACCACACAATGGCATCCCACCAGCGCCTTTCCACGGATAAACGCCCCCGGGCGAACCTCCGTATCCTCGCCGATGATCACCGGACCCGTGATTGAAGCCGTCGGTGCGATCTTCGCTGAACGTGCGATCCAGATATTCTCGCCACGCTGCTCATATACATCCGGATCCAGCGTCTTACCAAGCTCCACGATCAGATCTCCGATCCCAGGCAGCATTTCCCATGGATATGTCAGTTTTCCCAGAGCTTCTCCTGCCATTGTCTGTGTCAGATCATACAGATCCGCAATCTTTACACTTTCCATATGTTTGCTCCTTTCCGGTCAGACCATTATTTCTTCTGACCTGTGCTGTGAGCACTTTTCATTTTTTCTTATTGTATATCTTCTTCGCTGTTTCTTACAATAGTTTATGTATTTTCTTTTGCCTTAGCAGAGGTCTTCGCCGCTGTTTTTTTTGCAGTACCGGCCTTTGCTGCTGTTTTCGGCTTTGCTTTATAAAACTGTGCACAATAGTCGTAATACTGTCTGAGACTGTACTGATTATGCAGCTTCATCACTCCATCTGTACGGCTCTTGATGAAATTTTCCAGCTTTGTCATGTATTCTTCCTGCTGTATCGTACCTTCTGCCACATACGTCAGCCCTTTTTCCCAGCTGGCCGTAAGCTCCGGATTTAACAGGGAGCGGATGGAAGAAGCTACAACATCATGGATCATCTCACCCAGCAGCGTCGGCGTAATGATCTGCGTCTTTTTATTCAGATCGATATATTTGATATTTACAAGCTTTTTCAGGATTTCTGCCCGGGTCGCACTTGTTCCGATACCACTGCCCTTGATCTGCTCTCTGAGCTCTTCATCCTCGATCAGCTGACCGGCATTTTCCATAGCCAGGATCATGGAACCGGAATTGTACCGCTTCGGCGGAGACGTTTCGCCCTCTTTGATCTCATAGCCACCAACCTGCAGGCGCACACCCTTTTTCAGTCCGGCCAGAAGATGTACATCTAACTGCGGTTCATCTGTTTTATTCTGAGTCTTTTCTTTGACCGCTACTGTCAGATATCCCTTTTCCATCAGTACACGGCTGCCCGCGAAAAAGGATTCCTGTCCGATGCGAGCCGTCATGGAAATTTTCTGATAAACTGCCGGCCCATAAAAAATGCTTAAAAAACGGCGGACAATGACCTCATACACCTTCTGGTTTCTCTCAGAAACACTGCGCAGTGCCGCAAGTCCCTGTCCGGTCGGAATGATCGCATAATGATCTGTGATCTGCTTGTCATTGGTGTAGCGGGTTTTCCCAATCCCTTTATAGCTGCCTTTTTCCAGAATATCAACGGCGAAAGCCTGACAGGGGGCAAAACGGGTCAGACCCTGCAAATTTCTGTGGATTTCCTTTGCTACAGCACTTGACAGTACACGTGCATCGGTTCGGGGATATGTGACCAGTTTCTTTTCATACAGTTCCTGTACGGTTTTCAGAGTCTCATCCGGACTGATCTTGAACATCCGGGAACAGTCATTTTGCAATTCGGCCAGATTGTACAGAAGCGGTGGATTTTTCTTTTCCTGTTTTTTCTCCAGGAATACAATCTCTGCTTCCTGTGGCTTGATCTGTTTTACTGTATCGATCAGATGCTGTGCCTCTTTTTTCTCTTTGAAGCCGTTTTCTTTATACAGTGCCGGATGGTTGTAATAGGCACTCTTTGGAGTTACACGCCATTCAGCCTCCAGCTTTTTCCCCTCGGGCAGGTTTAAGCCCGCCAGAACACGGTAAAACGGGGTTTTGACGAAGGTACGGATCTCCCGCTCTCTTTTGACAACCATGCCAAGTACGCAGGTCATGACACGACCGACAGAGATCACCTGATAGCGGTTGCCGAGATAACTGGCCACAGAGTTTCCGTAGCGTAGAGTCAGGAGGCGGGAAAAATTGATGCCCATGAGGTAATCTTCTTTGGCGCGTAAAAAAGCTGCATCTGCCAGATGATCGTAAGCAGAGGCATCTTTTGCCTCTCGGATGCCCCGGAGGATTTCTTCTTCGGTCTGGGAGTCGATCCAGACACGGCGGCGTTCTTTGTCTTTGACGCCGGCCATCATTTCAACGAGGCGGTAGATGTATTCTCCTTCTCGTCCGGAGTCGGTGCAGATGTAGATGGTAGAGACATCTTCACGGTTCAGGAGACCGGCGACGATGCGGTACTGTTTTTCTACATCGGGGATAACTTCGTATTTGAAGGTTTCGGGGAGGAAGGGTAATGTCTCCAGGCTCCAGCGTTTGAAGCGTTCGTCGTATTTCTCCGGGTAACTCATGGTGATCAGATGCCCTACGCACCAGGTAACCACGGACTCTTCACTCTCCAGGTAACCGTCGCGACGTGAGAAGGATTGTTTCAGTGCTTTGGCAAACTCCTGGGCTACACTTGGTTTTTCGGCGATAAATAAGGATTTTGACATAAAAAATCGCTTTCTTGTAGGTAGTGAACGGATTGTCATGTCCGGCCGGGGAAGGGGTACTGCTCTTTCCTCAAACAAGTGCAACGCCCTGCCGAGCTAAATGCTAACTGCGACTAACGCGCTCAGGAATGCCTTCGCGCGCAAGTCTTCGTAAGCATTGGATCTCGTCAGGGCTAAAGGCGCACTTTGAATCGTTTGAGGAAAGAGCAGTACCCCTTCCCCGACCGGACACGACAATCCGTAATTTACGTTATTGAATTAAATACATATTTTATTACTTTGCCTGGATATATCCCTTGGCTTTGAGAGTCTCGGCACAGAGTACGGCTCCACCGGCGGCACCGCGGACGGTGTTGTGGGAGAGGCCGACGAACTTCCAGTCATAGACTTTGTCTTCACGGATACGGCCTACGGAAATGCCCATGCCGTTTTCATAGTTGACGTCTAAGCTTACCTGCGGACGGTTGTCTTCTTCAAGGTACTGGATGAACTGCTTCGGTGCGCTCGGAAGATCAAGTTCCTGCGGCAGGCCTTTGAAGTTGACGAGCTTTTCAATCAGCTGTTCTTTGGTCGGTTTTTTCCTGAATTTAACAAATACAGCAGCGGTATGGCCGTTTAATACCGGCACACGGATACACTGGCAGGTGATGACCGGTGTTGTAGCCGGTACGATCACGCCGTCCTTGATCTCGCCCCAGATACGCAGCGGTTCCATTTCGGATTTTTCTTCTTCACCGCCGATATATGGGATGATGTTGCCTTCCATTTCCGGCCAGTCTTTGAATGTCTTTCCTGCACCGGAGATTGCCTGGTATGTGGTGGCTACAACTTCGTACGGTTCAAACTCTTTCCATGCAGTCAGTACCGGAGCGTAGCTCTGGATGGAACAGTTTGGCTTAACAGCTACGAAACCTCTCTTGGTTCCGAGACGTTTTTTCTGGAATTCGATGACGTCAAAGTGCTGCGGATTGATTTCCGGAACAACCATCGGTACATCCGGTGTCCAGCGGTGTGCGCTGTTGTTGGATACAACCGGTGTCTCTGTCTTTGCATAGGCTTCCTCGATGGCTTTGATCTCATCTTTTGACATATCTACAGCAGAGAATACAAAATCAACCTCGCTGGCCACAGCCTCTACCTCGTTGACATTTTTAACGATCAGTTTTTTGACACCTTCCGGCATCGGAGTGTCCATTTTCCATCTGCCGCCAATCGCCTCTTCGTAAGTCTTTCCTGCACTTCTCGGACTGGCTGCTACTGTTGTAACCTCAAACCACGGATGGTTTTCCAGAAGAGAGATAAATCTCTGGCCAACCATACCTGTTGCACCTAAAATACCAACACGTAATTTCTCGTTCATTTTTTATTCTCCTTCGTTTAAATACTTTTTATTGGCTTCGACGACCGTTTTCATCACACTTGATCCCGGTGCACCGATTGTCGTACGTTTTTCAACACATGTTTTCAGACTGATGGCATCATAAATATCTTCTTTGAATACCGGACTGATCTTCTGGTACTCTTCGAGGGTCATATCATCCAGAGCGATATTTTTGTCGATACAATACAGTACCAGCTGACCTACAATACCATGGGCATCTCTGAACGGAACACCATTCTTTACGAGATAATCTGCAGCGTCTGTGGCATTGGTAAATCCCTGTTTTGCACTGGCTTCCATGCGGTCTTTGTTGAACTGCATAGTATCGATCATGCCGGTAAACAGACGGACACAGCCCTTGACCGTATCAATCGCGTCAAAGGTAAACTCCTTGTCTTCCTGCATGTCTTTATTATAAGCTAACGGCAGTCCTTTCATAGTAGTCAGGATCTGCATCAGTGCACCGTATACACGGCCTGTCTTTCCTCTGACGAGCTCAGCGATGTCCGGATTTTTCTTCTGTGGCATGATACTGGATCCGGTACTGTAGGCATCATCAATCTCAACAAAACGGTATTCATTGGAGTTCCAGATGATGATCTCCTCGGAGAAACGGCTTAAATGCATCATGATCGTTGACAGTGCAGACAGAAATTCAATCACATAATCGCGGTCAGAAACACCGTCCATACTGTTGAGAGTCGGACCGTAAAATCCCATGATATTTGCAGAATATTCACGATCCAGCGGATATGTCGTACCGGCCAGAGCACCACTGCCCAGCGGACAGTAGTTCATACGTTCGAAAATGTCGCTCATACGGCTTCTGTCTCGTTTGAACATTTCAAAATAAGCACCGAAATGATGCGCCAGTGTGACCGGCTGCGCTTTCTGTAAATGGGTAAATCCCGGCATATAGGTTTCAAGGTTTTCTTCCATGATACGATTGATGACGGTCAGAAGCTCTTTTAACTCTGCGTCGATTTCATGGATCTCATCCCGCACATACAGACGCATATCCAGTGCCACCTGGTCATTACGGCTGCGGCCGGTATGCAGCTTTTTGCCGACATCACCGATTCGATCGATGAGGTTGGCTTCTACAAAGCTGTGAATATCTTCATATTCTTCGGTAATCTGTAAGGTTCCATTTTCAACATCGCGTACGATGCTGTCGAGGCCACCGATGATCTCGAGTTTTTCTTCCATGGTCAGAATACCCTGCTTGGCCAGCATTGTTACATGTGCCTTGCTGCCACGGATATCCTGGGCAAAAAATTTCTGGTCAAATCCTATGGACGCATTAAAATTATAGACCAGCTTGTCGGTCTCTTTTGTGAAACGTCCGCCCCATAACTGTGCCACTTCTCTTATTCCTCTTTTCTTGTAAAATCGTAACTGTCCAGTATATGTACAGATATGATACAATTTTTGCATCTGCTTTTCAGATGCGTGTCTGCACCTCTGTTACACTTTTTATGCCGTCAAAAATAAGTGTTTCCGGCAATCCTGAATACTTACGAAAAGTCTTTTATATACTAACATTACGTAAAACATATTGCAAGCGGATTTCTGTCCTGTTTTTCATGCATCACGCTAAAGTGTTAAATTTCCCTGTTTTCTTTCTCCTGTTTCTGCCGTTCTCTCTCCTGTTTTGAAAACACACAGCCACAGTAATCCTGTCGGTACAGATGATAAGTATGGGACAGTTCGATAGAGCGTTTATAGCCGTTTTTCTTTTTGAAATCCGACAGAAGATACGGTGTCTCATAAATGCCGGAAAGCTCCTGTCCGATCTCATTAAGCTTCTGTGCATTTTTCAGCGGGCTGATTGACAGGGTCGTGGTGAAATAGTCAAATCCACCTTCTTTTGCGATTCTCGCAGCCTCGGTAAGGCGCAGGCGGTAGCAGGCAAAGCAGCGTGCACCACCCTCCGGGATATTTTCCATACCTTTGGCCATAGCATAAAATTTCTCCGGTTCATACACACCGTCGATCACCTGCACGGGATACCTGGCAGGAAGTTCTCTGACCAGCCGATGCAGTTCTTCCACCCTTTTTCCATATTCTTCGATCGGGGAAATATTCGGATTATAAAATAATATGGTAATGTGAAAATGGGAAGCCAGATATTCCAGTACATAGCTGCTGCATGGTGCACAGCAGGCATGCAGCAAAAGTGTCGGGACTCTGCCCTCTTTTTCAAACATATCCAGCAGCTTTTCGAGTTCTCGCTGATAATTGATGTTTTGCATTCTTTGTTTTCTCCATATCAAATCCACCAGATGCACATATAGTATATAAACAGAGGAATTCATGGCTTCGGATTTTTGGACACTGATTTTCCGGAGATATCCTGTCTTTCTTCTGCAAATTTTGTCACATGAGGTAGTCGTATGCAGCCTTTTTTATCCTTTGAGGATGTCTGCTTTTCTTATCATACACTGAACGGGGAGATCCCTGCAATCCAAAATATTACTTTTTCTCTGCAACGGGGAGAATTTCTGGCTGTGATCGGTCCCAGCGGCTGCGGAAAATCCACAATTCTGAATCTGGCAGCCGGTCTGCTGACACCGGACAGTGGAAAAATTTTATGTGAGGGGAAATCTCCCCAAAAACCTTTTTCACTGGTGGGCTATATGCTGCAGAAGGATCATCTGCTTGACTGGCTGACGGTCACGGATAATATCCTGCTCGGTGCCCGTATCCAGGGACGGGATCTTTTGCAGGCCAGACGTTTTACAGAAAACATGCTTGAAAAATACCAGCTGACAGATTTTGCCTACAGTTATCCGGCGCAGCTTTCCGGTGGTATGCGACAGCGTGTAGCGCTGATCCGTACAATGCTTTTATCTCCTGCCCTTTTGCTTTTGGATGAACCTTTTTCTGCTCTGGATGCCCAGACAAGGCTGGATGTCAGCAGTGATATCGGTCAGATCATCCGTACAGAACGGCAGTCTGCGCTTTTAGTCACCCACGATATTGCTGAAGCGATCACACTGGCCGACCGTGTGCTGGTGCTTTCTGCATCTCCGGCACATCCTGTAATGGACCAGCCACTTGTTTTTTCCGGCGGCCTGACGCCGATGGAAAAGCGTGGTGTACCTGCGTTTCAGTCCTATTTTGATCTATTATGGAGGCAGCTTCATGAAACAGACCACTGACATTTCTCTGCTGTCACAAAAGCAAATGGATTTTCTGAAAGCACATACGGTTTACTGCCGCAGGGTGACCTTTGTCAAGGTCGCTCTTTTCTTTCTTTTTCTGCTGCAGTGGGAGCTCACAACGAGATTTCATCTCGTGAACAGTTTTATTTTCAGCAGTCCTTCCCGCATTTTTCTGACATTTCTGTCTATGGTAAAAAGTGGGGATCTGTTTTTGCATATGGGTGTTACGCTTTTGGAAACGCTGGTTTCTTTTGTGCTGGTCACATTTTTTTCAATCTGTATTGCGTCTTTGTTGTGGTATTTTACGTTTGCGGCAGATGTGGCAGAACCGTATCTTGTTGTACTTAACAGTCTGCCAAAATCGGCATTGGCTCCTTTGTTCATTGTCTGGTTTGGTACGGGTTTTAAAACGATTGTGATTGCGGGTATGTCTGTTGCAATCTTTGGTTCAATTTTGCAGTTGTACCAGTATTTTCTTCAGACGGATCCGGAATTTTACAAGCTGATCTATACGCTGGGTGGCAGCCGATGGCATATTTTACGCTATATTCTGCTTCCCGGATCGAGGCAGATGATTCTGTCCGGAATGAAGGTAAATATTGGTCTTTGTCTTGTGGGCGTTGTGATCGGGGAATTTCTGGCAGCGCGCCGGGGGCTTGGATATCTGATCATCTATGGCAGTCAGGTATTTAAACTGGACTGGGTGCTTCTGGCGATTTTAATTCTTTGTCTGATTGCGATGGGGATGTATAAAATTCTTGACTGGATTATGCATAAGGACAAAAAAACCTGATGGGAAAACAATGGCGATGCCCGGGGTGTCCCTGCAACAAAAAGCAGACGCTTGGGTGATAGTTCTAAGGGTATCTGGCAGCTTTGCGCAGGGAATCAGTCGCATTCGTCGTGTTTTCTGATGAAAACACGGCTCAAGGCGACTTCAGATGCTGCTTCGGAAGCAGCATCTGTCCCTGTGCAAAGCTGCCAGATACCCTAAGAACTATACAACCCTCGCTTTATGCTTTTGGTTGCAGGGACACCCCGGGCACCGCCATTGTTTTCTCTGTCTTTGTCAGAAGAGGAATGTTCCGATCAGGTGGGCAGCGAAGGCGGCCAGCCAGGCGATCAGGCATTGCCAGAGGACGACGCCGAGAGCCCAGTGGGTGCCGAGTTCCCTTTTGATGGAGGCAATGGCTGCGATGCATGGTGTATATAAGAGGCTGAATACCAGCAGGGTGGCTGCAGCCAATGGGGTCAGGACGGATGTAATGTTTCCACCGAAGAGGATTTCCAGGGTGGATACAACGCTTTCTTTTGCCATGACACCACTGATCAGTGAGGTACATATTCTCCAGTCACCAAGGCCCAGAGGTTTGAAGACCGGCACAAACAGACCGGCTACGTGGGCCAGGATACTGTCGGCGGAATCGGTTACCATGTTCATGGACAGGTCAAAGCTCTGTAAAAACCATACGACGATTGTTGCAAGTAAAATGATAGAAAATGCTTTCTGCAGGAAGTCTTTGGCTTTTTCCCAGAGAAGCTGTGCCACGTTTTTTGCTCCTGGCATTCTGTAGTTTGGAAGTTCCATGACAAAGGGTACAGGTTCACCTTTGAATAATGTTCCTTTGTACAGAAAAGCGATCAGGATACCAACAGCAATGCCCAGAAGATACAGTCCGGCCATGATCAGGCCGCCCTGTTTCGGGAAGAAGGCATTGACAAAGAAGGCATAGATTGGCAATTTTGCCGTACAGCTCATAAAAGGTGTCAGAAGGATCGTCATTTTGCGGTCGCGCTCGCTGGTCAGGGTACGGGTTGCCATAACAGCCGGTACAGTACAGCCAAAGCCGATCAGCATGGGGACGATACTTCTGCCGGACAGACCGATCTTTCGTAAAAGCTTGTCCATGACAAAGGCCACACGGGCGATATAACCGCTGTCTTCCATAAGGGACAGGAAAAAGAATAAGGTCACAATAATTGGCAGGAAGCTTAACACGCTGCCGACACCTTTAAAGATACCGTTGAGGACCAGACTTTGCATGGCCGGATTTACATCCCCGGCCTTCATGGCCATAGCTACGAGGATTGTCAGATGATCGATCGCGATTTCAAGCAGTCCCTGCAGCCAGGCCCCGATCACATTAAAGGTAAGATAAAATACAAGCACCATAATACCTGCAAAGCAGGGAATCGCAGTGTATTTTCCGGTCAGGATCCGGTCGATTTTTTCGCTGCGGATCCTCTCTTTGCTTTCTTTTGGTTTCGTAACTGTCTGCTCACAGAGGCGCTCAATAAAATCAAACCGCATATCTGCGATGGCTGCGCTTCTGTCGATGCCTCGTTCTGTCTCCATCTGACAGACGATATGTTCAAGCATCTGGGTCTCATTCTCGTCCAGTTTCAGCTGGGCCAGAATCAGCGGGTCGCCCTCTATGGCTTTTGTTGCTGCAAAACGCACCGGAATCTTTGCCATCTGGGCATGATCTTCGATCAGGTGGATCACGGCATGAATGCAACGATGTACTGATCCATCATGATCTTCTTTGTCACAGAAATCCTGGCGCAATGGTTTTTCCTGATATCTGGCAATATGTATGGCATGGGCAATCAGTTCGTCTACACCTTCGTTTTTGGCGGCCGAGATAGGAATAACCGGCACACCCAGCAGGGCCTCCATTGTATTCACATCAATCGCTCCCTGGTTGCCTGTCAGCTCATCCATCATATTCAATGCAACAACCATGGGGATATCCATCTCCAGAAGCTGCATGGTCAGATACAGGTTTCGTTCAATATTTGTCGCATCTACAATGTTGATGATCGCTTTTGGATGCCCATCCAGCACAAAATTTCTTGAAACGATCTCCTCACTGCTGTATGGTGACATGGAATAGATCCCCGGAAGATCTGTAACCAGCGTCTCTGGATGATTTCGGATGGATCCATCTTTTCGATCCACTGTCACACCGGGAAAATTTCCCACATGCTGATTTGCTCCTGTCATCTGGTTAAACAGTGTTGTTTTTCCACAGTTCTGATTACCGACCAGCGCATATGTCAGTTTCACATTCTCCGGCAACGGTGTTTCTTCTTCTTTTTTATGATATTTTCCTGCTTCACCCAGACCTGGATGATCTGCCGGACGCAATCTCTCTTTACGGACGTGGGCATTGCTTCTTTCTTCGATCGGACAGACATCAATCTGATCTGCCTCAGCCAGACGAAGCGTCAGCTCATATCCATGTACCTGCAGCTCCATCGGATCGCCCATAGGGGCAAGCTTGACTACGGTAACTTCCGCCCCCGGAATCATTCCCATATCCAGAAAATGCTGACGCAACGCACCTTTTCCACCGACTTTTTCTATAACCGCGCTTTTACCAACGGCTAATTCCTTTAATGTCATAGTTTTCTTTCCTTTACTTTCACCTTAGACACAGCCACTGTCATGCATGCAGTCTCTGTCTGTATTGTTATTACCGTAGGATTTTCTTTGGGATTTGTCAATACTTTTTTTGAATCAGAGATATTTATCAGATAGTTCTTTCTAACAGTTGTAAGTTATCTGTTGTTTTTATTTGTCTCTTCTTCTTTACCAAAACCAAAATAAACATACGTAAATAAAAAGCAGAGATGTCACAATCTTTCTTGTGAACATCTCTGCCGTTCTTTCAACATGTATGGTTTATTTTTTTGTGGTCACCTTAACTGCCTTGCACCAGGATGAATATACTTTCGTCTCTTCTCCATTTACCTTCACCGTCTTAAAGGTACGCATTCTCACATAATACTTCTGTTTTCCCTTCAGATTCAGGATCTTGACGGAGGTTTTTTTGGGTTTCAGCTGCAGCGTCTTTGTATTTGCTTCATCGAATTTCCAGGACGTTGCATACTGCAGCTCGTAGCCGGAAGTCTGCTTGGTTACTTTCTTCCATTTAAGCTGAATGGCTCTTGATCTTTTGTAGACTTTGGTTATGGCAGTTGCTTTCGGTACAACTTGATACGTCAGCTCCACTCTGCCGTCATAGTTTCCGCTGAAAGTAACCGTTGCTGTATATACACCGACAGACTTACCATTACCGGAATATGTCACCGCATAGGTGGATGCATCAATTTTCTTTCCATTGCTGTCTTTGACTGTGACAGTCGGTCTGTTGTTCTTTCCATTATAAACAAAGCTCGTCTTTGTCAGACTGACACTGGCGATCTGCGCGATCGGGGTACTGCTCTGTACCACACCACACTCACAGCGGCTCACAATACTTCCGGCTGCGGACAACGTGGACGGAGTAATCGCAGTCATATAGCTGTGGGTATGTGTTGCAGCCTCAAGTTCCACGATAATACGGCGGCCGCCATAAACCGGCCAGAAGGTTGTCTGGGCGAGAAGTCCACGGGAATCACTGGCTGTTGTATTGTAATTTTTCGGCCTTTCGTAGTTATAACAGAAAATATATCCGGCCTGACGTGCTCCTTCTGCGGTATCCGGTACAGCTTTTAACTGATTCAGTACATTTTTTCTGAACCAGGCATTATTTTCCAGATCATTCTGCAGAAAATACAGCTGTGCAGTCAGGGTATGGTAATCCATGCCATTCTGCGCGCAATATGTAACGAGGCGTGTGTAATTTGCAGAATACCACTGGCAGATACCATAGCTTGTATTCTGGGGATTGGCTGCCTTTTCATTAAAACGGCACTCTCTGTAGACATTGGCCAGAATACCGCTGGCTGCCGCACTGTTCAGTCCCATTTTCTCTGTGAGAAAACTGTAGATCTTATGCTCGTTGCTGTTACCGGTAACAGACGCTGCTGTCGCAGCTTCTACGTTTACTGCGGTCTGGGGCACTGCCATGGCACATACCATACACAACACCAGAAGCAGACTTGCAATCCTGTGCTTTTCTTTCATATACCTTACCTCTGCGCTTTTATAACTTATTTCACCTTGTTTTTCGTTTCTTTCCTGTCACGAATATAGCGTTATTATACTTCTTTTCTTTTTTTTGTGCAATCTTTTTTTAATATTTACGTAATATTTATGCGCTCTTTTTTAAGAATTTCCAGGGTTTTTCTGTATTTTCTGGCAAAATAAGGCAAAAAAACAGTTTCCATCACAAACATGCAACAGAAACTGTCTTTCTATATATGTATCATATTTACTGAATATAACACCGTAAATGTGAAATCATATTATTGGCTCTTACACTGCTTATTTACATCTGCGTTTTGCAGCTTCTACAACATGACCCACCAGTACGGAAGTCGTTACACTGCCGACACCGCCCGGTACCGGAGTGATAGCCTCTACAATCGGCTCTACACTGGCGTAGTCTACATCACCGCAGAGCTTGCCCTCGGCATTGACATTGATACCGACATCAATCACGATCTGGCCCTCACGCACATATCTGGCATCTACGACACCGGCACGGCCTGCGGCAACGATCACGATATCTGCCTCTTTTACTACGGACGGCATATCTACAGTTCTGGTATGACATACCGTTACCGTTGCATTCTTTTTGATCAGCATCATAGCTGCGGGCTTGCCGACAACAAGGCTTCTGCCGACAACAACAGCCTTTTTACCTGTGCAGTCTACGCCATAATGGTCAAGGATCTCCATACAGGCCTGCGGAGTACATGGCGGAAATCCCTGATTCGTTCCGGCGAACACACCGACCATGGAACCGTCTGTGATGCCATCGACATCCTTCTCCGGATCCAGTGCTTTAATTACTGCGGCCTCGTCCAGATGCTTCGGCAGCGGTCTGAACATCAGTACGCCATGAATATGCTCATCTTTATTCACTTTGTCGATAACTGCCATCAGCTCTTCCTGTGTGCAGTCTGCCGGCAACAGGAATTTTTCAAATGCAACACCCAGCTTTTCACAGCGTTTTGTAGCTCCTCTCTCATAGGAAAGGTCATCTTCACGCTCTCCGACACGGACAATCCCCAGTGTCGGTATCACACCTTTTTCTTTTAATGCGGCAGCATCTGCCATGATACGCTCATTTAAAGCAGCGACTACTTCTTTACCTAAAAACTGTTTTGCCATATAATTTTCCCATTCTTTCTTTATCTGTATGCAAAGTATATACTCTGTGCGATTTTATTTGTTTTAATGCAATATATCTTCCGTTCTGCAAGAGACTCATGTATCATGACTCTCCATGCTGATTCTTTATGTTTGATGCTCTGAATCTTATTTTAAACGGCACATCGTATCGTAATAGATGGCATCTGCAAGAGCACTGTATTTAACAAGCATTGCATCTGCTTTTGCATTTAAAACACCGGCCTGCAGCTGATCCTTCATAGATTTTGTATTGACAAAGACATTTAAGCTGGCGCCCTGTAAAGCAGCTTTACATAAAGCTGCGGCGACACCGGCATCACTGAGGACCATGACAGAACCCTTGTCTGCGAACTCACGGATCATCACCATGGCCTCACAGCATTTTTCCATGATCTCCATCGGCACCTGACATGCCTCCCAGAGGACATGCTGCATCACATGTTCTTTCTCAGCGATCTCTTCTTCTGTATTGGTCGGCATACCATAGGCCTTGGCCAGCGGTTTAAAGACCTCAGCATCACGCTCGATCAGCTGCAGGAAATCGTTCTGGATCTTTGTCATCTTGCGCTGCAGTTCGATCATCTCTTCTTCTACAGCAGCATATTTTTTCTTACCTACTGTCAGGCTTCCGACCATATTAGCCAGGGCTGCAGCCAGGGCACCCGTCAGGGCACTTGCACCGCCGCCACCCGGAACCGGAGCTTTTGATGCCAGTACTTCGACAAATTCTTTACAGGATTTTTCAGAAAAAATCATTATGTCCTCCTTATGTATGACTAATTTTTTTATTAGTTAGTTAATTTTTCACAAGCTTGTACTATCATAACGTACAAAAAAGCATCTGTCAATTATGTAAATATAAACATATCCCGTCTCATCACTTTGTTATTGTATATAAAAAAGGAGGCTGTAATTTGTACAACCTCCTCAAAAAACGTTATTTTTTTGTCATATTGTGGGTATAGATCTCTTTACAGATAATTCCACTGTTTTTTTGTGTGAATTCACCTGCGCTTCTGTGAAATCCTGTGTCATTCAGACAACCGCCTTAGCTGTACCGATGGAAACATCCCCACAAACTGTCATATCTTCCCCATGAAAAGCCACAGGAAAATTATCAGAAAACAGGATCTGGGATGACGGCGGGAATTCATCATCTCCGGCCCACAGCGCAAAGCGCATATACAGACCATTCATCAGTTCAAATTCATAGCCGGCATCGCCATAATTCAGTGCCTTGCCACCAACCTCTACCATGGCTTTTTTAAATGCATCCAGTTTGAAGCCAAAGCCAAAAGCCAGACGGCTTAAACAACGGCCGGAAAACTGTTTGTAATACACTTCACACCACGGAATCTCCCTGTATGTCAGGAACTTTCCGGTGGACGGTGCAGCGCTGCCCTCTAACAGATAGCGCATCACAAGAATTTTTGCCTTTCCCATGTCACGAAGCACATAGTACTTCTTATCCGGTGTCAGCGGGGTCACCTCAAACTCCGGCCAACTGACCTGATACTCATAGCCCATCATACGAATCGTAAATAATTTTTTCTCACTGTCATAGGGAATCGCACAGCGGGCTGCAGCAGCAACCGGGTCCATGGCTGCATATTTTTCCATGTAATGCTCCATAGGCATACGTTCAAGGTTATCTTTTTCGTAATTTAACTCCATATTGCTCCAATCTAGCGAAGCTCGACAGACGGAAACAGACCTGCATCGGTATGTGGCAGGAAACAGCAGGCCACAAATTCGTCCATATAGCCCGGTACTGTACTCAGCTCCATGTATGTCATATTCTGCGCTAATTCATAAGTTTTCTTTTCTGCCTCTTTGGAAAGCAGCATCGTATAGGCACCGGACAATGAAGAATTACCGATATAATGGAATTTTTCGATCGGAATATCCGGGAACATACCAATATTGACAGCATTTCGCATATTGATGCCACTGCCGATACCGCCGGCTACATATACATCATCGATCATGGAAATATCGAAATCCAGTGCCGTCAGCATCGTACGGATAGCGGAGAAGATCGCACCTTTTGCACGGATAAAGTTGTCAATATCTACCTCTGTGATCTCAACATCCTTGATCGATCCGGCCTCTTCTTCAAAAGCCAGCACATAACTGCCCATACCATATTTATCGTGTTTGATTCTCTTGCCCTCACGAACGAATTTGCCCTTCGGATTGATGATACCGTTTAAGTACAGCTCACAGATCACATCGATAATACCGGAACCGCAGATACCGACCGGCTTTGTACCCGGATCACCAACGATCGTCAGTGTCGGCTCCATCGTTTCCTTATCGATCCTGCAGGCTTCAACCGCACCGTCAGTGGCACGCATACCACAGCTGATATCGCCGCCCTCAAAAGCCGGTCCTGCGGAGCATGCACAGCTCATCATAAAATCAGAGTTACCAAATACCAGCTCGCCGTTTGTACCAAGATCGATAAACAGCGAAAATTCCGGACGGTTCCAGATCATACTGACCAGTGTACCTGCGGTGATATCGCCGCCAACATAGCTTCCGATATTTGGTGCAATGATAATATGTGCATCCGGATGTACGATGATACCAAGGTCGCTGGCATAGAGTGAATTCGTCTTAAAGAAAGCCGGAATGTATGGCTCCATACGCAGAGGATTAGCATCAATACCGGCAAACAGATGATTCATTGTGGAGTTACCGGCCACACACATACGATAAATCTGCTTTGTCTTAATGCCGGCACTCTTGCACATCTGGGCAATCATCGGATTGATGGTCTCTTTGATGACGGCATCCTGCAGTTTCTTGATACCATTGTCTTTCTGGGACTCGATAATACGGTTGATGACATCTGCACCATAACGGATCTGTCCGTTACCTGCGGAAGCTTTACCCAGGATCTTACCGGTCTCCATATCTATGATCAAGGCCGAGACTGTTGTGGTACCGATATCAACAGCCAGCCCACAGATTGCTGATTCATCACTTTCCGGGAAAATATCGTAGACAAAGATCTTATTTCCGGTCTTTGAAATCACACATTTCACGGAAAAATCACTCTCACGGAGCGTCTGTGGCATCTTACGAAGCACACTGTAGGGAAGATGGACATATTCCACCTGTTCCTGTGCTTTGATCGCCCGCATCAGTCGCTCATTGTCCGGCATTGTATCGTCCAGTGTCGGCACATTCATCTTTACAGTGATCTTTGACATGTTATTGGAAAATTCGATACCTGCGGCACTGATCTCCTCTTTGGCTGTTTCAAAGATCTTAATCTCATCACTGGAACTTAAATCCGCAACTTTCATTCTGCTCTTATAGGCAGATGCGATATCCGGTACAAGTACGGTACAGTCAGCCTCTACAGTGCTGGCACAGGCCAGTCTCCAGCCCTCTGCAAATTCTTCCTCGGAAATATGAGAGGTCTTTTTGGAAACAACACTGCCTCCAACCAGCTTCACACGGCATTTACCGCAGACTGCATTACCGGAACAGGGAGCATCGATCGCAACATTCGTTTTTCTCGCTACTTCGAGAAGATTTTCGCCGGAAGTGGCAAACGCCTCTACTGTTTCTCCACTTTCGAACGTAAAGGTCACCTTATACATAGATTCTCGTTCCTTCTTTCTGAAAGTATAAGCAAAGCATACTATCATGCTTTACTGATCAAAAACTGGTCCCTTGAACCTGTTTTTTGCATGGCATAAACCCGCCACTTTTCTAAAAAACCGGCGTAGCAGGCTTATATCCCGCTGCGCCGGTACTTACATGACTATACTGTTATGTAATGTCTGATTACAGCTCCAGATAGGAATCTGCGTACAGAGTGTTATTTTTGATAACGTCACAGGACTTGATGGTCTCCATCAGTCTCAGGTCGTTCGGGTTAACGATAGCAGATGTCAGACCCTGCATCATAGCCATGGCTACCATAGCGGAATCCATGATCGGTCTGATATTCTTCGGCATACCGTTGGAGTTGTTGGACAGACCACCTGTAGAGTTCAGACCCATATCAGAGAACATCTTGATACACTCAAGAATATCCATCTGTTTATCCTGCATACCCTTTGTTACCAGGAACAGCGGATCGAACCACAGATCTGTAGCTTCCATACCATGCTCCATACCTCTTTCAAGAAGAGTCTGGCAGTACATCATACGCTCATCGTTGTCTTTGGCAATACCTTCGCCGTTGCAAAGTGCGATAACGATAGCATCGTTAGCAGCAGCAAGGTCAACATACTCGATACGTCCTGCAGCATCTGCGGAGTTAACGATCGGTTTACCTTTGGAACGGTTGTATACAGAGATACCAGCTTCGATAGCTTTCTTATTAGCTGTATCCAGTGCCAGCGGAACGTTGTCGAACTCGCCCTGCAGCAGCTCTACAGCCCATTTCATCAGCTCTTCGCCGTTGGACTCTGCCGGTCCGATATTAACATCCAGATAGTAAGCACCAGCATCCAGCTGCTGTTTTGCTCTTGTCAGGATCGGCTCCGGATCTTTCTCGTTGAATGCTCTGTTGATGGACGGAGCTGTTACGGAGATTCTCTCACCAATTACGATAAATTTGCTCATTTTTTAGTACTCCTTATATCTTTTTTTTGCAGCAGCCTGCGTCGGCAGACTGCTGTTTAAGCGCATCCGCACAACAGATGTACGGATGCGTCTAAGGTACAATTACAGTTCGCCGTTAGCCTGCATATCTTTGAAGAACTTAACCAGCTCAACTGCCTCACGCGGAGCAACGATGATCTCCCAGCCCGGAAGTTTGGCTTCCAGATCGCCTTTCAGAACGGCAACTTTACCCGGAATGATCATCTTTCTGCATTTCAGCTTCGGTTCGATCTCCTCCTGGAAGAATTTAGCGATGGATCCTGAGGAGAATTTACCTGCAGCCCAGGAAGTCAGAACGGAAAGACCGCCTGCATCGTTGATAACCAGGTTCATCGGAATACCGGATCTCTCCAGCTCGCCGGATACTACGAAGTATGTCAGAGCGAAGTCTACGGTAGTGATGATGATGGAGTTCTCGTCTGCACCATTTAACGGGTAGATGCCCGGTGCAACTTTCATCGGCTTCTGCGGATCTGTGAAGACGTTCTGACGAAGGCCGAACAGCGGCAGTGCATCAGCATAGTTCATTTCCGGCAGAACAACGATGGAACCATATTTCATTGTGAATACAGAAGCAAGAGCCTGTGCCATGTATTTATCATCCTTTGTCAGGGCAGATACATTAACGATGGACGGATAACCAAAGGTTCTGTCCTCGTTCTTCAGAGCGGCACGACGTACCTGTACGGTGTTCTCAAAGGTCTCTTTGATGGTAGCACCTGTGGTATCGATAACAAGCTCTTTGTTGCCGGCTTTCTCAAGTGCAGCAACGGTATCATACAGCTCGTCCAGGTTAGCACCGGAAACACCCAGTACAACGCCTGCAGCTGTGGCTACAGCGCTCATCTCAGCATAGTTGGAAGCATTAGCACCGTTTAATACCGGCTTAGCGTCCTTACATACTTCCAGAGCAGCTTTAGCGATCTCTACATCTTTTACGCCCAGTACAAGAGTCTTGCCTGTAGCGGCAGCTTTCTTAACGATCTCAACGTATCTGTCGGCAGCTGTGCCTTCGCAGCAGTTTACGTAGAGCATCTCTACATGCATCTGCTCACCGATACGATCGTAATCTACTTTGCCAGCCTCTGCGATCTTGGCATCGACTGTAGCATCATCCATACCACTGCAGATAGATACAGCATATCTTGTCTTGCTGACAAATGTTTTTTCATGTCTGTAAAGAACTGTTTCTCCACCCAGTGTGTACTCAGCATCGCCAGTACCTACTTTGATGCTCTTCATCGGCGGAGCTGTAGCTGCGGACAGGGATTCCAGAGCCTCAGCGGACATATGCGGACAAGCGGAAATGTCCAGAGCACCCTGAGCAACCTTCATAGAGAAAGCCATACAGGTCGGGCATCCGCATTCTTTACAGTTTTTCTTTGGTGTTAATTTAAAAATCTGAATACCATTTAATGCCATTTTGTTATCCTCCTGCTTATGCTAATTCTTTGATCATCTTTGCGATAGTTGCAACAGACTGAGGATGTCTTAAGATAACGGCATTGGAACCGGATACCAAGTCAGCAGCAGCTGTCTGGATCTCCATGGAAATACCTCTCTCTTCACGAGAACCCCATTCCGGAGCATCTGCCTCTTCAGCCAGGGACTCTTTAACAGCCCATGTCTCAGTAGATACAGGAGTAATAATCGGCATCTGCAGAGTGGCATCACCCTGTGCCAGTGCAGCAGCTTTGATACGGTCCATGGTAGATACAACGTACTCATAACCATAACCTGCAGCAGCTGTACCAACGTTCATAACGATGCTTTCAGGTTTAACACCCAGCTGTGTCATAACAACGTTCAGCTGTTTAGCCAGGTTGATATCTACGGCAGACTCAGCACCAACCTTCTGGTTGTAAGCCAGACCTGCAGCAGCACCAATAGCTTTGTAGTTTTCTTCTTTTGCAGCCAGGATCAGAACGTTCTTGCCCTGCAGAGCATCTGCAACCTTCGGCAGCAGCTCAGAGTCTTTTTCTACGTTCTTGCAGCCTTCTACTACCAGCGGAAGATCGATTGCGTCAGCTACTTCCTTAGCAACAGCAACCAGCTCTTCTACAGATTTGTTAGCTCCATTCGGATCTCCGCCTTCCAGACACAGAGCTACAAAATCAGCACCCTCCATTGCAGCGGCTTTTTTAGCCATCTCTGCCGGAGTTGTACATCCTTCATAATAGGAAACAATACCCGGTACAGCATTGTCAAGACCCATATCAGAGATCTCAACACCGACCTTCGGAGCATTTCCCAGTTCTCCATCAAATGTATAGAACGGCAGAACATTCTCACCGCCAATTTTGATGGCTTTTTCGCCAACGCCGATCTCTACTGCTTTGATCTGTGCGTTAAACTTCTGTGGTTTACGATTAAACGGCATTGTTGTTAGCCTCCTTTGAAAATAATTAAAAGTGAAACTTCTATGTAACGGTGCATGCACTTTTGACGGTACATGCACCGTGCATATGCTTCTTATGGGTTAAAACCCATATGCCTCATAAACGAGTACTCTCGCTATAATAATATTTAACGACAATTTATGCAAGTATAAATTTGGAATACCTGTCCAAACAGCTTACATCATCGGATCCAGACCCAGTGCCGGATGTCCCTTCTCTGTCAGGAATGCAACCAGTGTTTCCGGATCAGTAGCGATTGTCTCATCACCGATCATATCTGTGAAGTTGTCGATACCGTACAGATCCTTTGCTGTAGCGTTCAGCTTTTCACCTACCTGATCTTTCAGATCCTTCGGCATCCATACGATACGCTCTACACCGCCTTCAGCTTTCATGAACTTCTTGGAAGCGATGAAGTGTTTACCATGACCCATGAAACCAGGAGTCTGAACACCACCACCTGTCATGGAAGCCAGCTCTGAGAATGTCATACCAAGCGGTGTCTGGCCAGCGTACTCACGGTTGGCGATAACAACACCGTTTGAGAACGGCTCGATACCACAGATACACTCGAAGCATCCGCAGGATGTCATCGGTTTTTCCATGATGGAGTACAGGGATACATCTTCCAGAGCACCCTGGGACAGTTTACGAACTACTTCGTTAACATCCTCGTACTCACCGATACGCTCGTCGATAACTTTCTCTTTAGTAACAACCTGGCACGGACCAGCCGGATCCAGCTCGTAAGTAGCTTTTGCATCGAACCATGAAACGGCACCGCAAAGACCAAGTCTCTCCGGAGTTACGATACATACATGGCTCGGGGAGAAGGCCTGGCACATGATGCAGCTGTAGTAAACGTCTACAGTCTCATCTGTCAGTGTGCTCAGACGCTCATCACGTTTGTCGAACATCGGGATAGCGATTTCATGACGCATCTTTGTACACTCAGCCGGATCAGTAATAACCTTAACCTGGCATTTGTCAACGACTGCATCAAACTCGCTCTTGATTCTTGCGTACAGAACCTCACCAATGTCTTTAGCTCTGAATCCTGCTTCGTAGGTAGCTTTGCTGATACGGATACGGATCATATCACGCTGTCCTGTATGCATAACACCCTCGATACAGTTGATATAGCTGTGGAATTTACGCTCGAATACCGGCTCAAAGTCAGGCTGCATGTTCTTACCGGCAACTTCTACGACATAAGCGATAGAATGTTTGCTTCCAACTTCAAACTCATCAAAGTCCGGTCCGATAACTTCGATCTTGTGATCTTCGATCTCGCTCATATCCTTGGCATGAACAAGCTCTACACAGTCAACACGGGAACCATCGAACTCAACCTGCATATCGCCACGACGGATGATCTCGCCCTCGAATGCGGATGCGAAAGCAACCGGGATATCGATCTTTGTGATCTTGATCTTGATGTTACGTGCTTCAAGAGATGTAGCATTGAATTTGCTTACGTCTTTCTGTACGATCAGACTCTTCGGTACACGGAAGGTCTCTTCGTTTGTGATTACCGGGAAGCCAAGGGCGATAGCGCCTGCACCACAGGCAACGATTACTTCGTTCAGCGGAGCGAATGCATTTACGAATGCCGGTACACGGTCCATGGTGTACTTCATCAGGGATGCAGCATCACCCGGTGTTACGTTACCGAAGATCAGAGCTGCACGGAGAGCTACAGATACGACATGGATAACACTTGTTACGTCATTACCAAGCGGTACGACACGAACGCCGTAACCCAGTTTCATACCCTGGGACAGGCACTGATCGATGCAGCCACCTACCATAGTTACCAGGATACCCTGTGCCTGATAGGATTTAACCAGCTCTACTGCTTCTTCAGCTGTCGGAGCTTCGCCAAGGATAACAGCTACACCCGGGATATCGCCTGTTACAAGCGGAACACCCAGCTCACGGATGATAGCATCTGCAAGATGTCCGTAATACGGCTCTGCATACGGAGCTGCACCGTCGATGTATTTCAGAACTTCGATAAACTCTGCGCAAAGAGCTGTAGCAACACCGCTCATGAACGCATCATGTAATTTCTGCTCTCTTGTCATCAGTGTTTTAACAACGCCAAGAGCTTCTTTCAGTTCTTTCAGGTTTGTTACTTTAACACCGGTAACAGCATAGTAGCACGGCAGGCAGTAAGCTGTGTCCGGGAAGCTGACTGCTTTGTCTTCACCGTATTTAGCAATCGCATCATTGATGGCGCCTTCGGTCAGACCGTATACGTCATCGTTTCCTTTGAATACAACATCAAATAAAGTCATTGTCTATCCTCCAAAACAATTCTTTTTTGTTTTCTGTCATTTATTCAGCATCAATGATAGCCTTAATGGCAGAAACCTCTTTCACCACAGTTTCACTGAAATCATACGGGGAGCTTCCCTTACGGTCAGCATCGATAACTTCAGTATTGTAATGTATAAACCCAAGAAGATCTTCCGCCGGAATTTTAGATTTGACAAATTCCTCGTCCTCCGCCGAACGGATCTTGTTTGCCACGACGCGAACCTTTGCTACACCCAGATCCTCGGCCAGACGTTTGACATTCTTGTATGTCTGTACGCTGCGGGAACCCGGTTCGATCACGACGATAAACTGGTCTACACTCTGCGTCGTACCTCGTCCAAGATGCTCAAGGCCTGCTTCCATGTCCATGATCACCACATCATCACGATGCAGGATCAGGTTATTGATGATGCGTTTCAGCATAACATGCTCCGGACAAACGCATCCGCCACCTCCGGTCTCTACAGTACCAAGAAGCAACAGCTTGACGCCGTTGTAGGTCTTGCCGTAAGTATCCGGGATGTCATCAACCTTGGGATTCAGTTTATAAAACTGATTATTGTCTCCGGCTCCGGTACGTTCTTCAATAAGTTTACGCATTTTGCTGATGGGAACGATAGCATCCAGCTCTTCCTCTGGAAAACCAAGCGCCAGTCCGAGATTTGCATCCGGATCTACATCTGCGGCGAGAACTTTTCTCCCTTCATCTGCATATAATCTGGCGAGCGTCGCAGCGAATGTGGTCTTTCCTACGCCGCCTTTACCTGTCACTGCTATTTTCATGTCTATCAAATCCCTTCATTTTATTATTTCCGGGAGAAGTGCTTCCTCCCGGTCATAAATATTATTGTATACCTTTTGCAGATAATTTTCTACATCAGATACCGATTGCTTTACGTTTTTCTTCGATTCTCTCGATCATCAGGTCAGTCAGTTTCTCGATATCTGTCTCAACTGTATATGCAGCCTCTACCCAGTCTCTTACACCTTCTGTCAGCAGTCCGCCAACTTCAGCAGAACCGGATACATACGGATCAACACCAAGGAAGGTATCGATACCTGTAGATACTACGTAGTTACCGATGGAAACAGCCTTCTCAGACATCCACTCCGGAGCGCAGCCTACAACCGGCAGCTGGGAGATGTTCAGTCCGGAATCTTTAGCCAGTTCGGCAACAAGGATCATCATACGGGAGATATCAACGCAGGAACCCATATGCAGTACCGGCGGGATATCAGCCAGCTCACATACACGTTTCAGACCATCGCCGCAGAGATCTTTGGCACGCTTGTCCATCAGACCAGCCTTGGCAGCTGCCTGTGCGGAACAACCGGAAGCAACAACGACGATATCGTTGGCGATCAGCTTCTTCATCAGCTCAATATGAGCATAGTCCGGACGGACCTTCGGGTTGTTACATCCAACCATAGCTACGGCACCACGGATAACACCGGATGTGATACACTCGATAAGCGGTTTTGTTGTACCCATCTCATCAACCTGTGTATTTGCAACACCATCCAGTACTTTAACCAGAGCCTCAACAGAGTAACCAACAGTAGCTTTCTGTTTCATCTGCGGGATATGTACCAGTTCCGGTTTACGGTTTTCAAAGTTATCGATAGCCATCTTAACGATTGCTTTTGCATTCTCAGCAGCTGTAGCTGCATTGAAACGGATGAACTCGGAATCCGGCATCTGTGCGATCGGGGATGTTGTGATGAACTTTGTATGGAAACATTTGCTTAAAGGTCCAAGGGCCGGGAAGATACACTGAACGTCTACGACGATAGCTTCGCAGGCACCTGTCAGTACAACGTTCTCCTGCTGCAGGAAGTTACCAGCCATCGGGATACCACGTCTCATGGCAACCTCATTGGATGTACAGCAGACACCGGATACAGTGATGCCTTTAGCGCCTTTGGATTTAGCGTAAGCGATCATTTCCGGATCATCAGCATATTCGCAGACCATCTCAGACAGTGACGGATCATGTCCATGGACAACGATATTTACGTTCTCTTCTACCATAACACCAAGGTTAGCCTCGGTATCGATCGGCTTCGGTGTACCAAACAGCACATCAGAGAACTCTGTACCGCACATGGAACCACCCCATCCATCAGCAAGACCCATTCTCAGGGACTGACGAACCAGAGCCTTCGGATCAGAAGAACATCCCATATGTGTCATATGCAGGGAGCAGGCAACCTCACGGTCGATGGCACGCGGTGCGATCTCTTCTCTTTCCCAGATTTCCTGTGTGTGCTTCGGAGCACGACTCAGCCAGTTCTGGGTACCGAACGGTTTACCGTATTCCATAAGAGCTTTCTCAGCCATCTCATGAGCCAGATCGTAGATGTCTTTACCCTCTGTCTCAACGCCCCATTCATGAGCGATACGTGTCAGCTTCTCCGGATCTTTTACCTTGTACGGTCCTTCCGGTTTTGCCTGATACAGTGTATGGCAGATCTCACGGCCGTGGTCAGAGTGAGTGGCACCACCACCGGCTGTAAATTTCAGGAAGTTACGTCCTACAATACCTGCAGCATCACATCCGCAGATACCTCTCGGAGCCTTCGGTGTGATACGGCACGGACCCATGGCACAGATACGGCAGCAGACACCCTGCTCACCGAACTTACAGTGCGGTGTCTGATTTTTCACACGGAACTGCCATGCATCAGCACCTACTTTTGCACCAGTCTCCAGAAGGCGATTGGTAGCGGCTTCCATTTCTTCGACAGAAGTCAGTTTGAATTCTTCACTCATTTGTTTTCCTCCTTAACAGTTTGGATATATTTTCAGAGATCCTCTTTCTCTAAAAATTCATTGGTAAAAACAGCTCTACAGCCCCAGCTTTTCAATGATACCGGCAAGAGCTGCACGCACCGGAGAATCCCCCGGCAGCTTCACAGTCGGAACGCCGTCGCAGTCATATTCATATACTGTCTCATCCTGCGGTACAACACCCAGTAAGGTAAGACCCTGTTTCTCGATCTCCTCTTTTGTGCCTTCATTTAAGACACCATTCGGGGCACGGTTGATGATCAGTCCCATCTGCTGTGGTTTGAGCTCGCACTCACGGACAAGCTCGGCAATACGGCCGGCTGCCTGTACACCACGGCGTGAGCAGTCACTGACAAGAATGCATGTCTGCATACTCGGCAGGATACCACGGCTGATATGTTCCATACCGGCCTCGTTATCCACAACCATAAACGGATACTGGTTCTGGCGTTTCTGTAACTGGCTCTGTAAGAGTCCATTGACATAGCAGTAACAGCCTTTGCCCTGCGTACGTCCCATGACCAGAAGATCAAAATCATCATCCTCTACCAAACAGGAATTAAATTTCCATTCGGCATAATCCGCTTTGCTCATACCTGCAGGAATCGGATTGTGTTCTGCCATTTCAGCTCTGGCGATCTCCTCACGGACATCACCAAGTGTCATATCCACCTCAACGCCAAGCACCTCATTCAGATTAGAGTTGGCATCGGCATCTACAGCGAGAACCGGTCCTTTTTTTGTTTCACAAAGATACTGGATCAACAGACCGCAAAGGGTTGTTTTTCCAACGCCGCCTTTACCGGCGACAGCGATTACATGTGCCATAAAAGACACCTCCCAAGTTACTTTTGTTTATGCAGGCGGTGGACCAGAGTCTGCATTTTTGCAAAACCCCGGCGACCGCTGCAACAACTATAAAAAAGCTCAAAAAGCATATTCTTTATAGCTGTTTAGTCAGGAGACATCTCCGTATCGATCATACTCTGGTGCAGAAACCTGCTCTGTCAATGATCTCGGAAACGTCTTTATATTTATTTAAAGCATACAGATGGATGCCGTTAACACCCAGTGCTCTGTACTCGTCGATCTGGTTGATCGTGTACTCGATACCTGCTTCTTTGAAGCGGGCTTTCTTTCCTTCTACATCTGCATCGAACGGATCTTTAACGAACGGATTCGGGAAGATCCAGTTGTTGGAGATCAGCTCGCAGAGCTTACGCGGCATAACGCAGGCATTTCTGGAAAGAGCCATATTGATTGTGGCAGCCTGATCCAGGATCGGCATGATACCCACATCGACCGGCAGAGTCACACCGGCTTTGCGGATCGCATCCAGCCAGTATTTGAACTGTTCCATATCCCAGCACAGCTGTGTCATGATATAGTCAGCACCATTGTCCTGTTTCTGTTTCAGAACAGCGATATCTGCTTCGAGAGAACGGCAGCTGATATGGCCTTCCGGAGAACCTGCTACTGCGATCTCGATCTTGTCACCAAACTCTTTGCGGACATATGCTACAAGGTCTGTTGCATATTTGAAATCTCCGCCTGTGCCTTCCCAGCCAAACGGCAGGTCGCCACGCAGAGCCAGCATATGGTCAACACCATTATCCAGATAATTCTGCAGCTGGTCTTTGATGCCCTCTTTTGTATTACCTATACAGGTAAAATGTGTTACCGGTGTTGTGCCGGCATCTTTAATGATCTTACAGACATCCATGTTACGTCCGACATTGGTGCCGCCTGCACCGTATGTACAGGAAATATAAGCCGGATTGTATTCGCACAGATGGTCGATTGTGTTTGGAAGATTCTCCATACCTTTATCGGTCTTTGGCGGGAATACCTCAAAGGATAAAAGCATTTTCTGTTTCATCTGTTCACTCAGTTTCATGATACATTCCTCCACATTATTTATTTTGTGTTGCAAGTATTACCTTAATCACACTGGATCTTGACAATGCTGTTTGCAAGGTCGACCATGAGAAGTTTTCCAACAACAATGGTCTCCTCTCCGATAATATCGCGGATCACCAGCTTGTCATCCTGAACGTCGATACGGCTGATGTTCTTGCAGATCACGGTATTGTCACTTTCTTTGTATGCAGTTGCAAGACACATACCTCATACCTCCTTTATATGCTCCCCGGCCAGCGTTGCCGCAAGGCTGAGGCGCAGAGTACCTTTCTGGAATTCGGAAACAGCTGCACGAATCTGGTCTGCCACATCTTTCATATCCAGTTTTTCCAGATTGGCAGCCACACGGTCAAGCTCGGCAGCATGCTGGGCATTATGCTTTTGCATATACTGCAACAGCGCCAGCGCCTCCCTGCGCTCATCACCGGCAGATGCACACGAGCTGCAATTACCTGCGCAGTGATGCTCACCTGTGTCACCGGCTGTCTGACCGTGATGCACCATCTGTCCGTTTTCGTCCTGAATCAAGTGCATGTTTTTGTCCTCCACAAAGTTGTCATAATTTTATCAATTTAGGTTATTATAGCAAACCTTTGCTTTTAAATCAATCAAATCTACTACAATATTTGTATAAAAAGCAGTTCATTTTTACCGGAAAATACAACAGTTAGTATTTTCTTCCGTCAGTTGTGCCGAAAACCCATCCTCTTTTTTACCATTTCTGCATATATTGCAATAAAAAGCGGCAGGACATCCGCTTCTTTTCGAAGCAGTCTGCCCTGCCGCTATTTTGCTCTTTCCGAAAGCACTATGCCGTTTTATCATGGCCTTTCGAAAGATATGTTTTACTTTCCGTTCCGGCGATCAGCCGTTTTATGTTTGTCCTGTGGCGATACAGTGTCATAGCCGTCAGCAGACCGATGATCACATACAGCTCATTCAGATGATGCTGTGACATGGAAAAACCGCCAAACTGTCCATATATGATCGTCTGGACCAGAAAAAGGACATAGCAGAGGATCGAGCACAGTGAAACATAATGACTGGTAAAAAAGAAAAGGAAAAATTCAGCCATCACAACCAGACCGACCTGCCAGCTTAAACAAAATACCAGGCCAACCGTACAGGCTACACCCTTTCCACCCTTAAACTTCATATAGAAAGGAAAATTGTGCCCAAGGATTGCTCCGGCAGCCGCATAAGCGCACAACACCGGCACGATATCCGCATGGGAAGTCCCAAAGATCAGGCGCACCACCAGAGTAGCAACCAGACACTTGAGCATGTCCCCCGCAAACGTCATGAATCCCGCCTTACGGCCGAGGGTACGCATGGCATTCGTCGTCCCGGCATTGCCGCTGCCATACTCACGGATATCAATGCCATGCATTTTTCCGATAATATACGATGTCTGGATCAGACCAAAAGCATAGCCGATCAGCAGACAGATAATTCTCACTAACATACGATCAGTTCTTATCCTTTCTCTCCCGCACAATAAATTTCAGAGATGTACCTCTGAATCCAAATGCCTCCCGGATCTGATTTTCAAGGTATCTTGTGTAAGAGAAATGCATCAACTCTTTATCATTGACAAAGATAACAAATGTCGGCGGTTTGACCGCTACCTGTGTCATATAGAAAATTTTCAGCCGGTGTCCCTTGTCTGACGGCGGCTGCTGCATGGCAACAGCTTCGGTCAGGATTTCGTTAAGTACACCTGTCTGGATACGCATGCTCTGGTTCTCAAGGACCATATCAATTGTCTCAAACAGTTTTGGCAGACGCTGTCCTGTCTCTGCAGACACAAAAAGGATCTCCGCATACGGCATAAAGGAAAGCGTAGACCGCACCTTTGCTGTAAATGTATTCACCGTCTTGTTATCTTTCTCAACGGCATCCCATTTATTGACAGCAACAATGATACCTTTGCCTCTCTCATGGGCAATACCGGCAATCTTGGCATCCTGTTCGGTCACACCCTCTACAGCATCAATGACCAGCACAACAATATCGGCTTTTTCCACAGCGCTGACAGTACGAACGATACTGTAACGTTCCAGGTCTTCCTTGATCCGGCTCTTACGGCGAAGTCCGGCGGTATCGATCAGGATATATTCTTTACCGTTCACCTTTACACGGCTGTCAATCGCATCACGGGTTGTGCCGGCGATGTCAGATACGATGGCGCGGCTCTTGCCGGTCAGTTTGTTGACGATAGAGGATTTACCTACATTTGGTTTGCCTACGATGGCAATACGCGGCGTATCATCTTCTGTATCGTCATGTTCCTGTGACGGAAAATGTTTTACAACCTCATCTAACAGGTCGCCGATGCCCAGTCGGCCCGAAGAGGAAATGGCAATCGGATCTCCCATACCCAGATTATAAAATTCATAGGTATCCATCAGTAATTTATCAAAATTATCAACTTTATTGACAGCCAGAATGACCGGTTTCGAACTGCGTCGCAGCATGTCTGCGACTTTGGAATCCGCATCCACCAGTCCCTGGCGAACATCTACCATAAATACGATCACATCCGCCGTATCAATGGCGATCTGTGCCTGTTCTCTCATCTGAGAAATAATCACGTCCCGGCTCTCCGGTTCAATACCGCCGGTATCCACCATGGTAAACGAATAATTTAACCATGTCACATCGGCATAGATACGGTCACGGGTCACACCCGGAGTATCCTTGACGATGGAAATATTCTCTCCCGCCAGTGCATTGAACAGTGTGGATTTGCCAACATTAGGACGGCCTACAATTGCTACTATCGGTTTGCTCATACAGTTGTCTCCTTTTATGTTTTTCCACTTTTTTCTTATACAGAACAGTCTCTACAAGATCCCGTCCGCTGCTGTCAGCGACAGCCACCGGAATCCCAAGCTCCTGCTCCAGTTCTTCTACTGTGTAATCATCAAGGAATACATTCTCACCCGCCCGCAGCATATTACAGGGGAGGATCAGGCGTTCCCCGAGATTTCTTTCTTTCAGCTGTTTTTTCAGATCCTGTCCGGTTATCAGTCCGGAAACCGTGATTTTTTCTCCGAAGAAATCATTGCGGATCGCAGCCACGTCAAGATCAATCTCATCGTACACTGCCATGATCTTTTCTGCAAGCATTTTTATAAAGGGTGCTGCCAGATAACCGGTGGCAATGGTCACACTCCCGGGTTCTACCGGCTGTTTTGGTTTCCTAAGACACTCTTCTACTTCTTCCTGCAAGAGCCGCAGCATACCAACACCGTTTTCCAGCTGCTGGTACCCATCATAGCGTTCTGCCTCCGGCAGAGCACGACCGGCCAGAAGATACCATTCATCGCTGCAGTGTACACGGTTTGTCCCTGTCTTTTCCTTATAATATGTTTGCCAGCGTTCAATCTGATCGATCACACATCCGGCATCCCTGGCAGTAAAGGATTCGAGAGGATACAGACCCTCACGATACTTTGTCAATCCCACAGGAACAACGGACACGCTCTGCAGCGCCGGCATATACGCCTCAAAATCCTTCAGTGAACGTTCCAGCTCTTCACCATCGTTAATACCTTTGCAAAGTACAATCTGTCCGTTCATCTCGATATCCGCCTCTGCCAGCCGACGAATCTTGCCAAATACATCCCCGGCGAAACGGTTATGCAGCATTTTACAACGAAGCTCTGGATTCGTCGTGTGGAAGGAAATATTGATCGGTGACAGATGATAATAGATGATACGGTCGATATCATGATCACTCATATTTGTCAGTGTCACATAATTCCCCTGAAGGAAGGACAGGCGGGAATCATCATCTTTAAAATACAGGGTCTCTCTCATACCCGGCGGCATCTGATCAATAAAGCAGAATATGCAATTGTTTCTGCAAGATCTGTATTCATCCATCAGACTGTTGACAAAGCTGATCCCGAGATCCTCTTCGAGATCCTTTTCAATCTCCAGCTCCCACTCTTCGCCGTCTGCCTTTCTCACCACCATCGTCAGATATTCATCGTTCGTCAGATAATGATAATCAAACACGTCTTCTATTTTTTTGTCATTGATGGAGATCAGCTCGTCTCCCGGCACCAGATCCAGTTCTTCGGCAATACTGCCTGCAGCAACAGCTCCTATGACATGTTTTGGCATCGTCTTTCCTCCTTCTAAAGCGTTCTTTTCATCATAACAAGATTATTTTGAAATTGCAATGATGTTTTACAGTATTCCTTTATTTTCCACAGCTTTCCCCTGTTTTTTACATAAATTTTGTATTTTATCCAGTAACTTGTTGACGCACTTATAAGAGGATGCTATAACTAAAGTGCATTACCCTGAAATTATTATGAAATTATAAGCGGAGGTTTCTAATGGCAAATTTAGACTTACTCGAGTGTTCCATCCCCGTTGCACCGATCAAGATCGTTGCGTTAAAAGGCTGCACCGAGCTCGGCAATATTGTAAACGATTATCTTGTTTCTTTCCGTAAGGAAATGGCACAGAAAAGAACCGACCACAGCAATGTCACCTGGTCCGGTTACGCTGAAGACACTTTTCTGGTAGACGCTGAATGCCCTCGTTTTGGTACCGGCGAAGCCAAAGGTAAAATCAACGCTTCGATCCGTGGTGCCGATCTCTTTATCATGGTAGATATCAGCAATTATACACCTACTTACAAAATCGGTCCCTATGTCAACCATATGTCACCGGATGACCATTATCAGGATCTGAAACGTATCATCCAGGCCGCAACCGGTAAAGCACACCGTATCAATGTCATTATGCCATTCTTATACGAGGGCCGTCAGCATAAACGTTCTTCCCGTGAGTCTCTGGACTGTGCAGCTGCACTGCAGGAGCTGATCAACATGGGCGTAGAAAATATTATCACCTTTGATGCCCATGATCCTCGTGTTATGAATGCCATTCCTCTGAATGGTTTTGATAACTTTATGCCAACTTACCAGTTTTTAAAGGCACTGCTTCGCTCAGTACCGGATTTGAAGCTGGATAACGAACACTTGATGATCATCTCTCCGGATGAAGGAGCCATGAACCGTGCTGTATATTTTTCCAATATTCTTGGTGTAGATATGGGTATGTTCTATAAACGCCGCGACTACTCCACCATTATCAACGGCAAGAATCCGATTGTAGCACACGAGTTTCTGGGTGATTCTGTCGAGGGTAAAGACTGCATCATCGTTGATGATATGATTTCCTCCGGTGAAAGTATGCTTGATGTTGCCAAACAGCTGAAGGAAAGAAAGGCCAACCGTATCTTTGTCTGCACGACCTTCGGTCTGTTCACAGATGGCCTGGACAAATTTGATGAATATTACGAAAAAGGTTATATCAACAAGATCATCACTACTGATCTGAACTACCGTCCTGCAGAACTGCTGGAAAGACCATATTATGAGCCGGCACGTATGGGTAAATACGTAGCCAGTATCATGGATATCCTGAACCATGACGTTTCCGTTGAAAAGGTTCGTTCTACAACAGATAAAATCAATCAGCTGTTGGCAAAGCACCGTTAAACATAACGCAGAGTATATAGAAACAGGCACCGTTTTTTGAACGATGCCTGTTTTTTAAGTTATTATACATTTTTACTGGCTCACACAGCAAAACATCATCTTATTTCAGCATTAAAAATGCGTTCAGATTTCCTCTTTTTCCATGGGATGCCCTATGAGAAAAAAGCTCACCCGGATTGCAGCAAGTACATACATTTGGCATGGAGATATGTTCTGGAAGGATACCTGCATTCAGCATGGTAAAACGACAGGCCTCCCAGAGGCTGAGCTGATATTTTCCATCCGGCTTTTCATAATAAAGCTTTGGCCATACCTCCTGCGGGTAATTTTTTTGAAATTCGAGGATTACATCCTCACTGACTTCGTAACAATCCTGACAAATGGAAGGACCAATGGCCGCCAGAATTTTCTCAGGGCGGCTGCCATACAGTTCTGCCATCCTGTCAACAGTCACAGCACCGATCTGGCTGACAGTACCACGCCAGCCTGAATGTGACAATCCGATGGCATGATGGACCGGATCATAAAAATACAGCGGTACGCAATCTGCAAAGGATGTGCAGAGTGCCACCCCCGGTTCGTTTGTCACGAGGCCATCCACCTCTGTCCATGTCTTCGGTCTGATCACGCCCTCACCACAATGTGTATGGTCCGCCTCCCGCACATTGGCCGTATGTGTCTGATCGGTACAGACAACCTGTTCGGGGCGGATGCCAATAGCAGCGCAGAAACGACGATAGTTTTCACTGACGTTTTCCGGTTGATCGCCACGGGTAAAGCTCAGATTCATCGTTCCAAGGTATTCCCGGCTTACTCCACCTTTTCTGGTAGAAAAAGCATGGATAATCTCCTCACAGGCATCCAGAGCCGGAAATGTCAGGTATTCTACACCATTTTTCTCATTTATCTTCATTTTTGGCTGTGTTTCATCTTTCCAACGCATCTCATACCTCTTTCTCTTGCCTGTCACAGGACACGAACGGCGCATTTGTAAAAACATGCATCAGTATCTGTAACTACACAAGACTCTGCTGCATACAACTGCAGTTTTTTTACCAGCCATATGCACAATCAAATGCATTGCGTATATGATGGATATTGTTTCCGCAGACAGCTACTACATCAAACCTGCATGGAGTTGTTTCCGGAAGCTCTTTTCTCAGCAGATACTCCTGTGCTGTCCGACTGATTTTCATCTGCTTAGGATAATCTACTGCCTCCTCCGGAAACCCTGTATTGCTGTTCTTTCTGTATTTGACCTCTACGAATACAAGATATCTGCCATCCTGCACGATCAGGTCGATTTCCCCACGTCTGCTGCGATAATTTTTCTCAAGGATCTCACAGCCCTCTCTCTTCAGGAATGTACACACCTGTTCTTCCCAGATGTTTCCCAAAGCTCTCTTATTCATCCTGTCCTTTCTCCGGTCAGATTTTCTTTCTGTAAATTATGCGTTTATACCAGATAAACCGACACACCGGATCTGTTTTCCTTATACGCTTATATAAAATGTGTAATAAAGCTTTTTCTGTGTATCTCGCAGGGTCCTTTTTCTCTTAATGCAGCGATATGCGCTGCCGAGCCATAGCCCTTGTTCGATGCAAAATCATACCCCGGATAAATGGCATCGTACTCAACCATCATCCTGTCTCTCGTCACCTTGGCAACAATACTGGCAGCAGCGATCGATGCACTTTTAGCATCGCCTTTGACGATGGGCACCTGTTTCATGGGCAGTCCCGGAATCGTCACTGCATCGTTCAACAGCACCTCCGGCTGTGGATCCAGTGCGGCCACAGCTGCACGCATAGCTTCGTAAGTTGCCTGCAAAATATTGATCTCATCAATTCTGTTCTGGTCAACAGTTCCGATGCCGATAGAAACCGCTTTTTCCCGGATCACATTGTACAGTTCTTCTCTTTTTTTTGCGCTCAGCTGTTTGGAATCGTTCAGATACAGTATTTCTTCATCCACAGGCAGGATCACAGCACAGGCCACAACCGGGCCGGCCAAAGGGCCACGACCCACTTCGTCAATACCGCAGATTCCGCCAAAAGAAGCATACTCCCGTTCATAAGCTTTCATCTGATACATACGTGCTCGTTCAGCGACCATTTTTTCTTCGTCTCTTCTGATCTTTGATACAAGCTTTTGTACACCGCTTCTCGTATCTGCTTCGTATACAGACAGCAGCCGCTGCAGCTCATCATCAGATGCAGTGGTCAATTCATCTTTGATCTTAGCGATACTTTTCATGCTTCTTCCTCCGCAGGTCTCTCCAGAGAGAATCTGCCCAGACGTCCATTTCGGAAATCATCCATAAACATAGCCGCGGCTTTGGCATAATCGTACTCTCCACCCTTTGCCAGACATTTACGCCGATCAGCAATCCTGTCAAGAATCTCCAACGGTTTTTCAGCTTCCTCACTGATTTCATATTGTTTTTCAATCAGTCCCGGATACTGTGTCCTTAAAAAATCTATAGCTGTCAGAGAGAGTTCTTCAACATTCAGGATATTTTCATTGATCGAACCAATCATCGCAAGACGGAGGCCTACATTCTGATCTTCAAATTTCGGCCAGAGAATCCCCGGCGTATCCAGAAGCTCCAGTCCCTTTCCCATGCGAATCCACTGTTTTCCTTTGGTTACACCCGGCTTATTTCCTGTCTTGGCACAGTTTTTGCCGGCATAAGCATTGATAAAAGTAGATTTACCGACATTTGGAATCCCCGCCACCATAGCTCGAATCGGACGGTTCTTAATGCCTCGACGGCGATCTCTTTCTATTTTTTCTTTACAGGCTTCCTGCACTTTCTGGCTGATGCTCTTGATCCCGGCACCGGATTTGGAATTAATCTGCACAACCGTATAGCCAAGCTTCTCAAAATAAGTCACCCATTTTTCGTTGACCAGAGGATCTGCCAGATCTGACTTGTTTAAAAGAATCAGGCGTGCCTTGTTTTTACCCAATTCATCAATATCCGGATTACGACTGGATAACGGAATCCGGGCATCCACAAGCTCAATGATCAAATCGATAAGTTTGATATCTTCCTGCATCATACGTCTGGCCTTGGTCATATGCCCAGGATACCACTGTATATTCATTGCCATAACTTACTCCTTTTCTAATGCAAAAATCCCAGTCTGGAATATGGAGAAATCCTAAACCAGGCCTTACCAACAATATTGGAAAATTTCACATTACCGATATCCGAATATCGGCTGTCTGCACTGTTGTTGCGGTTATCCCCCAGGACAAAGTATTCCTTATCTCCCAGTTTGATCTCCTGTTCTGCCAGTCCGGCATAGCTGATGGACGGCAGATCTTTCTTTTCCATATACGTTGCTCCGTTGATCAGAATCTGACCATCACTGATCTGAATCGTCTCTCCCGGCAGACCAATCACACGTTTTACATGAAGGCTGGCATTGGTTGAATCATTCGTACGAAAGACGATCATATCATTTCTTTTTGGCTTTGCCATTCTGTAAGCCATCGTATTAACCAGCATCGTATCACCGATCTGCACCGTAGGTTCCATGGACCCTTCCGTCATATCTACATTTTTACAGAAAAAAATCGAAAAGACTGCGCCCAGTACAACTGCAACGGCAATCTCAAAAATCCAGAGCAACAGAGAGCGCATACTGAAATGGCTGCGCATATGTTCTCTGATATAGCGGGGTTTCACACTCATATTTCATCCTCTTTTAGCCAGCGAAATACCATATATTCCGCTTAATTTTCGATAAATAGCAAACAGGGGCAGGTACCTTTGTACCTGCCCCTGCCGAATCCCGAATCACTTTCGGTGGTCTGTGCATACACTGCACCGGCCTGCCAAACAGTCACAAACGGTCAGCTTATTTTACCAGCTCTTTAACTCTTGCAGCTTTACCTACACGGTCTCTTAAGTAGAACAGTTTAGCCCTTCTTACTTTACCATGTCTGATAACCTCTACCTTAACTACGTTCGGGGAATGCAGCGGCCATGTTTTTTCTACGCCGATACCGTTGGAAGATTTTCTTACTGTGAAAGTCTCACGGTTTCCGCCACCCTGTCTTTTCAGGACGATACCCTCGAATACCTGGATACGCTCACGGTTACCCTCTTTGATCTTACCGTGTACACGTACAGTATCACCTACGTTAAACTCCGGTACTTCGTTTTTCAGCTGAGCAGCTTCGATGTTTTTAATGATGTCGTTCATTTTGTTTCTCCTTTTTCTAACTGGATGTTCTTAATACCATTCTTGTACCAGAGGACCATCTTTTTCTACAACATTTCGTATTATACTATAGCTCTTCCTCAGATGCAAGGATTTTCTTGACAATTTGACGCTCTTTTTGTGTCAGTTCAGCATGTTCCAGAAGATCCGGACGCCATTTTGCAGTACGAATCACAGACTGTTCTCTTCTCCATGCTTCTACATTGGCATGATGTCCGGACAGAAGTACTGCCGGTACTTCCTTTTCCCGCCAGACAGCCGGACGCGAGTATTGCGGATACTCAAGCAAAGATCCGGCGAAAGACTCGCCCACAGCAGAATCATCATTACCCAGCACACCAGGTACCAGGCGGGAAATCGCATCCATCATGACCAGAGACGGCAGCTCGCCGCCAGTCAGCACATAATCACCGATAGACACCGGATCTGTAACGATTTCTTCAAGAACACGTTCATCAATGCCTTCGTAATGTCCACACAGAAAAATCAGATCTTCTTCTTTTGCGAACTCTTCTGCCATGCGTTGGTTAAATACACGACCCTGAGGCGTCAGATACACCACACGGGTCTTACAGCCAATCTTTGCACTCACATCCTCGTAGCAACGATATACCGGCTCTGCCTGCATGACCATCCCTGCACCGCCGCCATATGGATAATCATCCACACGCATATGCTTATTCACCGCATAATCCCGGATATTGACTGCGGAAAGCTCCAGTATACCCTTTTCCATAGCCCGGCCGGTAATACTTGAGGCAAACCCCTGCTCGATCATCTCCGGAAACAATGTCAGTACATGAAATTTCACAATCTTCTCCTCTTACTCTACCAGTCCGTCCAGCAGATGGATCACCATACGGTTGTCCTCTACGGAAACTTCTTTTACACAGTCGGCAATCGCCGGCAGGAGTACCTCGCCATGAGCAAGACTGCGGATGATATATACATCATTCGCCGCACTTTGCATGACATCTTTCACCTTGCCAAACAGCTCGCCGTCCTCCAGATATACATCCATTCCCAGAAGATCCGCTACATAATACTCGTCCTCGGCCAGTGGCACAGCCTGCTCACGTGGCACAAAAAGCCCCTTCTGGCGGTACATCTGTATTGACTCTATCGTATCGTAACCTTCAAACTTCACAATCACCATCTGCTTGAAAAAGCGAACCTTTTCTACCTTAAGGGACATATAGCCCTTCGGTGTATCGAGAAGTACTTCTTTCAGTTTTAAAAATCGCTTCGGGTCATCCGTGGTCGGATAAACCTTAACCTCGCCATGTACACCATGCGTCGAGGAAATTACACCTACCTGAAAAAACTGTTCCATATAGTATATTATTCCTTATAATCTGTCAAAAAAGAGGTATTGTTTACACAATACCTCTCACGTCTTACTGCAGGATTTCTACTACTACTTTCTTGTCAGATTTTGAAGATGCAGCCTTCACAACAGCACGGATCGCTTTTGCGATACGTCCCTGTCTTCCGATCACTTTACCCATGTCGGATGGATCCACCTTCAGCTCCACAACAATAGCATCGTCCGTTTCGGTTTCCGTTGTCACAACTTCTTCCGGTTTTTCTACAAGAGATTTTGCAATTACTTCAACTAACTCTTTCATTACATACCCCCGATAGATTACTTCTCGATACCTGCCATTTTCAAGATCTTGGCAACAACCTCTGTCGGCTGAGCACCGTTAGCCAGCCATTTCTTGGCTGCTTCCTCATCTACTTTGTATACGCTCGGATCCTGGTTCGGATCGTAAGTACCGATCTCCTCGATGAAACGACCGTCTCTCGGGGATCTGGAGTCAGCAACGATGATTCTATAAACAGGAGCTTTCTTCTTTCCCATTCTTCTTAATCTAATTTTAACTGCCATGATTCTTTTACCTCCTTATAGTATTCAATAATTTATATTAGAAAGGACTGTATCCTTATCTACGAGTTAAAACGGCAGGCGGAATCCTCCGCGTTTGCCTTTCTTGCCCATCATGCCGGGCATTTGCTTCATCATTTTACGGGTCTGATCAAACTGTTTGACGAAACGGTTAACTTCGCCTATATCCACGCCTGCACCTTTGGCAATACGCTGCTTGCGGGAAACATTTAACAGCTCCGGATTAGACCTTTCCTGTGGGGTCATGGCAAGCACAATGGCCTCTTTACGGGCCAGATCCTTTTCATCGATCATACTCTCGATGTCTTTCATCTTGCCGCCCATACCCATGCCTGGAAGCATACTTAAAACACTGGATATACCACCCATGTTTTTCATCTGGTTCATACTCTCCAGATAATCATCAAAGCCGAACTGGGCTTTTTTGAATTTCTGTTCCATCTCACGGGCTTTTTCCTCATCAATATTGGCCTGTGCCTTTTCGATGAGGCTCATGACATCGCCCATACCAAGGATACGGGATGCCATACGGTCGGGATAGAACTGTTCAAGATCAGACAGCTTTTCGCCCATACCCACATAGAGAATCGGCTTACCGCTGATCGCTTTAATGGAAAGTGCCGCACCGCCTCGGGCGTCACCGTCCAGTTTTGTCAGGATCACTCCGTCGATGCCAACCTCTTGATTGAAGGTATCAGATACATTGACGGCATTCTGACCGGTTGTGGCATCAACCACAAGGATCGTCTGATCGATCTCTACAGCAGCTTTGATATCTTTGAGCTCCTGCATCATGGCTTCGTCGACCTGTTGACGTCCGGCTGTATCAATGATAACCACGTTTTTCTTATGCTGTCTGGCATGTTCGATCGCAGCTTTTGCAATATCCACCGGACTTTTCTGATCACCCATGGAAAAGACTTCCACATCCTGCTTCTGTCCGTTGATCTTTAACTGCTCGATCGCTGCCGGCCGGTATACATCGCCTGCCACAAGTAACGGCTGACGGCCTTTGGCTTTTAACTTACCGGCGATCTTGGCCGAGGTCGTTGTCTTACCGGATCCCTGCAGACCTACCATAAGAATGGTGGTGATTTCATTACCCGGTCGAAGGGTGATCTCGGTGGTCTCAGAACCCATCAATTTGACAAGCTCTTCATTGACGATCTTGATAACCATCTGTCCCGGATTGAGGCCGGTCATGACGTCCTGTCCTACGGCGCGTTCCTGCACCGCTTTTGTGAACTGCTTTACAACTTTGAAGCTTACGTCAGCTTCGAGAAGCGCCATTTTAACTTCACGAAGGGCTGTCTTTACATCGTCTTCTGTCAGACGACCTTTGCTTCTCAAATTTTTAAATACATTTTGCAGTTTTTCAGTCAAGCTGTCAAATGCCATAAATCATAATTCCTCTAATATGCTGTCGGAAATCTCCGCAACAGCGTTTTTTACTGCGTCCAGATTTTCTAAGTTACAGTTATCGACGATTTTACGGATGCTGCTCACTTTTTTTTTGAGGTCAAGAAATTTTTTAACAAGCATAAGGCGCTCTTCGTAACCGGCGAGAAGTTTGTCTACTCTTCGTACCTGGTCGTGTACGCCCTGTCGGCTGATGCCGAGTTCCTGTGCGACTTCGCTGATGGAGTAATCGTTGAGGACAATATCTTCGTAGATTTCTCTCTGATGAGACGTCAGGAGTTCTCCGTAAAAATCATAGAGTAATGCTTTTTCTACAAATGCTTCCATTTCCAACACCTTGGATATCTTACACTAGAGTTACGTGGGTGTCAAGTATTTTTTCTTGACAAAATAATTTTTTTACAAAACAGACGTATAAGACTGGCGGGTGACTTTATTTACAGGTTCGGACGGATGAGCTTCGGGCGGAAGCCATTTTCTTCAAGGGTCTTGATGATTTCCTGTTTGTGCTCGGTGCCAAAGGCTTCCATGGTAACCTTCAGTTCTACGGCGGCGTTACGGTTGGTGCTGAAGAACTGGTTATGGTCGAGACGGATAACGTTTCCGCGGACATCAGCAATGAGCTGGGCTACGCGGGCAAGTTCACCCGGTTTGTCCGGAAGCAGGATGGAAACGGTAAAGATACGGTCTCTGGCAATCAGGCCGTTCTGGACAACACTGGACATGGTGATCAGATCCATGTTGCCACCGCTCAATACGGAAACGATCTTTTTCCCTTTTACATTCAGGTGTTTAAGGGCAGCTACCGTTAAAAGTCCCGAATTTTCTACAATCATTTTGTGGTTTTCTACCATATCCAGGAAAGCTACAATAAGTTCTTCGTCTTCTACTGTAATGATATCATCAAGATTTTTCTGAATATACGGGAAGATCTTTTCGCCCGGTGTCTTTACAGCTGTACCATCAGCGATGGTGCTGGCATCATCAAGGGTAACGACATGTCCTGCTTTTAAGGATTCCTGCATACAATTGGCATTGGCGGGCTCTACACCGATAACTTTGATGTTCGGATTTAAGAGCTTGGCCAGTGTAGAGATGCCGGTAGCAAGTCCGCCGCCACCAATCGGGACAAGAATATAGTCCACAAGCGGCAGTTCCTGTACGATTTCCATAGCAATAGTACCCTGTCCTGTAGCTACAGCCGGGTCATCAAAAGGATGAATAAAGGTATAACCATATTCATCTGCAAGTTCGTAGGCATGTGCACAGGCTTCATCATAGTTGTTACCATAGAGTACAGTATCTACACCATAGCTTTTTGTACGTTCTACTTTGATCAGGGGTGTTGTGGTCGGCATAACGACTGTAGCTTTTACACCGTAGGCTTTGGCTGCGTAAGCAACACCCTGGGCATGGTTTCCGGCGGATGCCGTGATCAGGCCCTTGGCTTTTTCTTCATCTGTCAGCGTAGAAATCTTGTAGTAGGCACCACGCAGTTTGTAAGCGCCGGTATACTGCATGTTCTCCGGTTTCAGGTACACTTTGTTGCCATAACGGTTGCTCAGCATTTCGCTGTAGATCAGCTTGGTTTCACGGGTCACACGATGTACAATCTCCGTAGCCTCCTCGAATTTTTCCAGTGTCAACATTTCTTCCATCCTATGTTCCTCCTATTCTTCTCCTGTACGGAATAATGCTTCAACATACTGATCCGGATCAAATTTTTCCAGATCATCAATGCTCTCACCTACACCTATATATTTTACAGGAATATCCAGTTCTGACTGGATAGCCACTGCGATGCCACCTTTGGCGGTACCGTCAAGCTTTGTCAGAACGATACCGGTAAGGTTGGTAACTTCCTGAAACTGTCTGGCCTGCATCAGGGCATTCTGTCCTGTAGAGCCGTCCAGTACGATCAGAGTTTCCAGATAAGCATCCGGATACTCTCTTTCAATGACACGGGAGATCTTACCAAGTTCCTGCATCAGGTTCTTTTTATTATGAAGACGTCCTGCAGTGTCACACAGAAGGACATCCACATTTCTTGCTTTTGCTGCCTGTACCGCATCGTATACGATAGCTGCGGGATCAGCGCCTTCCTGGCCTCCGATCATCTCGACACCGGCACGGTCGGCCCATACAGCCAGCTGTGTGCCGGCAGCGGCACGGAAGGTATCTGCAGCAGCGATCAGAACTTTTTTGCCGTCCTGTTTCAGCTTTCCTGCCAGTTTGCCGACGGTCGTGGTCTTTCCGACACCATTGACACCGACAACCAGTACAACTGACTTACGGCGTTCAAACTCGTAATCTTCTTCGCTCGTTTTCATCTGCTCACGGATCGTGTCGATCAGTAAATCACGGCAGGCCATCGGCTCATGGATCTTCTGTTCTTTGACCTGCTCCCGCAGACGGTCGAGGATTTTTTCTGTTGTAGCCACACCCAGGTCACCCATGATCAGGGTTTCTTCGAGTTCTTCATAAAAATCTTCATCGATTTTTGAAAATCCACTGAAAATGGCATCCATACCGGATACGACATTATCTCTTGTCTTGGCCAGTCCGGCCACCAGACGCTTAAAAAAGCCTTTCTTTTCTTCTGCCATAGTTTCTCTCCTATTTGTCCAGATCATCCTCGATCAAGTCCACAGAAACAAGGGTTGATACACCCTTTTCCTGCATGGTAATACCGTACAGACGATCTGCTGCATTCATAGTACCTCTTCTGTGAGTGATAACGATAAACTGGGTATTCTTTGTCAGTTTGTGCAGATATTCGGCAAAACGGGTAACATTGGAATCATCAAGTGCCGCCTCAATTTCATCAAGCAGACAAAACGGCGACGGTTTCAGATTCTGGATCGCAAAAAGCAGTGCGATCGCCGTCAGAGCTTTTTCACCACCCGACAGCTGCATCATATTCTGCAGCTTCTTTCCCGGGGGCTGCGAAATAATCTGTACGCCCGCCTCCAGAATATCTTCTCCTTCGACCAGCTCGATCGAGCCTTTGCCTCCGCCGAACAGATCCTTGAATGCCTTGTCAAATTCCCGCTGGATATCGGCAAATTTTTCCGAAAACTGGCGGCGCATACCGTCATCCAGCTCCTGAATGATATTTTCCAGTGTTTCCTTTGCCTGGATCAGGTCTTCATGCTGTGCCGAGAGGAAAGTATGACGTTCCTCCACTTCCTTAAATTCCTCGATCGCATTGACGTTGACCGGACCGAGCCTGCGGATCTCTTCTTTAACTTCATTTAACTGTTTTTTTAATACAGTCCGCTCCGGCACCTCTTCCATACGGTAGGAAGCGGCCTGCACCGGCGTGATCTCGTATTCATCCCAGATGTAGTTGATCTGGGATTCCTGGCTTTCTTCCAGCTTATCCAGCTGGCTTCTTAAGCGATAACATTCCTTATCCAGACGGTTCTGGTGTTCGGACAGCTCATCACGCTTTGCAAAGAACTGACGGTGCGTACCCTGCAGTTTTTCCTTTTCCTGCTGTGTCTTTGCCAGTTCTGCCTGTAAAATGCCGTCCTGTTCTCTGCCCGCAGCCATCGTCACTTCGATTTCGGCCATCTGCTGCTTTTTCTCTTCTTCTTCGTGACTGCGTTCTGTTTGTTTGCCGGAAATATCCTCTTTTTCAGCCTGCAAAGTCTCTAACTCCCGGCGGATACGGGTGATATTTTCCTCATGGAAAGACAGCTGCTGTGACAGCTCTGAACCTTTCAGATGCAGACTTTCCAGCTGTTTTGCCAGTTCTGTTTCCTGATCTTTCTGCTGATTGAGCAACGTCTCCTGGGAAAGCGCTGTCTCCTGAGAATCTTTCTCGGAGGACTTGAGTTCTTTCATCTCTTTCTGGATGGAAAGCTTGAACTCATCGATCTCCCGGATCTGGGATTCGATCTCGGAACTTTCACCCTTTAGTTGGCTGTAGCCCGACTGGATCTCACGGATTCTCTGTTCGGCCTGTCGGATGCTCATCTCGGCTGTATTCAGATCCAGCTGCTTATCCTTGACCTTCTCGGCAATATCAGCAATCTCGTCGCGCAGGGCGTTTCTTAAGCTTCGCTTTGTCTCCAGCCCCTGTTTCAGTTCGTCCAGGTCTGTCGAAAGCTTTTTCACCTGTTTTTCCAGCTCTTCGATCTCACGGCGGCGTCCCAGAAGATTACTGGTATTTTTAAAGGCACCACCGGTCATGGATCCGCCCGGATTTAAGAGCTCGCCTTCCAATGTAACGATACGCAGGGAGTGATGATTTTTCTTCTGCAGAGCGATACCGTGGTCGATAGTCTCGACAACCAACGTCCGGCCGAGCAGCGAACGCATCAGCTCTGTGAATTCCGGTTCTGTATGTACCAGACGGTCCGCTGACTGGATCACACCCTCTTCCTTTAACAGCTGCGCCATCGGCAGTCCGCCTTTGGCAGATATTGCAGACAGTGGTAAAAAGGTTGCACGGCCATATCTGTTTTTCTTCAGAAAACCGATCATTTCCTTAGCTGTTTTTTCGTCCTTGGTGACAATATTCTGGATCGCACCGCCAAGGGCTGTCTCGATCGCAGTCTCATACTTTTTATCCGTTTTGATCAGATCGGCCACAACGCCGATCAGCCCGGGCACACGGTTCTTCTGCTCCATGACACGGCGGATGGAATTGCCATAGCCGTCGTAACGCTCGGACATATTGCGCAGGGTCTCCAGCCGGGATTCCTCGCGGTGGAACAAAAGCTGCCGGTTATCGACTTCCCGCTGCTCATTTACGATCTCCTGCTGCAGCTTTTCAATCTGTTTCTGATTGGCACTTCGTTTCCCGTCAGCGCCCTCAATCTCTTTTGCCAGCTTTCTGTATTCAGCACGGCAGTTGATCAGCACATCCTGCTGCTTTTCCTCATCATTTTTAAGCACCAGCACACGCTGGCTCAGCATGGATTTGCGGATGCCGATCTGCTCAAGCATCGCGTCGTAGCGCTGCAGCTTACCCTTTGCGGAGGCTTTCTGGTTCAACAGATCGATCTGGCTGGTCTTGGCCTGATTCATGGTCAGAGTACTCTGTACCATTGCATCATGCAGCGCGTCCAGCTCGGCCTGTATCCGGTCTGTTTCGGTCTGGTTCTCTTTTCCCTGGATTTTTGCTTCGTCTCTGGTCTGTTCCAGCTCCTTCAGCTGTGCCTTCTTGCCTTCACATTCGCTGTCTATCACATTCAGACGCTCGGCATGCATCCTGCGGTTTTCCGAAGCCGTACGGATCTGTTCCTGCAAGACCTGGATCTGGCCCTCCAGCTGTTTTAACGACAGGGCATTTTCCGAGGTTTTTCCCCGCTTTTCCTCAATCTCCTTTTCCAGCTCTTCCAGCTGCTTTTCAAGGACATCATACTCTTCCTTTGTCTTTTCAAACTGGGCTTTTGTCTCTGCCAATTCTTCACTGGAAGCGCCGTAGGTCTGCTGCAGACGGTCGTATTCCTTTTCCATACGTTCCCGGTCCACCAGAAACATATTCAGATCCAGAAGCTTTAACTCGTCCCTTTTTTTCAGATAGATACGGGCCGACTCCGACTGACGGCGCAACGGACCCAGCTGTCTTGTCAGCTCGGAAAGGATATCACTGACACGGGTCAGATTGCTTTCTTCCTCTTCCAGCTTTTTAAGCGTCGTTGCCTTTCTGCGCTTAAATTTAACGATACCGGCAGCCTCATCAAACAATTCACGGCGGTCATCGGGCTTATTGCTCAAGATCTTGTCGATCTGACCCTGGCCGATGATGGAATATCCCTCTTTACCGATACCGGTATCATAAAAAAGCTCCTGGATATCACGCAGTCTGCAGGCTGCACCGTTCATCAGATATTCGCTCTCGCCGGAACGATACAGTCGTCTCGTTACTGTGACTTCCTCATAGGACGTATCCAGTTTGTGATCGGCATTATCCAGTGTGATGGCTACAGAAGCGTATCCCAGCGGTTTTCTCAGCTGTGTACCGGAGAAAATAACGTCCTGCATATTACCGCCTCGAAGCTGCTTGGCACTCTGTTCACCAAGAACCCAGCGCACCGCATCCGCAACGTTGCTCTTGCCACTGCCGTTCGGACCGACGATACCTGTGATACCATTATGGAACTCGAATTTGATCTTGTTGGCAAAGGACTTGAAGCCCTGTACCTCGATGCTCTTTAAATACATGCGTTTTCTTTGCCTTCCTGTGTCTTTTCTCTGAGACGGCACAGTGCCATGTAAGCTGCTTTCTGCTCGGCAGCCTTTTTCGTACGTCCCATACCCTGTCCATAACAGATTTCTCCGATATACAGATCCACATAAAAGGATTTGGCATGATCCGGACCCTCAGCTTTGACCAGCTCATAGTGGATCCTGCCTTCCATATGTCCCTGTACCAGTTCCTGCAATATGGTCTTACTATCATAAAAGAGTCTCTTCTTATCAATATCGTTCAGGACATGCTTCAAAATAAACTCTTTTGCATTAGTAATCCCACCATCCAGGAAAATTGCGCCAATCGTCGCCTCCACAGAATCCGAAATAATCGAATCTCTCTGACGTCCGCCGGTGCTCTCCTCACCTTTGCCCATCTGCAGTGCCTGATCCAGCCCCAGCTCTCTGGCACAGACGGCCAGCGATGGTTCACAGACAAGACTGGCTCTGAGCTTTGACAGCTCCCCCTCCGGTTTTTCCGGATACAGATTATACAAAAACTCACTGCTGACCATTTCCAGCACAGCATCACCCAGAAACTCCAGCCTTTCGTTACACTGGATCCGCTTCATATGATGTTCGTTGATATAGGAACTGTGACGCAGCGCCATGTCCAGAAGGCTCTTGTCCTTAAACACATAACCGATTGCCTTTTCCAGCTTCTTATGTTCCATTCTTCCTCCTTTGCCTCTGTGGTCACCGAACATAACCTCCGGCAACAAGAACAGGACAGGAAAGTATCGTACACTGTTATACCCCTCCCCTGTCCTGTAATCTTCAATATTTATGCACTATATTGCTCAGGCATTGCGGATCGCTTCTACAGCGTCTCCAACGGTCACAATGCTCTCTGCCTTCTCAGTCGGGATTTCGATGTCGAATTCCTCTTCAATACCCATGATGATCTGGAATACATCCAGAGAATCAGCACCAAGATCATCAATAAAAGTTGTATCCATTGTGATCTCATCTTTGTCAATATTTAATACTTCAGCAATAATGTCCTGTATTTTTTCGAATTCCATGTTTATATCCTCTCTTCCTTTGTATCCACCATATGCTCTTTGATCTTGTCGCTGATATGGGCTTCTGTAAACTGGATACACTGTAATATAGAATTTTTGATTTCCACTGCATCGGAACTGCCGTGGGATTTCACTACCAGACCTTTCAGACCCAGAAGCGGTGCTCCGCCATACTCGGAAACGTCAAAATCCTTAAGTGTTTTTTTCAGTGCCGGCTTTACCAGTAACGCACCGATCTTACTGCGCAGGGAAGACATCATGCCGCCTTTGATCTTCTTGATCAGAGCTCCGGCAAGCCCCTCATACAGCTTGAGAATAACATTGCCTACAAAAGCTTCGCAGACAATGACATCCGCCTTGCCATACGGAATATCCCTGGCTTCGATATTTCCTATAAAATTGATATCTTCACAGGCCTGTAACAGCGGATATGTCTCTTTTGCCAGCGCATTTCCCTTTTCCTCCTCGGCACCGATGTTGACCAGCGCCACACGGGGATTTTTGATATGCATGACATTTTCCATATAAATGGAACCCATCTTGGCAAACTGTACCAGATGGCTTGACCTAGCATCTACATTGGCTCCGCAGTCGATCAGCAGAGAACTGCCGGTCAGTGTCGGAATCAGCGGTGCCAGCGGCGCGCGCTCCACACCCTTTAACTTGCCAACCATAACCTGTCCGCCAACTAAAACAGCGCCCGTACTTCCCGCAGATACGAAGGCATCTGCTTCGCCCTTTCGCACAAGACCAAGGGCCACTACAAGGGAAGAATCCTTCTTGCCACGGATAGCGTGTACCGGCGGCTCACCGGTCTCGATCACCTGACTGGCCGGAACAACCTGCACGCGATCTTCGGGATACGTGTATTTGGAAAGCTCCTGTCGGATAGCATCTTCTTTACCGGCAAGGTAAACAAAGAGTTTGTCACTTTCCAGCAGTGCCTCGACAGCACCCTTGACAATAGCAACCGGGGCATTATCTCCGCCCATGGCATCTACTGCGACTTTTATCATTTCGCTCATGCTACTCCTCCTGCTGTACCATACAGCAATGCAATCTGCATTTTCAGCACATCTGTCTGTGCAGCTGACCTGTCCGGTCAGGCAGATACACTACAAGTTACTATACAAGACCCACCGGTAAAATGCAACATTTATTTCGCAGGCAGTATGGATACTGTTACAGTTCACAGCCCTCATGCAAATTTGATTCGCAAAAGAGGGGACTGCTCACACCCGAATCACATTCATACGCATGGCAACTATGAGAAACACGCTCCGCGAGTTTCTCAAGTTATCGCGGCAGTCGCCAAGGTCTCATGCAAGCATGGACTTTGGCTCGTTGCTCGCGTAAATAAAAAGGCGGAGACAGCCCATTTTGGTGTCTCCGCTTATATATTTCCTGTAATATTTTACTGCTCGTTTAACTGTTCGCCGGCGATCACACTGACATCCGCGACATCCTGTACAACTACAGCACTGGTCAGGCTGGTTGCTTCACGGATACGGTCGTCCACTGTCACAGTAGCCACACAGAAATAATAGCTCGTACCCTTCTCTGATGTATCTGGAGTGTAGGTGGCTTCTGTCGCACCCTCGATGGCCTGTCCACCACCGTTTAAATCGGCTGTATTCTGGTACCACTGGTAAGTGATCGTACCCTCCGGTGCGGTGGCTTCAACCGTCAGAGCATCGGCTCCGGCTCCTACCTGATATGTATGGGTATCGCCAAGGTTTAATGTAAATTCCGGTGCAGCGAGATTCTCATCCACATTCCGGATGACCTTTTTATCCTTCATTTCCTGCATCTGGGCAGCCGTCAGTGTATTGCTCTCGGATTTGCCGAGAAGCGTCTGCCATGACTCTTTAACTGTAGAAACCGAGCAGCCGGTCAGCGTATTCAGCATTACGGCTGTCAGCAATACAGCTGCGATTTTTCTTGTTCCCCTCATATGTATTACCCCTTTGTATATGTGTAATTATTACGTTTATGTATCATTTTCTTTTCGAAATCTTTTCGTATTATAGCACAAGCCTAAAGGAGCGTCAATATTTGCCACAAAACATTCATATTGTACCAATTGTAAAAATTCCGGTTTACGTTTCTCACGAAAAACCGGAATTTTACACATATATACTGTATTTATGCCTGTATGATTTCTTCCGTTTTCTCCGGAAGCAGATCGTTCATGTTCCTCAGACAAAGCGCGATCGTAGATGCATTATGTAAAAATGCCGCCGTTCCCGGTACTACCCAGCCGAAGACACCGGCCAGAAGGATCGCCGCATTAAAGCCAATACCGATCCGTGAAGTGGATCTCATGCGTTCCATCATGCCATTACCAAGCCGACGCAAGGCAACCAGCTGCTGCAGATCCGAACCGGAAAGCGTGATATCTGCGATTTCCTGCGCAATATCAGCACCCTCTTTCATCGCAATACCTACATCTGCCATGGACAGTGCCGGAGAATCGTTGATGCCGTCACCTACCATAATCACAGTATGACCGGCTTTCTTCTCCTGTTCAACAAAACCTGCTTTATCCTCCGGCAGTACTTCCGCATAGTACTGGGTTATGCCCAGACTTTCGGCAACCGCCTTTGCTGTTCTGTCACTGTCACCGGTCATCATGACAATATTGGTCAGACCGGCATCTTTAAGCTCCGCGATAACGTTGCGGGATTCTTCTTTGATCGGATCCGCAATGCCGATGATAGCCACCAGCTTGCCGCCGATCGCCATATACAAATGCGAATAATAGGAAGGGATTCGCTCCAACTTATCCTGATCCTCCGGCAGTACGATGCACTTCTCATCTTCAAATACGAAATGATAACTGCCGATCACCGCACGTTCTTCTCCGATCGTTGTGGCAACACCATGTGCCACAATGTATACAACTTTCGAATGCATCTCTTCATGCTGCAGATCTTTTTCTTTTGCTGCACGTACGACAGCATTGGCAAGAGAATGTGGGAAATGCTCTTCCAGGCATGCAGCGATACGAAGCATCTCATCCTCTTCGTAGCCCTCCATGGCAACAACCTGCTCTACTGCCGGTGTAGCCTTGGTCAGTGTGCCTGTTTTATCAAATACAACGGTATCCGCTGCAGCGATATCCTCAAGATATTTACCACCTTTGACAGTGATCCGGTGCTTACCGGCTTCACGCATTGCTGACAGTACCGAGATTGGCATGGCAACCTCAATCGCACAGGAGAAATCGACCATCAGCACAGAGGCAGCCTTCGTTACATTTCTGGTGAGCAGAAGCGTCGCTACTGCAGCACCGAAGGTATACGGAATCAGCTTGCTTACCACACGTTCTGCCTGACTCTGAGTAATACTCTTCAGGCTCTCGGATGCCTCGATCATCTCTACGATACGGTCATATCTGGTCTTTCCTGAGGTCTGGCGCACCTCGATCAGGATCTCGCCCTCTTCTACAACGGTTCCGGCGAATACCGTACCATGGACAGCCTTTCTTACCGCTACGGACTCACCGGTCAGTGCCGCCTGGTTGACCATAGCCTCACCCTCGATCACCGTACCATCCAGTGGGATGACACTGCCCATGCTTACCTGGATCACATCACCGACCTGAATCTGACCGATGCCGACCTGACGTACCGTATCCGGTCCTTCGACTTTCCATACTTTCGACACATTCAGTGCCAGAGACTGGGCCAGGTCATCGACGGATTTCTTATAAGTCCATTCCTCCAGCTCCTCACCCACCTCTGTCAGGAAGGTGATCGAACTTGCCGCGGCAAAATCACCGATCAGCATGGATGCTGCAATTGCAGAGGCATGCACGATTTCTGCGCTGAATTTTCTGGCCAGAAGATCTTTGATACCGTGCCAGATAAATGGGGCGCCGTCATAGATCGTACAGGCAATCCGGACTGGTGCCGGCAGGAAGAATTTCTTGATACCACGAAGCATGACCATATTGATCAGTTTTTCTTTGTAATGGTCATTCGTTGCACGGGAAGAGACCGCAGGTATATAGTCCTGCAGCTCAGGCTGTTTCAGAGAGAGACCGCCGATATAGTCCAGAAGGACAGCTTCTGCCTTTCCATAATACTTTACCGTCAGCTGCGCAGTCCGCACATAGACCTGCACACTCTCTACTTCATCGCGGTTCATCAGAGTATAATACAGGGTATCTGCCTCTTCCTGCGTAAATCTTCGCTGACATAAGTCCAGATGAAATCTGTTCTTACTGCGATGTAACACTCTATATTTCATTTTTCTGCCTCAATATTATTCTTCTGTTTCTTTTTCTGCTTCTGCGTCCGTATTGTTTCCTTCTACGGCTGCTTCGTATTTTTCATCTTTTTTCTGATAATAGGCTTCTACGATCTCCTTGGCATCATCAGCTGTATCTGTAGCAAATGCCTGGAAATGCTCTGTCTCTTCCAGCACACGGTCTCTTGCAATAAACACACCGGCTGTTGCGTATTTGTATGCAGTCTTTGCAATATCAGACTTCAGAAACGGCACACCTACTGCGCCCAGAACAACACCACCTAAAACCTTTGACCAGGAACTCTTAAACATAATATTTGCCTCCTCATTCTTATTTATATCGTGATACCCCTACAGGTATTGTACTATTATACCTATAGGGGTATTTGTTTTCAAGTGTTTTGTTATGACTAATGTATCACAAGTTTAACTAGCTGTGGTTCTGAATCGTTATAAGTATAAACTCTGTAACTTGTAACTCTACATATCTAATCTAATACGGCCGAGCCCTCCCCAAAAGAAAAGCTCAGCCACTCATTCTTATCACCTTTTAGTTTTTAAAGCTATGGATCGGTGCCGGGATTCGTCCCGTTCTGCTCACAAATGCCTCACAGGAGAAGCTGTTGACCGGCATGATCGGCGCGTAGCCGAGTAAGCCGCCGAACTCTACGATCTCCCCAACGCCTTTACCGATCACCGGAATCAGACGAACCGCCGTGGTCTTCTGGTTCACCATACCGATGGCCGCCTCATCTGCAATGATACCGGCGATCGTTGTGGCCTTTGTATCTCCCGGAATGGCGATCATATCCAGACCAACCGAGCAGACACACGTCATAGCCTCTAACTTCTCAATCGTCAGTGCACCCGCATTTACCGCATTGATCATACCCTGATCCTCGCTGACCGGAATAAACGCACCACTTAAGCCACCGACATAAGAAGACGCCATAACACCGCCCTTTTTCACCTGATCATTCAACAGAGCCAGCGCTGCCGTCGTACCCGGTGCACCTGCATGCTCCAGACCGATTTCCTCGAGAATATCCGCTACCGAATCACCGATAGCCGGTGTCGGTGCCAGAGACAGATCGATGATGCCAAACGGCACACCCAGCCTTCTGGAAGCTTCCTGTGCCACCAGCTGACCGACGCGGGTAATCTTGAAAGCTGTCTTTTTGATGGTCTCACACAGCACTTCGAAGTTTTCGCCACGAACCTGACCCAATGCATATTTGACAACGCCCGGGCCACTGACGCCAACGTTAATGATCGCATCTGCTTCTGTCACACCGTGGAAAGCACCCGCCATAAACGGGTTATCATCCGGCGCATTACAGAACACAACGAGCTTGGCACAGCCCAGAGAGTCCTGCTCTTTTGTGGCCTCAGCTGTCTCTTTGACAATCTCGCCCATCAGGCGGACAGCATCCATATTGATACCGGTCTTTGTGGAACCTACATTGACCGAGCTGCAGACAAAATCTGTGCAGGCCAGAGCCTCCGGAATCGAACGGATCAGAAGTTCATCAGCCCTGGTCATACCCTTGGACACCAGCGCAGAATAACCGCCGAGGAAGTTGACACCGACCTCTTTTGCCGCTTTGTCCAGCGTCTTTGCCAGTTTGACAAAATCACCGGTTGTCTTGCATGCTGCACCACCAACCAGCGCTGCAGGTGTGATAGAAATACGTTTATTGACAATCGGAATACCATATTCTGCGGAAATATCTTCGCCTGTCTTTACCAGATCCTTTGCCAGGGTTGTGATCTTTTTGTAAACCTTGTCACAGACCACATCGATATCGGAATCCACACAGTCTAACAGACTGATACCCATGGTGATTGTGCGGACGTCGAGATTCTCCTGCTCGATCATTTTATTGGTTTCGTTTACCTCAAATATATTGATCATAGGGCACCTCCGATCAGATACGATGCATGCTGGTAAAAATATCCTCCAGCTGACAGCGAATCACCAGTCCCATATCTTTGCCAAGAGCTTCCAGTTCTTCGGCGATCAACGCTACTTCCTTGGAAGCCCCGCTGATATCTGTAATCATCATCATATTAAAATAACCGTCGATGATGGTCTGGGAAATATCCAGGATATTGACCTGATTGTCTGCAAGGTATGTACATACCTTTGCGATGATACCAACGGTATCCTGTCCAACAACAGTGATGATTGCTTTCTTCATGATAATCCTCCTAATGTATGTATTTTAAAATTCAATAGCTTCCGATATCATATCTCTGTGCGCAACAGAAATCCGAAAATCAGCCGCACGATACGGGTTATCCCCCATCGTGATCTCACTGCAGACTGTCTCAAAGGCCAGTCTTTCATAATTGTTTTCATGGCTCAGATGTCCAAGAAATATGTGTCCCATATGGTCATGCAGAACGCGGGCTAATAGCTGCCCTGCTGTCTCATTGGACAGATGCCCTCTGTCCGATGCGATACGGCGTTTCAGATAATACGGATATCTGCCTACCTCCAGCATCCGCACATCATGATTGGCTTCTAAAAGCAATGTATCCAGTCCTGAAAGCTGTTCTACGATATATTCGTCATATACACCCATATCTGTAGCCACAGCAGCCTTTTTCCCTTCACTTTCAAAACGGTAGCCCACCGGTTCTGCCGCATCGTGTGAAATCCGAAACGGATGGATCGTCATATCTCCGATCACCGTATCCTGATCCGCCTGTATCGCATGGAAAATCCCTTCTGGCATCTTTCCGATCGGCTGGGTTCTCTCGATCTCGTTGATCGTACCCTTTGTTGCATAGATTGGTATGCCAAATTTTCTCGCCAACACACCCAGCCCCTTGATATGGTCACTGTGTTCATGAGTGACAAAAATGCCATCAAGGTCCGACATATTGCGGTCTAAGGATTCTACACCAGTGATCGCACGCTTACCGCTGATTCCTGCATCCACAAGAAAGGACGTTTCTTCTGAACCAACGAAAATACAGTTTCCACTGCTTCCGCTGGCTATACTGCACATTTTCATTTATCTATGCATCCTCTCTCTGATCTGTTCTTTTGTCTGTTCCAGACTGCCGCTGTTGTCCACAGTAAAAGCGGTCCGGTTTTTAAATTCTGTTTCTGTCATCTGCTTCGCCATGATCTCATTGATCTTTTCATCCGTATAACCCCGGCTTTCTTTCAGGCGTCTGCGTCTGACAGACACATCTGTATAAATATACCACACCTCATCGCAAAAATCATCATAATGATCTTCTAAAAGTAAAGCGGCCTCCACAAAACAGTATGCTCTGCCCTGTCTGGTGGCATTTTCTATCTGTTCAAGTATACATGTCCGGATTGCCGGATGCATCAGACCATTCTGAAAAGCCAGCTCAGTCGGATCCGAAAAGACGATCCGGGCCACCTCGGTCCTGTTGATCGTGCCATCTTCGTTTATGATCCGCTCCCCAAAATGCTCCTTCATTTGTGTATAACAAACCTGCCCCGGCTCCATCAGCAGATGACCAATGCTGTCTGCCTTCAGGATCAGGGCATCATACTCCTGTGCCAGAAAATCCATCACAGCGCTTTTGCCACAGCCGACACCGCCGGTAATTCCTATGACTTTCATATTAATTTTTACTTCTCTCGCTTTTTCATATTACTTTTTCAGCAAACAAACGGAAAGCATTTTGTTTCATATGCTTCCGTCTGTTATACAACATCTATTTTGCCTCATACCAGCTGTTTCCGGTATGCAGATCGATCTCCAGCTCCACAGCCAGATCAGCGGCATGCATCATTTCCTCTGTGAGGATTTTTCTCACCTGTTTTTCTTCCTCCACAGCCGTCTCAATCAGCAGTTCATCATGCACCTGCAGGATCAGGCGGGAACGTAAGTTTTCTTTCCGCAATCGTCTGTCCACGCCCAGCATGGCCACTTTGATGATATCTGCAGCCGTTCCCTGGATTGGGGAGTTCATGGCCACACGCTCACCAAAGGAACGCTGCATAAAGTTTGAAGATTTCAGCTCAGGCACCGGACGTCTGCGTCCAGACAGGGTCGTTACATAGCCCTTTTCCTTTGCCTCGCTGACCACATTGTCCAGAAAGGCTTTGATACCCGGATATGTTTCAAAATACCGTTTAATATATCCCTCGGCTTCTTTTCTCGTGATACTTAATCCCTGGCTCAGTCCAAAGGAGCTGATACCGTACACGATACCGAAATTGACCGCCTTGGCGTTTCTTCTCTGCAGATCGGTAACCTCATCAAACGGCACATGAAAAACCTGGGAAGCCGTGATCCTGTGAATATCACTCTCCGCCCGATACGCTTCGATCAGCGCCTGATCACCGGAAAAATGTGCCAGTACACGAAGCTCGATCTGGGAATAATCCGCATCCATAAAGACGAACCCGTCTGCCGGTACAAAGACCTTTCGAAGCAGTCGGCCCAGTTCAGTACGAACCGGAATATTCTGCAGATTCGGCTCGGTACTGCTGATACGTCCGGTAGCTGTGATTGTCTGATTGAAAGTACTGTGGATACGTCCATCATCGGCAATACAGGTGACAAGTCCATCGGCATAGGTTGATTTTAACTTTGTCAGCTGCCTGTATTCCAGAATATCCGACACAATCGGTGCTTCCGGTGCCAGTTTCTCCAGAACATCTGCGGCGGTTGAATAGCCGGTCTTTGTCTTTTTTCCACCGGGCAGCTGTAATTTTTCAAACAGAATTACACCCAGCTGTTTTGGAGAATTGATATTGAAACTTTCTCCGGCCTTCTCATAGATCGACTGTTCCAGTTCACTGATCCTTCCCTTCAGCTGTTTTCCATAGTCGATCAGCTCCTGCCGTTCCACAAGGATACCTGCTTTTTCCATATGGTACAGGGTATACAAAAGCGGCAGTTCCAGATCCGTATAAAGATGCGCCATACCCTGTGCCTGTAAAGCCGCCATCATCGGAGCATAAGCCATCGCTGCTGTATACGCCTGACAACAGGTCTGGATACGATAAGCGTATGTCAGTTTTTCTTCCGATGCTTTTTTCTTATCCGCAAACAGATCCTCTTTTCCCGGCAATGTCACAGACAGATATTCTGCTGCCACAGCATCGTAGAGATACTCGGATTTTAATGGATTTAACAGATATGCAGCCAGTGAAATATCCTGCATCTCTTTTCGCTCTGCCAGCCCTACACTGTGCAGCAGCGCCTTAATATCCATAACACAAAGGCACGGACTCTTTGCCGCAAGTTCACGCAAAGCGTCCATCAGCCATGCTCTGGTGATAAATCCCTCGGCCGGTACATAAAATGTCTCCCCCTCCGGCAGACATACCGCCAGTCCTTCCATTCCTTCTTCCAGACAAAGTGCCGCACCTGCACGTTCTGCCGTGGCAGCTTTCTCCATCAGTGACTGCACTTCGCCAAAATCTGTCACCTCCGTAAAAGTTTCTGTTACATCAGCATGGCGGTTTTCTTCCGAAAAACGTCCTAAAAGATTCCTGAATTCCAGGCGCTTACACCAGTCATATGCTTCCGGCGTATAAAAATCCTCTACTTTCGCCTCTTCCAGCGTAAATTTCACCGGACTGTCGGTATTGATCGTTGCCAGTATTTTTGAGAGTTCTGCCAGGTCATAATGTTCTTCAAAAGCCAGTTTCGCCTTGTTTGGCTTGATTTCTTCTCTGTGCTCGTAGGCATTCTCAATACTGCCATAGGCAACAACCAGCTTTGTGGCTGTCTTTTCACCAACCCCCGGAAGTCCCGGAATATTGTCAGAGCTGTCACCCATCAGGGCTTTCAGTTCAATGATCTGTTTCGGTGTCACCTGATATGCTTCGATGACATCCTTTGTATAATAGTCCTCGATCACAGTCTTGCCACCACGGGTCTTTGGAATCCGGATCTTAACCTTGTCAGTAGCCAGCTGTAACAGATCGCGGTCACCGGATACCACTGTTACATCAAGTCCATCTCTCTCGCAGCGTCCGGCGATCGTACCAAGGATATCGTCCGCCTCATACCCTTCCATGGATATGGTAGGAATCTGCATCGCCTGCAGTACTTCTTTGATCACCGGTACCTGCTCTCTTAATTCTTCCGGCATCGCATGGCGCGTACCTTTGTAGGCTTCATACATCTTATGTCTGAAAGTCGGTGCATGCAGGTCAAACGCCACCGCCAGATATTGTGGCTGTTCCTCATCCAGTATGCGGAACATGATATTTAAAAAACCATATACTGCATTCGTATGCAGTCCTTCGGCATTGGTCAGATCCGGTACACCATAAAACGCACGGTTTAAGATACTGTGTCCGTCGATCAGTACTATTTTTTCTGCCATATACTCCTCCGTCATTTCCTGTCTTTAAAATGGCAGGAACAAATTTCGTAACACCATGCCAAAGGCCGGTGTTCTGGAAAACACAATCATCAGCACCAGTACAATGATCAGAACAAACAGGATCACATGCAAGGCAATATAATATCTGCGTTCCCTTCTCACCCGTTTGTGGGCAGCGTCCAGTGTATGTTGCAGACGCAATGGAATATTGTACCCTTCCCCATCATTTTTTTCCAGATAATGAAGGGCAATGGCCACTGTATAATATGTTTCCAGTTCTTCATAACACGATGGACACGAATCCACATGTTTCAGAAAAGCTTCCAGCTCTCCTGTCGTCATTTTGTGATTGACAAAACGATCCATATTTTTAATAGCATCTTCGCATCTCATAGGATGTCTCCCTGCAGTTCATGTCTGCATTGCTTTATCTTTTTTATTTTGTGCCGGTACTGCCGATACCGCCGCGATCTGCACCTTCTAATTGATCCACTTCCTCAAATACAAGCTCCGGCTGATGTTTTTCGATACGAAACTGACAGATACGGTCATTTTTAGCAATCCTTGTATCTCTCAGTGCATAGGCCGGCATGAACCACCAGTCATTTGGTCCACAGTAGGTTTCATCAATGATACCGCAGTGATTCGTCTGGATGATACCAAAATTTTTAAATGTGGAGCTTCTCGGTACAACATGTGCTTCATATCCTTTTGGCAGCTGCATGGCAATGCCCAGCGGAATCAGCTTAAATTCCCCAGCCTTCATTTCTATATCCTCAGCAGACCGCAGATCAATCCAGTCTGATTTTCCATCAATATAGCGCAGTTTTTCTATTGTTTCGTCTTTATACTGTATCTTGATTTTTTCCATAATAGCCTCCATCGACCGCCGGACAGTATCTGCATTTTTCATTGTCCTCTGGTCATTCTTTTTACCGCTCACAGAAAACTACACATATATACTGTCTCACGGCTAATTAGAATCAGTATAGCATACTGGAAGATAAAAAAAAAGGGAGTAGCCCAAGGATATGCGTCTGAGGTTACTTACAGACGAACCCTCTGGCCACTCTTATATATATTTCTCAGCCAGCCAGTTTACTGTCTGTTTTCTGCGCATCAGACAGGATTCTGGTAAAATCTTTTGCAGGCATCGGTCGGAAATAATAATATCCCTGCAACTCATCACAGCCCTCTTGGATCAGAAACTCTGCCGCTTCTTTTGTCTCCACGCCCTCGCATACGATTGTCTTGTTCGTTCGTTTCAACAGATGGAAGATTTCCTGAAGCACAATACGGCCATTTTCACTCAGAGTATCTCCCAGGAAATTTTTATCAATTTTCACTTCATCAAACATGATATCTTTCAAGCTGTTTAACGATGAGTATCCGCATCCAAAATCATCCATAGATATGCGGATGCCATATCCATGAAGGATCGTAATCATACGATTCACCGCCGTAATGTTATGAATATAGGCATTTTCTGTAATTTCAAAGACCAGATAACTCGTGTTAATATCATATTTAAGGATCAGATCCAGCAAACGGCCCGTAAATCCCTCAATATCTTTAAAATGGGAGGGGGATACATTCAATGATAATGCCAATGGGCAACTGTGCTGTTCCCTGCAGGCTTTCATCCATGCAAACGCCTTTTCGTAGACATAAAAATCCAATGTTTCTATTTCTCCTGTTTCTTCCAGAACAGGAATAAAACTGTCCGGTGTCCAGAACGTACCGTCTTCTCTCTGCCAGCGAACCAATACCTCTGCACTGGTCATATTTCCTGATGCACCTGAGATTTTCGGCTGAAAATACAGAACAAACTCATCCTTTTTCAGTGCCTGCTGGAACGAATGCAGAACATCCGCACGCTGCAGTTCTTCCTTTTCAAGCTGTTGCGTATACACACACAGTCCATTCACTGTTTCCGCTGCTTTTCTTCTGGCACTGTTGGCATGGGAAATGACTTTTTCTGTTTTTTCCTCTTTTCCCTGCACAAAACAGATGCCCGCCGTCAGGCAGAAATACTGGATCGGATATTCTCCGGCGATCTGTTCGGTGATTTTCTGCTTAAACTGTGCAAACCGTTCTGCAAATTCTTTCTGACTTTCTCTGGTGCAGTCTGCCACGCAGACAAATACATCCGAGTGGAATCTTCCCGCAAACACAACACCATCCAGATGCTGCAGACAGCATAAAATCCGCATAAGAATCTCGTTCCCGACTGCAAATCCCCAGTAATCATTGATCAGATGAAATTCCCGTACATCCATCATACAAAATGCATAGGTACAGTTCGCCGGTGCATTTTTAAAAAGTGTAAACATTTTTCTGGACAGTGCATCCGCAGAGATGCTCTGCAACAGACGATTTCCGGCCACCGGGCAGATTCCCTGTGTTGTCTGTCCGACCTGTGCTTTTTTCTGCACTTTATCCTGGTACATTTTTACATCCGCTATTTTCATCAGATCTTTGATCAAATAATAATGATTTTTATAGCTCACCTCATATCCCACGGCATAACTGATCGGATGTATGGCCGTCTGGTTATACACCTGCACATCTTCTTCCAGCTTTTCATGCAATTGCTCCATTTCCTCCACAGTCGTATGTTCCTGCACAATCAGGAACTCATCACCGCCAAAGCGGGCCAGAAAGCTGTTTTCATTCAGTATTCTTGTCAAAAGTGCAGCAAAGTTCCGGATGAACGCATCCCCTTCATCATGCCCGTAGGTATCATTGATCACTTTCAGATTATTCAGATCAAACATCATCACGCCTATGTCCAGTGTATCTTCCCTGTCCTCAAGCTGCGCCAGTTTTTTCTCCAGACTCTTTTTATTGTGGATGCCTGCCACGTCAATGGCAGCACTCTGCATGACACTCTTACAGTAATCTTTCAGTGCCAGCGTCAGCGAACCTCCCAGTATTGCCAGTCCCAGCATGACTATGCTGAAAAAAGCCATCATTTCCCTCTCGTCTTTGCTCATATGTAGAAAATCCAGCAGTACCCAGGCAAAAAATGCCAGAAACAAAAACTGCAGGACATTACACAGATCCAGTATTCTTTTATTTGTCTTCATCTTTTTATCTTTTCCTTATTCTGCAAGTAATATAATATTCTGTGCCATTTTGCGGTCAATACCGATTTTGGTATCCTTGACAAGAACAATAAAATAGTCGTGAAGTTTTGAAAGGAGCTGCACCTGACTTCCTGCCACAAAGCCCAGGGATTCCAGATAATGCTTATGCTTGTCCGTTCCACAGACCTTCACGATCCGGTAATTTTTTTCAAATTCTGCTAAATTCAACGGCATCTTATCTGTATCGCCTCCGTCATTAGTATATACTAACCGATTATAGTATCAAATAACCGTTTTGTAAAGCATAAAAAAAACTGCTGTATAACTTCCTTTTCAGGAACTATACAACAGCTTTTTCTTATATACAGACTGTATGGCTCAAGTCAGCCAATACAGCTTTCACATTTAAATGATTATCTCTGGTCAGCCGGAACATCCTTGATGGAGAAGCTGATACGTCCCATCTTGTCCTTGCCCAGGCATACGACTTTGACTTTGTCGCCAAGTGTCAGTACATCCTCAACATGGTTGATTCTCTCCTTGCAGATCTTGGAGATATGAACCATACCCTCTTTGCCCGGTGCGAACTCAAGGAATGCACCGAACTCTTTGATGCTGACAACCTTACCTGTAAAAATCTGTCCAGCCTCAAAGTCTGTAGTGATGATACGGATATAATCGATAGCCTTGTCCATCATGGCCTGATCTGTACCGCAGATGGATACTGCACCATCGTCTGTGATATCGATCTTAACGCCGGTCTCTTCAATGATCGCATTGATGGTCTTACCTCTCTGGCCGACAACATCACCGATCTTTGCCGGATCGATCATGATCTGTACGATCTTCGGAGCATATTTGCTCAGCTGCTTACGTGGTTCTGAGATACACGGCTCCATACATGTGCTCATGATGAACTCACGGGCCTCATGTGTACGGCGGATAGCTTCTTCAACGATCGGACGTGTCAGACCGTGGATCTTGATATCCATCTGGATGGCTGTGATACCTTTTCTGGTACCTGTTACCTTAAAGTCCATATCACCGAAGAAGTCCTCAAGGCCCTGGATATCGGTCAGAACGATGTAATCATCGTCTGTGTCACCTGTAACCAGACCACAGGAAATACCGGCAACCATGGATTTGATCGGTACACCTGCTGCCATCAGGGACATACAGGATGCACATGTAGAGGCCATGGATGTGGAACCGTTGGACTCAAAGGTCTCGGATACGGCACGGATAGCGTACGGGAACTCTTCTACTGTCGGCAGTACCGGAAGCAGGGCTCTCTCAGCCAGTGCACCGTGACCGATCTCACGGCGTCCCGGTCCTCTGGACGGTTTTGTCTCACCTACAGAGTAGGACGGGAAATTGTAATGGTGCATATATCTCTTGGTTGTTGTAAACTCATCAAGACCATCGATCTTCTGTGCTTCAGACAGCGGAGCCAGTGTGACAACGTCACAGATCTGTGTCTGTCCTCTGGTGAACATAGCAGAACCATGTACACGCGGGATGATATCAACCTCTGCAGCCAGCGGACGGATCTGCTCGATAGCACGGCCATCCGGACGTTTGTGGTCTTTTAAGATCATCTTACGGACAGTCTTTTTCTGGTACTGGTACAGACCTTCATCCAGCTTAGCCAGCCATTCTTCATTATCAGCAAAGGCCTCGGCCAGTTTTTCACGAAGGACTTTGATATTGCCCTCTCTGGTCTGCTTATCATCTGTAAATACAGCCTCTTCCATTTCTTCCGGTGTAACGATCTCTTTCATAGCTGCGAAGAGCTCTTCCGGAACAGCGAAGCTCTGATATTCATGCTTCGGCTTACCACACTCGGCAATAATACCATCGAAGAATCTGATGATCTCCTGGTTGACTTCATGTGCTTTGTAGATAGCCTCAATCATCTTGTCATCCGGAACCTCATTTGCACCGGCTTCGATCATGATAACTTTTTCTCTTGTGGAAGCTACTGTCAGCTGCAGATCAGATACAACACGCTGTGCCATGGTCGGATTGACAACCAGCTCACCGTCAATCAGCCCCATCTGTGTAGCTGCACACGGTCCGTCGAACGGAATATCGGAAATGCACGTAGCGATGGAAGAACCAAGCATAGCCGGGATCTCCGGGTTGCATTCCGGATCTACAGACATAACCAGATTATTTAAAGTAACATCGTTTCTGTAATCTTTCGGGAATAAAGGTCTCATCGGACGATCGATGACACGGGATGTCAGTGTGGCATGCTCACTGGCTTTACCCTCACGTTTGTTGAATCCTCCCGGAATCTTGCCTACAGCATACATCTTCTCTTCGTAATCTACGCTCAGCGGGAAGAAATCGATACCTTCACGCGGCTTATCGGAAGCTGTTGCTGTAGAAAGGATCACAGTCTCACCATAATGGATCAGGACTGCGCCATTTGCCTGTTTTGCGACTCTGCCGACATCGACTGTCAAAGTACGTCCGGCAAGTTCCATGGAATAGCTTTTGAACATAGTTTTCTCCTTTTTCTTCTTTGTGCTTGGCACGGTATGGACACAAACGAAAATCTCTTCTCTTTTTCTGGAAGAAACCTCCGAAACAACTGAAAAACATACCAGAGGCTGATGTGCTTTTCAGTGGTCTCGGCAAGGTCTGTCTCCATGGGCCAGTTTTTGTCTCTGTGGACTTTTTTTACTTGAGCATGTTGCAACATACCGCTATACACCGCTGCATATTTGCTATGCATGATGTATATACATGACAACCTTGAAAAAGGGCGGATAAATCCGCCCTTCCCGAAGTCTGCTTACTTTCTGATACCAGCTTTTTCGATCAGCGCACGATATCTTTCGATATCTGTTTTCTTCAGGTAATCCAGAAGACCACGTCTCTGACCAACCAGCTTTAACATACCACGTCTGGAATGATGATCTTTGTGATGTGTTTTCAGGTGCTCTGTGAGCTCTTTAATACGCTCTGTCAGGATAGCTACCTGTACTTCCGGTGAACCAGTATCTCCCGGTGTTCTTGCAAATTCTGCCATAACGGCTGCTTTCTTTTCTTTTGAAATCATGGTGATTTCCTCCTTAAATTTTAATAATCGCCGCAGATTAAGCTGTGGTCGGAGTCTCCGGCAGCTGAATCAGGGCTGAAACTCATACTCGCAAAGTATACCATACCGGTTTTAGAATGTAAACTGTTTTCTTTCTCAGTTTTCTTGATTTTTTCTTTTTTTTCCAGTATGCTATACAAGGATAGCACGTACAGCTGAAAATGTATATGTTTTTTATGCTATTATTCATTATATATAGGAAGAAGGTCTCTTTACATATGACAGAGATGACAGATAAAACAGCACCGATCGGTGTTTTTGATTCGGGACTTGGCGGTATCAGTGTACTTCGTGAGCTTGTGCGCCTGATGCCGGGCGAAAATTATATTTACTACGGTGATTCTGCGAATGCCCCCTACGGCACACGACCTCTTGAGGAAATCCGTGAGCTGTCCATGGTGGTGGCGGAATATCTTATCTCCCGTGGTGTCAAAGCTCTGGTCGTGGCCTGCAATACGGCGACGAGTGCCTGTGTACGATTGTTGCGTGGGATGTATCCGGATATGCCGATCGTTGGTCTTGAACCGGCGGTCAAACCGGCCACTCTGACCCATCCGGGTGGACTGGTGGCTGTGCTGGCTACGGAAATGACGTTAAAACAGCCGAAGTTTGCGGCACTCTTTGACCGCTATAAGGATCAGGCAAATCTTGTACCGGTTCCGGCTTCGGAGCTGGTAGAGTTTGTGGAACGAAATGAGCTGGATTCTCCGCAGCTGGAGGCTACGATCGATATGATCTTAAAGCGCAGTCTGCACGATCAGACGCCGGATGCGATCGTACTTGGGTGTACGCATTTTCCGTTTGTGCGCAAGGCGATTGAAAAGGTGGCACACCAGAGCGATGTGTTTGATGGCAGTGAAGGGGCTGCAAGATATTGTAAAACTCTGCTGGCCGAAAAAGATCTGCTGAATCCAGCGGAGATGGACGGAGACATTGAGATCATGAACTCGTCGGGGGATGTGGATAAGATTATGCTGAGTTATGAGTTACTGGACAGTGAATAGGACTGTAAGACGCAGAAATTGAGGGCTGTGTTCAGACAGGAAAAGAGGGTGTGGTGCTCCGGGTGGGTGCCCTCGGTAAAAAACGGACGCTTGGGACGCAGGTTCTAGGTGTGCATCCTTTCTCCAAAACAGGTACCGGTCGCATTCAACGGGTTTGCCGGGATGCAAACCCGTTTCAGGCAACCTCAACTGCCGCCCTGGTAAGGCGGCAGTTGCCCTGTTTTTCCGAAAGGCTGCGCACCAAGAACCTTGCAGCCCGCGCTTTACGTTTTTTACCGAGGGCACCCACCCGGAGCACCACACCCTCTTTTCCTGTCTGCAAGTCAGGTTATTGATTGGTAATTGTTATCTGCACATATGCCCCGGAGCCATCCGCATTTTCTTGCTGAGCTACCACCAACTACTCCGTCAGGCACATTTTATACGCTGAGTTTCTTCTCCATAATCCATCCACTGACATAGTACAGGATTCCACCGATTACGGACACTGTCAAGATATCCAGAAGCAGTGTTATGTTGTAATTGGTCAGATTCGGAATCAGACCGAGCCAGACGCCCTGCAGCCAGGCTAAGATACAGAAAATAGCGAAAGCGACAACCCCATTTCCTTTTTTGCCGTTAAATATGGTTGCGGAAAGGACGACTGCAAAATCGGCAATCACTATAACGCAGATCCAGCTCATGAGCATATCTATATAATTCAGTACAATCATGCCCTTAGATACGCTAACATTAAACTGCACATTGAGCATGCCATTCAGCATATTCATCACACCCTCCAGTCCATCGACATGTACCGTAGCGATGGTGATATCAATCCCTGCAAGGAGCAGAAAGAATACACCTGTTACCAGAATGGAGAGCAGATTTTCCAGAATCTTTGCACCAAGGATTTTATAGCTGCTGTTCGGTGTCATAAAGAGCATATAACTTTCCTTGCAGTTTAATTCCCTGCGCAAAAGCAGTGCGCTCTGAATGCCGATATAGACGATACCTACAGTGGCAAACAGTACCAGAAATACCGTAGCCGTCCCCAGAAGCTCCCCTTTATCCAACAGTAAGCCCAAAAGGAAAGCCACTTCGGCTACTGCAGTCAGTACCAGCAGTACAAATTTTGAAAATGCCGTCTTTCTCATTTCATATTTCATTAACTTTAACATTCTGTCGCTCCTCCATGTCCGTAGATTTCACGATAAACATCCACCAGCGATTTATTCTGGCTGATACGCAGCTCTTCTGCCATATACTGTCCTGCCAGACAACCATCCTTCATGAAAATAGCGGCATCTGTCACTTTTTCCAGTTCTTCCAGCAGATGGCTGGAAACAACCAACGTAACATCCGGTGCCATAGCTTCGAGAATACTTCTCATGATCTCGTCGCGTGCCAGCAGATCAATGCCATTTAACGGTTCATCCAGAAGGTATACCTTTGCTTTTCTGGACATCGTAACGGCAATTTTTAATTTTGCCATCATACCGGAGGACATCTTCTGGGCTTTCATATCTTCAGTCAGCTCCATTCGAGACAGCATCTGTCGGTAGGTGTCCATTGAAAAGTCATCGAAGAAATCTTCATAGTATTTCCCGATATCTTTTGCGGTCATCCAGCTGTAAAAATAGGGTTCCGTAGACATATAAGCAACCTCTTTTTTGCTTTCCACGCCTACCGGACTGCCATTATACAGAATTTCTCCACTGTCCGGCTTGACCAGTCCTGCTGCCATTTTCATCCATGTAGTCTTGCCACTGCCATTTGGTCCGAGCATGGCATAGACAAGGCCCGGTTCCAGTGTCAGGCTGATATCCTGTACCGCTGTCTTTTTTCCATATGTTTTTGTAAGATGTTTGCTCTCTATACTCATTTCTATTACTCCTGTCTGCTTTGCAGTTTTCTTACTTCTGTTGATTTTCTTTTTCCAGCGCCTGTATAGCTTCATTCTGGGTAAATCCAAGCTGCTTCATGCCTTCCAGAAATTCACTGATCAGTGTCTGTGCCATCTTTTCTTTCATCATCTGCACCTTCTTTTCCTCTTCTGTCACAAAGGTACCCATCCCACGTCTGGTGAAACAGACACCTTCAGCTTCCAGTTCTTTGTAGACACGGCTGACTGTATTTGGATTGATGGTATACAAGATCGCCAGATCCCGCACCGATGGCAGCTTGTCACCGGGCTGCAGCTTTCCGGTAACGATATCCCGCTTGATGGCATCCATCACCTGCAGATAGATTGGCTGTGATGTATTGTATTCCATATATTTCCTCCTTTCACGTGTATCAGTGTCATAGGCGTATAGTACACTAGATATGTGGTTTTGTCAATGCCTTTTTCCGAAAAAAGATACAGACATGGTTGCATCCCTGTCTGTATCTTTTTATAGTAACTTTTTATATTTTTTATTTTTTTCGTTGCGCCATTTTTTCTCTTTTCAGACATTCCTCTGCCCAGTTTGGCATTTTTTCAAGACGCTCTGTAAGATCTTTCATGGCAGCTGGTATATCTATATTCTGCGGACAGACTTTTGCACATTTGCCGCATCCAATACAGTCTGATGGTTTTTTTCCATCATCCAGTCCCTCAATATACATGGCTGCATTAAAGGATGGTGCGGTACGCATCTCATTGTATGTACTGAGCAGGGATGGAATATCCAGCTGTTTTGGACATCCGTCACAACAATATCTGCAGGCCGTACAGGGGATCATATCTTTCATGCCCTCTGCAATGGAAAACAGTACTTCTTTTTCTTCTGCTGACAGTGGTCCTTCTTCTGAAAATGTGTGGATATTATCCTGCATCTGTTCCATATTGGACATGCCGCTGAGGACTACTGTCACTCCTGGTATATCCTGCAGGAATCTGAATCCCCAGGATGCCACTGAATCCTCTGGCCTGATGGCTTTTAATCTGGCCGCATCAGCTTCTTCCAGACTGGCAAGCTTTCCACCACGCACCGGTTCCATGACCCAGATGGGAATATTCCGGCTGGAAAGAAGCTCACATTTCTCCCTGGCTTCCTGCAGCGACCAGTCCAGATAGTTCAACTGGATCTGGCAGAACTCCATATCTTCACCACAGATATCCAGAAATTTCTTCAGACAATCCACCTTTGCATGGGAGCTGAAACCCAGATGACGGATCCTTCCACGCTTTTTCTGTTCTTTAAAATACTCTATAATGTTCCATCGGGGATCCAGATACGTCTCCATGGATTTTTCATACACATTGTGCAGGAGATAAAAGTCAAAATACTCGACACCACATTTTTTCAACTGTTCCTCAAAAATCTTTTCCGGATGATGACCATCTGAAAAGATCTGATGACCCGGATACTTTGTTGCCAGATAAAAACTGTCCCGTGGATATTCTTTAAGCACACGTCCGATCACCCGTTCTGAATCACCGTTATGATAAGGGAATGCCGTGTCAAAATAATTAACGCCATGCTCCATTGCATACTTCGTCATTTTTCTCACCTGGGCTTCATCCACGTTCCCATCCTCCTGAAGGGGAAGACGCATCGTACCAAAACCAAGCATTGATAGTTTTTCATCTCTGAACATTTTATAGATCATATACCGCACCTCCAGACGTACTGGACACTATACATGTTCTGTTACACCTGTACTGTCCATATACTTTTTTCCATAGTTCTGTGTGTTTATACCACCGTTTACAAACCTGTCTACATTATAACAGTCCTGACATATCTTGCAACGTCTGCGGTACATAAAATATTCGAATAGCAAAACTGACGTTACTGTTCACGCAGCATCTGTGAACTGTAACAGACTAACTGAGCGCATCCAGCTTCCGAAGCTCCAGCGCACTGTACAGCACAACAGCATCGGTAAACTTCCTGGGATTGTATCCCGTGAGCTTATGGATATGGTTGAGGCGGTACTGCAGACTGTTTTTATGGATATACAGAGCATCCGCAGCCTGTTGCAGAGACATTTCATTCTGATAATACACCGACAGAAGTTCACAGTCTTCTTCTTTCAGACTCCCGAGTATTTTTTTCAGATATCGCTTTTTTCTGTCTCCTGTCATATTTCCCAGCAACAGGGTAAAATCGAGATCATCATAATATACTGGTGTATTTTGGTTTTTCCGGGACTGGATAGCCACGGAAGCGCACAGATAAGACTGGGCGCTCTGCCGGACATTGACGGCCGTACCGACACCGATATGCAACATTGATGCATAATCCTCCGCCAGTCTGGCAAGTATTGTCTTCTTTGCCTCCAGTGCTTTTTCTTCTGCGATCAGAATATATTCGCTCGGATAATTGTAACGATAAAATCGCATATCCATCTTTGCAAAGGTCTGGGTGACCGCCGACTGGATCATAAACAGATTGTTTGTATTATACCGGGCATCAAGCCGGATCAGGACAACACGGCAAAGCGACTGCTCCGACAGCCCATTTTCCCGCAAAGTGTCGGTAAGATAATCCGCATTGATTGTCTCATTGTTGACAAGACAGCGGATCACGTAATGCAGGCGATTCTTTTTCTGCGTACCCTGAGCCTCGATCTCCCGCTCTTTCAGAAGGATATCTGTGATCCGCCCGGCCAGATGGGCATACTTGCGGACTTCTTCTACCTCACCGCTGATACCGATGGCCGCTACGATCTGACCATTATAGCTGACTGGAAGATTGATACCACGCTTTGTTCCGAAAAAGCTGTCATCATCTGCAACTTCCAATGTATCACCCGTGGATACGACACGGTAACCAATCTCGTGAAACGTGTCGATCCTTGACGGATCTGTACTGGCTATAATAATACCCTTTGCATCGATAAAATTGATATTCTGACTGCACACATCTTTTACGGTATCTACGATCTGCTGTGCAATCGCCTTACTGATCAGCTCCACTCTTACTCTCCTGTATTCTCTCACCTCTCCCGCGCTCTGCTTTTTCTGCATTTTTTCAGAAAATCTGTCCGTCACCATGCGCCAGAACATCCACGGGATCATTTTCAGTTTCATCTGTTTTTTGTTATATATACCATGTATCTTTTATTTTTTCAACTTTTTTTGTCTTTTGTACCATTTTCTCCATATTTTCTCCCTGTTATACTTTTAACATTGACAGAGCGCACTGTTATATGACAAAGAAACCGCAGTTGGCACACGCACAGATGCCAGCATATATTCTGTCTGGTTTCACATGCTATACCAAAGGAAAAACAGAAAGGAATTCACAATGAACATTGTCATCGCTATAGATTCATTCAAAGGCAGTATGACCTCCATGGAAGCAGGGAAAAGTGCGGCCGAAGGTATCCGTCGGGTCTATCCGGACGCACAGATCCAGGTTCGTCCACTGGCCGATGGAGGGGAAGGTACTGTCGAAGCACTGACAGCCGGACTTGGCGGAAAGCTTGTCACCATACCTGTCACCGGCCCCGCCGGTCTTTTGGTAGACTGTCCATACGGTATCGTCGAGGAGACCAAAACAGCCATCATCGAAATGTCCGGTGCGGCCGGCATCACACAGGTTACAGAGGCGCAGCGAAATCCGCTCCATACAACCACCTACGGTGTCGGTGAAGTCATCAAAGATGCCATTCATAAAGGCTGCCGCCGCTTCCTCGTAGGTATCGGCGGAAGTGCCACCAACGATGGCGGTCTCGGCATGCTGCAGGCTCTTGGTTTTGACATGCTGGATGCGTCCGGTCAGCCGGTCAGCATGTTCGGTAAAGGTCTGGCAGATCTGGCACAGATTTCAACAGACCATGTTTTCCCTGAGCTTGCCGACTGCACATTCCGCATCGCCTGTGATGTCACCAATCCGCTCTGCGGTGAACATGGCTGCAGTGCTGTGTTTGGCCCGCAGAAAGGGGCCACACCGGAAATCGTACAGCAGATGGACGGCTGGCTGTCCGCTTATGCCGCACTGGCAAAAAATAGTTTTCCGAAAGCCAACCCGAACCATGCCGGTGCCGGTGCTGCCGGTGGACTAGGCTTTGCTTTCCTGACGTTTTTTAATGCCACGCTGGAATCCGGTGTAAAAATCGTACTGGAAGAAACCAGGCTGAGCGACTATGTGAAGGATGCTGACATCGTTTTGACCGGTGAGGGCCGCCTTGATGGCCAGACCGTCATGGGCAAAGCGCCGATCGGGGTTGCCCAGACTGCCAAAGAACACGGATGCACCGTCCTTGGTTTTTCCGGCAGCGTTGCAAAAGACGCTTCTGCCTGCAATGAAAAGGGTATCGATGCCTTCTTCCCGATCCTTCGTGGCGTTTCCACACTGGAAGAGGCCATGGATACTGAAAAAGCACGGCAAAACATGGCAGATGCTGTAGAACAGGTTTTTCGTACCATCCATGCCATTCGAAGCTGAGACGGACATTTACAATACTTCTAAGGAGAAAACACTATGGAATTTACAACACTTGGAGCACTGGTCGGACTCGTTCTTGCCATCGTGCTCATCATCAAAAAAGTACACCCGGCCTACAGCCTGATCCTCGGTGCCCTTGTCGGCGGTATCGTGGGCGGTTGCGGCCTGACCGGAACCGTTGACACAATGGTGTCCGGTGCCCAGAGTATGATGTCTTCCGTTCTTCGTATTCTGACCTCCGGTATTCTTGCCGGTGCATTGATCAAGACAGGCTCAGCGGAAAAAATCGCTGATGTCATTGTCAGCAAACTCGGTGAACGCTTTGCGATCGTCTCCATTGCGATTTCTACCATGATCATCTGTGCTGTCGGTGTGTTTGTCGATATCTCTGTCATCACTGTGGCTCCGATCGCCATGGCCATCGGTCTGAAAGCCGGATATAACAAACCGGCCATTCTGCTCGCCATGATCGGCGGCGGAAAAGCCGGAAACATTATCTCGCCGAACCCGAATACGATTGCCACAGCGGAGGCCTTCCAGACAGACCTTACAGCCCTGATGATGAGAAATATTTTCCCGGCCATCGCCGCTGTTATCGTAACGATCCTGCTGGCATCTTTCCTTGCGAAAAAGAAAAATGGCGCACAGCTGTCCGCCGCTGAGCTTGAGGAAAGTGCAGAAAAATCACTGCCGTCTTTTCTGGCCTCCATCGCCGGTCCTCTGGTCGTGATCGTACTGCTGGCTCTCCGCCCGCTGTTTTCTGTCACAATCGATCCGTTGATTGCCCTGCCCCTTGGTGGCGTCGTATGTATGCTGGCCTGTGGACAGATCCGCCACATCGTACCGTACTGTGAGTTTGGTCTGAGCAAAGTTCTCGGTGTATCCATTCTGTTGATCGGTACGGGTACACTCGCCGGTATCATCAAGGCTTCCGCGATTCAGACAGACATGATCACTTTACTGGAAATGGCAAGCCTTCCGGCCTTTGTCCTGGCTCCAATCTCCGGTATCCTGATGGCCGGCGCCACAGCCTCCACAACCGCAGGTGCCACGATCGCCTCCCAGACATTCTCCGGAGCTTTACTCCAAAGTGGCGTGCCCGCCCTGGATGCCGGAGCCATGATCCATGCCGGTGCTACTGTTATTGACTCCCTGCCACATGGTTCCTTCTTCCATGCTACCGGTGGTTCCGTCAATATGCAGATCAAAGAGCGTATGAAACTGATCCCGTACGAAGCCCTCGTCGGACTGACCAGTACCGTCGTATCCTGTATTGTTTATCTGCTGTAAGCAGCCAAATATATTTTTTGTATTTCGAAATCAAAAAATGGTGTGAGCATATATGTCTCACACCATTTTTTTGCATACACAACCAGTGACCCTGTTGACTGCCACAATAACTATGAGGGACTCACAAAGTGTGCTTCTTATAGTTTTGCTTTTAATAGGTTCCCATGCGATATTCCACATCTTCACCATCAAATACAATCGTGTCATTTTTCATGGTAAACTTTTTTCCGCTGTTGAGCGTATAGGTATCTAACACCTTACTCCGTATACCATCCACTTCCGTTTCCACATCACCGTCGTTCTCATCAAACCGGTACCATCTCATATTATCCCGGTTATCCATGGCAAAATAGGTCAGGCTGTTCTCATCGCCGTCCGGATACCAGTAACCAGTCAGCATCGGAAATTCGGCATCGTCACGGTTATAACCCTCATGCGTATAGAAGCGCATATTCGCCACAGACTCGTAGCCCATCGCTTTCGCCGCTTCCTGTGCCCGGTCTGTCTCTGCCAGTTCTTCGTTTGCCGCTGCCTCTTCTCTCTCTTCTGCTGCTTCCTGCTCAGCAGCATATGCCAATCCATAGGCCGTCGAGGCTTCCTCTCTGGCCGTCTCCGGATCTGTCCCCGGAGCATAGATCATCTGCGTACCGTTTTCTTCCGGCAAAAGTACAATGACACTACCATCCTCCACTATGCCACGGCACGCTCCGCCATACACCTCTTCCCAGTCAACATCGTAGGCTTCGATCTGGTACGCCTGATCCGATACCGGAATCTCCGCCACATATTCATCGCCCGGATCGAGTCCGTCCACATCCGCCAGAGCACCATATCCCTCATAAGTTTCGTCCTCGGGCACGGTAAATATAACCTCCCTGAGATACAGGTTGCTGGCATTCACAAGTGTAACCGCTATCTTTTCTGTCTCATGCTGTGCTTCGGTGGACAGCACTTCAGAGGAAAACTCCGGTGCATGGTTACTCCCACCACACCCTGTAAGGATAACCATACTAAACAAAACAATACCAAGGGGAATCTGTTGTTTTCTCATGGGCAGTCTCCTTTCCGGTTATAAAAACATTATCTTTTTGCCAGTTTTTCCACTATACATGGCTGTTTTTCTGGCATATACATATATAAAAATATTAACATACTGTACCTGAAATAACAAGCTAATCCCTGCCCTGTCTCAAGATATGAATCGGTACTGTTTTCACCGGTTCTATGAAAAACGTTCCATCCAGAAAGCCTCTGCCCGTTCACCTGCTGTATCTTTTGTCACAACCTCATATGGAAACCATTCCCGGGGAAAAAGATCCAACGATTCCCTGTACAGAAAACGCTCGTCCAGCAAGGCGATGATCCCCCGGTCCTCCACGGTGCGGATCACACGGCCGGCGGACTGCTGGACTTTGTTCATACCGGGGATGCGATAGGCATAATCAAATCCGTTCTCACCTTTTTTATCATAGAAATCCATGAGGATTTTTCTCTCATTGGACACCTGTGGCAGTCCCGTGCCGACGATCAGCGCACCGATCAGACGCTCACCCACAAGATCGATACCCTCAGAGAAAATACCTCCCATCACGCAGAAACCGATCAGCGTATCTGTCCGTTTTTCCTGAAACTGGGACAGGAACTCTTCCCGCTGTGCTTCCCGCATGGTCTGTATCTGGCGGATTACTTCGACACCATGTTCTTCGCCATATTGTTCATCGTATACGTCAGCAATATCTTCCAGCATTTTATAAGAAGGCATAAAAACCATATAGCAACCTTTTTTCACCGCTGTCAGGTCATGGATATATGTTGCGATCTTCACATATTCTGCATGATTTCTGCGGGTATATTTGCTGCTGATGTCTCTGCCGATCAGCAGTTTTTTCTGTTCCGGTAAAAAGGACGTTTCCGCATAGATCGCATAATCATCGGATCTGGTGCTGAAAAGACGTCTATAATACTGTACCGGCAAAAGTGTTGCGGAAAAAAATACGCTGCTCCGCACCTGATCCAGACAGTTCTGGATATTATTTGCCGGATTGACACAAAACAGCTTGAGCCGGAATCTGCCATCCGGATCATGCTGGCTGTAAATCACATAATTGTCATCGAGCATCTCATAGATATTTTCGAAAGTCAGCATTGTAAAATACAGCTGTAATACCTCTGTCCGTACCGCACTGTCGTGTTCTTCGTCGAGATATTCCTCCATCTCCCCGGTCACCTGCAGCAGGTGGATCGGCAGCATTCCTAAATTTTCCAAAATCTCATAGGTGTCACAGCTTCTCTTGTAACCGAGCATTATTTTATTGACTTTTTCAAGCAGTCTTGCCAGCTTCGGGCGTCTGTCCTTCACAAGTTTTTTGACCGCCAGAACTTCTTCTTTGTACAGCATGGCGCTGTACATGTCCCGGCCCCGGTCCACGAGGTTATGCGCCTCGTCTATCAGCACGATGCTGGGACTTTGCACACCATCCGCAAAAAACCGTTTGAGACGCACTCTTGGATCGAGTACATAATTATAGTCGCAGATGATGGCATCCACCCACAGCGACACATCCAGCATCATTTCAAACGGGCACACCTGCCATTTTTCTGCCTGGGCAAGGATAGTCTCTCTGTTGATGGCATCGCAGGTCGTCACCAGCTCATAGACAGCATCATTGACCCGGTCAAAATGCCCTTTCGCCCGCGGACAGATGTCCGGGTTACAGTCCACTTCATCCAGAACGCAAAGCTTGTCTTTTGCCGTCAGAGTCACCGATTTGCAGCGCAGTCCTTTTTCCCGCAGGACTTCAACGGCATCCTCCGCCACAGTGCGGGTGATTGTCCGGGCAGTAAGATAGAAGACTTTTTCCGCCTCGCCCTCACCGCAGGCTCTGAGCGCCGGGAACATGACGGACATCGTCTTTCCCACACCGGTCGGAGCCTGGATGAACAGCTGTTTTTTTCGCAGGATCGTCCGGTACACGCTGCTGACGATCTCCCTTTGCCCTTTTCTGTACGGGAAGGGAAATTCCAGCCCCTGCATAGAAGCATTTCTGGTATTTCGCCACTGCCATGAAAATTCAACCCAAGTATGGTATTTCTCGATCAGATCCAGAAACCAGCATTCCAGCTCCGACCAGGTATATTCCTTTTCCAGACAGACGATGGTTTCCGTCTCCAGATTGGCATAGGTCATACGTACACCGATGGTTTCCAGCTGTTTATCACGTCCATACATATAGGCATAACATTTAGCCTGCGCCAGATGCACCGGTATGGGCTCTGTCAGCTTTGTCACATCCCGGTACATGCCTTTGATCTCGTCGATTCTTATATGACCATCCGGATCCGTGATGATACCGTCTGCCCGCCCTTCAAATTTAATGCTGTATTCCGTATATTCCTGTATATACACCAGCGGTACCTCGCTCTGGTAGCCACTTTTCTGGGCTTTTTGGATTTTCCGGTGGAGACGGCTGCCCTTTTGCATCGCCTCCCGGTCCGGACCACTGCCCTGACGATTGTCCAGATCACCGCTTCGTAAAATAAATTCCACCAGATTTCTGACGGAAATTCTGTATTCCATATATGTTTCCTTTTTTGTATTTCAAATAATGTTTTAAAGGCGTCCTTCCCTGACCGCCGCACAGACAGCTTCCATATTTTCCGGACAGTATTCGATCTCCCTGCTGAACATTCGAAGCAGTGTGTCTCTTTTTTCTGTCGTATAAGCATCCTGCAGTGCGATTTCTGCTGCCAGAATCGCCAGAAGTTCCAGACAATGGCAGACAAGACCTGCCCGGGTCAGCATGTCGCCATCATACACAGCTTCAATACTATAGCGAAACAAAAGATATACTGCCACATGTTCCCATTCGTACTCTCTCGACGCATCCGCTGACAGCAGCTCAGCTCCTCTGGCAGCGATCCTTTCTGCATCATTCTCTGCCTGTTGCAGCAGCAGTTTCCATGACGGATCAAGAAAATCCAGCGTATGATACACAGAAAGTATCCGGTGAATCTTTTCTTCCGATGGAAAATGCACAAGATCTGAAATCTCCGGCTGTGTTTCTTCGCCCTCGTCCAATGCCGCCTGCACCTGTTTCATATACTGCTTAAACGTAGCAATACGCTCTGTAAACGGCCATTCTCTGTCCTGTAAGATTCCGAACGCTTCTCCACGGATCTGCAACAAAGCCTGCAGATCTTCAGCGATCTCTTCTCCCTCTCCCTGCTCTGTGCAGACAAATGTCAGAGGTTCTCTTTCGGCAAACAACAGACGTTCCGCTTCTTCACAGCAAAGTCCCAGCCCTTTTTCCGTATAGTCGCCGACCCAGTTGTAAAAACGGGGATGCTCTGTACAGATATCACAGAGAGCTTCCTCTCCCAGGTGTTTATAGATATCGCACAGCCCTTTTGTATCCAGAAACGGGCACCTGTTTTCTTTTGTCAGGGCAAAATAGCTTTCCCCGTCTTCTGTTTTGATTTCTTTTTTCAGTTGCTCTCCAAAGGAACCGCCGACATTTTTATAGCGGTCCAGTGCCTCTTCATCCAGAACAATCTCCCATCCGGCGCAACAAGTGTCCTGACAGGCAGAGGCTGTACAGTGAAATTCTTTTATATAGGATGGTTCACAAAGCATGATATTTCTTCCTTTTCTGATATTTTCGTCATCTCAGAAGGATGCCCGACACATCTTCTGTGCATGCATTTGCAAAAAAGCAAACAGAACCATGTGTCACACATTCTCTGCTATATAAAATTTGGGCATATGCCACATACATTTCCCACTTTGCCAAGTATAGCACAGACCGCCTGTAAAAAACAGTCCGTGCCTTTCACACTGCCCGGATTGTACCTGCTGCATTGTCGTATACGCAACATTTTTTCCTTTTTACAGAAAAAAGCGCCAAAAGATACTGTCATTTTCAACACGTTTTTCTCTCATTTTCATATTGAATTTTCCATGTGTTCTGCTAAAATATCTACGCTATGTCAATTCTGACTTTTATGGGGGATTTTTTATGAAGCATACAGCAAAAGCCATGGACATGTGTCACGGTCCGCTGGGCAAAAACCTGCTGCTGTTCAGTATTCCACTGATGTTTTCCAATGTGCTGCAGGTACTGTTTAATCTGTCGGATGTGGCTGTTGTCGGACATTTTGCAGGATCGATCGCTCTGGGCTGTGTCGGTTCCACCACGATACTCGTCACACTGACCACCGGTCTTTTACTTGGTATGTCTGGCGGTGTCAACGCTGTCACAGCACGTTATCTCGGAGCAAAAGACCATACCCGTGTAGAAAAAGCGGTCCACAGTTCACTGATTCTCTGCCTGATCGTTGGTATTCTTCTGCTACTGGCAGGTTTTATCCTTACTCGTCCGATTCTTTCTCTTCTGGGAACAAAAAAAGAACTGATCGACGGTGCGGTTCTGTATCTGACGATTTATCTGTGCGGATCACCGGCCCTGGCCATGTATAATTACGGCAACGCTATCTTAAGTGCTGTGGGAGATACGAAACGACCGCTGATCTATCTGGCAATCTCCGGTGTGATCAATATCATCCTGAATCTGATCTTTGTCATTGTTTTTCATATGGATGTGGCCGGTGTAGCACTGGCCAGCATTATTTCACAATATATTTCAGCGGCACTGATCCTGCAGCATCTGCTCCACTGTAAAGAAGAATACCGGCTGGATTTTAAACTGATCCGGCTGGACAGGCATATCACAGTGCAGGTACTGCGCATCGGTATTCCTTCTGCAATCCAGTATTCTCTGTTTGCGATCGCCAACCTGTTTGTCCAAAGTGCGGTCAATACCTTTGACCACGTCGTTGTCGAAGGAAACTCTGCAGCTGTCAATGCAGACAGCATTATATTTGATATGATGAGCGCATTCTATACGGCTTCGACAAGTTTTATTGCCCAGAACTATGGTGCCGGCCATAAAAAAAGGATTTTGAAGGTCTACGGAATCACCACACTGTATTCTTTCAGTCTTGGACTTATCCTTGGTGTGTTGCTCGTGATCTTCCGTATGCCGTTTCTGTCATTGTTCACGACAGATCCGGACGTTCTGTATTACGGATCTGTCCGTTTGATGATTATGGGACTTTCCTACAGCGTCTCGGCCTTCATGGACAATGCCACGGCAGCGGCCCGCGGTATCGGCAAGAGCATTGCCCCGACTGTGATCGTGATCTCCGGATCGGTGATTCTTCGTATTACCTGGATCTACACGATCTTTGCTCATTTTAAAACATTGCCGTCACTGTACCTTTTATATGTCTGCTCCTGGTTTGTCACAGCGCTGGCCGGAAACCTGTATTTCTTCCATAGCTACCGCAAACTGCGGGAACACAATCCGATAAAAAAAGTCCATATCTGATTTTTTTATCCAGACAAGCCACAAACCAATGCAGGACTGCCGGTATTTTCTTTGTCATAAAAATACCGGCAGTCCTGCATTTACGTTACCTGTACTTATTTAATTTTCCTGTGGCACGCATCTTGGCAGTTTTTCAATCGCAGCTGCCACATAGGTATTGTCCACCTCTGCAAATTTACCGGCATCGGCAGCCTGTGCAAAGTTCTGACTGATCGGTACTTTGCCTACCACATCCAGGCCTAAGGATGCTCCGATCTCATCAATATGGCTTTCGCCAAATACAGCAATCTTCTTACCACAGTCCGGACATTCCAGATAGCTGTAATTCTCAATCAGACCAAGGATCGGCACTTTCATCATATTGGCCATGTTGACAGCCTTGGTAACGATCATACGCACCAGATCCTGCGGGGAACTTATGATATAGATACCATCTACCGGGAGCGACTGGAATACGGTCAGCGGTACATCTCCGGTTCCCGGCGGCATATCCACCAGAAGATAATCAAGCTCACCCCAGATTACATCTGTCCAGAACTGTTTGACCATATTGGCCAGTACCGGACCACGCCATACGACCGGATCCTCCTCATTCGGGAGCAGCAGGTTGACGGACATGACCTTGATACCATTCTCTGTGATCAGCGGCAGGATACCGTCGTCACCGGCCATCTGGCACGGACCTTTGAGACCGTACATCTTCGGAATCGACGGGCCTGTGATATCAGCATCCATGATGCCGACTCTGAAACCGCGCTTTGCCAGCTGGTTTGCTAAAGATGCCGTAGCAAAGGACTTACCTACGCCACCCTTACCGCTGACGATACCGATCACATGACCGATCTCGGAATACACGTTTAATACTTCTTTCGGGATGCCGCCGCCGTTTTTGCTCGGACATCCTTCACAGCTCTCCTTTGAACAGGAACTGTTTGAACATTCTTTTGCCATTTTATTTACCTCTTCTCTATTTAATAAACTGTTCAATCGCTTTATTCAGCTCATCCAGCTCTTTTGTGTCACCGCTCTTTACCGCATCCACAATACAATGCTGGATATGATCCTGCAGGATCACCTTGCCGGTATTATTGATTGCCGACTTTACAGCCGATAGCTGGATCAGCACCTCGCTGCAGTCCCGGCCGGACTCTACCATACGTTTGATAGATTCCAGATGCCCGATTGCCCGGGACAGACGGTTTAATACTGCTTTCGTATTCTGATGTGTATGGGTATGCCCATGCATATGGCTGTGTTCAATCACTGTACCGTCCTCCAGTACATGCTGATGCACAGCCTCTGTCTCCAGCTCCCCATGCACATGCTTGTGTGTATGTTCTGCCATATTACCTCCGCTATTTGTTTTTCTGGCGGATTTTTGCATCAGATCTCCGTAAAAGAATAACGCTGATGCATACCGGATGTATAAATATCAAAAATAATCGTTCCGTCCGCCTGTACGGTTTTTTCATAAGTAAACGTCTTGTCCTTAAATTTCTGCTTCAGAAACTCTTCCGGATCTTCCACCTCTACTTCATCAAAAAAAACATCCCGCATCTGATTATTGGCACACAGATTGATCACTTCCCAACAGGTTTCGTACATCTTTTTCATCTATCTGCCTCCCGGTAGTATCCAGTATACATACTTCACGTGTATACCTCTTTTTCCCATACTATAGAGTATACTACTTTGACACAGCTTTAACAAGCACCGAATGGCATACAATTTGCGGATTTCCCTGTACATTGTATGCCATTCCGTATTTTGCAGACCTTCCTGCCTATTTCTGTATATAGTGTCCCAGAAAATCCCGGAGATCATGCATCGCATGTTTCAAATTTTCAATTCTTGGCAGATACACCACGCGGAAATGATCCGGAGCCTGCCAGTTAAATCCCGTACCATTAACAATCAGCAGCTTTTTTTCCTTCAGAAGATCCAACGCAAATTTTTCATCGTTGGTAATGTTAAACTTTTTCACATCCAGCTTCGGAAATGCATAGAATGCCGCCTGAGGCTTTACACAGCTGATGCCCGGTATATCGTTTAAGGTCTTGTAAATATATTCCCTCTGGTCATAAATGCGGCCGCCGGGAACGAGATACTCCTTAACACTCTGATACCCTCCAAGTGCTGTCTGGATAATGGACTGTGCCGGTACATTAGAACACAGACGCATATTAGACAGCATATTGATTCCCTCCATATAATCCTTTGCCACAGCTTTATTACCGCTTAAGATCATCCAGCCTACACGGAATCCGGCGATCATATGGGACTTGGAAAGGCCACTGAACGTCACGCAGAACAGATCCGGAGCCAGTGATGCGATAGAAGTATGTTCCAGACCATCCATCACCAGACGGTCATAGATCTCATCTGAAAAGATGATCAGCTGATGCTCTCTGGCGATCTCTACAATCTGTTCCAGCACTTCCTTCGGATACAGCGCACCTGTCGGGTTGTTCGGATTGATCAGAACGATTGCCTTGGTACGGTCAGTGATCTTTCGCCGGATATCTTCTATGTCGGGATACCACATAGCCTGCTCGTCGCAGATATAGTGAACCACTGTACCTCCGGCCAGCGTTGCCGAAGCAGTCCACAGAGGATAATCCGGAGCTGGAATCAGGATCTCATCACCATGGTCCAGGAGAGCCTGCATGCTCAACGTGATCAGCTCACTGACGCCGTTTCCCGTATAGATATCGCTCATCTGCACATTCGGCAGCTTCTTCACCTGCGCATACTGCATAATAGCTTTTCTGGCAGAAAAAAGCCCCCGGGAATCAGAATAGCCCTCACATTCGGTCAGCTGCTGACGCATATCGCTGATCACTTCGTCCGGAGTACGAAAACCAAAAGGTGCCGGATTGCCGATATTCAACTTCAGGATCTTCATACCAGCCTCTTCCATGCGGGCTGCCTCATCCACAACCGGACCCCGCACATCATACAATACATTATCCAGCTTTGTGGATTTTGTGAAATGCCGGACACCATTTTGGTCCCACATATCACGGCGTTCTGGTATCTGTGGTGACTCCTGCCTGTTTTCTGCAGATTTCATCGGTACATCCTCTCCCTGCAGCCATAACTGACTGACCCCCAGTGCCTCTGCCAGCACCTTCAAAATATCCCGGCGGGGCTGTGTCCGGCCGCTGACATACTGGCTGATATGGCTTTTGCTGATATGCAGCCCATTAGCCTCTCCCACCGGTTCTGCCAGCCGTACCAGATCGATCTGGCGAAGCTGTCTGATTTCCATGATTTCCTTTAAACGTTCTGCGATTGTAGCCATACTGTCCTCCTGTTTATATCCAGACGTTCACCGTCCTGTATATTCTATTTGCTTTGGCATATAAAAGAAAACTCCAGTGGAAGTTTCTTTTTTTGCATTGCATATCAATAATTGATCCGGTGAACCAATTTTGATTTCGTACTTCGAACAGTATAACTCTTTACTTTTGTCAGTTCAATAGTTGAATTGTGGGTTAATCATTTTAAACCTTCCATGCCGACAGTTCTCTCCACAGCCTCTGTCCACGCATTTACCAGATCCGGCAGCCGCCACGCGGCATTGGCCGGGCTGGTCGAAGGCAGTACAACGGCCTCCTGTCCACAGATATCCTGCAGATAGCGCTTATACATCCGCTCTGCCGTCTTTCCATTGACAAAAATCTGGTCGATCTGCGTTTCTTTTAACAGCTTTTCCACCGGATTTGGCACGACGTCACGGATCGAAGCGTCACTTGAACCCGTAATTGTACAGCTGGCGATCACATCCCATACGGCGATGTGATGCCGCAAAAGAAAGTACTTCTTCTCCTCGATCGTTTCCGGCAGCGTATCCTCTGTAAGCTGGGCCAGCACCTTCCAAAAGCGGTTCTGGGAATGGTGATAAAAGAAGGCAGCCTCCCGGGATTTGACCGAAGGAAAGCTGCCAAGGATCAGGATCCGGCTATCGGCATCCCATACCGGCTCGATATTATGTACAGCCGTTTCACTCTTATTCTTCATCGATAGGCTCCTCATCAAACGCCACCAGCGTATAAAATCCCCGCGGCTTTGTCTCGATTTCCTTTACAATGCCGGTACGACTCTTTAGACGTTGGTAAGCCGGATAATTCTTACTCATGGCTATTGCCGGAACGATCGTATAATAAAAAGATGTCGGCAGCTGACTCTCTGTCACTGTCACCTCCTGGCCGACCGTCAGAAGTCCGGTCCGTTCCATCTTAAACTCCATCAGACGCATAGTTATCCTTCCTTTCCTGAAACCATAAAATACGCGTGCAAAAAGAGGTGCAGGGAAGCTCCCTATACCTCTTTGACTGTAAATTCAAACGGATGAATAAAATTACTGCCCCGCATATGCAGATCATCCACCATATAGTCCACCATATCACGGTTCTGCTCAATCATGCAGAACCGGCGATCCTGTTCGGCAGCCGCCCTTGCCGTGATCCCGATTCCTGCAAAGGGATCCAGCACTACATCCTGCACAAAGGAATAATACTGTACTACGCGCTCTGCCAGCTCTTTGGGAAAACGGGTCGGATACTTCTCTTCGGGATCCGGACAGATATTCCAGATATTGGTTTTTTCATATCCGTCTGGAATTCTTGATGCTTCCACATACTCAGGATGTGGATGGTCGTGGATCAGATGGTCGATCAGCACATCCTGACCTTTTCTGTAGACCATCAGATACTCTGTCACCGGCTGTGGCTTGTATTGCAGCGGATTACGGTCCACGGAAAAACGGCTGCCACGACCGGTCATACGCCCGGAACCATCTGCCTTACACAGCACGATATCATCCACAAAAGCAAAGCCCTCCTCCATAAACAGCCGGTGCAGATCGAAGGTCACTGCAATACGCATCGAGGACTGGCTCCTTGTTCTGCGCGGAATCATGATATGGGACGCCGTGATCGCCATGAAACGTCCATTTTGCAGGACTCTCTTGCATTCCCTGATCACCTGACGCATGCAGGAAAGATACTGTTCATACGTTGTCCGTATGTCTTCATCTTTCTTTGCTTTAAATGGTTCTGGTGATGTCATTATCAAATCCACGCTCTCTTCGGGAATACTACGCAATCCCTGCAGGGCATCACCACACAGGATCTGATTTTCCAGCAGCGATATCCTGTATTCTCGTTTTGTTCTTCTGCCCATAAGTACTCTTGCTCCCTTTTCCTGCCAAAACAGCCGAATAGACCTCTGCCTGCGCAGTTGACTGGCTATCCGACTGTTTTTCTTTTATTTTTCTGCAAATTTTCCCTGCATCATCTTGATTACAGGCTCCGGTACATATCTTGAAATATCTTTTCCGTAAAAACCAATCTCTTTTACGATCGTCGAGCTTAAAAAAGCGTATTCCAGACTTGTAGTAAAAAAGATTGTATCCATCTCCGGATCGATGGAATGGTTCGTTTGAGCAAGCTGCATCTCGTATTCAAAATCCGATACCGCACGAAGTCCTCTGACAATGACATGCGCACCGTTTTTTCTGGCAAAATCTACAGTCATACCATCAAAAAACTTTACCGATACATTGGGCATATCCGTGATACACGCCTCGATCATCGCCTTTCTCTCTTCCAGGGTAAAAGTCGATGTTTTTTTTGAGTTTTTTAAAATACCAATGACCACCTCATCCATGGCCTTGGCCGCACGTTTGATAATATCCAGGTGTCCCAGCGTGATCGGATCAAAGCTGCCCGGATAGATTGCTTTAGCCAATTCTCTACTCCTTCATTTTCCGTTGGTATATTTTACTGCATCGACCAGCTGCCGTTGGTGTTCGTACCCTTGTAAATCCGCGCACCATCTCCGGATACCAGAATATTAATCACGGTCGTGCCGCCATCGCTGACAGAGAAATTATAATACGGTACATTCTGATACGTCGTCGTACCTTCATACTTGTAGGTATATTCCTTACCGTCTGCGGAGGATGCGCCGTAATATTTCTGAGCGATCTCCTTGGCCGCATCTGCCGTCACACTGGCACCGCTGATCGTATCACTGTCAGATCCAGTAGTCTGGGAAGCAGCGGCTGTATCTGTCGCAGCTGTACTCTGGGAAGCTGTACTGTTTGCCGTTTCAGCGGCCTGGGATCCTGTACCGTCTGTTGTACCTGCAGCCTGCGTGCCCGATCCATCCGCTGTACCGGATGTTGCTCCTGTCGTACCACTGTTTCCCGAAGAAGCTCCTGGCATGGAAAGCACCGTACCATAAGATGTGCTGCCAGTCGCATTAGCTGTACTGTCTGCTGTCTGCGTTGTGGACGCAGCCGTATTTGTCGTATCCGTCGTAGCTGTGCCCTGACCTGAGGCATCCTGTGTATCTGTATTGCTGTCAGTATTTCCTACCAGCACAGTCTCCATCGGCATCTTTGTCATCTTTTCCAAGGAAACAACTGCATAATGGAACGGTGATTTTTTACCCTTGTACGGGCTCTTTTTGATAACCGCACTGTATTCGCCGAGAGAAGTTCTCGCAGAAGCATCCACAAGGTAAACCGTAATTTTGTAGCTGCCACTCTTGTCCAGCTTTTCGCAGGACTGCACCGCCACATCGTAAGCACTGGTATCGTTCATGGCAAACTGCCATTTACTGCCGCTCTTTTTCACACTTTCGTTGCTCTCAACGATCTCCGGCAGTTTCTTGGCTTTGCCCAGATCGCTGTATAAAGCTGCAGCATAGAAACGAAGCTGCGCCTTTTTTACTGTATACTGCTTTGTCGTCTCATCAAAGCTGATACGTTTGTTGTTGATACCGTAGGCTGATACCAGATAGTTCATTTCTTTCCAGAAGGTATCACCATTTGTCTTGTCTTCAGCATTAAAAGCCGTATTTCCCTCATGAGCAGAGATCATACGGGCCAGCAGTACATAGCTGACAGAGGCCATATCCTCATCCAGTGTGATCGCAGCAGAAACTGTCTCATTACCCTGGGCTGCGGCGGATGTCTGCCCGGCAGCTGTTTCCGGTGTCTGGGAAACCTGGCTGTCTGCTGTTTCCGGTGTCTGGCTTCCCGATGTCTCCGGGGTCTGAGATGTTGTCGATGCGACAGCCGATCCTTCTGCTGTTTTTGAAGCCTCCGCTCCCACTACAGAAGCACTCTGGGCGGCCGATGAAGATGCTTTATTTTTTCCACAAGCGGTAATGCTGCACAGTGCAAGTGCTATAAGCATCCCTGTTACAATTTTCTTTTTCATAGGTAACCTCGCTGTATTTTCTTTTGCAGATTTCGATATAATCTCACATATAGTTTTATTTTATCATATCCGGAAATGAATGCAAATAGCGAATTCATGCAACTTCCTTAATATTTGTGATATGTAATTCAAAACCTGTCTGCGGCACAAGGTCGTATATATAGTAATTGAAAAAGAAGGCCACCTTTTGGACACCCTCCGTAAGGAAGGTGCCCCAAGGTGGCTCTTGTATCTCAATTAAATTGTTTCTTTGAAACGGTGTAGCCTTTGCGGTTACGCCGTTTTTTCTTTGCTGCGCTCGATGAGGTGGTGCTGGAAGGCTTCTTCCATCTCCTCCGAGGTCAGTTCGTGCAGAATGCCCACGCCGCTATAATAGATGTCCAAAAGCTGCACCCGCTTGCTGTACCAAAGCGAACACCTCACGGTCAATGATAGCAGGATGGGTGTCCTTGAAAATCTGCCATTCCTCCGGCGGGCGCTCGATTTTCTTCTTGTTTTTGTTATCTTCATTCTTTAGTGGGGTATTCAGGGGCGTGCCCCTGCGTGAAGTCCCGCAGGCTGCAAGGCTGCGGATTTGGATTGTAGGGCCACAATCCGATGCTCGCTATTCCTGTGGACAGCATCTTATGTTTTTAGATTACTCTGCAGCTTCCCCCGAATGTCGTTTTTCTATCCCTGCCCCGGAATCTCACCGCAGCGTCGCTCCGCTCGCTCCCATCGGGGAGGTCGTGGCAGAGTCATATCCCATTCGGACGGTCATTCAATTGTCAGGTCGACTCATTGTCCTCCCACTAATCAATTGGAAAATTATTTTCGATTTGAACGAAGATTTTTTGTAAATTTTCTGCTAATGAATATGGAACGGCAAAAAGAGCCGGTACACAGCACATCAAATCAGCGGGAGAAAATCTCTCGCTATATCTTTGATGAAACTATGTACCGGCTCTGAAATTCAGAAACCTTCAGTGTCTGCTTTTTCCATCCCGCAGGCAGACGCCCTTGGGTTAAATATTTGATTTTACTTTACGCTGCGCTTTTTCTTCCTGCCGTAAACGGTTGTTACGGTTACTGCACCGCCGCTGACAAACAGCAGCGTGATCCATAGAAGCACATTGCTGGTGTCGCCGGTCTGCGGAGATTTGGAATCGTCCTTCAGCTTCGCCGTTACGGTGTCGGCTTTTTTGATTTCCTTTGTACCGTCCTTGTCGCTGTAATATTTACCGCAGCCTTTGCAGTACCAGTACTCAATATTGCCCTCGGTGGTCTTGGTCGCCGCAGTTGCCGGGAAGTGCTTTAAGTCGGTGTGGTTCTTCGCATCAAGCTCACCGTATTCCGCACCGCAGGCTTCGCACTTTGCCTTGTCCTTGCAGGTTGCTTTCCCGCCGGTGTGCTCAGTCAGCTTCTTGCCGCAATAATCACACTTGTGGTCTTTGTTATCGTCTGCACACTCGCTGAT